>NZ_JBHYOP010000018.1:0-90293 GCF_042745235.1 Streptomyces sp. NPDC058796
CGAACCCAGCACCCCGACGTGCAGGTCATCAACGCCTACGGACCCACCGAATCCACCGTCAACATCACCGACCACCACCTCGACGGCACCGAAGACGGCCCCGTCCCCATCGGACGGCCCTTCGCCAACACCCAGGCCTACGTACTCGACTCCGCCCTACGCCCCGTACCCCCCGGCGTCACAGGAGAGCTCTACCTCGCCGGAGAACAACTCGCCCGCGGCTACCACGCCCGCCCCGCCCTGACTTCCGAGCGGTTCGTGGCCAACCCCTTCGGCGACCCCGGCACCCGGCTCTACCGCACCGGCGACCTCGCCCACTGGAACCACCACGGCCACCTCACCTACGACGGCCGCGCCGACCACCAGATCAAACTCCGCGGCCACCGCATCGAACTCGGCGAAATCGAAACCACCCTCACCACCCAGCCCGGCATCACCCAAACCACCGTCCAACTCCGCGAAGACACCCCCGGCGACCAACGACTCGTCGCCTACATCGTCACCACAGACGAATACGACGAGACCACCCTCCGGGACGCAGTCGCCCACGCCCTTCCCGACTACATGCGCCCCACCGCCTACGTCACCCTCGACGCCCTCCCCCTCACCCCCAACGGCAAACTCGACCGCAAAGCCCTCCCCACACCCACCTACACCCCCACAACCACCACCGGACGAACCCCCCGCACCCCCCGCGAAGAAATCCTCTGCGGCCTGTACGCCGAGATCCTCGGCGTGGGTGACGTGACGATCGACGACAACTTCTTCGACCTCGGCGGACACTCCCTCCTCGCCACCCGCCTCGTCAGCCGCGTCCGCAGCACCCTCGGTGTCGAGCTGCCGATCCGGCAGCTGTTCGAGACGCCGACCGTGGCGGGACTCGCCGACGCCCTCGACACCTCCGGCACCGTCCGCACCGCACTCACCGCGAAGCCGCGTCCCGAGCGCGTCCCGCTGTCGTACGCCCAGCAGCGCCTCTGGTTCCTCCACCAGCTCGAAGGCCCTTCGGCGACCTACAACATCCCCACCACCCTCCGTCTCACCGGCGTCCTCGACCACGACGCCCTGCGCGCTGCGACCGGGGATCTGATCGCCCGGCACGAGAGCCTGCGCACGGTCTTCACCGAGGACGAGCAGGGCGCGTACCAGATCGTGCTGCCCGCGGAGGTCGCCGCGACGCCCTTCACGGTCGTCGACGTGTCCGAGGAGGAGGTCGCGGACCGGGTGGCGGAGGCCGCGTCGTACCCCTTCGACCTGACGGCAGACCTGCCCGTGCGGATGCGGCTCTTCCGGGTGTCGGAGCAGGAGCACGTCCTGTTGCTGCTGGTCCACCACATCGCCAGCGACGCCTGGTCCCGCACCCCGCTCGCCCAGGACCTCACCGCCGCCTACACCGCCCGTCGCGCCGGCGACGCGCCCGCTTGGCAGGCGCTCCCCGTCCAGTACGCCGACTACGCGCTCTGGCAGCAGGAGGTCCTCGGCGACGAGACCGACGCGGACAGCCTGGCGGGGCGGCAGCTCGACTACTGGAAGCGGCAGCTGGCCGACCTGCCCGAGCAACTGGACCTGCCCACCGACCGGCCCCGCCCCGCCACCGCCGACCACACCGGCGACCGGGTCACCTTCACCGTCCCCGCCGAGCTGCACACCCGCCTCACCGACCTGGCGCGGTCGACCAACACCACCACGTTCATGGTGCTCCAGGCGGCGCTGGCCACCCTGCTCACCCGGCACGGCGCCGGCGAGGACATCCCCATCGGCACCCCCATCGCCGGACGCACCGACGACGCCACCGACCACCTCATCGGCTTCTTCGTCAACACCCTCGTCCTGCGCACCGACACCAGCGGCAACCCCACCTTCCGCGACCTCCTCACCCGCGTACGCGACACCGACCTCACCGCCTACGCCCACCAGGACCTCCCCTTCGAACGCCTCGTCGAAGCCCTCAACCCCACCCGCTCCCTCGCCCACCACCCCCTCTTCCAGACGATGCTCACCCTGCACAACACGCAGGGGGCGAAGGCGGAACGGTTCGCCGATCTCGCGGCCGAGGTGGTGGCGTCGGAGTCGGTCTCGGCGCGCTTCGACCTGTCGTTCGCGCTGGCCGAGCACTTCGGCGACGGCAACGTCTGCGAGGGCATGAGCGGCGGTGTCACGTACAGCACGGCGCTCTTCGACCGGGAGACCGTCCGGGACCTGGCCGATCGCCTGGTGCGGCTGCTGGCGGCGGCGGTCGCCCACCCGGGGCGGCCCGTCGGGCAGTTGGAGATCATGGACGCGGCCGAGCGGCGGCTGGTCCTGGAGGAGTGGAACGACACCGCCGCGGAGCCGCCCGCCGATTCGGTGGTCGGGCTGTTCGAGCGGCAGGCGCGGCGGTCGCCGGACGCGACGGCCGTGGAGTTCGGTGACACGCGGCTGTCGTACGGGCAGCTGAACGCACGGGCCAACCGGCTGGCCCGGCACCTCGTCGCGCGGGGCGCGGCTCCGGGCCGCTTCGTCGCCGTGGCGCTGCCGCGGTCGGCCGAGCTGGTCGTCACGCTGCTGGCGGTGCTGAAGTCGGGGGCGGCGTATCTGCCGGTCGACCCGCACTATCCGGCCGACCGCGTCGAGTACATGCTGGAGGACGCGGGGCCCGCCCTCACGCTGACCGAGCCGGTCGCGGAGGCGGAGCTGGCGGGGTACGCGAGCGGTGACCTCGGCGCCAACGAGCTGCGGGGTCCGGCCCTCGGCGCGCACCCGGCGTACGCGATCTACACCTCGGGATCCACGGGACGCCCCAAGGGCGTGGTGGTGCCGCGCACGGCGCTCGGGAACTTCCTCGCGGACATGGGCCGGCGGTTCGCTCCCACCGACGGCGACCGGCTGCTCGCCGTCACCACGGTGGGCTTCGACATCGCGGGTCTGGAGATCTTCCTGCCGCTGCTGCACGGGGCGGTGCTGGTACTCGCGGACGAGGAGACCGCGAAGGACCCGCACGCGCTGCTGCGTGCCGTGACCGCGTCTGGAGTCACCATGGTCCAGGCGACGCCGAGCCTGTGGCAGGGCGTCACGGCCGTGGCCGCGGACGAGCTGGCCAATGTGCGCGTCCTGGTGGGCGGGGAGGCGCTGCCGCCCGAGCTGGCGCGCACGCTGACGGAGCGGGCCCGTTCCGTGACGAACCTCTACGGTCCGACCGAGGTGACGATCTGGGCCACCGCCGCCGACGTCGCCGAGTCCGGGCCGGTCATCGGCGTCCCGCTCGCCAACACGTCGGCGTACGTGCTGGACG
This sequence comes from Streptomyces sp. NPDC058796, assembly GCF_042745235.1. Classification (NCBI taxonomy): domain Bacteria; kingdom Bacillati; phylum Actinomycetota; class Actinomycetes; order Kitasatosporales; family Streptomycetaceae; genus Streptomyces; species Streptomyces sp. NPDC058796. Next base: position 3,272 of record NZ_JBHYOP010000018.1, read on the forward strand.
CGGCGCTGCGGCCGGTCCCGGTGGGCGTGCCCGGTGAGTTGTACCTGGCCGGGGAGCAGTTGGCGCAGGGCTACCACCGGCGTCCCTCGCTGACGTCGGAGCGGTTCACCGCCGACCCGTACGGACCGGCCGGGACGCGGATGTACCGCACCGGGGACCTGGTGTGCCGGCGCAGGGACGGAGCGCTGCGGTACCTGAGCCGGGTGGACCAGCAGGTCAAGCTGCGCGGCTTCCGCATCGAACTCGGGGAGATCGAGGCCGAGCTGGTCCGGCACCCGTCGGTCGCCGAGACGGCGGTGACGATACGCGAGGACCGCCCGGGTGACCGGCGGCTGGTCGCGTACGTCGTCCCGGCGGGCCCGGCGCCGGACGTGCGGGAGCTGCGGGAGCGGCTGCGGGGACGGCTGCCGGAGTTCATGGTGCCGACGGCGTTCGTGGCGCTCGACGCGCTGCCGTTGACGCCGAACAGGAAGCTGGACCGCAAGTCACTGCCCGCGCCGGAGTACGACGGTGAGCCGGCGGGCCGGGGGCCGCGCGGCCCGCGCGAGGAGATCCTCTGCGCGCTCTTCGCCGATGTGCTGGGTGTCGACCGGGTCGGCATCGACGACGGCTTCTTCGACCTGGGCGGGCACTCGCTGCTCGCCAGCCGGCTGGTGAGCCGGATCAGGACGGCGCTGGGCGTCGAGCTGTCCGTGCGGCAGTTCTTCGAGACGCCGACCATCGCGGGGCTCTCCGGAGTACTGGACGGGGCGGCGGGCGCGCGGACGCCGCTGGTGGCCCGGGAACGCCCGGAGCGGGTGCCGCTGTCGCCGGCGCAGCAGCGGCTGTGGTTCCTGCACCAGTTCGAGGGGCCCTCGGCGACGTACAACGTGCCCACGGCGCTGCGGCTGTCCGGTCCGGTGGACCGGGCGGCGCTGGGGCGGGCGGTCGGTGACGTGCTGGAGCGGCACGAGAGTCTGCGGACCGTGTTCGCGGCGGACGACGACGGGTCGTGGCAGACCGTGCTGCCCGCCGACCCGTCCGCCCACCGCCTGGACGTCGTCGACGTCACCGCCGAGGAAGTCGAGGAGCGGGTGGCGGACGCGGCCCGGCACGTCTTCGACCTGACCGCCGACATCCCGTTCCTGGCGCGGCTGTTCCGGGTCTCGGAGACGGACCACGTCCTGCTGCTGCTCGTCCACCACATCGCCAGCGACGGCTGGTCCATGGCGCCGCTGGCCCGGGACCTGACGGCCGCGTACGCGGCCCGCCGCGCGGGTGACGCGCCGGGCTGGGAGCCGCTGCCGGTGCAGTACGCGGACTACGCGCTGTGGCAGCGCGAGGTTCTGGGCGACGAGTCCGACCCCGAGAGCGTGGCGGGGCGGCAGCTGGCGTACTGGAAGGAGGCGCTGGCCGGGCTGCCCGAGCAGTTGGAGCTGCCCACCGACCGGCCCCGGCCGGCGACCGCCGGCTACACCGGCGACCGCGTCGCGTTCACGGTGCCGGCGGCGCTGCACGCGCGGCTGACGGAGCTGGCGCGCGCCACGCACTCCAGCCTGTTCATGGTGACGCAGGCGGCGTTCGCGGCGCTGCTGACGCGGCTCGGGGCGGGAGAGGACATCCCGATCGGCACGGCGGTCGCCGGGCGCAACGACGCGGCCACCGAGGATCTCGTCGGGTTCTTCGTGAACACGCTGGTGCTGCGCACGGACACCGGCGGCAATCCCACCTTCCGGGAACTGCTCGGCCGCGTCCGGGAGGGCGACCTGGCGGCGTACGCGCACCAGGAGGTGCCGTTCGAGCGGCTGGTGGAGGCGGTCAACCCGGCGCGCAGTCTGGCCCATCACCCGCTGTACCAGGTGATGATCACGTTCAACAACACGGCGGACCGGAACGCTCCGCGGGCCGCGTCCGGTGACGGTGACGCGCTGGTGAACGCGACCCGGATGACGGCCGGCACCGGGGTGGCGAAGTTCGACCTGTCGCTGACCTTCGGCGAGCGGCACGACGCGTCGGGCGGTCCCGCGGGCATGCGGGGTTCGCTGGAGTACCGCACGGAGCTGTTCGACCGGGAGACCGCGGAGTCGCTGATCTCCCGGCTGCTCGGAGTACTGGGCTCGGTCACGGCCGACCCGGACCTGCCGATCGGCGGGATCGGCCTGCTGGACCCGGCCGAGCGGCGGCAGTTGCTCCAGGAGTGGAACGACACGGCGCGTCCGCAGCGTGAGGGGACCCTGCCGGAGCTGTTCGAGGAGCAGGTGGCGAGGACCCCGAGGGACCCGGCGTTCTCGGCGGACGGGACGACGCTGACGTACGCCGAGCTGAACTCCCGCGCCAACCGGCTCGCCCACCTCCTCGCGGAGTCCGGGGCGGGTCCGGAGCAGGTGGTGGCGATCTCGTTGCCGCCGTCGGTGGAGATGGGGGTGGCGGTGCTCGCGGTGCTGAAGACGGGCGCGGCGTACCTGCCGGTCGACCCGGGCAGCCCTCGCGAGCGGATCGCGACGATGACCGAGGACGCGGCGCCGGTGTGTGCGCTGACCACGTCGGCGGTCCCGGACGGGGTGTTCCCGGACGAGCTGCCCCGGCTGCTCCTCGACGACCCGGACGTGACGGCCCGGCTCGCCGCGCAGCCCGCGCACGACCTGACGGACGAGGACCGGACGCAGCCGCTGTCGCCGTGGAACGCGGCGTACATCATCTACACGTCGGGCTCGACGGGCCGGCCGAAGGGGGTGCTCGTCGAGCACCAGCCGGTGCTCAACTACCTGGCGGTGTCGGCGGAGCTGTACCCGGGCGTGGCGGGCAACGCCCTGCTGCACTCGCCGCTCTCCTTCGACCTCACCGTGACCGGGCTGTTCGCGCCGCTGCTGAACGGCGGCTGTGTGCACCTCGCGGACCTGGAGGAGCTGCACGAGCGGGCGCTGGACGGCGAGGTGCCCGCGGACCTGCCGCAGATGACGTTCCTGAAGGCGACGCCCAGCCATCTGCCGCTGATCACCGGGCTGCCCGGGGTGTGCGTGCCGGACGGGGAGCTGGTCCTGGGCGGCGAGTCGCTGACCGGCCGCGCGGTGCGGTCGCTGCTGGCCGCGCACCCGGGGGCCCGGGTCCTCAACGAGTACGGCCCGACCGAGACGATCGTCGGCTGCACCACGTGGCGGGTCGAGACGCCGGACGACCTCGCGGACGGTGTGCTGACCATCGGCCGCCCGTTCCCGAACACCCGGATGCTGGTCCTCGACCCGTACCTGCAGCCCGTGCCGGCCGGGGTGCCGGGCGAGCTGTACGTGTCCGGGGTGCAGCTGGCGCGCGGCTATCTGAACCGCCCCGGTCAGAGCGCGTCCCGGTTCGTCGCCGACCCCTTCGGGGGGCCGGGCGAGCGGATGTACCGCACCGGTGACATCGTGCGCTGGAACCGGCACGGCGACCTGGAGTTCATCAGCCGCGTCGACGACCAGGTGAAGATCCGCGGTTTCCGGGTGGAGCTGGGCGAGGTCGAGTCGGCCCTGTCGCGGCACCCCGCGGTGCCGGAGGCGGTGGCGGTCGTACGCGAGGACCGGCCGGGCGACCGGCGGCTGGTCGCCTACCTGGTGGCCGACGCCGGACCCGTGCCCTCGGACGGGGAGCTGCGGGAGTGGCTGCGCGAGTCGCTGCCCGACTACATGGTGCCGTCGGCGTTCGTCCGGCTGGCCGAGCTGCCGCTGACGGCGAACGGCAAACTGGACCGGGGGCGGCTGCCCGCGCCGGACTACGTCGCCGCCGGCACCGGCCGGGCGCCGACGACGGCGCGCGAGGAGCTGCTGTGCGCGCTGTTCGCGGAGGCGCTGGGCCTGGAGTCCGTCGGCGTCGACGACGGCTTCTTCGACCTCGGCGGCGACAGCATCCTCTCCATCCAGCTCGTCAGCCGGGCCCGCGCGAAGGGCCTCACGCTCTCCGTGCGGGACGTCTTCGAGCACCAGAGCGTCGCCCACATCGCCGAGGCGCTGGACGGGGCGGAGGAGCCGGAGCCGGACGCCGGGCGGCGCGAGGAGGTGCCGGCGAGCGGGCCGGTGCCGGCCACGCCGATCATGGGCTGGTTCGCGGGACTGGGCGGCCCCACCGCCCCGTTCAACCAGTCGGTGGTGGTGTCCGTGCCGGCGGACCTCGACGAGGAACGGCTGGTGGCCGCCCTCGGGGCCGTCGTCGACCGGCACGACTCGCTGCGGTTGCGGGTCGCCGGGGACTGGACCATGACCGTCCCCGAGCCCGGCACGGTGGACGCCGCGGACCTCGTCACGTACCTGCGGGCGCCGGACGCCGACGACGACGCGCTGCGTGCCCTGGTGGCCGAGGCGGCCGTCGCCGAACGCGACCGGCTGGACCCGGCCGACGGCCGGATGCTGCGCGCCTGCCGGATCGACCGCGGTCCCGGCCGGCCGGGGCTGCTGGTCCTGGTCGCCCACCACCTGGCCGTGGACGCCGTCAGCTGGCGGCTGCTCGTGCCGGACCTGGCCGCCGCCTACGAGGGCAGCCCGCTCAGCCCGGCCGGCACCCACTGGCGTGAGTGGGCCGGTGCGCTGCGCGACCTCGCCGGCACGGCCGTCACCGAGGCGGAGACGGACCACTGGCTGGACGCGGTCCGCCCGGCCGCCGAGCCGACGGACCCGGCACTGGACCCGGCGCGCGACACCCACGGCCGCTCCGGTCAGGTCGTCCTCGACCTGGACGCGGAGACCACCGACGCGCTCCTCACCTGGGTCCCCGGGGTGTTCCGCGCCGAGATCAACGACCTGCTGCTGACGGCGTTCGGCCTGGCCGTCGCCGACTGGCGGCGCGCCCGGGGCGGCGGCGCGGGCGCGCCGGTCACGGTGGACCTGGAGAGTCACGGCCGCCACGAGCACCTGGTGCCGGGCGCCGACCTCACCCGCACCACCGGCTGGTTCACGTCGATGCACCCGGTGCCGCTGCGCCCGGAGGTCGACGAGTGGGAGTGGCCACAGGTGTGGGACGGCGGTGCCGCCGCGGGCCGGGCCCTGAAGCGCGTCAAGGAGCAACTGCGCGCCGTACCGCGCGACGGCGTCGGCTACGGCCTGCTCCGTCACCTCAACCCGCGCACCCGGGACCGGTTCGCCGCGCTGCCGGTGCCTGCGTTCGGCTTCAACTACCTGGGCCGGTACACCGGCGGGCGGGACGCCGGCCCCGGCGCCGGGCCGCAGGCGTGGAGCGTGCTCGGGCGGGGCGTGGCGGGCCAGCACCCGGACACGCCGCTCGCGCACCCCGTCGAGCTGGTCGCGGGCGCCCACGACACCGACGAGGGGCCCAGGCTGCACAGCGTCTGGACGTACGCGGACGCCGTGCTCTCCGAGGGCGAGGTGCGGCGCCTGGCAGAGGGCTGGTTCCGGGCCCTGAAGGCGCTGGTCGAGCACGCGGGCCGGCCCGAGGCGAGCGGTCTGACCCCCTCGGACGTCTCCCTCACCTCGCTCAGCGAGGACGACATCACCCGACTCGAGAGCGAATGGGGCTCCCTCTGATGGCCAAGTCCGGCTTGGAAGACATCCTGCCGCTGTCCCCGCTCCAGGAGGGGATGCTGTTCCACAACCTCTTCGACGACGAGGAACTGGACGCCTACAACGTCCAGGTCTTCATCGAGCTGGAGGGGAACACGGACCCGGAGCGGCTGCGCCGGGCCGGGCAGGCGCTGCTGGAGCGGCACGCCAACCTGCGTGCCGCGTTCCGGCACGAGGGCCTCAAGCGCCCGGTGCAGCTCATCCCCCGCCGCGCCGACCTGCCGTGGGGCGAGGAGGATCTGGCGGCCGTGGCCGAGGAGGAGCGCGAGGCCGCGGCGGAGCGGATCGCCGAGCGGGACCGCTGGACGCGTTTCGACCTGTCCCGGCCGCCGCTGATCCGCTTCACCCTGGTCCGGCTCGCCCCGGGACGCCACCGTCTGCTGATGACGCTCCATCACATTCTGCTGGACGGCTGGTCGATGCCGATCCTGCTGCGCGAGCTGATGACGCTGTACACGGTGCACGGCGACGCCACCGCCCTGCCCCGGGTGCGTCCCTACCGCGACTACCTGGGCTGGCTCGGCGGCCGGGACCGGGACGCGGCCCGGCAGGCGTGGACGGACGCGTTCACCGGGTTCGACACCCCGAGCATCGTGGCGCCGGACCGGGGAGCGCTCACCGCGGCGCCCGAGCGGATCGACTTCTCCGAGGACGAGGCGGCGAGCGCCGCCCTGACCCGCTTCGCCCGGTCGCACGGGCTGACGGTGAACACGGTGATCCAGGGTGCCTGGGGTCTGGTGCTGTCGCACCTGACGGGCCGGGACGACGTGGTGTTCGGCGTGACGGTCAGCGGCCGTCCGCCGGAGCTGCCCGGTGTCGACACGATGGTCGGTCTCTTCATGAACACCCTGCCGCTGCGGGTGCGGCTGCGGCCCGCCGAGTCGCTGGCGGAGTTCCTGCGCCGGACGCAGAGCGAGCAGGCGCGGCTGATCGACCACCAGTGGGTGGGGCTCGCGGAGATCCAGCGCTGGGCGGGCTCGGGCGAACTGTTCGACACGGCCATGGTGTTCGAGAACTACCCGCTGAACTCCAGCCGCGGCCGGCCGCCGGGCGCCACCGCGGACGGCGACCTCCCCACAGTGCTCAAGGTCCACTCGAAGGACCAGATGCACTATCCGCTGGGCCTGCTGGCTCTGCCCCGGGAGACCCTGCGGTTCTCGCTGGGCTATCTGCCGCAGGTCTTCGACGCGCGGCGGGTCCGGGCGGTGGTCGCCGCGTTCCGCCGGGCGCTGCGCACGATCCTGGACAGCCCGGAGACCCGGGTCGGCGCGGTCACGCTCCTCGACCCGGAGGTGCGCGGCACCGTCCTGGAGAAGTGGAGCGGCTCGGACGACGTGCGGCCCGCTGAGCGGTTCACCGACCTGTTCGAGGAGCAGGTGGCGCGCACCCCGGCCAAGACGGCGCTGATCGCCCCCGACGGCCGGCTGACCTACGCCGAGCTGGACGCGGCGGCCAACCGGCTGGCCCGCCGCCTGGTCGAGCTGGGCGTCGGCCCGGAACGGCCCGTGGCCGTCGCGGTGCCGCGCCGCACCGAACTGGTCGTCGGCATGCTGGCCGTGCTCAAGGCGGGCGGCGCCTACGTGCCGATCGACCCGGAGTACCCGCCGGACCGCGTCCGCTACATGATCGAGGACTCCGATCCGGCGCTCGTCCTCACCACCTCCGACGTGGACGCCCGGATCCGCGAGGAGAGCGGCGGACCGCTGACGTTCGTCATGGACGATCCCGGCACCGGCAGGTCGCTGGCCCGGCACTCCGGGAGCGGCCTCACCGACGCCGACCGCTCGGGCCCCCTGCTGCCGGGGCATCCGGCGTACATCATCTACACGTCCGGCACGACGGGCCGCCCCAAGGGCGTCGTGATCGAGCACCGGGCGCTGTCGGCGTTCGTCCGGCACTGCCGGTCCTCGCAGGCGCCGGACGTCTCGGGGCTGTCCGTGATGCAGGCCTCGGCCTCCTTCGACCAGAGCGTCGGCTCCCTGCACGCCCCGCTGATCAGCGGCGGCTGCGTCCGGCTGACGGACCTGCGCACCCTCGCCGAGACCGCCGTGAGCGAACCCGGTTTCCGCCGGGCCACGTTCATGAAGGGCACCCCATCCCACCTGGCCCTGCTCACCACCATGCCCGAGGACGTCTCACCGTCGGGGACGATCACGCTGGGCGGCGAGGAGCTGCGCGGCGAGGTCCTGGCACCCTGGCGCGCGACCATGCCGGACGTGACGGTGGTGAACGTCTACGGGCCCACCGAGGCCACCGGCCACTGCCTGGAGCACTGGATCGACCCGGGCCGCCCGGTGCCGCCGGGCCCGGTGCCGATCGGCACCCCGCACGAGGGGGTGCGGGTGTACGTCCTCGACGCGGCACTGCGGCCGGTCGCGCCGGGCCTCGACGGCGAGGTGTACCTGGCGGGCGTGCAGCTGGCGCGCGGCTACCTGGGCCGGGGCGGCCTGACCGCCGAGCGGTTCCCGGCCGACCCGTTCGGCGCGCCGGGCAGCCGCATGTACCGCACGGGTGACCTCGCGCACTGGACCGAGGCGGGCGAGCTGGTCTTCGCCGGCCGCGCGGACCGGCAGGTCAAGCTGCGCGGCTACCGCATCGAGCTGGGCGAGCTCGAGGCCGCCGTCATGGCCGGTCCCGGTGTGCGCCAGGCCGCGGTCGTCCTGCGCGAGGACCAGCCGGGCGACCAGCGCCTCGTCGCGTACGTCGTACCGGACGGCGACCGCTGGGACGAGGCCGCCGTCAACGCCGGACTGGCCCGCTCACTGCCCGACTTCATGATGCCGTCGGCGTTCGTCACGCTGGACGCCCTGCCACTGAGTCCGAACGGCAAGCTGGACCGTGCGGCGCTGCCCGCGCCCACGTACACCGGCCGGAGCGCGGGCCGGGCCCCGCGCACCCCGCGCGAGGAGATCCTCTGCGACCTGTACGCGGAGGTCCTGTCGCTGCCGAGCGTGGGCGTCGACGACGACTTCTTCGACCTCGGCGGGCACTCCCTGCTCGCCACCCGCCTGGTCAGCCGGATCCGCACCACGCTGGGCGCCGAGCTGTCCATCCGGCAGTTCTTCGAGGCGCCGACACCGGCCGCGCTCGCCGGGACGCTCGACCACGCCGGCCGGGCGCGCACCGCGCTGACGGCGCGTCCCCGTCCCGAGCGCCTCCCGCTCTCGTACGCCCAGCAGCGTTTGTGGTTCCTGCACCTGCTGGAAGGGCCGAGCCCGACCTACAACATCCCGACCGCGCTCAGGCTCTCCGGCCCGCTGCGCCCGGAGGCGCTGCGCGAGGCGCTGCTGGACGTGATCGGGCGGCACGAGAGCCTGCGGACGACGTTCGCCGAGGACGAGCGCGGGGCCCGGCAGGTGGTGCACCGCCCCGAGGAGGTCCGGCTGGTCTTCGAGACGGCCGAGTCCACGGAGTCCGAGTACGAGGCCGACCTCGCGCGCGCGGCCCGGCACTCGTTCGACCTGGGTGCGGACATCCCCGTACGGGCGCGGCTGCTGCGGCTGTCGGAGCAGGAGCACGTCCTGTTGCTGCTGGTCCACCACATCGCCAGCGACGCCTGGTCCCGCACCCCGCTCGCCCAGGACCTCACCGCCGCCTACACCGCCCGTCGCGCCGGCGACGCGCCCGCTTGGCAGGCGCTCCCCGTCCAGTACGCCGACTACGCGCTCTGGCAGCAGGAGGTCCTCGGCGACGAGACCGACGCGGACAGCCTGGCGGGGCGGCAGCTCGACTACTGGAAGCGGCAGCTGGCCGACCTGCCCGAGCAACTGGACCTGCCCACCGACCGGCCCCGCCCCGCCACCGCCGACCACACCGGCGACCGGGTCACCTTCACCGTCCCCGCCGAGCTGCACACCCGCCTCACCGACCTGGCGCGGTCGACCAACACCACCACGTTCATGGTGCTCCAGGCGGCGCTGGCCACCCTGCTCACCCGGCACGGCGCCGGCGAGGACATCCCCATCGGCACCCCCATCGCCGGACGCACCGACGACGCCACCGACCACCTCATCGGCTTCTTCGTCAACACCCTCGTCCTGCGCACCGACACCAGCGGCAACCCCACCTTCCGCGACCTCCTCACCCGCGTACGCGACACCGACCTCACCGCCTACGCCCACCAGGACCTCCCCTTCGAACGCCTCGTCGAAGCCCTCAACCCCACCCGCTCCCTCGCCCACCACCCCCTCTTCCAGGTGGTACTGGCGCTGCGCAGCACCGCCCCGCGGCGGGCGGACGGCGAGGGCGCGCCGGCGCTGCCGGGCGGGCTGACCGTGAGCGGGGTGGGCGGCTCGGCGGCGACGGCGGCCAAGGTCGACCTCGGGTTCTCGGTGACGGAGCGCCGGGCCGCGGACAACACCCCCGACGGCGTGTCGGGCGTCCTCGACTTCCGGACCGATCTGTTCGACCACGGCACCGCGCAAGCGCTGGTGGACCGCTTCGTGCGGGTGCTCGCCGACGCGGCCGCCCACCCCGACCGGCCGTTGAGCCGCATCGACGTCCTCGGCCCGCGCGAGCGGCACCGGGTCGTCGAGGAGTGGAACGCCACCGCGAAGGGCCTCGCCCCGGCCACCCTGCCGGACCTGTTCGAGCGGCACGTGCGGGAGCGCCCCGACGCCGAGGCGGTGGTCCTCGGCGACGAGTCCCTGACCTACGCCCGGCTGAACGCGCGCGCCAACCGGCTGGCGCGGCTGCTGGTGGCGCGGGGCGCGGGCCCCGAGCGGCTGGTCGCGCTGGCCCTGCCCCGCTCCGTCGAACTGCCCGTCGCCGTCCTCGCGGTGGCCAAGACCGGCGCCGCCTACCTGCCGCTGGACCCGGCCCACCCGGCGGAACGCATCGCCGGCACCCTGGACGACGCGGCGCCGGTCGCGCTCCTGACCACGGCCGAGGTCGCCGCGGGCCTCCCGGACACGGACGTGCCCCGGATACTGCTGGACGAGGAACCCGCGGCGGACCGGGACCCGGGGAACCTGGGCGACGCCGACCGCCTGGCGCCGCTGCTGCCGTGCCACCCCGCCTACGTCATCTACACCTCCGGCACCACCGGCCGCCCCAAGGGCGTCACCGTGACGCACACCGGGCTGCCCGCCCTGCTGGACATTTTCACCTCGCAGCTGGGCGTCGTACCCGGCAGCCGCGTCCTGCACCACCTGTCGCCCGCCTTCGACGGCGGGTTCTGGGAGCTGGCGATGGGCCTGCTGACCGGCTCCGCCCTGGTCGTCGCCGAACCCGGCACCGTCCCCGGGCCCGCCCTCGCCGAGCTGGCGGTGCGCCACCGGGTCACCCACGCGGCGATCACGCCCGCGGTGCTCCAGCTGATCCCCGAGGGGGCGCTGCCCGCCGGGACGACGCTGGTCGTCGCCGCCGAGACCTGCCCGCCCGAACTGGTCGGACGCTGGTCCGCCGGGCGCCTGATGCGCAACTCGTACGGGCCGACGGAGACCACGGTCTGCGCGACCATGAGCGCCCCGCTGGCGGGCGCGGTCGTCCCGCCGATCGGCACCCCCGTCGCCGACACCGCCGGCTACGTCCTGGACGCCGCCCTCCAGCCGGTGCCGCCGGGCGTGCCCGGTGAGCTGTACGTGCGCGGCCCCGGCCTGGCCCGCGGCTACCTCGGCCGGCCGTCGCTGACCGCGGGCCGCTTCGTGGCGAGCCCGTACGGTCCGGCGGGCAGCGTGATGTACCGCACCGGCGACCTGGTCCGGCACACCGCGGACGGCGACCTGGAGTACCTGGGCCGCACCGACAGCCAGGTCAAGCTGCGCGGTATGCGCGTCGAGCCCGCCGAGATCGAGGCGGTGACGGCCCGTCAGCCCGGCGTGGCGCAGGCGGCGGTGCTGGTCCGCGAGGACACGCCCGGCGACCGCCGTCTCGTCGGTTACGTCGTGCCGGACGCGGGGGCCGCCGTGGACACCGCCGCGCTGCGGCAGCGGCTGCGTGCCTCGCTGCCCGAGTACATGGTGCCCGCCGCCCTCGTCGTCCTGGACGCACTGCCGCTCACCTCGAACGGCAAGCTCGACCACCGCGCCCTGCCGGCGCCCGAGTACCGCACCGTCGAGGGCCGCTCCCCGCGCACCCCGCGCGAGGAGACCCTGTGCCGGCTCTTCGCCGAGGTCCTCGGCCTGGACCTGGTCGGTCTCGACGACGGCTTCTTCGACCTGGGCGGCCACTCGCTGCTCGCCATCCGGCTCGTGGAGCGGGTCCGCGCCGAGCTGGGCGAGGAGCTGGGCGTGCGCGACCTGTTCGCCGCGCCGACCGTCGCCGACCTGGCGGTGCGGCTCGCGGCGCGCGGCGGCCGGGAGCCGATGGAGCGCCTGCTCCCGCTGCGCGCCGCCGGCACCGGACGTCCGGTCTTCTGCGTCCACCCCGGTTCCGGCATGAGCTGGTGCTACTCGGGCCTGGTGCGCCACCTGCCGGCCGACATCCCGGTCTACGGCCTCCAGGCCGCCGGCCTCGACGGCGACGGCCCGCTGCCCGCCACGCTGGAGGAGATGGCCGCCGAGTACACGGACCTGATCCAGGAAGCGCAGCCCGAGGGGCCGTACCGGCTGCTCGGCTGGTCGCTCGGCGGCAACGTGGCCTTCGCCATGGCGGGCGAGCTGCGCGCCCGTGGACAGGAGGTGGAGCTGCTGGCCTTCCTGGACGCCTATCCGCGCCAGGCGGGCGCGGGCGTGGAGACCCCGCTGGCCGAGGTGTTCGCGCACAACCTGCGCGACGCCGGGTTCGCCGTCACCGAGGAGGAACTCACCGGCGGCCGCTTCCCCTCCGCCCGCTACCGGGCGTTCCTGAACGCCGCCGGCGACCCGATGGGCCGCCTCGACGAGGACGAACTGGCCGCCGTCCTCCAGGTCTTCATGAACAACGCCGGCCTGATGCGCGGTCACACCCCCGGCACCTACGACGGCGACGTGCTGGTGCTCGCGGCCGAACGGGCGGACGCCGGCAAGCTGGCCCGCCGCGGCGCCGAGTCCTGGCGCCCGCATGTGACGGGCCGGATCGAACGGGTCGGCGTCGACGCCGACCACCTCGGGCTCGTGCAGTCCGACGCCGCCCTCGCCGTCGTCGGCCGCGCCCTGGCCGAACGCCTGGACCGGGAGGCCGGTCCCGCGCATCCCGCACCCCCTCCGACCGAAGGAGTCACCGCCATGAGCCCCTCGTCCGAGGTCGCCTGACGCCATGCCTGTCATCACCGTCAACGACATCAGGATCAACTACTACGACAGCGCGCCGCCCGGGGGTGAGCGCTCGGCGCCCGCCGTGCTGCTCGTCATGGGCTCGGGCGGCAGCGGCCGGGCCTGGCACCTGCACCAGGTGCCCGCCCTGGTCGCCGCCGGCTTCCGGGTGATCAGCTTCGACAACCGGGGCATCGCCCCCAGCGAGGAGTGCCCCGAGGGCTTCGGCATCGACGACCTGGTCGCCGACACCGCGGCCCTCATCGAGGAACTGCGCCTCGGCCCCTGCCAGGTGGCGGGCATCTCCATGGGCGCTCACATCGCCCAGGAGCTGGCACTGACCCGGCCCGACCTCGTCGACCGGCTGGTGCTGATGGCGACCCGGGCCCGCCCGGACGCCCTGCGCGACGCGCTGTGCCGGGCGGAGATGGAACTGTACGACCAGGGGGTCCGGCTGCCCGCCGCCTACGAGGCGGTCGTCCAGGCCATGCAGAACCTCTCGCCCCGCACCCTCGACGACGACCGGCAGGCCCGCGACTGGCTCGACGTGCTGGAGCTGACCCGGGTCTCCGGGGCGGGGCACCGGGCCCAGCTCGGGGTGGGCGTGATGCCCGACCGGCGCGAGGCCTACCGCGGCATCCGGGCCGCCACCCGGGTCATCGCCTTCCAGGACGACCTGATCGCCCCGCCCCACCTGGGCCGGGAGGTCGCCGACGCGATCCCCGGCGCCGAGTACGAGCTGGTGCCCGACTGCGGGCACTACGGATACCTCGAGTCACCGGACGCGGTGAACAAGAGTCTCGTCGAATTCCTGCGCCGGTGAAGGAGAACGCGTTGAAGACCGAGTCAGAGGCCGCCCTGACGCCCGCCGACCGGCACCTCGTCGGGCTGGCTCTGGAGGTGTGCCCCGGCTTCGCCCCCGGTGAGGTCGTCTACCGCAGCCGCACCTCCCTGGTGGTCGGGGGCACCCTGGACGGCGTGGAGGCGCTGGCCAAGGTGCGCACACCCGACTGGCGGCGCCAGTGCCTGCGCGAGATCGACACGTACGACCTGTTCGACGCGGTGCCCCCGCCGGTGCCCGTGCCGCGGCGGTTCGCCTCCGACAAGGAGCGCGCCGTGCTGGTCATGGAGCGGCTCGCCGGGGAGGTGCTGGCGCCGGACCGGTTCCCGGTCACGCCCGTCTCCGCCAGGGATCTGGCCGGGGTGCTGGCGGCCGTGGAGCGCCTGCGGCACTGGCGGCCCGCGCAGGCCGAGGGCTGGTCGGTGGACTACCGGGGGATGCTGGACGGCGTGCGCGCCCAGGGCGTCTTCGACGACGAGCACTGGACGTCGCTCCTCAGGCTCCTGGAACTGTCCGGACCGCCGCGCGAGTTCGGCCACGGCGACCTGGTGCTCGCCAACGTGGTCCGCAGCCGGGGCCGGGAGGTGCTGATCGACTGGGCGAGCAGCGCCCTGTACCTGCCCTGCCTCGACCTCGCCCAGCTCTGGATGCTGCTCGGGGACGTGCCCGGCGCCCGGGCGCGGATCGAGGTGGCGGTGGCCGAACGTGCCGACGAGCGGGACGGGATGATGCCGTTCCTGGTGAACCTGACGCTGCTGCTGTACCGCGAGCGCCGTGCCCACCAGCGTTTCACCGACGACGCCTCGCGGGCCCGGGCGGTACGGCTCGACGCCGCCTGGGAGCTGACCCGGCACCGTGTCCGGCAGTGCCTGGCGACGGCCGGCTGACCGGCACACGGCACACGCGAAGGGGCCTCCCGGTGAAGTCACCGGGAGGCCCCTTCGCGTGGGGGTTACTGGATGAGCAGCTGGTGGCTGGCCAGCTCCCGGTAGAGGGGGCTGGTGCCGGTCAGTTCCTCGTGGCGGCCCGCGGCGACGACCTCGCCGTGTTCCAGGACGACGATCTGGTCGCTGTCCACGACGGTGGAGAGCCGGTGGGCGACCACGAGCAGCGTCCGGTCGGCGGTGACGGTGCCGATGGCCTCCCGCATCAGGGCCTCGTTGCGGGCGTCGAGGTTGCTGGTCGCCTCGTCGAGCAGCATGATCGGCGGCGCGGCGAGGAAGGTGCGGGCCAGGGCGAGCCGCTGCCGTTCGCCGCCGGACAGCAGGACGCCGCCCTCGCCGACCTCGGTGTCCAGGCCGAGCGGCGCCCGCTCGATGACGCCCAGGAGATTGACCGAGCGCAGCACCTCGCGCATGTCGTCGTCGCTGGCGTCGGGCGCGGCGAGGGACAGGTTGTCGCGGACGGTGCCGGCGAGGACCGGCGCCGACTGCTCCACGTAGCCGAGGCGCCGGCGCAGGTCTCGGCGCGGCAGGTCGCGTACGTCCGTGCCGCCGACCCGCACCACGCCCGAGGTGGCGTCGTAGAAGCGTTCCACCAGGGACAGCAGGGTGGACTTGCCCGCTCCGGAGGGACCGACCAGGGCGGTGCGGGTGCCGCGGGGGACGGTGAGGGACACGTTCCGCAGGACCGTCTCGCCGTTGTCGTAGCCGAAGCTGACCCGGTCGAACTCGATCGCTGGCGGCCGTCCGGCACCGGCCGCGGGTTCGGGCCGGGTCCGCTCCCGCACCGTCAGCGTCCCGGCGGCGGCGCTGTCGGTCTCCTGCGGCAGGTCCACCATCTCCTCGATGCGCTGGAGGGCGCCGAGTCCGGACTGGAGCCGGGAGTAGGCGGTCAGCGCGCGGCCGAGCGGGAACCAGAGCATGAACAGGAACAGGACGAACGCGACCATGTCGCCGACCTGGATGGCGCCGCTGGCCACCCGGGCGCCGCCCAGGCCGAGGACCACGAGGAAGGCCACCTGGATGGTGGTCGACGTGATCGGGTTGATCATCGCCTGGAGCCGGGCGATGCGCATGCCCGCGCGGTACGCCTCCTGGGCGTAGCCGTCGACGGCGTGCCCCTCGCGTTCCTCGGCGCCGCTGGCGCGGATCGTGCGGACGGCGGAGATGGCGCGCTCCACGGCGGACGTCATCTCCCCGATGCGGTCCTGGGCGTCGCGGGAGGCCCCGCGCACCCTGCGGGAGAGCCCGACCACGGCGAGGACGCCGATGCCCAGGCCGAGGGCGGTGGCCGCGAACAGGGTGGGGTCGATCAGGCACATCATGACCGCGGAGCCGCCGACCATGACGACGTTGGTCACGGTGTCGAACAGGCCGGAGGTGACCACCGCGCGCAGCATCGTGGTGTCGGCGCCGACCCGGGAGAGCATGTCGCCGGTCCGGCGCCGGTCGTACTCGGTGATGGGCAGCCGCAGCAGCCGGGCCACCAGCCGGCGGCGGGCGGTCAGGACCAGCCCCTCGGCGGCCCGCTGGAGCAGGTAGTCGCGGACCCCGCCGAGCACGGCGACGACGATGAGGACGCCGATGAGCAGGGCGACCAGCCGGCCCACCGGCCGGTCCGCCTCGATTTCGGTGAGCACGTCGCGGGTGAGCACCGGCTGGCTGAGGGTGAGCAGGGTCACCACCAGCGAGAGCACCGCGACGATCCCCAGCGTCGGCCAGTAGCCCTGGAGATACGGGAACAGGGAGCGCAGTCCGACCTTCCGGGCGGGCGGGGCCGGTGGCCCGGGTTCCGGCACGCTCTTCGCCCCGGCGTCCGGAGCGGGCGGTCGCTCCCTGGTCTGCGTGCTCGTCATCGGACTCCTACTCCTGTTTCACTGCTGGGGCTTCGCCGGTCAGGCGGGCTGTGGCGCGTCTCCGAGCACGTAGCCGTCGGCCGGGCGCATCGCGCGGGAGCGGCGCAGGTCGGTCAGCACGAAGGTGCGCTGGAGCCAGCGGTCGGTGCCGTCGTAGCGGGGGGTGAACTCGGTGCGGCCGTGGACGGTGACGCGGTTGTCGACGATCGCCAGTTCGCCCGGTACGAGGCGGTGGGTGGTCGCGGTGGCGTCGAAGTGGGCCTGGAGCTCCCGCAGGGCCTCGGCGGCGCGCTCGGTGACGGGTTCGGTGGCCGCCAGGTCCACCCGGAGGTCGGGGTCCGAGGGGTCGCCGAGGAGGACGGGGCCGGCGGCCTCGCCGGGTCCGCTCAGGTTGAAGGAGGGCGGGGGCGCGGTGATGAACTCCGGTGCCCACAGGGCGTCCACGGTGCGGTCGGAGAGCAGCGGGAGCACCTGCCGGATGCAGGCGGTACGCAGGCCCGCCCGGCCCGTGGGGTCGGCCCGCAGGCACAGCAGCATCACGAAGTCGGGGCGGTGGTCGTGGAAGGCGTTCTCGTTGTGGAACGTCAGCAGGGTCGAGCCGGCGTTGCCCTGGAACTCCTCCATCCCCGGAACGGGGACGACGTCCTGGACGAGGGCCCCGTTCTTCTCCGGACGGAACGCGCCGGGGTCGCCCAGTCCGCAGGCCACCGTCAGCAGCACGGCGGCGCCCAGCGAGGGTTCGCGCTGCACGGAGCCGTTGACCGCCGGGGTCGGCGGCAGCCCCATGGAGTCGACCGGCAGTCCCCGCAGCAGCATGCCGCCGTCCGGTCCCGAGTCCCGGCGGAACTCGGAGAGTTTCTTGCGCAGGGTCGCGGGCCATTCGTGCCAGGCGTTCCTGGCCGCCTCGACCCATTCGGCGTCGTCGGGCCGCCCGGTCGCCTGTGTGGCGAGTTTCCAGGCTATTTCCTCGACGAGTTCCGCGTCCGACTGGTTCAGCGTCACGTCGTAGCGCGGCGCCGACCGCGCGGCATTCGCAGCCATTGTCTGAGCCTCCGTCCGCAGTCATTTTGTGTGCACTCGTGACGCTATGGGGCGTCGTTATCGGCCGCGTATCGAGTGAGCATGAGCGGAAATCCCGGTTCCGGTGGGCACCGAGCGCGCCCAGCCGACCAGGTCGGCGTACTGCGCCGCCAGGTCGTGCTCGGTGCTGCCGACCGGGTCCTTGAAGAAGAAACCCAGCTCCGGCACCGGCCCGGTGACGCCCCCGCGGTGCGCGAGGGCCATGAACCGGGCCAGGTCGAGCACGAGCGGCGCGGCCAGCGAGGAATCGCAGCCCTGCCAGGTGAACTGGAGGGTCATGCGCGCGCCGAGGAAGCCCTCGAACGTCACGTGGTCCCAGGCGGTCTTCCACTCCCCCAGGTCGGGGACGTGGTGGATGTGCACGCCGCCGTCCACGGGATGACCCAGCTCCGACTCCAGCACCAGCCCCTTGGACGCGCTCTTGCTGACGACGCGCTCCGGGTCGGCGAGGGTCGCGCCGTCGCCACCGCCGAGCAGGTTGGTACCGGACCAGGAGCGCACCCGCAGGGCCCGGCGGGCGAACATCGGCGCGAGCACCGACTTGACCAGGGTCTCCCCGGTCTTGCCGTCGCTGCCGGCATAGGGCAGGCCCTGTTCCCGGGCGAGTTCGTCCAGGGCCGGCAGGCGCGCCCCCGTCGACGGAGTGAAGTCGACGAAGGCACATCCGGCCCGCAGCGCCGCGTAGGCGTACAGGGAGCTGACGGGCAGCGGCCGTTCACCACGTGCCAGCGCCTCGCGCAGCGCCGCCGCCGACGCGTGGGCCGGGTGCGGCGCGGCGGGCGGCTGCGTGGAGGAGACGTTCACCACGACGACCCGCTCCAGGCCGAGGCGTTCCCGGAATCCGGTGAGGTCGGCGACGAGCGCCTCGGTGGCCGCCGCCTGGTCGCCGGTGTCCGCCTCCGGTGGCGCGGTTTGGATCTCGGCGTCGGCCGCGTCCAGTTCCGCGGTCAGCGCGCCCGGCAGGCCCCGGGGGACGACGCCGGCCTCGGCGAGCTGCTCGGCTCGTTTGAGCAGGCCCGTCCCGACGACGTCGTGTCCGCCGAAGACCAGGTCGTCGAAGCCGGGCAGCGGCACGCCGTCGAAGGCTTCGAGCGTGCTGACACAGCCGGTGGCCGGCACCAGTCCGGCCCGCAGCGCGGCGGCGCCGACGACGGTCGTCGTGGCCACCGAGCCCCTGGCGCCCACCAGCCAGATTCCGGTACGCATGGTTTCTCCTCCTGTCTCCCCCGCGCGCGGGGCGTCCGTCAGCTCATGCCTTCGGGGAGCGGGTAGGACAGGAAGTCGCGGTCGAGCTGACGCACGCTGCGCGGCAGCCACTTGACTGCCTCACGGACCACCACCTGACGCGGCAGCGGCTCCTTGACCTCCATCTGGGTGGGCTTGGCGATGGTCTGCAGGGCCCACGCCATCGCGTTGACCGGGGCCATCCGCTCCCAGCGGTGGCGGTTGATGTCCAGCAGCATCATGGAGCGCATGAAGATGAACCAGATGTGGTAGCCGGGCGGCGGGTTGCCGTTCATGGTGTGCACCGGGCGCTCCCGGCGGGGGTCGTAGAGCACGCCCTGGGCGAAGTCCGCGAAGGCGCTGACGATGCCGCGGCCGCCGGGCCGGTAGTAGGTGTCGAAGACACCGAGCTGGGCCTTGGAGAGCACGGCGAGGGGGCCCTTGATGGGGGTGACGTACTCGATGAAGTTGTGCGGGTAGTCACTGGTGGCCGCCATCGCCATCCAGGCGTCGAAGATGGCCCGCTCCCAGCCGTCGCCGAGGGCGGCCTCGATGTCGGTGAACGCCTGCTCCAGCTCCGGTCCCACGTTGTAGAGCGTGGTCTCGTCGAACATGTACCAGAGTTCGTTGGCGCGGCGGTCACCGAGCATGCCGGGTACGTCGGGGAAGTCGTCGCCGCGGCCGCGGTGCGGACCGGCCGGCCGCTCGGCGGCACCCGCCGGACCGGCGCCCAGGAGGCCGCCGCCGGCGCCGAGGCCGACGGCCGCGACGGTGCCGAGGGTGGTGGTCATCAGCCGTCGCCGGCCGAGGTTGTCGTTCGACATGGGTTCTCCTTGGTTCTCTCGCGCGGGCAGGGGTGAAAGCTCGGAGAGGGGGTTCAGTGGGCCGCCGGCGGCAGCGGCGGGAGGCCGGCCTCGGCGTCGTGCCGCTGGATCCAGGACACGTCGCGGACGAGGGACGACATCGTCCCGGTGGACTCGCCGCCGTTCTCCTCGGGCCGCAGCCGCTGCGAGCCGCCGCCGCGGGAGCCGAGCTGGACGCGGGTGGTGTGCGGACGGCGGACGCCGTCGTAGGCGTCCAGCGCGTCCGCGATCAGCCCGCGGCGGGCGGCGGACGAGGACGCGACGCGGGCCGGCGCGTCCAGGCAGTGCGCGAGGACCGCCGCGTCCTCGACGGCCTGGCTGACGCCCTGGCCGTGGTGGGGCAGCATCGGGTGGGCGGCGTCACCGAGCAGAGTGACGGCGCCGCTGCTCCAGCGGGCCAGCGGCTCACGGTCGTACAGCGCCCAGCGCCGGGTCTCGCGCACCGCGGC
The DNA here is from genome assembly GCF_042745235.1 of Streptomyces sp. NPDC058796. Classification (NCBI taxonomy): domain Bacteria; kingdom Bacillati; phylum Actinomycetota; class Actinomycetes; order Kitasatosporales; family Streptomycetaceae; genus Streptomyces; species Streptomyces sp. NPDC058796. Next base: position 23,220 of record NZ_JBHYOP010000018.1, read on the forward strand.
GACCAGCGACTTGACGTCGGGGTTCCAGCCGTCGAAGCGGGCGGCCAGCTCGTCCGGTTCGCCACGAGCGCTCCACGACTCCAGCCGTCGGCGCGGGTCGGGCACGACGGCCACGAAGGTGAGGAACTCCCCGCCGCGCACCGGGTAGACCAGCATGCGGGCGTCCGGCCCCGCCCACACCAGCAGGGTGTCGCCGGGCAGGGCGGGCACCTGATCGCGGGCGACGATGCCGCGCAAGGCGCTCTGGCCGGAGAAGACGGCGGTGTCGGGCCCGGCGAGCGTGCGGCGCACCAGCGAGCGGGCCCCGTCCGCGCCGATCAGCACGTCGGCCTCGGCGGTGGAGCCGCCGGCGAACTCCAGCCGGACCTCGCACCCGGTCTCGGTGAACCGTTCGAGCCGGTGCCCCGCCCGCACGACGCGGGACGGCAGCGACTCGGCGAGCACGGTGTGCAGGTCGGCCCGGTGGATCGTGTAGTACGGCGCCCCGAACTCGGCCAGCCACTCCTCCCCCATCGGCTGCCGCACCAGGGTGCCCCCGTGCGACCAGTCCCGCACCTCCATCGCCGTGGGCCGTACGCCGAGCGCGCGCAGCCGCTCGCCAAGGCCCCAGCGCTCCAGGAGGCGGCTGCCGTTGGGGCCCAGGTGCATGCCCACGCCGGTCTCCCTCGGTACCGGCGCCTGCTCGAAGACGCGTACCTCGTGGCCTTTCCGGGTGAGGGCGAGGGCGGCGACGAGTCCGCCGATGCCCCCGCCGACGACCGCGATCCGCAGCTTCGGCACCACGTTGTCCCTTCTGCTCGTGGGCTCGGTCCGGTCAGCTCCGCTGGTCCTGCACGGGTTCGGCGCCCGACCAGACGACGGCGGCGGAACCCCAGGTGAGGCCGCCGCCGAAGGCGGTCAGGAGCAACCGGTCCCCGGAGCCGATGCGCCCCCCGGCCGCGGCGTCGGCCAGCGCGAGGGGAATGGAGGCGGCCGCCGTGTTGGCCACGTCCGCGATGTTCGACACCACCCGCTCCCGGGGCAGACCGAGGCGCTTGGCCACCGAGGTGAGGATGCGGAGGTTCGCCTGGTGTCCGACGAAGGCGTCCACGTCCGCCAGGTCCCAGCCCGCGCGCGCGGCCGCCGAACGCGCGGACTCCGTCATGGTGGTCACGGCACGGGCGTAGACGTCGCTGCCCCTCATCGTGAGGTACTCGCCCTGCGGCGGGATGGTGATCAGGTCGTCGCCGGTGCCGTCGCTGCCGAGTTCTGTGTGGAGCACCGCGCCCGGATCGCCGGTCCGGCCGCGCTCGAGGAGCACGGCGCCCGCTCCGTCGCCGAAGACCACGGCCGTGCCCCGGTCGCCGGGATCCACGATCGAGGAGTAGACGTCCGCGCCGATGACCAGAGCCCGCTCACAGGTGCCCGCGGTGATCATCGCGTCCGCCACGGACAGCCCGTACACGAAGCCGGAGCAGACGGCGGACAGGTCGAACGCGGCGGCCCGCAGCCCGAGCCGGGACGCCACCCGGGGGGCGGTGGCGGGGCAGCGCCGGTCCGGTGTGGTGGTGGCGAGGAGGACGAGGTCGCAGTCGTCACGTCCGGCGGACTTCAGCGCGGCGGCCCCCGCGGTCGCGGCGAGGTCCCCCGTGGTGGTCCCGGCGGACACGCGGTGACGGCGTTCGATGCCGGTGCGGCTGTGGATCCAGGCGTGGTCGGTGTCCAGGTGCCGGGAGACCTCCTCGTTGGTGACCACGGTCTCCGGCAGGCAGGTCCCCAGACCGGTGACGACGGCGCCGACACGGTCGTTCGTCGCGGTCACGCGCGTACTCCTGCCTGGACGGCGCCGGGGGCGGGACCGGTTGCGGCGTGGGCCGCGGCCGCGTGCCGTTCGGCGAAGTCCGGATGGGCGATGGGCGCGCTGATCAGTTCCTCGGGCACCGCCAGTTCCCGCAGCAGCGCCTCGGCGTCGAGTGAGGCGCCGGCCGCCTCGTGGCGGGCCGCCTCGAAGCCGAGGAGCGCGTCCTGGCCGAGGATCCCGGCCCGCAGACCGGTCAGCGCGTGTTCCAGCACGCAGGCCGCCGCGTACTGCCCGAGCAGCCGCTCGGACAGCGGGGTCGCGGCGTGCCGGGCCCAATGGCCGATCGCCAGCGTCTGGTGGACGGCACGGCTCCACCGCGCGCTGGCCTCGCCCGCTCCGTCGCGCTCCACCCGGTCGAGCAGGGTGTCGCAGACGGCCCGGAGCACCCGGGCCGCGTCCAGGCGCGCGGCCCCGGCCACCGCCTCGTCGAGCACCTTGTCGAAGTCCTCGCGGTGGCGCAGGGCGAACCGGGTCGCCTGGTAGCCGAGGACGGTGTTGTCGCCGCCGAAGGTGACGGCGATCTCGTAGTCGTGCAGCAGGGGCGCGATCTGGTTCGCGTCGTGGTAGCCGAGCCCGCCGCACAGCTCCCGGGTCTCGGCGAGGGTGTGCCGGGCGTCGCCGGTCGAGCCGGACTTCCCGCAGGAGATCAGTGCGTGCAGCACCTGGTCGCGGGCCGGCGCGCCGTGTGCGCTGCGGGCCACCGCCAGGTCCGACAGCGCCGCCATGGCGTGCCGGGCGGCCAGCGAGCGGCCCACGGCGGCCGACAGCCGCATGCGGTAGTGCTCGTGGCCGAGCAGCGGCCTGCCGAAGGTCTGCTTGACGGCCGCGAACCGGGTGGTGATCGCGCAGGCGAGCAGTTGCGCGTACGCCGCGCCCACCGAGGGAAAGAGCCGCTCGTGTGTGAAGGTGGCCAGGCACTCCTCGAACCGCCGGTGGCGCGGCAGCGGGGAGCGGTAGGTGCCCTCCCCGTCGATCGACGCCCAGCGGTTCATCAGGGCGGAGAGCGGGAGCCGGTGGTCGGTGAAGGTCAGTACGCCGGTCTGGTTGGCGGTGACACCGCCCTTCGGTTCGGCCCGCCCGATGCGCACGCCGGGCAGCACCGCACCGTCCGCCCGCAGCGGAACACGCAGCCAGTGGTGTCCCTCGTCCCGCCCGCCGACCTCCAGCCGGCTCAGCACCATGGCCACGTCGCCGGTGTGCAGGCTGTTGCCGGTCCACACCTTGCTGTCGGCCGGCCGGGGGGTGTTCAGCACCAGGGACCGGTCCTGCGGGTCGTACACCGCGATGGTCCGCACCTGCTTCAGGTCGGAGCCGGCGAGCAGTTCGGAGCCTGCGAAGCAGTACATCCGCTCCATCGAGTCGATCTCCGCCGCCCAGGAGTCCAGTTGCTCCGGACCGGCGTGGCTGAGCAGCGCGTCACCGGCGATCTGGTGCGACACCAGAACGTTGAGCAGGGACAGGTCGTACGCGCCGATCCAGCCCATGGTGCGCAGGAACTCCGGGAAGCGGGCGCTGTCACCACGCCCCAGCCAGAGGGAGTTGGCCGCGAACCCGGCCCCGTTGAGCAGCCGCGCCCGGCGCAGCGTCAGCAGGCTGTAGTCGAGGAGGGTCAGGCCGTCCGGTCGGATGGTGGCGAACTCGGGCCCGGAGAGGACACGGGCCAGTTCTTCTTCGCGTTGCGTCATGGACTCTCCAGGGATGGCCGCTCGGACCGGGGCGATGCGACGGGGTGCCGGCCGGCCCGGCAGTGCGGCCGCGCGTTGTGGGGGGGGCGGCGTACGTGAGGGTCAGGCGGCGTCCAGCACCAGGGCGCAGTTGCTGCCGCCGAACCCGAAGGAGGTGCTGACGGCGACGCTCCCTCCGTGCCGGCGGGGGCCGCCGAGGACCAGGTCCAGCTCGGGCAGGCCGGGATCGGCCCGCTCGGTGTGCGCGATGGGCGGCAGGATGCCGCTGCGCAGGCTGCGCAGGGTCAGTACGGCCTCGATGGCGCCGGCCGCGCCGAGGGTGTGGCCGAGCAGGCCCTTGTTCGCGGTGACGGCCGGGCCGTGCGGGAAGAGGCGGGCGATGAGCCGGGCCTCCGTCCGGTCGTTCTGCGGGGTGGAGGTGCCGTGCGCGTTGACGGAGGTCACGTCCCCCGCCGACATGCGCGCAGCCGCCAGCGCCTGCTCGACGGCTGCCGCGGCGCCCGCGCCGTCCGGGCGGGGGGCCGTCGGGTGGTGGGCGTCGGAGGTGTCGGCGTGGCCCAGCAGCCGCCCCAGCACCTCCGCGCCCCGGGCGCGCGCCTTGGCCGGCTTCTCCATGACGACGGCCGCGGCGCCCTCCGAGATCACGAAGCCGTCGCGGTCGGCGGCGAACGGCCGGGACGCGTCGGTCGCCTTCTGCTCCGACAGCGCGCCCATGCGGGCGAACCCGGAGACCACGAGGGGGGTGACGGCGGCGTCCGTTCCGCAGGCGACGACCGTGTCGCACGCACCGGCGTCCAGCAGGGTCTTGCCGAGCCCGAACGCCGAGGCGCCCGAGGCGCAGGCGGCGGCCACGGTGTGTGCCGGCCCGGTGATCCCGTACCGCGCGCCGATGGTCCCGGCCGCCATGTTGATCAGGGCCCGGGGATGCAGATACGGCGAGACCATGCCCGCACCCTGCCGCTCCATCCGCCGATGCTGCTCGTCGTGCGTGGTCACGCCCCCGAAGGCACTGCCCACGACGACACCGACCCGGCTGCCGTCCCAGCTGCCCGGATCGAGCCGCGACTGGGCCAACGCCTCCTCCACCGCCGCCAGGGCGAACCGGATGAAGGGATCGGTACGGGCGGTCCCGCGCCCGGTCAGCTGCCCCGGCCGCAGCGCGGGCACCCGCAGACTGTGCCAGACTCCGGTACCGGCCAGCGGCTCCGGGTCACCGCTCTCCAGGGAGTCGGCGGCACACATCGCCTCCCAGGTCGAGTCGGCGTCGGTGCCTGCCGGCGTCACCAGTCCGGCACCGGTGATGGCGACGGGCCCCTCGGTCACGCCGCTTCCAGACCCGCGCCGGCCAGCGAGACGACTTCCCCCACGGTGAGATCCGCGACCCGCGTCTCCTCACCGCCGAGGTCCACGCCGGTCTCCTCCTTGATCCGCACGATCAGCTCGGCCACGGCCAGCGAGTCCAGCTCCAGGTCCCGCAGCAGGGCGCCGTCCGCGATCTCCGCCGGGTCCACTTCCAGGTCCTCGGCCAGAATCCCGTGCACAACCGACTTGGGGTCCGTACTCATGGGCGTTCACCTCTGGGGCTCAGGGTTGATTCGACACCTCGAAACGAGATCGGGCTCCACTGTGCTGGCGTCGGATATGGGGGTCCTATCGCGCCGTTATCAGGGTCCAGGGGCGGACGGGGAACGCCGGGAGTCCCCGGCGGTTCGCGGTGTTCAGGGGTTGGCGTGCACCTGGACGGCGACCCGGTCGAAGCGGCGGGCCGCGAGGTCCTGACGGGTGATGGTCCAGTACAGGATCGACATGGGGAACCCCACCCACTGCGCCAGCAGGACCCAGTCGTCGGGGTCCGTGACCAGGAGCGCGTACCGGTGCGTCGAGTACCTGTCGTCGTCGATGTGCGGCAGCGTCGTCAGGTCGTGTGCACGGGCGTGCGGCCGGGGGCGCCGCCGGCCCCGGCGACCTCGCTCACCAGGTCGGGGGTCCATCGCGTGCGTGCCTGGCCGGACGCCTCGGACCGGGACCCGGGGCTTTGAGGACGTTGTCCGTCAGCGTGGTGAGCCAGGTGGTGGCGTCCGGCCGGTCAGGGGGTGGCGATCGCGTGCAGCAGGTGCCCGAACCGGGCGAGCACGTCGGCCGGTGCGTCGCGGTAGACGACGAGCCGGGCGGCGTCGCCGGCCTCGGAGCTCCATCCCGGCGGCAGGTCCGCGACGGCGGCGACGCACTCGTCCGGCCAGTTGCCGCCGGCGGACACCAGCTTCCCGGCTGTTGTGGACCGTACGTCGTCCAAGGCGGCCAGGACCTCCGGTCCCGTGCCCCGCAGGACGTACCCGACCGCGCCGTCGAAGGCCTGGCACGACCTCAGTGGCGCGAGGCAGGTGCGTAAGGCGGTCGCGAGGCCGGCCGGTGTGCCCGTCGGAGGCTGAGCGGCCCTGGCCTCTTCCATCTCGTCCTGCGGCATCCGGGGATGCCTACCGAGGTCCGGGGCGGGCCCCGATGCCGGGCATCGCGTCGGCGTGCGGCGGATCCGCGCAGGGACGTCACTCGCCTGACTTACACGTAAGTCAGGCATCTCAATCACGTCGCCCAGCAGCTGATTGACCACCCATCCGTGTTGAGTTTTCCGCTACACCCGCCTAGGGTCGTGCCCCGTGGAAACCGACGACGCCCTCGAAGGCACACCGACCACCGCCAGCCGCGTACGCGAGGTCATCGCGGCCGCGGGTGTCAGCCAGCGCGAGTTCGCGCGCCGGGTCGTCATGGATCCGTCCAAGCTCTCGCGTTCGCTGAGCGGTACCCGCCGCTTCACGGCCGCGGAGCTGGCACGGATCGCCGACGAGGGCAGGGTGGACGCGGGCTGGCTGCTCGGCACCCGGCCCCGCGAGAAGGACCCGGCGCCGGCCGCGGGCGTCGAGGGCGGGCGGCCGCTGCAGATCGTCCGCGAGACGGTCCGGCTGATCGCGGAGCACGGCTTCCACGCCGTGCGGGTCGCCGACATCGCCCGCGCCTGCGCCACCAGCAGTGCCGCGATCCACTACCACTTCCCCGGCCGCGCGGAGCTGCTGGAGGCGGCCGTGCGCTGGTGCATGGACGAGGACACCGCGCGGCGTGCCGCCCGTCTCGCCGAGGCGGACGACGCGGCCGAGGAACTGCGCCAGCTCATCGCGCTGCAGACGCCGCGCACCGAGCAGCAGCGCCGCCAGTGGGCGGTGTGGCTCGACCTGTGGGCCGAGGCGGCGCGCTCCACGACGGTCGGCCGACTGCACTCCGAGTACTACCGGCAGTGGCGGGAGACCGTCGCCGACGTCGTACGCCGAGGTGTCGGACAGGGCGTGTTCCGCGCCGGGGTCGATCCGCGGGCGGCGGCACTGACGCTGACCGCGCTGATCGACGGCCTGGCGACGCACGTCCTCTCGGTGAGCGGGCCGTCGTCCGCCGCGGCCGCGGCCGCGATGCACGCCGCACTGACCGCCCACGTCAACCACACGATCCTGGCTCAGTAGGCCAGAGGCCACCGAAGTCCCGTACCCGCCCCTGCCCTTCCGGGAGGCCCCCGCATGCCCATGACCGAGAACGTCATCATCACCTGCGCGCTCACGGGCGCCGGTGACACCGTCCGCAAGAGCCCCCACGTCCCCGTCACCCCGGAGCAGATAGCCAGGAACGCCGTGGAGGCGGCCGCCGCCGGAGCGGCCGTCGTCCACATCCACGTACGCGATCCGCAGACCGGCGATCCCTCCCGCGACCCGAAGCTGTACCGGGAGGTCGTCGAGCGCGTCAAGGAGACCGGCACCGACGTCGTCATCAACCTCACCGCCGGCATGGGCGGCGACCTGGTCATCGACCCGGACGACCCGCTGACCCACCTCCCCGGCACCGACCTCGTCAGCGGTCTGGAGCGCCTCCCGCACGTCGAGGACCTGCTGCCCGACATCTGCACGCTGGACTGCGGCTCGCTCAACTTCGGCGACGGCTCGAACCTGTACGTCTCGACGCCCGACATGCTGCGCGCGGGCGCGCGGCGCATCCAGGAACTGGGTGTGCGGCCCGAGCTGGAGATCTTCGACACGGGTCAGCTCTGGTTCGCCAAGCAACTGCTCGCCGAGGGCCTGCTCGACGATCCGACCGTGTTCCAGCTGTGCATGGGCATCCCGTGGGGCGCTCCGGCGGACCCCGGAGTGCTCCAGTCGATGGTCAACATGCTCCCCGACGGCGCGCGTTGGGCGAGCTTCGCGCTCGGCCGGATGCAGATGCCGTGGGTCGCGCAGTCCATCCTGCTCGGCGGGCACGTCCGCGTGGGCCTGGAGGACAACCTGTACCTCGGCAAGGGCAACAAGGCAACCAACGCCCAGCTCGTCGAGCGGGCCGTGACCATCACCGAGTCGATCGGCGCACGCGTCGCGACACCGGACGAGGCCCGCGCCGCACTCGGCCTCAAGCCGCGCAAGTAGCCCGAAGCGACGACGAAGGATCAGCACTCATGACCTCATCCGAGATGATCTCGCCGGAGAACGTACGCCGCGTCGCCTGCGTCGGCGCGGGAGTCATAGGCGGCGGCTGGGTCGCCCACTTCCTGGCGCGCGGCTACGACGTGACCGCCTGGGACCCGGCGCCCGACGCCGGGCAGAAGCTGCGCCGCCTGGTTGACGCGGCGTGGCCGGCGCTCACCGCGCTCGGTCTGGCCGAGGGCGCGTCGGCCGACCGGCTCACCGTGACCGACACCCTCGAAGAGGCCGTGGCCGACGCCGAGTTCGTCCAGGAGAGCGCGCCCGAGAAACTCGACCTCAAGCGCGACCTGCTGGCCCGCCTGGACGCGGCGACACCACCCGGCGTCGTCATCGCCTCCTCCACCTCCGGGTATCCGATGACCGACATGCAGACGGCGGCCGCGGACCCGTCGCGCCTCGTCGTCGGCCACCCGTTCAACCCGCCCTATCTCATCCCGCTCGTGGAGGTCGTCGGGGGCGAGCGCACCGACGCGACGGCGGTCGCCTGGGCCTCCCGCTTCTACGAGGCCGCGGGCAAGTCCGTGATCACGATGGACGACGAGGTACCGGGCTTCATCGCCAACCGTCTCCAGGAGGCCCTGTGGCGCGAGGCGCTGCACATGGTCGCGAACGGTGAGGCGACGGTCCGGGACATCGACCTGTCGATCACCGAGGGTCCCGGGCTGCGCTGGGCGGTGATGGGGCCGATGCTGACCTTCGCGCTCGCGGGCGGCGAGGGCGGCATGGCGCACATGCTCGACCACTTCGGCCCGTCCCTGAAGTCACCGTGGACGCGCCTGGAAGCGCCCGAACTGGACAAGGATCTGTACGACGCCGTGGTGGCGGGCTGCGACGAGGCGGCGGACGGCCGCTCCATCGCGGACCTCGTGGCCGAACGCGACCGGGGCGTCATCGAGGTACTGCGCGCCACCGGCCGCCTGGACCGTACGGAGGGCTCGCGATGATGAAGCTCCCTCTGCTCCACAGCACGGTCCGCCCGGAGTGGATCGACTACAACGGCCACATGAGCGAGGCCTTCTACGTCCTCGTCTTCGGTCACGCCACGGACGCGCTGATGATCGAGACGGGCCTGGACTCCGGCTACCGCGAGTCCACGGGCTGCTCCCTCTACACGGTCGAGTCCCACATCCGCTTCCTCCGGGACGTGCCCGAGGGCGCCCGTCTGGCCATCCGCACGCGGGTGCTGGGGGCCGCGGCGCGCAAGGCACGCTTCGTGCACGAGATGTACGTGGTCTGCGGACCGGAGTCGGAGCCGCCGCCCGACGCGGCGCCGGTGGCGACGACGGAGCTGCTCGCGGTCCACGTCGACCAGCAGGCGGGCCGGGCCACCGAGCTCCCTGACGCGGTCCGGCGCCGCTTCACGGAGCTGACCGAACCGGCTCCTGAGTGGGCGGGGCGCTCGATCGGCGCCGTGGCCTGACGGGGAGGACCTCGACGCCCTGGCCGCTCGGGGAAACGCGGGCGTCGAACGCGTCCGGCAACCCGCTCGAGAGGGGCCTCTCGCATCGTCGGTCGAGCCACGGGCAGCGGGTCACATGTCGCCGGACGCGCCCAAGCCGGTCAGGGCGCCCACCGGATCGAGGTCGGGGGTGCCGCGCGGCCACCAGTCGTCGCGGCCGGGCTCCGACTCGTAGGCGTACCACAGCCCGGTGCGGCCGAGCCGTATCTGGACGTGGCCCTGGGGGTGGGTGAGGCGGTTGCGCCAGGGGCGGAAGGCGGGGAGGTCGGCGGCGAGCAGCAGCGGGCGGGCGCGGTCGAAGCGGCCGGCCGGCGGGTCCCAGGCCTCCTCCAGGACGTCCAGGGCGTCGAGTCCGCCCTGGCGCCAGGCGGCCACTGCGCGGGCCAGCTCCGCCGTGTCCCGGCCGGCGGCTCCGGCGAGGGACGCGTACAGCGCCCGGGTGCCGGCGGTGAGGCCGGAGCCGGGGCGGGCCGCGGCGAGTCGGACGGCGTCCTGCCACAGCGTCAGCCCGCCGACCGGGTCGCGGCCCGTGGTGAGCAGGGCGTGGGCGCGGGCGGCGGCGTCGGTGGCCAGCTGGTCCAGTGCGAAGGGGTCCGGACCGCCCGGGGCCGCGGGGTAGGCCGGGGGCTGTTCGGGGTGCGGGGGCTCAGGCAGCGGCGCCGGGAGCGGTGGCGGCGTGCGCGCCGCCAGAACGTCGGTGGCGCGCACGCCGGGCAGCGGCGCCGGCCCTCGGTCCTGGGCGGCGCGTGCGGTGCGGGCCGCGTTTCTCCGGGACAGGTCGTCGAGCAGGGTTCTTTCGCCCCGGCCGCGCAGCAGGAGCAGCACGAAGGGGTCGGCGTCGAGCAGGCGTGCCGTCTGGTAGCAGAGCGCCGCGGCGTGCTTGCAGGGGTGCCCGGAGTCGGGGCAGCTGCACTGCGGAGCGAGATCGCCGGGGCCGGGGAGCAGGGGGACGCCGCAGTCGGCCAGGGAGTGCGGCAGCTCCTTGTCGAGCAGGGCGGCGATGTGCCCGGGTCGCTCGACGGCGGCGTCCAGGAATCGCTCCCAGTCGGTGTCGCCGAGCGTGCGCAGCCGCACCTGGACCCGGTACGGCCGGGGACGGCTGCCTTGCACGTAGGCGAGGACCAGGCCGGGGGTCACGGTGATCGCGTCGACGTTGCCCCGCTCGGCGTACCCACGCCCCCGGGCGAGCCGCGCGGTGTCCAGGGCGCCCTCCTCCAGAGCGGTCACCCAGGCGTTGCCCCACCAGGTCGCGGCGAAGCCGTCCTGCGCCGACGACCGGGGCGGCAGGGCGGGGAAGGTGCGGCGCAGCTCGCCGTCCCGGTCCGGGGCGGCCATGGAGCGGGGCGTGCGGGGCCGCGCGGGCGGCTCGGAGGGTGGGGTGCGGAGGGCGTCACCGTGCACTTCTCGGTGCGGGGTCCGGCTCGGGGCCGGGTGCGCGGGCCGGTGCGGCGGGCCCTCCGGCACCGTCGGGGCGCGCTCCGGGACCGGTGCCGACGGGTGCCGTCGTGGCGAGGGGTCGGACGGCGAGGGGGGCGTGGCCTCCCCCGCGGCGTCCGCCTCCGGAGGCAGGCGGAAGGCGCCTGCGGCGAAGTCCCGTACGGCACGGGCACGGGCGGCGGCGCTGTCCGCGCCGCCGGTCCGCTGCGGAGCACGGGCCGGTTGGGCCGACCGTCGCGACGTCGCCGTCCCCTTGGCCGCCGGGTCCGGCCTCGGCTGCCGGCGAGCCGCCCGCAGCGCCTCACGCGCCGCGTCCGCGGGCCGGCTCTCCGCCGCGTGGTCGGAACGGTCCGCCGGGGTGGTGGCACTCGCCGCGTCCGCAGTGGACGGCCGGGCGGGCCGGGCCGCCTCTTCGGGTCGGCCCGCTTCCGTTCTCCGGCTGCCGGGCGGGTCCGGCGGGCCGTCCGGGTCAGCGTCGGGTGGCCCAGCGGTCCCGCCTGTGGCGCGGGCGTTGCGCAGTGCCTCGCGTGCGATGTCCCCGGGGCGCGGCCCGGTGCGCTCCCCGCTTCCCGTGGCGTCGGGCTGGAGGTGGGTCTGGGACTGGGCGTGGGAATTCCCGCCCTGCTGCCGGGCCGGCTCGCGGGCCGCCGGGCGCTCGCCCGTTCCGGTGCCGGCGACCGCGTCGGTGTCCGCGTCGGTGTCCGTGTCCCTGTTCGGGTCCCAGTTCGTATCCCTGTTCGCGCCCGTGCTCGTATCCGTGTTCGTGTCGGCGGTGGTGGGCCGGGGCTCCTCGTCGCGCTCACGGGCCTCGCGCAGCGCGCGGCGGGCCTCGTCGGCGGGGCGGGGGGTCATGACGGCCTCCGCAGGGACACCAGGTCGGACAGTTCACGGGCCGTCAGTTCGGTGAGCGCTGCCTCTCCGGTGCCCAGCACCGCGTCGGCCAGCGCCCGCTTGGAGCGGAGCATGTCGGCGATGCGGTCCTCGACGGTGCCCTCGGTGATGAGTCGGTGGACCTGGACGGGCTGGGTCTGGCCGATGCGGTAGGCACGGTCGGTGGCCTGCTCCTCGACGGCCGGGTTCCACCAGCGGTCGAAGTGCACGACGTGACCCGCGCGGGTGAGGTTGAGACCGGTCCCGGCCGCCTTCAGGGACAGGACGAGGACGGGAGTCGCCCCGCTCTGGAAGCGGTCCACCATCCGCTCGCGCTCCGGAACCGGCGTACCGCCGTGCAGCAGGTCGACGGGGACCGCGCGGGCGAGCAGGTGGGAGGTGATCAGACGGGCCATGCCGACGTACTGGGTGAAGACCAGTACCGAGCCGTCCTCCGCGAGCACCGTGTCCAGCAGCTCGTCCAGGAGGGCGAGTTTGCCGGAACGAGCGGTCAGCCGGTGGTGGTCGGAGGTGCCCGGCGCGTGTTCCTCCTTCAGGAACAGCGCGGGATGGTCGCAGATCTGCTTGAGCGCGGTGAGGAGTTTGAGCACCAGACCACGGCGGCCCATGCCCTCGGCCGCTTCGATGGCGGCCATCGACTCGCGCACCACCGCCTCGTACAGCGCGGCCTGTTCGCGGGTCAGTGGGACGGGGTGGTCCGTCTCGGTCTTCGGCGGCAGCTCCGGGACGATGCCCGGGTCGGACTTCCTGCGGCGCAGCAGGAAGGGGCGGATCAGACGGGCGAGGCGGTCCACCGCCTCCTCGTCCTCGCCGTTCTCCACCGCGCGGGCGTGCCGGGCCCGGAAGGACTTCAGGGGACCGAGGAGGCCCGGGGTCGTCCAGTCGAGCAGCGCCCACAGCTCCGAGAGGTTGTTCTCCACCGGTGTGCCGGTGAGCGCCACGCGGGCGGGGGACGGGATGGTGCGCAGGGCCTTGGCCGTCGCGGAGTACGGGTTCTTGACGTGCTGCGCCTCGTCCGCGACGACCATGCCCCACTGCCGCCCGGCCAGGGTCGCCGCCGCCGATCGCATGGTGCCGTACGTGGTGAGGACGAAACCACCGGTCAGGTCGTCCAGGGTGCGGTCGGGTCCGTGGAAGCGGCGGACGGGGACGCCGGGCGCGAAGCGGTTGATCTCCCGCTGCCAGTTGCCCAGCAGGGAGGCCGGGCAGACCACCAGCGTCGGCGAGGTGCGGTCCCGCTTGAGATGCAGGGCGATGACGGTGACCGTCTTGCCGAGGCCCATGTCGTCGGCGAGGCAGCCGCCGAGGCCGAGGGATGTCATGAGGTGGAGCCAGGCCAGGCCGCGCAGCTGGTAGTCACGGAGGGTGGCGTGGAGCCCGGGCGGTGGCTCCGCGGGGCTCACCCCGGCCGTGAGGCGGTCTCGCAGAGCGGCCAGCGCGCCGACCGGTACGACCTCGACCGTCTCGCCGTCGGCCTCCGCGCTGCCGGTCAGGGCGACGGACAGCGCGTCGACCGGGTCGAGCAGGCCGAGGTCGCGCCCCCGGGCGCGGCGGACGAGGGCGGGGTCGACCAGGACCCAGCGGTCGCGCAGCCGCACGACCGGGCGGTGGGCCTCGGCGAGGGCGTCCATCTCGGCCTCGGTGAGCGGGTCGCCGCCGATGGCCAGTTGCCAGCGGAACTGGAGCAGGTCCTCGCTCTCGAAGAAGCCGGTGCCGTCCGTCGCCGAGCCGGGCGCGGGCCGGACCACGGCGGTGGCGGTGAGGTCCTGGGCGAGGTCGCGGGGCCAGTGCACGGCGACCCCGGCGGCGGAGAGACGGCCGGCCGCCACGCCGAGCAGGTCGGTGACCTCCTCCTCGGACAGAGGGAGGACGTCGGGCACGTCCTGCTCGGTGAGCCGGTCCAGCGGCGGCCAGACCCGCGCCGCGCGCCGCACCGCGAGGGCCGCGTCCACGCGCGCGCGGGGACCGAACGCCGCGTCCGCCGCCCCCGACCACAGGTCCGCCGCGTCGGCGACGAGGGTGGGGTCGGCGAGGCTGTGCACCTGCACGACCGCCGCCCCGGCGTTGCGCGCGCCGCCGTCGCCGCCGTCGCCGCCACCGTGCCCGTCGAAGAGGTCGTACGCCGACAGATCGAGACGCAGGGAGATCCGCACGCCCGCGTCCATGCCGGCGGCGACCTCGGCGGCCCAGTCGTGGGCGCCCGGCATCGGCTGGGCCGCCCGGCCGGCGAAGGGCCGGCCGCAGGCGTGGGGCGCGGCAGGGGTGCGCGGCAGGGTGTCGGCGACCGCGTCCAGGAAGGCGCGGACCAGCGCTTCCGGCTCGGGCAGCCTGATCGGGCCGGGGCCGTCCAGCGGGACCGCGTGTCCTTCCGGGGGCATGGCCGCGGCGACCGCCCGCAGGTGTGCGACGTCGTCGGGGTCGAGCGGGCCGGCCCGCCAGGCATCGTGCCCGGTCGGCGTCAGGCCGGGCAGCAGACGGCCGCGCGCGGTGAGCCGCAGGGCGTGCAGGGCGGCGGCCGCCCAGCAGGCGGTGGCGGGGTGGGCGGCCGGGTCGTGCCGGGCCCGCACCAGCAGGGGGAGGGCCTCGGTGAGCGGGAGCGAGAGCGCGGGCGCCGTCCTGCGCCGCGCCCCGGCGCCGTGCCGTCGCACGACGGTGAGCTCCGTGAGCCGGGCGGGCGGCGGCTCACCCTGCCGGGGGGCCGCTTCGGCGGCGGGCCCGTCCCCGGCCCCGTACCACGTGAACGCCTCGGTGTCGGAGCCGTCGCCGGAGTCCCAGAACGCGATCCGCCCGTCCCGCGGGAGCGGTGCGGGCAGGAAGACGGCGGCGAGCCGGACGGGGACGAACGGAACGGCGTCCTCCGGCCGCCCGGTCCGCCCGAGCCCCTCGGCTCGTCCGGCGACCGGCGTGCCCGCCACGGCCACGTCGCTCATCCGTCCTGTCACCTCCCGCCCGTCCACCGGATCAGATGTCTTCGACTCTACGGGCGGGGTCTGACAATCGGTCCCGGCGGCTGCCGGGACCCGGACGCTCGGACCGGTCAGGGCACCGTGCGCGAGACGACGTACACCATCGGATAGTCGGGGTTCTTCATGTTCACCATGACGTCCTGGCTGGGCGCCGGGTTCTGCTGCTCGTTGACCAGGCCCCACCAGGGGCCGGACCGGCCGAAGTCCCAGCCGGTGACCCGCTGGGCGCGGTCGCTGATGGCGATCTTGCCCTTCTTCAGCGCGTCCCGGTCGAGGCCGAGTCCCGCCAGGAACGCGTCGAGACCTGCCTCGCTCGTCTCGAACTGGACGTAGAGGCGGCTGGTCTTCCAGTTGTTCGTCTCGTAGTACGCCGTCTTGTTGGCCGGGAGCGGGACGGGCACCTCGTAGACGCGGCGCTGGAGCTTGGACGGCCAGCCCCGGGTCATGCCGGTCGCCGCGTACTTCGCCTCCTTCTTCCTCCCGCTGTCGCGGCTCTGGTTGGCGGAGATCACGAGGTAGCCGGCCGGGATACCGATGAGGAGCACGATGATGAGCAGGGTGAGCGACCGGCGGCGGATCATGTGCCGGCGGTCCTCACCCCCGGGTCCGGGCTCGTCCGGGGGTCCCGCCTGGTGCGGCAGGGAGTCCGTCACAGCGACTCCCGGGCCGTGCGGCGGGCCTCCGCGTACCGCTCGTACCGCTCGTAGCGCTCCACCCGGCGCCGTTTGGCGCGGCGGAACCGGCGGGCGACCAGACGGGCCAGGTCGGCGGCGCCCACCATGCCCGCCTCGGGCCCGAGCTGGGCGCGGACGATGTGCGCCTCGGGGCGGTAGCCGCGGCCGGTGAGCTGGCGCTTGAAGGCGTCGCGAGCGGGTCCGATCAGCAGGTCGTCGGCGGCGCTGACCCCGCCGCCGACCACGAAGCAGGACGGGTCGAGGGCCGCGGCGAGGTTCGCGATGCCGACGCCGAGCCACTGGCCGATGTCCTGGAGCAGCTCGACGCACATGGCGTCGCCGTCGCGGGCCAGGTCGGTGATCATCGGGCCGGTGATGTCGCCGATGCTGCCCTTGACGTGCTCGATGATCCCGTACGCCACCGGCGAGTCGGCGGCGGCCAGCTCGCGGGCCTCCCTGACCAGGGCGTTGCCGGAGCTGTACTGCTCCCAGCAGCCGCGGTTGCCGCACGGGCAGCGGTGGCCGCCGGGGACGACCTGCATGTGCCCGAACTCACCGGCGACGCCGTACTTGCCGCGCTTGACCTGGCCGTCCTCGAGGATCGCGCCGCCGATGCCGGTGCCGAGCGTGATCATGACGAGGTGGTCCTCACCGCGTCCGGCGCCGAAGCGCCACTCGGCCCAGGCGGCGGTGTTGGCGTCGTTGTCCACCAGGACGGGGACGGCGAGGCGGCCGGCGATGCGGTCGCGCAGCGGTTCGTTGCGCCAGGACAGGTGGGGGGCGAACAGGACGCGGTTGCGGTCGGCGTCGACCCAGCCGGCCGCGCCGATGCCGACGGCGTGCACGTCGTGCCGGTCGGAGAGGTCCAGGACCAGTTCGACGATGGTGTCCTCGACGACCTTCGGACTCTTGGACTTGTCCGGGGTCTCCGTGCGGAGCATCTCCATGATGTTGCCGTCGGCGTCCACGACGCCCGCCATGACCTTCGTGCCGCCGATGTCGATGCCGACCGTCGGCACGCGGGGCGCCGTCAGGTGCGAGCGGCGTTCCCTCGTGCCCACGGTGCGCAGGACCGGGGCGCGGCGGGAGCCGATGGGGGCGGTGAAGTCGCGGTAGGTGCTCATCGGGTGCGATTGTGCCGCACGGCTGTGCCGGGTGCCGAATGGGACAGGGGGTGGGGGGCTCGGTTCGTCGCCGGGTGCGGGTGCGTCGTGGTTACTCGCGCAGTTCCCCGCGCCCCTGGGTGCGCTGCAGCTCGTGGCGTAGATCGTCCAGCTCCGTTCCGCCTGCCATCTGCCTCGTCAGCTCGTCCAGGCTGACTTCGTCACGGGTGTGGTTGGCCACCATCGCCCCCCGCTTCAGCAGCACGAACCGGTCCCCCACCAAGTACGCGTGGTGCGGGTTGTGGGTGATGAGGACGACACCCAGGCCCTGGTCGCGCGCCGCCGCCACGTACTTCAGCACGACTCCGGACTGCTTCACGCCCAGCGCCGCCGTCGGTTCGTCCAGCACCAGCACCTTCGCGCCGAAGTGCACCGCGCGGGCGATCGCCACGCACTGGCGCTCGCCGCCGGAGAGGGTGCCGATGGGCTGGTCCACGTCGCGCAGGTCGATGCCCATGCGCAGGAGCTCCGCGCGGGTGGTGCGGCGCATGTGGTCGACGTCCATGCGCTTGAAGGGCGCCACACCCTTGCGCGGCTCGGAGCCGAGGAAGAAGTTGCGCCAGACCGGCATGAGCGGGACGACGGCCAGGTCCTGGTAGACGGTGGCGATGCCGCGGTCCAGTGCCTCGCGCGGGGAGGAGAGGCGGGTCTCCTCACCGTCCAGTGCGAGCGTGCCGCCGTCGTGCTGGTGCAGACCGGAGATGATCTTGATGAGCGTCGACTTGCCGGCACCGTTGTCGCCCAGCACGCAGGTGATCTCACCGGCGTGGACCTCCAGGGACACCCCTTCGAGGGCGCGGACGTTGCCGTAGTTCTTGCTGACGCCGGACAGCTCGACGAGCGCCGCGCGGCTTTCGGTCTGCGTCACTTGGTAGCCTCCGCGCGCTTGCGGACCCAGGCGTTGAGCAGGGTCGCGAGGAGCAGCATCGCTCCGAGGAAGAACTTGAACCAGTCGGGGTTCCACTCGGCGAAGACGATGCCCTTGCTGGTCATGCCGAAGATGAACGCGCCGACCGCCGATCCGACCGCGCTGCCGTAGCCGCCGGTGATCAGACAGCCGCCGATGACGGCCGCGATGATGTAGATCAGCTCGTTGCCCACGCCCTCGCCGGACTGGACGACGTCATAGGAGAACAGCAGGTGCTGGCCCGCGATCCAGGCGCCGAGGCCGACGCCCATGTAGAGGCCGATCTTGGTCTTGGTGACCGGGACACCCACCGCGCGGGCGGCGTCCTTGTTGCCGCCGACCGCGAAGATCCAGTTGCCGGCACGGGTGCGCAGCAGGATCCAGCTGGCGACGGCGACCAGGGCGAGCCACCAGAGGATGGTGACCTTGAAGCCCACGCCGCCGACGGTGACCGTGGAGGCGAAGACCTCGCGGGCGGAGTCGAAGCCCTCCATGTCGGCGATCGTCTTGGTGGAGACGGTGCCGTCGATGAGCTTGGTGAAGCCCAGGTTCATGCCGGTCAGCATGAGGAAGGTACCCAGCGTGATGATGAAGCTGGGCAGCCCGGTGCGGGTGAGCATGAAGCCGTTGAAGGCGCCGATGCCCAGGGTGACCAGCAGGGAGACGCCGACGCCGACCCAGACGTTGGCGGTCATCTGGTAGCTGAACATCGAGGACACCAGCGCCGACGAGGTGACCATGACGCCCGCGGACAGGTCGAACTCGCCGCCGATCATCAGCAGCGCCACCGGGACGGCCATGATGCCGATCGTCGAGGCGGCGTAGAGCACCGTGCTGAGGCTGGTGGCGCGCAGGAAGCTGTCGGCGAAGAAGGCGAAGAAGACGAAGACCGCGATCGCGCCGACGACGGAGCCCAGCTCGGGACGGCCGAGGAGTTTCCGCAGCGGAGAAGCGCGCAGAATCCTTTCGTCGGTGTCGGCGTCCTTGACCTGTGCGGCGCTCATCGGGTGCCCCGCCTGGTGTAGTCGGCCAGCTCGGCCGCGTCGTCCTTGGTGATGATCTGCGGCCCGGTGAGCACCGGCCGGCCGCCACCGAGGACGTCGGCGTTGTACTTGTACAGCCACAGCAGGTCGACCGCCTCGTAGCCCTGGAGGTAGGGCTGCTGGTCGACGGCGAAGCCGAGGGAGCCGTCCTCCAGTCCGGCGGCCACCTTCGCGTTGAGGTCGAAGGTGTCGATCTCGGCCTTGCTGCCCGCACCCTGCTTGGCCTTCACGGCGGTGTCGGCGTAGGGCGCGCCGAGGGTGACGACGGCGTCGACGGACTTGTCGGTCTGGAGCTTGGCCTCGATGGCGGACTGCACGTCCGGCATGCTGGTGCCGTTGACGTAGAGCCGCTGGACCGTGCCGTCGAAGGTCTTCTCCACGCCGTCGCAGCGCTGCTCGTGGCCGACGTTGCCCTGCTCGTGCAGGACGCAGATCGCCTTCTCGCGTCCCCGCTCGTTCAGCTCCTCACCGACCGCCTCACCGGCGATGGTCTCGTCCTGGCCGACGTGGGTGAGGGCGCCGAACTCCTTGGACTCCGCCGAGCCGGAGTTCACGGTGATCACCGGGATGTTCGCCTTGCGTGCGCGGTCCAGGGCGGACTTCATCGCGGCGGGCTTTGCGAGGGTGACGATGATCCCGTCGACCTTCTTGTCGATGGCCGCGTTCACGAGCTGCGCCTGCTGCTGCGCCTCGTCGTCGTGGGAGTACAGGAAGTTGATGTTGTCCTTCACGGCGGCCTGCTCGGCGCCGCTCTGGACGATGTCCCAGAAGGTGTCGCCGTCACCCGAGTGAGTGATCATGGCGAAGGTCCAGCGGGGTGTGTCGACCGCGGCCTTCCCCTGGGCCGACGCGGCCTTGCGGGCGTCCTCGGCGCGCTTGCCTCCCGTGCTGCTGCAGCCGGCCAGGGACAGCGACAGTGCCCCTGCCAGCGCGATGCCCACCCATGTCCGAAACCGTGCCACGAGGCCGTGCCCTTCTTGCTGTGCCGTGCTGTGCGTGCCGGGTCCCGCGGCAGCCCGACCGGGCTCCGGAAACCACAAACGCCCCATTGTCCGACATGGCGAACGAGCGCCCGGCGCCGGGGAGCAGACGTCGGTCACATTGTCCGGACATTGCGACGAACCCGCACGGCGAGCCGCTGGGCGCCGGCGGGCTCCCGGACGGCGCGGGTCAGGAGCGTACGAGCAGCTGGAACTCGAAGGAGTATCGGGACGGCCGGTAGGTGTGGGTGCCGAACTCGACGGCGCGCCCCGTGTCGTCGAACGTGATGCGCTCCATGGTCAGCAGCGGCGCGCCCTCGCGCTCGCCGAGCCGCTCGGCCTCGTCCGCGGTCGCGGCGCGGGCGCCGATGGACTGGCGGGCGCTGTGCAGGGTGATGCCGGCGGCCCGCATCAGCCGGTACAGGCCGGTGGCCTCCAGCTGCCCGGTGTCCAGGTCGACGAGGCCGGGCGGCAGGTGGTTGCACAGGTAGGCCATCGGCTCCCCGTGCGCCAGCCGCAGCCGCTCGACGCGGTGCACGTCGCTCTCCTCGGCGACGCCGAGCGCGGCGGCGACCTCGGCGGTCGCGGGGACGACCGTGTTGACCAGGACTTTCGTGGCCGGACGCTGTCCCGCCGCCTCCAGGTCGTCGTAGAGGCTGCTCAGTTCCAGCGGGCGCTTGACCTTGCTGTGCACGACCTGGGTGCCGACGCCCCGGCGGCGCACCAGCAGGCCCTTGTCGACCAGCGACTGGATGGCCTGCCGGACCGTGGGCCGGGACAGGCCGAGCCGTGCGGCGAGCTCGATCTCGTTGCCCAGCAGGCTGCCGGGGGTCAGCTCGCCGTGCTCGATCGCCGCCTCGAGCTGCTGCGACAGCTGGAAGTACAGCGGCACGGGGCTGCTGCGGTCCACGCTGAGGTCCAGCGACACGGTCGGGTCCACTTCTGGTTTCGGCACGGGCCCGAGCGTAGCTCTGTGCGCTGATGACGGGAAGTTGTGTAGTTCGGTTGTCCGGACATACGCATTGACAGGGTGCGGGCTGTGAGCCCACTTTGATTCCATGCGCATCGGGGTCATCGGTACGGGCCGTATCGGCACCGTTCACGCCAACACGCTCAGCCGCCACCGGGACGTCGGGTCCCTGATCCTCACCGACGCCGACCTGGCGCGGGCCCAGGATCTGGCCCACCGGCTCGGCGAGACGGCGGCGCCCGGCGTGGACGAGATCTTCCGGTGGGGCGTGGACGCCGTGGTGATCACGACGGCGACGCCGGCCCACGCCGAACTGATCGGCCGGGCGGCGCGCTCGGGGCTGCCGGTGTTCTGCGAGAAGCCCATCGCGCTGGACGTGCCGGGCACGCTGCAGGCGATCTCGGAGGTGGAGGCCGCCGGGACGATCCTGCAGATGGGCTTCCAGCGGCGCTTCGACGCCGGCTACACGGGCGCGCGGGAGGCGGTGCGGTCCGGGCGGCTGGGCCGGCTGCACACCGTCCGCGCGCTGACCAGCGACCAGGTGCCGCCGCCGGCCGCGTACCTGCCGCAGTCCGGCGGGCTCTACCGGGACACGCTCATCCACGACTTCGACGTGCTGCGCTGGGTGACCGGGCGGGAGGTCGTCGACGTGTACGCCGGCGGGTCCGACGCCGGCCCGCCGATGTTCCGGGCGGCCGACGACGTGGACACCGGCGCGGCGCTGCTGACGCTGGACGACGGCACGCTCGCCACGGTGACCGCGACGCGGCTGAACGGCGCGGGGTACGACGTGCGCATGGAGCTGGCCGGCGAGCTGGACCAGATCGTCGTCGGGCTGGACGACCGTACGCCGATCGCCTCGACGGAGCCGACCGGGCCGCCGGCCGCGGACAAGCCGTGGACCGGGTTCGTGGAACGCTTCGGTCCCGCCTACGAGGCGGAACTGGCGGCCTTCGTGGAGGTGGTGCGCGGGGAGCGGGCCAACCCGTGCGACGGGCGCGAGGCGCTGCGGGCGCTGCTGATCGCCGAGGCGTGCGACCTCTCCCGGCGCGAGCGCCGGCCGGTGCGGCCGGCGGAGGTCGAGGCGGCCGCGTCCTCGGTACCGGGGTGAGCCGCCCGTACACACTCCGGAGGGCCGCCCCGCCCGTTCAGCGCCCGCCTTCGTCGCATTCGCCGCATTCGCCCTATTCCTCGAAGTCGTCCAGGAGGCCTGCGTCGTACGTCAGCAGCGCGATCTGCACCCGGTTGCCGAGGTCGAGTTTGGCGAGGATGCGGGAGACGTGGGTCTTGACGGTGGCCACGCTCATGAACAGCTCCGCCGCGATCGCGGCGTTGGCCAGCCCCCGGCCGACCGCGACGGCGACCTCGCGTTCGCGGTCGTTGAGGATGTCGAGGCGTTGACGCGCGCGTGTGCGTCTGGTGTCGGCGGACCCGCCCGCGGCGTGCTCCATCAGTCGCCGGGTCACCGCGGGTGAGAGGACCGGGTCGCCGGCCGCGACCCTGCGCACCGCGTCGAGGATCTCCGCGGGCGGGGTGTCCTTCAGCACGAAGCCGGCGGCGCCGGCCCGCAGGGCCCGCAGCACCTGCTCGTCCGCGTGGAAGGTGGTGAGGACGACGACCTGCGGGGCGTCCGGGCGGCCCCGCAGCCGCTCGGTGGCCGTGAGGCCGTCCACCCCCGGCATGCGGATGTCCATGAGGACGACGTCGGGGCGGGTGCGGTCGACGAGTTCCGCGACCTGGCCGCCGTCGGCGGCCTCGCCGACGATCTCCACGTCCTCGGCGCCCCCCAGCATGAAGGAGAGTCCGGCCCGCACCAGCGGGTCGTCGTCGACGAGGAGCAGTCTGATCGCAGTCATGGCGCCAACGTAATCATGGCTGCGGGCGGCCGACTTGGTCCTGTGGACGACTCGGGGTGCTGTGGACAACGCCCTTGGCCCTCGGCTGCCCGGCTCATCCCCACGGCAGCCGCGCCCGCACCTCGAAGCCGCCCCCGGGGGTCGGGCCGTGCTCCAGGGTGCCGCCCGCGAGCGTGGCACGCTCGGTGAGCCCGATCAGTCCTTGCCCGGATCCGGGTACATCGGGGATGACCCCCTTGGGCGGGGTGTTGCGCACGGTGAGCGCGAGGCCGTCTCCCGGTGCTCCGGCGACCGAGACGGTGACCTCCGTGCCGGGCGCGTGCTTGCGCGCGTTGGTCAGGGCCTCCTGGGCGATGCGGTAGGCGGTGCGGCCGACGGAGGCCGGGACGGCGGCGGGGTCGGGAACGCCGCTCGCGAGGGTGACCTTCATGCCGGCCTGGCGGCATTCGGCGACCAGCGCGTCCAGTGCGCCGAGCGTCGGCTGGGGGCGGCCCGCGTCGTCGGACTCCCCCGCGCGCAGGACGCCGATGATCTCCCGCAGGTCCTGGAGGGCCTCGTGCGCGCTCTCCCGGATGACGCCGGCCGCCCGCGCCACCTCCTCTCGGGACGCGTCGGGCCGGAACTCCAGGGCGCCCGCGTGCACGCTGAGCAGCGTCAGCCGGTGGGCGAGCACGTCGTGCATCTCGCGCGCGATCGCCTCGCGGGCGAGCCGCTGGGCCTGTTCGGCCCGCAACCCGGCCTCCGCCTCGGCGTGCCGGGCACGGTCGCGCAGGCTGAGCAGGAGCTGGCGCTTGGAACGGACGAGCAGGCCCCAACCGATGACCGTGACGGCGAGCAGTGTGGCCATGAGGAGCGACGCCAGGTAGGGCAGCTCGGGCTCCGGGCGCATCCAGTAGTACAGGGGCGTCAGGGCGACGCTCGCGCCGCCGATCCAGGCCACGTACCGGAAGGGACGGTGCACGGCGAGCGTGAACAGGGAGGCGAGGACGGCGCCGCCCGCGGTGGCCGAGACCAGCGAGACGGGCACCATCGCCGCGGCCAGCCCCACCGGCCACCTGCGGCGGAGCCAGACGGCGGCGCAGGCCAGGGCACCGATCACCTGGTCGGCGACGGCCATGGCGGGCGACAGGTTCGGCTCCTCGTCCAGCACGTCGGCGGCGAGCAGACCGATGGTGACCGCCAGAAGGAAGCAGGCGAAGTCGACGAACCAGTCCCGCGCGGTGCGCCGGGGCCTGCCACCCGGGCACCGCGGTTCCGGGTACAGGTCCTCGACCAGCGCCGCCGGCAGCACCCAGCGCCGCTTGACGAACGCCGGGGTCGCCGTAGCCTGCTTGTCACTGTTCACAGTCGACAAATCTACGCAGAAGCCGAGGTCTGGACGGCCGGGCGAACGGGATCGTCGACCAAAGTCGCGGAACCGGCGACTTTCGACGCGCCGCGGCACGCACGACGTCGCCTTCCAGCGGGCAGGACTCGCCCCGCGGCCGATGTGTGTGGGGGGACCGCGGGGCGAGGGTCGGGGCATGAAGGAATTGCTGGAGTTTCTGGGTCTGATGGCCGTGATCCAGGGCGTTGCGGGCCTGGTGCACGAGTTCACCGACTGGAACTGGGGCCTGGTGCAGCGGATCGGCTTCCTCGACGGCTACGAGGTGTACGCGAGCATCGCGCTGCTCGCGCTCGGCGGCGCGCTGTTCGCCGCCGCCGAGCGCCACAGATCCGGGTGAGCCGTACCCCCGGACCAGCGGTGGCCGCCGCCCTCAGCAGCCGTGGTCGACGAGGTCGAACGAGGCGTAGTGGTCGGCCGTGTAGTAGTCCTCCTGGTAGTCCTCACCGGTGACGATGCGGCGGGCGCCCCGCGTGTCCGAGCCCGGCGTGATCACGGTGTACTCGTGGTAGTAGCCGGTGGACTGGCCGGGGAGGATGCCCTCCCGGTTCTGGAAGACGGTGCCGTCCTGCTCGAACGGGTAGGGGCCGCCCTGCGCGATCAGGTCGAGCGTGTCGTGGGCCTGGGAGGGCAGATCGCTGTAGCAGATGTCGCCGACCGCGGCGGGGGCGGCGCCGGCCGTGGTCGCGGAGACGGTGCCGCCAACAAGGAGGGCGGACAGGACTGCGGCTGCTGCGCCGAACCGAGCGACGCGTGGGGGGAATCGCATGACCTCATGATGACGCGCGTAGACAGTGGCATGTCAATGACAAGGTGATGGAGTTTCCCGGGAGGTCATATGTGTTTTCGGGGTGTTCACACGGCAGCGGCGGTCCCCGCACCAGGTCCGTGTCCGTTCGCCGCCAGCGTCAGGCGCGCCGGGCCGGTGGGATGGGGCCATGAACACAAGTGCGAACACGAACCCGAACCCTTCCCGCCACGCGCCGGCGCCGCTGGCCGGCCGGGCGGCCCTGGTGACCGGCGGCAGCCGCGGTATCGGCGCGGCGACCGCGCTGCGGCTGGCGCGGGAGGGCGCCGACGTGGCCCTGACCTATGTGAACCGCAAGGACGCGGCCGACGACGTCGTCCGGGCCGTCGAGGCCCTGGGCCGCCGGGCGGTGGCCCTGCGCGCCGACTGTGCCGACGCGGAGGAGGCGACGGAGGCGGTGGAGCGAGCCGCCGACGCGCTGGGCCGGCTCGACGTGCTGGTCAACAACGCGGGCGTCGGGCTGCTCGGCCCCGTCGAGGGCTTCACGGTCGCCGATGTGGACCGGGTGCTGGCCGTCAATGTGCGGGGCGTCTTCCTCACCGCGCGGGCGGCGGCCGCCCTCATGACGGAGGGCGGGCGGATCATCACCGTCGGCAGCTGCATGGCCCTGCGGGTGCCGGGCCCCGGCGGGACGCTGTACGCGATGAGCAAGGCGGCGCTGGTCGGGCTGACCAAGGCACTGGCCCGTGAACTGGGCGGGCGCGGCATCACCGCGAACATCGTCCACCCCGGGCCCGTCGACACCGACATGAACCCGGCCGACGGCCCCTACGCCGACGCCCAGGCGGCACTGACGGCGCTGGGCCGCTTCGGCAGGGCCGAGGAGGTCGCGGCGACCGTCGCCCACCTGGCGTCGGCCGCGTACGTCACCGGGGCGGAGTTCGCGGTGGACGGCGGCCACGCCGCCTGACGCCGAGGGTGCGGGGCGACCGGTGTCCCGGCCCGGCACCGGCGGCGCGGCCGGGGGCCACCCCGCCTGACGCCGCGATCGGCCGCCGCCCGGCCCGCGCCGACTCCTACGGCCGCTCGCCCGGG
Source organism: Streptomyces sp. NPDC058796 (assembly GCF_042745235.1). Taxonomy (NCBI): domain Bacteria; kingdom Bacillati; phylum Actinomycetota; class Actinomycetes; order Kitasatosporales; family Streptomycetaceae; genus Streptomyces; species Streptomyces sp. NPDC058796. Next base: position 48,829 of record NZ_JBHYOP010000018.1, read on the forward strand.
CGGTCCTCCGGGGCCGTACGGCCACCCGGCCGACACCGGCGGCAGGGACGGCAGCCACCTCGACACCGACCGCACGGCAGCCATCAGCCGACGCCGAGGACCCGCGCGACGGTCACCCGGTCCCGGGCCGGCCCCACGGACGGCGGGCCACCCGGCCCCGCGCCGACGGTACGGGGAATCAGCCACCGGACCGGCCCGCTGATGCGCGCGGCGTTGGCGCCGGACCGGTGGCGTTCGTCGTGTGGTCATGCGCGTGGGGCGCGCCGGTGCTGTCCAGGCCGGGCGCGCCCCACGGGTCCAAAGGGCGGGTCAGCCGCCCAGCTCCTGGTGGCGGGCGGCGAGGTGGGCCGCGCCGTCCTCGGTCAGGGAGCCGAACAGGCGCAGGCGGGAGATGCCGCCGTCGGGGAAGATGTCCACGCGCGCGTGGGTGCCGACGGCCGCCTCGGGCAGGACGAAGCGGTGGTTGGTGTCGGGCTGCATGCGGGTGCGCGGCAGGACCTCGCGCCACTCGCCGGACTCGCCGTCCTTCACGGACACCGAGGCCCAGCCCGCCGAGTTGCCCTTCAGGTACGCCGTGTCGATCTCGATCGCGCGGATCTGGACGCGGTCCACCAGCCGGTAGCTGATCCAGTCGTTGCCCTGGTCGCGGCGGCGGCGGGTCTCCCAGCCGTCGTCCATCTTGCGGGAGCGGCCCGGCTGGATGGTGTTGGTGGCCGGCGAGTAGAAGAGGTTGGAGGCGTCCTCGACCTGGCCGCCGTTCTCCAGGGCGACCACGTCGAAGGTGCCGAGGGCGGCGAGCCACGCCGGGTCGGGCACGACCTCGCCGTAGACGCGCAGGCGGGCGATGCCGCCGTCGGGGTGCTGCTTGAGGCGCAGGTGGGTGAAGCGCTGCTCGGCGGAGACGGCGAACCCGTTGGCCGCGTGGCCGCCGACCGCGGTGCGCGGGACGAGGGTCGTCCACTTCACGTCGTCCGCGAGCAGCTCCTCGGGCGACGGGGAGCCGGCGACCGAGGTGCCCTCGACGGAGACGGCCTGCGGGTAGTTGCCGCGGAAGTGGGCGGTGTCGACGACGATGCCGCGGATCACGCCGGGGGCGCCGAGGCGGATCAGCGCCCAGTCGTGGTCGTCCTCGGTGGGCCAGGGGTGCTCGGCCGAGACACCGCGCCGGCGGCGGGTCTCCCAGCCGTCCATGACCTTGCCCTTGTGCCCGAAGTGCTCGGGGTCGAACTCGGCGCGCTCGGGCACCAGCAGGTTCTCGCGCTGGGCGAAGAACTCGTCGTTGGCGGCGACGACACCCGCGCCGAGCTGCCGGTCGGCAAGGTTGGCGTACTGGGTGACGGGGAGGTCGGCGGTGCGGTAGTCCGCGTACGGGTCGCCGCCTCCGTAGGGGTTCGCGTCTCCGGTGAAGCTGGCCAACGAGGTGTTCTGCTGGGCCGTCACGGTGATCAGGTGTTCCTTCCGGGGTCGTTCGAGTGTGTGTTGGGGCAGGTCCGGACGCCTGTCAGGGGGTCCGGTTGAGGAGCTGTCCCTTCGGGTCGGTGAACGCGCCGTCCGCCACGATGCGCGCTCCGCGCAGCCAGGTGGACTTCACGACGCCGTGCAGGGTCTTGCCCGCGTACGCGGTGACGCGGTTGCGGTGCTGGAGGGCGGCCGGGTCGACGGTGAAGGTCTCGTCGGGGGCGAGGACGGCGAAGTCGGCGTCGTGGCCGGCGGCGATGGCGCCCTTGCGCCCGTCGAGGCCGACCTGGCGGGCCGTGTTCACGGACATCCAGCGCACGACGTCCTCCAGGCCGAGGCCGCGCTCGCGGGCCTTGGTCCACATCGCCGGCAGGCTGAGCTGGAGGCCTGCGATGCCGCCCCAGGCGGTGGCGAAGTCGCCGGTCTTCAGGTCGGCGGTGGACGGCGAGTGGTCGGTGACCACGCAGTCGATGGTGCCGTCGACGAGCGCCTGCCACAGCAGGTCCTGGTTGGCGGCCTCGCGGATGGGCGGGCAGCACTTGAACTCGCTGGCGCCGTCCGGAACTTCCTCGGCCGTGAGGGTGAGGTAGTGCGGGCAGGTCTCGACCGTCACCTTGACGCCGTCGGCGCGGGCCTCGGCTATCAGCGGCAGGGCGTCGCTGGAGGAGAGGTGCAGGACGTGCACGCGGGCGTTGAACCGCTTGGCCTGCGCCAGCAGGGTCGCGATCGCGGTGTCCTCGGCGTCGCGCGGGCGGCTGGCGAGGAAGTGGGAGTACTTCGGGCCGCCCTGCTGCGGGGCCGCGGCCAGGTGGTGCGGGTCCTCGGCGTGCACGATCAGCAGGCCGTCGAAGGCGGCGATCTCCGCGAGCGACCGGGCGAGCTGCTCCTGGTCGAGGTGCGGGAACTCGTCCACGCCCGACGGGGACAGGAACGCCTTGAAGCCGAAGACCCCGGCCTCGTGCAGCGGACGCAGGTCCTTGACGTTGTCGGGCAGCGCGCCGCCCCAGAAGCCGACGTCGATGTGGGCCTTGTCGGCGGCGACCTCGCGCTTGGTGCGCAGGTTGTCGACCGTGGTGGTCGGCGGGATCGAGTTCAGCGGCATGTCGACGAGGGTGGTGATGCCGCCGGCCGCCGCGGCGCGGGTGGCGGTCCAGAAGCCCTCCCACTCGGTGCGGCCGGGGTCGTTCACGTGCACGTGGGTGTCGACCAGTCCGGGCAGTACGACGTGGTCGCCCACGTCCTCCAGCCGGGCGCCGTCCGGGACGGGGGCGTCGTACGGCAGGACCGCCGTGATCTTCTCCCCGGTCACCGCGATCGACGCGGCACGTGTCCCCTCGGGGGTGATGACGCGCGTCGAGCGCAGCACCAGTTCAGCTCCGGACACCCGAAACCCCTCTTTCTGCCGCCTGGTTTTTCAACGTTCTGTTGAAGCCTCCTGTCGAAGGAGTCTTCATTCCCGCCTCCGCGCCGTCAAGAGGCACCCTTTGGGCGGGCATGCCCACGGCTCAACCCTGGACGTTTCCACAAAGCGGAATTAGAATTCCAGCAAGCAGAACGTAGCTACGTACAAGCCGGTAGTCAACCGGCTGCCGGGTACGCTTCTTTCCTCCCGCCAGCCCCGAAAGGAACGTGCCGTGCCGACGTCCAGCGCCAGCACCACCGACTCCGCCAGGTCCGCCACAGGTGGCGTCCAGTCCCTGGAACGCGCCTTCGACCTGCTCGAACGGATGGCGGACGCGGGCGGCGAGGTCGGCCTCAGCGAGCTCTCCGCGAGCAGCGGCCTGCCGCTGCCGACCATCCACCGCCTGATGCGCACCCTCGTGGCCTGCGGCTACGTACGCCAGCAGCCCAACCGCCGGTACGCGCTCGGTCCGCGCCTGATCCGGCTCGGCGAGTCGGCCTCCCGGCTGCTCGGCACCTGGGCACGCCCGCACCTGGCCCGCCTGGTCGAGGAGACCGGCGAGACGGCGAACATGGCGCTGCTCGACGGCGACGAGATCGTGTACGTCGCCCAGGTGCCGTCCAAGCACTCGATGCGCATGTTCACCGAGGTCGGCCGGCGCGTCCTGCCGCACTCCACCGGCGTCGGCAAGGCGCTGCTCGCGGACTTCCCGGCGGACGAGGTGCGGGCCCTGCTCGGTCGCACCGGCATGCCCGCCGCGACCGAGAAGACGATCACCACGCCGGACGGCTTCATCGCGGCACTGGAGGAGGTGCGGCGCCAGGGCTACGCGATCGACGACAACGAGCAGGAGATCGGAGTCCGCTGCCTGGCCGTCTCCGTGCCCGACTCCCCCACCGCCGCCGCGATCTCCATCTCCGGTCCGGCCGGCCGGGTCACCGAGGCCGCGACCGAGCGGATGGTGCCGCTGCTCCAGCAGGTGGCGGCGGAACTGTCCGAGGCCCTGCTGACCTCGAACGGCAACCCCGCGGCGTAGTCCGCGACCCGCCGATCAGCGATGCGGCGGGTCCCCGAAGAGTTCCACGGCGTGACGGACCTCCGTCAGCCCCCGCGACAGGGCGCTGACGGAGCCGATCGCGCCCGCTATCAGGAGCAGGGAGCGGTGCAGCCGCGGCACCTCCGGCACACCGTGCGCCGTCATCGCGGCGAGGTCGGCGAGTTCGTCCTCGGCGATCGCCCGGTCCGGGAAGTCGGCGGGCAGCACGGCGAGTTGGCGGCGCAGCCGCGCCACCGCGGTGCGCAACGCGACCACCCTCACGTCCTCGTCGCCAACGGTCACCTGCCCCTGCCCCAAGCTTCGCAACACAGCCCTCCCCCTCGCACCCCGTTGTGCGCCCCTTAGTGGTGAACGTGCCGAGCGCCCCCTGACACTGGTCGGGCGCCGGGGACGCGGGCCAGTAAACGCCACCCCCTGCCGAACGCGCCACCGCGCGGGCCGAAATTCAGCCTCCGAAATCCCTGTTCGGATCGCGGGGTTCGGCGGACCGTCAGGTATGCAGGACGCATGACGGAGACCGAAGAGCAGGTGGCGGGGCTGCTGCTCGCCGCCGGAGGCGGGCGGCGGCTCGGCGGACGGCCCAAGGCCTTGCTCGAACACCGCGGACACCCACTCGTCGAACATGCGATCGCATCATTGCGCGCCGCCGGTTGCGCCCGCGTGCACGTGGTTCTGGGGGCGCGCGCCGACGCCGTACGCGAGCGGGCGGCGCTCGACGGCTGCGTGGTCGTGGAGAACCCGGACTGGGAGCAGGGCATGGGGTCGTCGCTGCGCGCCGGACTCGCCTCCCTCGCCGGGACGGGAGCGCGGGCCGCCCTGGTCTCACTGGTGGACCAGCCCGGCATCGGCGCCGAGGCGATGGCCCGGGTGCGCGGCGGATTCCGGGACGGAGCCTCCCTCGTGTCGGCGGCGTACGCGGGCGCGCGCGGCCACCCCGTCCTCCTCGGCGCCGATCACTGGCCGGGCGTCATGGCGAGTGCCACCGGCGACCGGGGGGCACGCGCCTATCTGAGGGAACACGAGGCGCGGATCACGCTCGTCGAGTGCGGGGACGTCTCACGGCCGTACGACATCGACACCGAGGCCGACCTGCGCCACCTTGAGTGAGGGGTGTGGCACTGGGCGCCACTGTCCCTCGACTCAGAGAATCTCGACATCAACAAACCATTGAAGTTCCACGATGAGGAAACTACTATCCACTGACCAGAAGCACTCGACCGCACAGCGAGTGCGCTATGCCCCCATACGCGCCCCCTGGCACCCGGTGCCACCGCTGAAGGAAGTGACAGCTCATGTCCGCACCAGCGCCGTCCACGCTGGCCATCGTCGACGCCGAGCCCCTGCCCCGGCAGGAGGAGGTCCTCACCGATGCGGCGCTCGCCTTCGTGGCCGAGCTGCACCGGCGGTTCACGCCCCGGCGTGACGAGCTCCTCGCCCGCCGAGCGGAGCGCCGCGCCGAGATCGCCCGCACCTCCACGCTCGACTTCCTCCCGGAGACCGCCGCGATCCGCGCTGACGACTCCTGGAAGGTGGCCCCCGCTCCGGACGCGCTCCAGGACCGCCGCGTCGAGATCACCGGCCCCACGGACCGCAAGATGACCATCAACGCCCTGAACTCGGGCGCGAAGGTCTGGCTCGCGGACTTCGAGGACGCCTCCGCCCCGACCTGGGAGAACGTCGTCCTGGGCCAGCTCAACCTGGCCTCCGCCTACACCCGCACCATCGACTTCACCGACGAGCGCACCGGCAAGTCGTACGCGCTGCGCCCGGCCGAGGAGCTGGCGACGGTCGTCATGCGCCCCCGCGGCTGGCACCTCGACGAGCGCCACCTCCAGGTCGACGGCCGCCCGGTCCCCGGCGCCCTGGTCGACTTCGGCCTCTACTTCTTCCACAACGCCCAGCGCCTGCTGGACCTCGGCAAGGGCCCGTACTTCTACCTGCCCAAGACCGAGTCGCACCTGGAGGCCCGCCTCTGGAACGAGGTCTTCGTCTTCGCGCAGGACTACGTCGGCATCCCGCAGGGCACCGTCCGCGCCACCGTCCTGATCGAGACGATCACGGCCGCGTACGAGATGGAGGAGATTCTCTACGAGCTGCGCGATCACGCCTCCGGCCTGAACGCCGGCCGCTGGGACTACCTCTTCTCCATCGTCAAGAACTTCCGTGACGGCGGCGAGAAGTTCGTCCTTCCGGACCGCAACGCGGTGACGATGACCGCCCCGTTCATGCGCGCGTACACCGAACTCCTCGTCCGCACCTGCCACAAGCGCGGCGCGCACGCGATCGGCGGCATGGCTGCCTTCATCCCCTCGCGCCGCGACGCCGAGGTCAACAAGGTGGCCTTCGAGAAGGTCCGCGCCGACAAGGACCGCGAGGCCGGCGACGGCTTCGACGGCTCCTGGGTGGCCCACCCCGACCTGGTCCCGATCGCCATGGAGTCCTTCGACAAGGTCCTCGGCGACAAGCCGAACCAGAAGGACCGTCTGCGCGAGGACGTCGACGTCAAGGCGGCCGACCTGATCGCCATCGACTCCCTCGACGCCAAGCCGACGTACGCGGGCCTGGTCAACGCCGTCCAGGTCGGCATCCGCTACATCGAGGCCTGGCTGCGCGGCCTGGGCGCCGTCGCCATCTTCAACCTGATGGAGGACGCGGCCACCGCCGAGATCTCCCGCTCGCAGATCTGGCAGTGGATCAACGCGGGCGTCGTCCTCGACAACGGCGAGCGGGTCACCGCCGAGCTGGCCCGCAAGGTCGCCGCCGAGGAACTGGCCAACATCCGCGCCGAGATCGGCGACGAGGCCTTCGCGGCCGGCAACTGGCAGCAGGCCCACGACCTGCTGCTGACCGTCTCGCTCGACGAGGACTACGCCGACTTCCTGACGCTGCCGGCGTACGAGCAGCTGAAGGGCTGACGCCTCATACGGCACGACCGCGCCCCCGGTACCGCACAGCACCGGGGGCGCGGTCGTGCGTTCAGCCCAGGTGCACGGACCAGTCCTGCTCGGCGGGCGGCTTGCCGTGCAGGTCGGGGACGCGCTTGAGCCAGTCGGGACGGCCGCGCCGGGTGCGCTCCGCGCGGGCGGCGTTCTCGGCGGCGAGTTCCTCGCGGGTCGGGAACCCGGTGGGCAGCCACTGCCGGGAGGCGCGGGCGCGGGTGAGCAGGTACTCGACGTAGGCGGCACGCACCTCGTCCGGCGTGTCCAGACCCGCCTCGCAGGTCAGCCAGCCCTCCGGCACCCGCCCCACCACCTCGCGCAATAGCTCCTCCGTCACCTTCGGCGCCAGTTCGGCGTCGGCGGCCCGGACATCGGGCGCGTAGTGGCCGAGGGCGTGGTGGCGGAAATCGTACGCCTTCTCGGGCGGGGACGCGCCCCAGCGGTGGTGGAAGACCAGCGCCGCGCCGTGGTCGATCAGCCACAGCCTCGGGGGCACCGTGCCGGAGGTGGGCCAGACCATCAGGTTGGAGCTGTGCACCGTGCGGTCGACGTTGACGGTGAGCGCGTCCAGCCAGACCACGCGCCCGGCCTCCGCCGCGTCCACCGGGAACACCTCGGCCAGCTCGGGCGTGAGGTCGGCGCCGCCCGACAGGTAGTCCATGCCGAGGTTGAGCCCCGCGCTGGCGTCCAGCAGGTCCCGCACCTCCTGGTGCGGTTCGCCGGCGCCGATCGCCGGGTCGAAGTGCGCGAGCACCAGCTCCGGCACCCGCAGCCCCAGCTCCCGGGCCAGCTCACCCACGATCACCTCGGCGACCAGCGCCTTGCGGCCCTGCGCGGAGCCGGTGAACTTCAGCACGTAGGTGCCGAGGTCGTCGGCCTCCACGACGCCGGGGACGGAGCCGCCGGTGCGCAGGGGCTCGATGTAGCGGGTGGCGGTGACTTCGGTGAGCATGGGGCGAGCATATGCACGCCGGCCACACGGGGCGGGGCCCCGCCGCTCACCGGAGCGGCAGGTCCAGCTCCGCGCGGACCGTCTTGCCGACGGGTACGCGGTCGAACACGCCCCACCGGTCGGCGAGCGCGTCCACGAGCAGCAGACCCCGGCCGCGCTCGGCCTCCGGCGTCACCGCGGCCGTGCTCTCCGGCCCGCGCGGCCGCCTCTCCCCCCTGCTGTCGGACACGTCGATCCGCAGCGTGTACGCGTCCAGCCGCAGCCGCACCTCGATGTCCCGCCCCGGCACCCGCCCGTGCGTCACGGCGTTCGCCGCCAGCTCCGCGACCAGCACCGCGGCCGTGTCGGAGACCGGCGAGCCGTAGGGGACGCCCCACGCGTCCAGGCGGTGCAGGGCGAGATGCCGGGCCAGTCGTGCACCGCGCGGGGTGGAGCTGAACCGCTGCACGAACACACGCGCGGTGACCGGGAGTCGGGGGGTGGAAGCTGCTCTCATGCCGCCCATCCCACCTGCGGCGACGACCGCTCACCAGCTCGGCGACCGGTACGCAGGGTCAGCGTACGGGTACGGACAGTGGACGGTAGGGGTAACCATCCGTGACCATGGGCCCGTTCGGTGGGTTTGCCCGAGTGGGTGTACGTGTGGGAGGTGCCCTGGATGTCGGACGGTGCGGGTGGCGCGGATGCGCCTTGCGGGGGCGGGGAACCGGAGCGGTCGGACAGTCTCAGGACCTTCGGGGAGGTCCTCAAGGCGTTCCGCAAACGGGCAGGGCTGACGCAGGAGGAGTTCGCGCCGCAGGTGCGGTACTCGGTGCCGACGGTGGCGTCGATCGAGCAGGGGCGGCGGTTTCCGCCGGTGGATTTCGTGGAGCGCGCGGAGGAGGTTCTCGACGCGTTCGGGGCGCTGCGGGGTGCGGCACGGCATCTGTCACGGCAGCCGGGGCTGGCGAGCTGGTTCCGGCAGTGGGCGCGGTTCGAGGCGGAGGCGGTGAGTCTGTACACGTATGAGTGCCGGGTGGTGCCGGGGCTGTTGCAGACGGAGGGGTATGCGCGGGTGGTGTCGTTCAGCGTGCCGCCACTGCCCGCCGAGAAGGAGATGAACGACCGGATCACGGCCCGCATGGCCCGGCACGAACTCCTGGCGACGAGCCGGAACCCTCCGACGGCGTTCAGCTTCATCGTGGAGCAGGCGGTCCTGGAGCGCGGCACGGGCGGCCAGGAGGTGACGCGCGAGCTGTACGACCACCTGCTGGGCGTGGTCGAGCGGCACTGGAACGTGGAGTTCCAACTGATGCCCCTGCGCCAGCCGGTGCACGCGGGGTTGGACGGCCCGATGCAGTTGGCGGAGACGCCGGACAACCAGTGGTTCGGTTACTCGGAGGGACAGAAGAACGGGCGGCTGATCACCGATCGTAAGGCTATCAGCGTGCTCCACCAGCGCTATGCCAAGATGCGTTCACAGGCCCTGACCCCCGAGGACTCCGTGGGCCTGTTGAAGCGAATGCGAGGAGCGCTATGAACACGTCCGGACTGGCCTGGTTCAAGAGCAGTTACAGCGGCTCCCAAGGCGACAGCTGCGTCGAAGTGGCGATGACGTGGCACAAGTCCAGCTACAGCAGCGGAAGCGAGGGCGACTGCGTCGAGGTCGCCGCCTGTCCCGGCACCGTCCACGTCCGGGACTCCAAGGTGCGCCAGGGCGACCAGCTCGCCGTCTCCCCGGCGGCGTGGACCCGTTTCCTCACGTACACGACCGGCCACTGACGTTCACGCCCTCCGCAAAGGATTGGCCAGTGGCCGGTACCGCGCGTCGGCCCCGTCCGCGCCGGTCCAGCGGAGCAGGAGGTTGGTCTTGGCGGGGAGGGTGGGTGCGGTGAGGAGGGACGGGATCTCCGGCAGGTCGGTGTGGCGGGCCAGGGCGCGGCGGGCGGCGGGCCAGGGATCGAACCCCGAGTGGTGTTCGGCCAGGGCGGCGGCGATCTCCATGAGGTGGTTGACGACGAGGCAGTACACCAGCCGCTCCCACCCGGCCGTCCGCGAGGTGTCCGGCAGCAGCTTGACGCCCTCCGCGTCGCGGAACAGGGCCTGCACCGGCGTACCGGCCGCGTCCACGGCGACCAGGGTGTTCTGCAGGTGCGCCTCCAGGACGACCCCGTCCTCGGCGAAGGCAGTCAGGACGGGCGGGACGACGGCCGCGAGGTACGCCTCCCACCAGGCCGCCGGGTCGGTGGCGGCCTCCAGGGGGCTGCCCTCGAAGCCCTCGGCGAGTGCGGCGGCGAGCAGCGGGGTGGCGCCCGGCAGGACGCGGTCCCGCAGGCCGTCGCGGACCACGACGGCCAACTCCTCGAAGGCGAAGTCCGCCGTCCGGTAGCCGCGGTCGGCGAGCCAGGCGGCCGGTGGGCCGATGGCGTCGAAGGCCTCGATGACGGCGGTGTCGGTGCGGCGCAGCTTCAGCAGGTCGTGGCGCCACAGGCGGCGGATGTCATTGGTGATGCGTACGTCGAGGCTGAACTTGAGGAAGAGATCGGGGTCGGGGGCGTAGACCGTGCGGATCGCGGCCGTCGGCCAGACGAAGCCGCCGGTCGTGCCGAGGCGGAGGAGGCGGCCGTCGGCGAAGGCGGGGGCGAGGGTGCCCGCGGTCAGGTCGAGCTGCCAGGGGTGGGCCGGGAGCAGCCGGTAGCCGGGCGGGGCGTCGGCCAGGGCGTCGAGGGGGGTGGTGTCGCCCTCCTCGACGACCGTGTCCTCGCGCACGGCGAGCAGGGTCAGCGGGAAGCGGGCGTGCGCCTCGGGCGCGTACGGCAGCCAGGCGGCGTGCGGGCCCCCACCGCGCGCCTTGGGGGCCGGGTGGTGGGTGTGGCCGGTGAGGAGGGCCTGTTCGGAGCGGAGGTAGGGGTCCTGGGGCGGGGTGGCGCGGGCGCGGGCCGTGAGCAGGGCGGCCACCGTGTCGCGGCTGTCGGTGATCTCGGTGGGCAGTTCGTGGTTGGGCAGGCCGGTGTGGTGGCGCAGCTCCTCGGCGACGAGTTTCACCAGCGTGGTGTGGCCGACCGGGTGCCAGCCGCCCGCCGCCGTGGCGACCTCCGGATCGGCGGGGCGGCGGCCCGCGCGCACTCGCAGCAGTCGGCCGCCGGGCAGCCGGTACACGGGCCGGGGGCCGGGGTTCGGCAGGGGTTCGGCCACCTCGCGCAGCAGGCAGTTGAGCAGTGGCACCATCGCGTAGGCGTCGGCGAGTTCGGCCACGCTCGGGGCGGCGCCGGCGTGTCCGGTGATGTCCCGTGTGGCGGCGTCGGCGCCGGTGGGCGGGGGCAGGAAATCCACGCGTTCCACTCGTTCCCTACGGTTTGTCCATGGCGGAGAGGCGGAGACGATCAGTATGTCTGTCGCCATGTCCTTCGTCGTCCCCGTGCCGTGACCTCCTACTCGTACCCGAGGAGCCCGCCCGTGCATCGTCCCCCCACCGCGGAGGCAGAGGTCGCCGACGAACTGGCCGTCGTGCGTCCCGGTCTGCTGCCCGGGTTCACGGCCGGGCTGCCCGGCGCCCGCGCGGCGGTACTGACCCGGTTGTGGCGTGCGTTCGCCCATGAACCGCTGCCGTGGGTCAGGGGCCGGGACGCCGTGCGCGACGGGCTCGTCCTGCGCCTGCGGGACGGCCGCCGGCTGGCCGGTCCGGCAGCCGACCCGTACCGGACGGACGCGTACGTCGGCGTCGTACGCCTCGACGACGTGCCCTACGACGATCCGGCGCGGCTGACGACGGACCTCGCCGTGCCGCACTCGGCGGGGTTCGCGGCGGAACTCGGGCACAGCGTCGCGTCGTTGGCGCTGTCGCGGACAGCCCCGGAGAATCACCCGGACGAGTGGCCGGAACATGACTGGTCCTGGGAGCAGCGGGTGGTGGACGGGCATCCCTACCACCCGGGCTGCCGTTCCCGTCCGGGCTTCTCGGTGGCGGACCAGCTCGCGTACGGGCCCGAGCACCGGCCGGTGGTGGGGCTGGGACTGGTGCCCGTGCCGGGCTCCGGGTGCCTGGTGACGGGGGTGTGGCCGACGGACCTGCGGGACGGGGCGAGGGTGCTGGTCCCGGTGCATCCGTGGCAGGCGGCGCACGTGCTGAAGCGACCGTGCGAGGAGCGGATCGCCGCCCGCCCGCTGATGTCCCTGCGTACGCTCGCCGTGCCCGGCGGACCGCACGTCAAGACGGCGCTCAGCGCCCGGCTCACCTCCTCCGTGCGGGACATCTCGGTCGCCTCGATCGCCGCGTCGGCGACCCTGTCGGCCTTCGGGGAGGCGCTGGCGGCGCGTACGGACGGCCTGCTCCACATGACCCGCACCCTCGGGGCGGCCACCGCCCACTCCCCCGACCTGGCCGCCGTGCTGCGCGAGTCGCCCGAGGTGTACGCGAGCGCCGACGAGCGCGTCGTTCCGGTGGCCGCCCTGGCCACCACCGGGCTGCCCCGCCGCCCCGGCTGGCCGGCCGCCTTCGCCCGGCTCGCGCTCACCGTCGGACTGCGCGCCCTGGAGCTGGGCGTGGCCCTGGAGGCGCACGGCCAGAACCTGCTGGTCGTGCTGGACCGGGCGGGCGAGCCCCTGCGCCTGGTCTACCGCGACCTCGCCGACATCAGGGTGAGCCCGGCACGCCTGGCGCGGCACGGCGTCCCGGCCCCCGAGCTGCCGCCGCGGATGCTCACGGACGACCCGGAGGTGCTGCGCCGCAAGCTGTTCGGTTCGCTGGTGGGTGGAGCGCTGGCGGCGACCGTGGGATCCGGTCCGGCGCTGCGGGAGGCGCTGGCGGGGGCGGTGCGCGAACTGCCGCGCACACCGGACGTCGTGGCGCTGTGCGAGGAGCCGCTGCCCGTCAAGGCGCTGACACTGATGCGCACTTCACCGGAGAGCGGCGGGGACCTCTGGGCCCGGCTGCCCAATCCGCTGCACTGGGGATGAAGTCGGGGCGTCCTCGCGGTCTCGTTTTGGAACCCGGCACCACTGATCAATAAGATCCGCCGATGATCACAAGAACACGGCTGGCGGCGGGTGCCTGTGCCCTGCTCGCCGCGCTGACGGCGGGGTTGGCGTTCCCGTCCGGCGCGGCCGCCGGTGAACCCACGGGCGAGGACGCACCGAAGGTCAATCTCGTGCTCGACGTCAGTGGGTCGATGCGGACCCGGGACATAGACGGCGGGACGCGGATGGCCGCGGCGAAGCAGGCGTTCAACGAGGTGCTCGACGCGACGCCCGGGGAGGTGGAGCTGGGCATCCGGACGCTGGGCGCCGACTACCCGGGCGACGACCGCAAGCGGGGCTGCAAGGACACCGCGCGGCTCTACCCGGTGGGCCCGCTGGACCGCACCGAGGCCAAGACCGCGGTGGCGACCCTGTCGCCCACCGGCTGGACGCCGATCGGCCCCGCGCTGCTCGCGGCGGCCGACGACCTCGAGGGCGGTGACGGTTCCAAGCGGATCGTGCTGATCAGCGACGGCGAGGACACCTGCGCCCCGCTCGACCCGTGCGAGGTGGCGCGCGAGATCGCCGCGAAGGGCATCGGGCTGACCATCGACACGCTCGGCCTGGTCCCCAACGCCAAGATGCGGCAGCAGCTCAGCTGCATCGCCGAGGCGACCGGCGGGACGTACACCTCCGTCGAGCACACCGACGAACTCACGGACCGGGTCAACCAGTTGGTGGACCGCGCGGCCGACCCCGTGGTGACGCCGGTGCCCACCGAGGGCGCCGGCTCCTGCGCGAAGGCGCCGACGCTGGAGTCGGGGCTGTACACCGACCGCGAGGAGTTCGGCCAGGAGCGCTGGTACCGGGTGGACGTGCTGCCGGGACAGGAGCTGCGCGCCTCGGTGAGCGTCGGCGCGGACCGTGCCGTCAATCCGTCCCACGGCGTGCTGCTGCGGGCGGTGACGGTGCACGGCCGGGAGATCGTGCGCGGTGAGGCCGCGGGCAACGGCCGTACGGACGTGATCTCGACCGGTCTGCGGTATCCGAAGGCGGAGGGCGACGAGGCGGACGGGGACAAGCCGGCGGCCGAGGCCGTGTGCCTCCAGGTCACCAACTCCTTCTCCGTCGCCGCCGGTGTGAAGACCACGCCGGGGCTGCCGCTGGAGCTGACCGTCGACGTCGTGGACGGTCCCGGCGACGCCGACGACGTGGCCTCGTTCGGTCTCGGGCGCGGCTGGTGGCTGCTCGGCGTGCTGGTGCTCGCCGGTTTCCTCGCCGGTCTGCTGTGGGGCTGGCTGTCGCGCTGGCGGTTCGCGGTCTGGAGGACCAACTGATGCGTGCTGGAAGAACTGTGCGTGCCGTACGAGCCCTGAGTGCCGCCGCTGTGCTGCTGGGCCTCGCCGCGACCCCGGCGGCGGCCGACTCCTCGCCCGCCGCGGACCCGTCCGGGGACGGTGACGCGCCCACGACGGCGGGCACCTCCTTCCGGACGGCGACCGAGATCGAGCAGGGGCAGCGTGCGACCGCGAACGGTGCCGCCGGCGACTACCTGTACTGGTCGTTCCCGGCCGACGCCGGCCAGCGTCCCACGGTGCGGACCACGGTGAAGCTGCCCGAGACGCACGCGGCCCAGACCTGGCGGGTCGACGTGTACGACGGTCTGCGCCGGCGCCAGGCCTGCCAGTGGGGCGCCCAGACCCGCACCGCGGCGGCGGACGCCTCCTCCGTGGAGCTGGCCTGCGTGCTGCGCACCGTCCGCGCCTGGTCCGAGCCGTGGGCGAACGACCCGCTGCCGGGCACGTACTACGTCCGGCTGACCGTCGTGGACCTGCCCACCTCCGACCTCGGCGTCCGGGTGGGCGCCGAGATCGAGGTCGGCTCGAAGGACATGGGCGGCGCGGCGGCGGTGGACGGTTCGCTGTCCGAGCCGCTGGTGCCGGGCGTCGCGATGAAGTCCGGTGCGGACGAGGCCGAGGAGGACCGCGGCGCGGTGCTGTCCGCGATCGAGCCCGAGGACGGCTGGTCCTCCGGCTGGTGGTCCGACCGGTGGGTGTGGACCGGGATCGGCGGTGTGCTGGCCGCGCTCGCGGGCGTCGGCGGCTACGCGCTGACGCGCGGGCGGGGACGGCCGTCGCGGGTGCCGCCGGGCGCCTGAACGTCCGTCACGTCCGTGGAAGGCCCGCCTCGCGGCGGGCCTTCCGCCGTCTCACGCCTCCCTGAGCGCCTTCGCCACCGCGCCCTCGCCGGTGACTCCGACGCGGCCGTCGCGCACCGCGTCCCGCAGGGAGATCTCCCCGCGGCAGAGGTCCGCGCAGGTCCCGGCGTCCAGCACGAGCCGTGCGTCGGGCTCCCCGGGGGCGGGTCCGTCGCCGTACACCGGCCCCTCCGCCCCGTCACCGGCGCAGAGGTGGAAGGTCCCTTCCTCCAGTCTGACTTCGACGACCCCCTCCCCCGCCCCGGCCTCCCGCAGCGCCCGCCGCAGGGGCAGCGCGAACCAGTGCGCCCGGACGGCGTCCGTGGGCCGCCGTTCCCCCAGTTCGCGGGCGCCCCACGCGCCGAGCGCCTCCAGCACCGGCAGCAATCCGGTGCCGCGCCCGGTGAGTTCGTAGACGTACGCCGCTCCGGGCGGGGGCAGCCGGCGCCGGGTCGCCAGCCCTTCGCGCTCCATGTCCTTCAGCCGTGAGGCGAGTACGTCCGTGCTGACGCCGGGCAGGTCGGCGTGCAGGTCGGTGTAGCGCCGCGGACCGGCCAGCAGCTCGCGGACGATCAGCAGGGTCCAGCGGTCGCCGACGGCGTCGAGGGCGCGGGCGGCGGAACAGTACTGGTCGTAGCTTCGGCGAGGACGAGGTGACATGCGACGCAGTGTAGACAAGTTGTTGGACTTTCCAAGCTGCCACTTGGTAAAACCAAGCAACACCAGATTCCGGAGGGGTAGCGGCGCATGGAGTTCCGGCAGTCGAACAAGCTCAGCGAGGTCTGTTACGAGATCCGCGGCCCGGTGATCGAGCACGCCAACGCGCTGGAGGAGGCGGGGCACAGCGTGCTGCGCCTGAACACCGGCAACCCGGCGCTCTTCGGCTTCGAGGCGCCGGAGGAGATCCTCCAGGACATGATCCGGATGCTCCCGCAGGCGCACGGCTACACCGACTCGCGCGGCGTCCTGTCCGCCCGCCGGGCCGTCGCCCAGCGGTACCAGGCGCTCGGTCTGGAGGTGGACGTGGACGACGTCTTCCTCGGCAACGGCGTGTCCGAGCTGGTCTCCATGGCCGTACAGGCGCTGCTGGAGGACGGCGACGAGGTACTGGTCCCCGCCCCCGACTTCCCCCTCTGGACGGCGGTGACCACGCTCGCGGGCGGCAAGGCGGTCCACTACCTGTGCGACGAGCAGGCGGACTGGTACCCGGACCTGGCCGACATGGAGTCGAAGATCACCGACCGCACCAAGGCGGTCGTCATCATCAACCCCAACAACCCCACCGGCGCGGTCTACCCCAAGGAGATCGTCGAGGGCATCCTCGACCTCGCCCGCCGGCACGGTCTGATGGTCTTCGCCGACGAGATCTACGACCAGATCCTCTACGACGACGCCGTCCACCACTCGGCCGCCGCCCTCGCCCCCGACCTGGTCGTCCTCACCTTCTGCGGCCTGTCCAAGACGTACCGGGTGGCGGGCTTCCGCTCCGGGTGGCTCGTGGTCACGGGCCCGAAGCAGCACGCGAAGGACTACCTGGAGGGCCTGACCATGCTGGCCTCCATGCGGCTGTGCGCCAACGCGCCCGCCCAGTACGCCATCCAGGCGGCCCTCGGCGGCCGGCAGTCCATCCGCGAGCTGACCGCGCCGGGCGGGCGCCTGCGCGAACAGCGGGACGTGGCCTGGGAGAAGCTGAACGAGATCCCGGGTGTTTCCTGCGTCAAGCCCAAGGGCGCGCTGTACGCCTTCCCGCGCATCGACCCGAAGGTGCACGCGATCCACGACGACGAGCGCTTCGTCCTGGACCTGCTCCTGCGCGAGAAGATCCAGGTCGTCCAGGGCACGGGCTTCAACTGGCCGAGCCCGGACCACTTCCGCATCCTGACGCTGCCCCACGCGGAGGACCTGGAGGCGGCCATCGGGCGGATCGGGCGGTTCCTGGGCGGGTACCGGCAGTAGGAGACGCAACCCCCGCCGTAGCCTGGAGCCATGGGTGATCTCTTTCTGGTCCGGCACGGTGAGACCGAGTGGTCGCGGTCCGGGCGGCACACCGGGCTCACGGACGTCCCGCTGACCGAGCACGGGCGGGAGCAGGCGCGGAGCCTGGTGCCGTTGATCCGGTCGCACCGCATCGGGGCCGCGTTCGTCAGTCCCTTCCAGCGGGCCCGGGAGACCGCCGAGCTGATCGGGCTGCGGGACGAGGTGCGCGTCGATCCGGACCTGCACGAGTGGGACTACGGCGGGTACGAGGGGATCACGACCGTCGAGATCCACCGGAGCCGGCCGGACTGGTTCCTGTTCACGGACGGGGTCGCCCCCGGGCCGCCGGAGCGTCCCGGGGAGACGCCCGAGGAGGTCGGCGAGCGGGCCGACCGGGTGCTGGCGCGGGTGGAGGCCGCGTTCGCCAACACCGAGGGGTGTGTGGTGCTGGTGGCGCACGGCCACTTCCTGCGGGTGCTGACCGCGCGGCACCTGGGGCTTCCCGCGTCGCACGGGGCGCTGTTCCAGCTGGGTACTGGCACGCTGTGCCGGCTGGGCACGGAGCACGGGCGGCCGGTGATCGCCGCCTGGAATGTCAGACCCCCGTCGTAGCCTTCCGAGGTGTGGGCCAGGAGGGGAGGAGGACGCCGTGGCACTGTCGCCGACCGCCGCGCAGCGGCGTGTCATCGCCGCCGCCGACCCTGTGACCGGGCGCCTGAAGGGCACGGAGACACAGCTCGCGGCGCTGGTGAGGCGTGGGCTCGCTTTCCGGCACCCCCGCCCGCCGCACGATCATTTCCTGACTCCGGCGGGGCACCGGATACGGGAGCAGCCGGCCGGGGAAGAGGCGCCTTCGGCCGACGGGCCGTCCTCGCCGGACACCGGTGGCGTCTTCGCCGCGCGGGTCGGCGGCGAGGATCCCGCGCCGGCAGGTGGTCCGGCGCGGCTGCGCGAGGTGCGGAGCGCCTGGCAGGGGCTGCTGGAGCTGCGCCGGATGACGCATCCCGACGGGGCCACGGACCGGCCGTGCGGGTGGGAGCGTACGCATCTCGTGCCGGCCGCCGCGCTCGCCCTGGAGGCCGCCGGGCACACCCCGGCGACGGGCGACGGTCACGGTTACCGGGTGCGCGCGACACCGCAGCCGGAGGCCGTCGCCGTGTACGAGCCCGACGGCACCGCGCTGCGTGCCTGCGCGGCGACGCTGGAGCGGGCGGGCTGGCAGGTCGGGGAGCACACCGAGCCGCGCACCAGGGCCCGTTACCTGCTGGCCTCCCCACGGAAGGTGTGAGGCCCGCATGTCAGGATCGGCCGGTCAGTACGTGCAGTCCGTGTGAGGAGAGGCAGCAGCCGTGAGCGAACCGTTCTCCGTTCCCGTGACCGTCCGCGGGTACGAGACCGACACACAGGGCCATCTGAACCAGGCCGTGTACCTGAACTACGCGGAGCACGCACGCTGGTCGCTGCTCCAGGCCGCGGGGATCCGGCAGGCCGACCTCGTGGCCCGGGGCGTGGGCCCGGTCGCGCTGGAGACGACGGTCCGCTTCCGGCGGGAGCTGCTCGCAGGTGACGAGGCCGAGGTGACCTGCGCGTTCGAGTGGGGCGAGGGCAAGACGTTCCGGATCGTCCAGGTCGTCCGCAAGACGGACGGCACGGTGGCCGCCGAGGTCGAGGGGGTCGGCGGGCTCATGGACCTGAGCTCCCGCAAGCTGGTGGCCGACCCACGGCAGCGGTTCAGGGAACTGGCGTCGGAGCCGGGACTGTTCGGGCTGTAGCGCGGACGTCGGGCATGCGGCCCGGCCGTCCGGGGCGGGGACGTGCGGTCCGCGCCGGGCATGGATCTGGCCGGCGCCTCTGGTGGAGGCGCCGGCCCGGTTAAGGCCCGGGGTTCGCCCGGTGCCGGTCTCACGGCGTGGCCGGGGCCCGGGTGGCCTCGGTGATCTCCTCGCCCGCCTCCATGGGGTGGGTGACCTCCTCCGCGTCCCGCTTGCGGCCGCCGATGTGGTTGAAGACCAGGTTGAGCAGGACGGCGACGACGCAGCCGGTCGAGATGCCCGAGTCCAGGATGATCTTCGCGTTCTCCGGGAACGCGTGGTAGAACTCCGGCTCCGCGATCGGGATGATGCCGACGGCCAGGGAGACCGCCACGATCAGGACGTTGTTGTCCTTGTCCAGGCTCGCCCGGACCAGGGTCTGGATGCCGCTGGCCGCGACGGAGCCGAAGAGGACGATGCCCGCGCCGCCGAGTACCGGGCGGGGTACCACGGCGATGAGCGAGGCGGCCATCGGACACAGGCCCATCAGCACCAGGAACCCGCCGCCCGCGGCGACGACGTAGCGGCTGCGGATCTTGGTCATCGCGACCAGGCCGATGTTCTGGGCGAAGGCGCTGCACATGAAGCCGTTGAAGAGCGGGCTGATCGCCGAGCCGAGGGTGTCGGCGCGCAGGCCGGCCGCGATGGTCTTCTCGTCGGCCTTGCGGTCCACGATCTCACCGAGGGCGAGCATGTCGGCGGTGGACTCGGTCATCGAGACCACCATCACCACGCACATCGACAGGATCGCGGCGAGCTGGAACTGCGGGGCACCGAAGTGGAAGGGGGTCGGGAAGCCCACGACGCTAGCGTCCGCGACCGGCCCGAAGTCCGTGACGCCGAACGGTATCGCGATGATCGTGCCCGCGACCAGGCCGAGCAGCACGGCGATCTGCTTGACGAAGCCCCGGGTGAAGCGGCGCAGGACGAGGACGATGACCAGGGTGATGGCGGCCAGGCCCAGATTGGTGGACGAGCCGAAGTCGTCGGCCTCGGGGCTCGGCCCCTGTGCCCAGCCGAAGGCGACGGGCAGCAGGGACACGCCTATGAGGGTGATGACGGTGCCGGTGACGACCGGCGGGAAGAACCGGATCGCCTTGCTGAAGAAGGGCGCCGCGAAGAAGCCCAGGAGTCCGGCGACGATGACTGCGCCGAAGATGATCGGCAGCGCGTCGGACTTGTCCTCGGTGGAGGCGACGATCGCGGTCATGGGGGCGACACCGGCGAAGGTGACGCCGTTGACGAAGGGCAGCCGGGCACCGATCTTCCAGATGCCGAGCGTCTGCAGGAAGGTGGCGAGGCCCGCGGTGAACAGGCAGGCGCCGGTGAGGAAGGTGAGTTCGGTCGCGGTCAGGCCGATGGCCGCACCGACGATCAGGGGCGGGGCGACGACTCCGGCGTACATGGCGGCCACGTGCTGGAGGCCGGTCGTCGCCATTTTCAGTGGCGGGAGTTTCTCGTCAACAGGGTGGTCGGCCACGGCGGCGTTCCTCCGGTCGGTTACACGTCGGCATTGACGCGGGTGTCAGGGAGGTGGTGCGGGTGGTCGTGCGGGACCGGGACGGACCCCGTTCGGGGAAACGGGAACCGCTCCGGGGGCGCGCGTATGGGACGCGCGCCCCGGAGACGGCCGCCATGGACCCCGCTCGGGTCCACGGCTACCGGCCGGGAGCCGTCCCTCCCGGCCGGAGATCAAGTGGTGTTCGGTTCCTCGGTGTTCAGGTCTGTGCGGCGATCGTCGCCAGTCGTCGTGCCTCGTCCCGGGTGGAGCGGGCCACGGCGTCCTCGTCGAGCGTGAGCAGCCGGCCGTCCTCGACGATCTGGCGGCCGTCGGCGAACGACGCCGCGACCGGCGCCGGGGCACCGAGGACCAGGGCGGTCACCGGGTCGGCGATCGAGGAGTGGGCGAGCGTGTCCATCCGCCACAGCACCAGGTCCGCGAGCTTGCCGGTCTCCAGCGAGCCGGTCTCGGCGGCCCGGCCCAGCACCTGTGCCCCGCCGTACGTGCCCAGGCGCAGCGCCCTGCGGGCGTTCAGCGCGGCCTCGCGGTGGGCGCCTAGGCGGTTGACCAGCAGGGCGTTGCGGAGTTCGGTGTGGAGTTCGCCGGACTCGTTGGAGGCGGTGCCGTCGACGCCGAGGCCGACCGGGACGCCGGCGGCCAGCATGTCGGGAACCCGGGCGATGCCCGCGGCCAGGCGGGCGTTGGAGGACGGGCAGTGGGCGACGCCGGTCCTCGTGCGGGCGAAGGCGGCGATGTCGGAGTCGGTCATGTGGACGCAGTGCGCCATCCACACGTCCTCGCCGAGCCAGCCGGTGGACTCGAAGTAGTCGGTCGGGCCCATGCCGAACAGCTCGTGGCAGAACTTCTCCTCCTCCACGGTCTCCGACCCGTGGGTGTGCAGCCGCACCCCCAGCCTGCGCGCCAACTCGGCTCCTCGGCGCATCAGTTCGGTGGAGACGGAGAAGGGCGAGCAGGGTGCCACCGCGATCTGCGTCATCGCGTCGAAGGAGGCGTCGTGGTGCTCCCGCACGGTGGCCTCGGTGGCGGCGAGCGCGTCGTCCAGGCTCTCCACCGCGAAGTCCGGCGGCAGCCCGCCCTCGGACTCGCCGCGGTCCATGGAGCCGCGGGCGAGGGTGAAGCGGACGCCCGTTTCGCGGGCGGCGCGGATGATCGCGCCGGACAGGTCACCGGCGCCCCGGGGGTGGATGTAGTGGTGGTCCGCCGCCGTCGTGACACCGCCCCGGGCCATCATCGCGAGCGAGCCCTGGGCCGCCGCGTACGCCATCGGCTCGTCGATGCGCGCCCAGGTCGGGTAGAGCGCGACCAGCCAGTCGAACAGGTTGTGGTCGGTGGCCAGGCCCCGGGTGAGCCACTGGTAGAAGTGGTGGTGGGTGTTGACCAGGCCGGGCGTGACCAGGTGTCCGGTCGCGTCGATCCGGCGTACGACGTTCTCCAGGTCCTCGGGTGCCCGCCCCGCGCCGACCGCCTCGATCCGGTTGCCGGCGAGGACGACGTGGCCCGAGGCGTACTCGGTGTCGTCCGCGTCGACGGTCGCGATGGCGCAGTTCTCGATGACGGTGCGATCGGGTGCCGTGGTGGCGGCGACGCGATCGGCTGCCGCTGATGCTGCCATGCTGCTTCCTTCTCTTTCGGTGCGGCCCGCGGGCGGGGAGTCGAGTACCCGCGGGGAGGGCACGGCAGGACCCTAGGAGGATTTGAGTGCCGCGGCCGCGGGGCGGCCTCGGGTGCCGAGATGGTGGAAGAACAGGTTGAGCGTGACCGCGACGAGCGCGCCGGCGCTGATGCCGGAGCCGAGCACGGTCTGCGCCCAGGCGGGGAACTCGGCGTAGAAGGTCGGGGCGGCCAGCGGGATGATGCCCGCGCCGAGCGCCACGGCGACCAGGATGATGTTGGAGCTGTCGTCGAGTCCGGCCTCGGACAGCGTACGGATGCCGCTGACCGCGATCGAGCCGAAGAGGACGATGCCCGCGCCGCCCAGGACCGGCATCGGCACCAGGGAGACCACGGCGCCCAGGACGGGGAAGGCGCCGAGGACCAGCAGGGTGGCGCCGGCGACGGCGACGACGTAGCGGCTGCGGACCCGGGTGAGGGAGACGACGCCGACGTTCTGCGCGAAGGCGGAGGTGGGGAAGCCGCCGAAGACGGGGCCCACCAGAGTGGCGAGGCCGTCGGTGCGCAGGCCGCGGGTGATGACCTTGGAGTCGGCGCGGCGGTCGCAGATCTCGCCGAGGGCGAGCATGCCGGCGGACGACTCGGTCATCAGGACCAGCATCACGATGCACAGCGACAGGATGGCGGCGGGCTGGAACTCGGGGGCGCCGAAGGCGAAGGGCGTGGGCAGCGCGGCGACGGGCGCGGACTTCAGGCCGCTGAAGTCGGCCATGCCGAAGGGGATGGCGGCCAGGGTGCCGATCAGCAGGCCGAAGAGCAGGGCGACCTGCTTGACGAAGCCCTTGCCGAAGCGCTGGATGACGAGGATGACGCCGAGGGTGAAGGCGGCGAGCGCGAGGTTGCTCATCGCGCCGAAGTCGGCGGCGGCCTTGTCGCCGCCCTGGGCCCAGCCGACCGGGACCGGCATCAGCGTGACGCCGATCAGGGTGATGACCACGCCGGTGACCAGGGGCGGGAAGAAGCGCAGCAGCCGCCCGAAGAAGGGGCCGACGGCGAGGCAGAAGACGCCGGCGACCATCACCGCGCCGTAGATGGCGGGGAGTTGGCCGCCCTCGCTGTTGGTCTCGGCGATGGCGAGGATGGGCGCGATGCCGGCCGAGGAGGCGGCGTTGACGAAGGGCAGGCGGTTGCCGACGAAGCCCTTGACGCCGATGGTCTGGATCAGGGTGGCGATGCCCGCGATGAGCAGGCTCGCCGCGATCAGCCGGGTGCGGCCCTCGATGTCGAGGCCGACGGCCTGGCCGATGATGAGCGGAGGAGTGACAACGCCCGCGTACATGGCGGCGATGTGCTGGAGCGCGGCGGGGACGAGCCGCGAGGGGTGGAGCTTCTCGTCGACCGGGTGCACGGACGTGACGGCGTCCTTCGTGTGCTGTGGCGACGGGGTGGAACTTGAGCCTTTCGCCGGCTCCGTTGCAGGCTGTGCCATGTTGTTCCCTCCGGTGTGGCGTGCCACCGGCCCGAGCGGCCGGGCCGGTGGCGCGCGTCCCGCGTCAGAGGTTGGTCATGTCGACCGGGATCAGCTGTTCGGCGCCGTCCCGCAGGATGGTGGCCTCGATCAGGCCGTAGGGCCGGTCGGCGGCGTAGTACACGGCGCCGTCCTTGGCCTCGTTGTCGATCCCGAACGGCGACAGGTCCGAGCGGAAGTGGTGCTTGTTGGGCATCGAGAAGCGGATCTCGTCGACCTCGTCGCGCGAGTTCAGCACCCGCACGCCCATCTCGAAGAGGGTCTGCTGGAGCGAGTACGAGTACGTCTCGGCGAAGGCCTGGAGCGCGTGCTTGCGCACACCGTTGTACGACCGGTCCCAGTCCGGGGCGTGCGAGTCGATGCCGTCCCAGTTGTGCCGCCACCAGGTGGAGACGGTGGTGGCGAGGATGCGGTCGTAGTCCTCCTTGAGGGTGGTGTACTTGTCCTTCAGGTAGCCGAAGAACTCGGAGTTGGTCGAGTTCAGGACGGTGAGGTCCTTGAAGCCGGAGAGCACCTGGATGCCGTGGCCGTCGTAGGTGATCTCCGCGACGCGGGTCTCCTGGCCCTTGCGGACGAAGGAGTGGGCGATCTCGTCGGAGCCGACGAAGCGGGAGCCGCCCTTCGAGGTCTCGATCCGCTCCCAGCCGTACTCCTCGATGCGGATGCGGGCCCGCTTGATGGGCTCGTTGTTGTCGACGAAGTGGCGGGCGAGCTTGACGCCGAGGTCCTCGGCGCTCTCGATCCCGTGCTCCTTGGCGAAGGCGAACACCGTGTTCTTGGTGGTGTCGGTCGGCAGGACGTTGGCGTTGGACCCGCTGCGGTGGACCTCCTCCATGTCGCCGGAGAGGGCGACGGAGACGTTCAGGTCCTTGATGTGGTGCGTGTCGCCGTCACGCGTGATCTTGACGACGCGGTTCTCTGCCTTGCCGTACTGGTTCTGTCCCAGGACGAAACGGGTCATGTGTCGGTCAGCTCCCTCGGTAAACGGAGTAGCCGAACGGGTTGAGCAGCAGCGGAACGTGGTAGTGCTCCCCGGGCACCACCGCGAAGGTGATGGTGACCTCGGGGAAGAACACGGGCCGGCCGTTCTCGCTGTCCCGGAGCGCGGGGGCGTCCTGCTGGGCCGCGGCTTGTTTCTTGGCGAAGTACGTCTCGGTGTCGAAGTCGATCCGTACGTGTGTGGTGCCCTCCGGCAGGGCCGGGAGGTCCTTGCACCGGCCGTCCGCGTCGGTCGCGGAGCCGCCGAGTGCCTGCCAGTCCGCTTCGCCGCCGGCGCGGGCGGCGAGCTGGACGGCGACACCCTCGGCGGGGCGGCCGACGCTGGTGTCCAGGATGTGCGTGGACACGGAGGCGGTGGTGCTGGTGCTCATGGTCAGGCGTCCTGTTCGACGAGTCGGGAAAGGCGGATGCGGTTGATCTTCCCCAGTTCGGTGCGGACGATCTCGCGCTCCTGCTCGGGCGAGTTGCCGATCCGCTCCTTGACCGCGTCCCGCATCTGCTCGCCGGTCCGGCCGGTGGCGCAGATGAGGAAGACGTGGCCGAACTTGTCCTGGTAGGCCAGGTTGAGTTCGAGCATCTCCGCCTTGAGCTCCTCCGAGGCGCCGGCCATACCGGCCTGCTCGCGGGAGGAGGTCGGGTCGCCCGGCTTGGGGCGGCCGATGGGCGGGTGCCCGGCCATCGCCTCGGCGAGGTCGTCCGCCGTCAGCGCGGCCATGGCGGCGTCACTCGCGGCGTACAGGTCCTCGGTGGTGGCGTAGGGGCGGGCGGCGAGCAGGTGCCGGGCCCACGCCGTCGAGGCACACGCCTCGTGGAGTTCCGCGCGTGCCGCGGACTCCTCGAGGGCGTTGAAACGGGCCAGGCCCGACGCGGAAGTGGACGTCACGGGAGCCTCCGTGGCCTTGTGCTGAACGGGCGTGCCGATAGCTAACGCCCTCGGAAACAACGCGTCAACACTTTGTTGAAAATTCGCTGTGACGAAAGCCGCCGCCCGGATACCGGACGGCGGCTCGTGATGCGGGGCTCCCGTGCAGGTCAGGAGCCCTTCTCGCGGTTGAGGTAGTTGTAGACGGTGAAGCGGCTGACGCCGAGGGCGCCCGCGACGGTCTCCACGCCGTGCCGCACGGAGAAGGCGCCGCGCGCCTCCAGGGTGCGCACGACCTCCTGCTTGGCCCGCCGGTCCAGGTCGGCCAGTGGCCTGCCCTGCCGGCGTTCCATGGCGGCGAGGATGTGGTCCAGGGAGTCGGCGAGCTGGGGCAGGCGCACGGCGACGACGTCGGCGCCCTCCCATGCGAGGACGACGTCGTCCTGGCCCGCCTCGTCCGGCGGCAGCATCTCACCCCCGATGGCGTCGACCAGGGGCTTCACGGCCGCGATGAAGGGCTCCTCCCCCGGTCCGCTCACCGCTCGCCCTCCCCTTCGGCACCCTGCCCGACCACGTTGACCTGGAGGGAGATCCGGGTGGCCCCGGCCTCCAGGGACCGGCGCAGCAGCGCGTCCACGGCGGTGAGCACCGCGTCGGCGCCGCCCTCGGCGGTGTTGCCGAAGGGGCCGACGTCCACCTCGTCCAGCTCCGCGGCCTCGACGACCTCACGGGCTACCACCGCGTGCGCGGGCGCCTCGTCCAGGTCGAAGGGCTCGGTCGTGAACTCCACTCTCAATCGCACCCGGTCAACCTAACGCGCGGTGACCGTTTTACGCCGCCCCCTCTTGACAAGTGCGGAGCTCCACCGGCAATCTTCCATTACGCAGAAACGAACTTCCGTAATGCGGAACAACGAACGAAACGGAAGGGAGCGCGGCACCCGATGGGCTTCGCAGATCAGCGCTTCAACGTCAACCTGTCGATCCTCTTCACGGAACTCCCGCTCCTGGAGCGTCCAGCGGCCGCCGCCGCGGCCGGCTTCACCGCGGTCGAGCTGTGGTGGCCCTGGATCGACTCGCCCACCCCCGAGCAGTCCGAGCTCGACGCCCTGAAGAAGGCGATCGAGGACGCGGGCGTCCAGCTCACCGGGCTGAACTTCTACGCGGGACAGCTCCCGGGCCCCGACCGCGGCGCCCTGTCCGTGCCCGGCGAGGAGTCGGACCGCTTCCGCGCCAACATCGACGTGGCCGCCGACTTCGCGAAGTCGCTCGGCTGCACGGCGCTCAACGCCCTGTACGGCAACCGCGTCGAGGGCGTGGACCCGGCCGAGCAGGACGAGCTGGCGCTGGAGAACCTGGCCCTCGCCGCCCGCGCGGCCGACCGGATCGGCGCGATCCTGCTGGTCGAGGCGCTCAACAAGCCCGAGTCGCCGCTGTACCCGCTGGTGTCGGCGCCGGCCGCGGTCGAGGTCGTCGACAAGGTCAACGAGGCCACCGGCCTCGGCAACGCCAAGTTCCTCATGGACCTCTACCACCTGTCCATGAACGGCGAGGACCTGCCGCAGGTGATCGAGCAGTACGCCGCGAAGACCGGCCACGTGCAGATCGCCGACAACCCGGGCCGCGGCGCCCCCGGCACGGGCTCCCTCCCGCTGGAGGAGTTGCTGGACCAGCTGAAGAAGGCCGGTTACGACGGCTGGGTCGGCCTGGAGTACAAGCCGGGCGACAACCCCAGCGCCGAGTCCTTCTCCTGGCTGCCGGCCGAGGCCCGCGCGGCCCGCTGAGCGCCACCCGCAGGAATTCTCCACAGATTTTCAGAGAGGCACCCATCATGAGCACGCTCCCCAAGGTCGCCTGGATCGGTCTCGGCATCATGGGCTCCCCCATGTCCGAGAACCTGATCAAGGCGGGTTACCAGGTCACCGGCTTCACCCTGGAGCAGGAGAAGCTGGACCGCCTGTCCGCCGCCGGCGGCACCGCGGCCGGCTCGATCGCCGAGGCCGTGCGCGACGCCGACGTCATCGTCACCATGGTGCCCGCGTCGCCGCAGGTCGAGGCCATCGCCTACGGCCCCGACGGCATCCTGGAGAACGCCAAGTCCGGCGCGCTGCTGGTCGACATGTCCTCGATCACCCCGCAGACCTCGGTCGACCTCGCGAAGGCCGCCGAGGACAAGGGCATCCGCGTCCTGGACGCCCCGGTCTCCGGCGGCGAGGCCGGCGCCATCGAGGCCGTGCTGTCCATCATGGTCGGCGGTGAGCAGGCCGACTTCGACGAGGCCAAGCCGCTGCTGGAGGCGCTGGGCAAGACCATCGTGCTGTGCGGTCCGCACGGCTCGGGCCAGACCGTGAAGGCCGCCAACCAGCTGATCGTCGCCGTGAACATCCAGGCGTGCGCCGAGGCCGTGGTCTTCCTGGAGAAGTCGGGCGTGGACCTGAAGGCCGCCCTCGACGTCCTCAACGGCGGCCTGGCCGGCTCGACCGTGCTGACGCGGAAGAAGGACAACTTCCTGGCCCGCGACTTCAAGCCGGGCTTCCGCATCGACCTGCACCACAAGGACATGGGCATCGTCACCGACGCCGCCCGCAACGTCGGCGCCGCGCTCCCGGTCGGCGCCGTGGTCGCCCAGCTGGTCGCCTCCCTGCGCGCCCAGGGCGACGGCGGCCTGGACCACTCGGCCCTGCTGCGGGCCGTGGAGCGCCTGTCCGGCGCCCAGGTCTGACCGCGGGCGGTCTACCAGACCTCCGGGCGGTGCCGTCGCTGACACCTGTCCTGTCGCGCCCGAGCGGCGGCACCGCCCGGAACCCACTTCAACAAACTGTTGACGTGCCTGTCACCCGAACTTAGGCTCCACGAAGCGGAAATAGTTTTCCGCTGACCCCTCGCACGGAAGGTCCCCGATGTCGCAGCGCGTGCTCACGACAGAGTCCGGCGCCCCGGTCGCCGACAACCAGAACTCCGCCTCCGCCGGCATCGGCGGTCCCCTCCTGATCCAGGACCAGCACCTCATCGAGAAGCTGGCCCGCTTCAACCGCGAGCGCATCCCGGAGCGCGTGGTGCACGCCCGCGGCTCCGGCGCCTACGGCCACTTCGAGGTGACCGACGACGTCACCGACTACACGCACGCCGACTTCCTGAGCAGCGTCGGCAAGCGCACCGAGGTCTTCCTGCGCTTCTCCACCGTGGCCGACTCCCTCGGCGGCGCGGACGCGGTCCGCGACCCCCGCGGCTTCGCTCTGAAGTTCTACACCGAGGAGGGCAACTACGACCTCGTCGGCAACAACACCCCGGTGTTCTTCATCAAGGACCCGATCAAGTTCCCCGACTTCATCCACTCGCAGAAGCGCGACCCGTTCTCGGGCCGCCAGGAGCCGGACAACGTCTGGGACTTCTGGGCGCACTCCCCCGAGGCCACGCACCAGGTGACCTGGCTGATGGGCGACCGCGGCATCCCGGCGTCGTACCGCCACATGGACGGCTTCGGCTCGCACACCTACCAGTGGACGAACGCCAAGGGCGAGTCGTACTTCGTCAAGTACCACTTCAAGACGGACCAGGGCATCCGCTGCCTGACCGCCGACGAGGCCGCGAAGCTGGCGGGCGAGGACCCGACCTCGCACCAGACGGACCTGGTGCAGGCCATCGAGCGGGGCGTGTACCCGTCCTGGACGCTGCACGTGCAGCTGATGCCGGTGGCCGAGGCGGCGAACTACCGCTTCAACCCGTTCGACGTGACCAAGGTGTGGCCGCACGGCGACTACCCGCTCAAGCGCGTGGGCCGGCTGGTGCTGGACCGCAACCCGGACAACGTCTTCGCCGAGGTCGAGCAGGCCGCGTTCTCCCCGAACAACTTCGTTCCGGGCGTCGGCCCCTCCCCCGACAAGATGCTCCAGGGCCGCCTGTTCGCCTACGCGGACGCGCACCGCTACCGCCTGGGCGTCAACCACACCCAGCTCGCGGTCAACGCCCCGAAGGCCGTGCCCGGCGGCGCCGCCAACTACGGCCGCGACGGCTTCATGGCCTCCAACGGCCAGGGACGGGACGCCAAGAACTACGAGCCGAACTCGTACGACGGCCCGGTCGAGACCGGCCGCCCGCTGGCCGCCCCGCTCGCGGTGTCCGGCCACACCGGCACCCACGAGGCCCCGCAGCACACCAAGGACGACGACTTCTTCCAGGCCGGTGAGCTGTACCGCCTGATGTCCGAGGACGAGAAGAAGCGCCTGATCGCGAACATCGCCGGCGGCCTGTCCCAGGTCTCCCGCAACGACGTGGTCGAGAAGAACCTCGCGCACTTCCACGCCGCCGACACGGAGTACGGCAAGCGCGTGGAGGAGGCGGTCCGCGCCCTGCGCGAGGACTGATCCACCAGCTCGCGTACGGACCCCGGCGGGGAGGCCGGGACCGTGCGCGGCCCGTGCAGGCACCGGAGCGGCCCGGATGAGGGGTGGCCGCCCGGGGCCGGCACGGGCAGGGCGAGGACCGCGGCGGCCTGCGAGCCAGTGCGGTGGTGAAAGGCCCGGACGCTTCTCCTACGACCTGAGGGGAGCGGCGTCCCGGGCCCGTCGCACCGCCGCGGTCCCAGCCACCCGCCCCTTCCAGAAGGGGCCCCACGGCTCCGTCCGGCGGCGCGAACGACCTGTCGCGCCCAGCCTCGCGCTGTCGGACGGACACCACGTGAAGAACCTTCACCGGCTGAGAAGCGCCGGATGCGGACGGTCCCGCATCCGGCGCTTCTCGGCGTTTCCCGGCGCTTCCCGCCCTGCACCGGGTGCGGACCCGCCGCCCGCGCAGCAGCCTGGAGGCATGGCAACGGCACACCCTCCCGAGCATCCGCACATCGTGGTCCACGCTCCCGCCCTGGACGGCTCGCGCCGGGTCACCTCCGGCGACGACACCCTCGGTGTCGCCTCGCACGCCGACGACGTCGCCGGGCTGCTGCGGCTGGCCGACCTGTACGTGACCGACGTCGAGGAGAGCGACCTGGTCGAGTGGCAGGGCGGCGGCCCGGACGACTGGCCGGGGCTGCACCGGCACCACGAGCACCATCGGGGCTGAGCGCGCGTAGAGGCCTCCGGCAGCGGGCACAACCCCGGCACACGGGGGTGGTTGCCATGGACGACGACGGGACGGTCCGGCTCGAACCGCACGAGGTCGCGCTGCTGCGCGGCGGCCCCCGCGCCGCCGTGACGGTCGCCGTGGTCGACCTGTACATGCGCGGGGCCGTCGAAGCCGGCCCACCGGGCACCGTACGCGCGCTGGACGCCGAACCGGGGATCGCCGCAACTCCGCTGCCGCCGCTCGCGGAGACGGTGCGGTGGTGCCTCGACGAACCGCTGAGCATACGGAGGCTGACCCGGCGGCCGGACGTCCGGCTGGCCGTGGCGCTGATGCGGATACCGCTGGCCGAGGCCGGGATGGTGCGCTACCCGCTGCTCGGCCCGACCCGGGCCGCCCGTCGCCTGGTGCGGTCCCTCCAGGAGCGGCACCCGCCGCCCACCGGCCGGCGCGGACTGACGGCCAACGACAGGCTGCTCGCCGTGGCCCTGCACGACGTGGCCGCCCTGCGCGTCCTCTTCCCCAGCTTCGCCCTGCGGGCCGGGCTCGTGGAGCGGGTGGAGGTGGGCGGCAGGGGCCTCCTCAAGAACTCCCCGCGGGGCACGAGGAGCGGATCGACGGGCGGCACGGCGTACTACTGCGGCGGCGGGGGCGGGGGCGGCGGCGGCTCCGACTGAGAGCGGGCACCTGAAGAGCGGCCCGTCCACCAGGGACGGGCCGCTCTCGGGTACTTCGCGGGTCAGGCCTCGGGTCAGACCTTCAGCGTCTTGACGGCCGTCGGGGCGTGCCCCGGCTCGGTCGCGATCTCCTCGAACTCCACGACGTTGCCGATGTCGTTGGTGCCCGACATGGAGATGTTGGTGACGCGCTCCAGGATCGCCTCGACGACGACCGGCACCTGGTGCTCGGCGGCGAGCTTCTTGGCCTGCTCGAAGGCGGCACCCAGCTCGTTCGGGTCCGTGACCCGGATCGCCTTGCAGCCCAGGCCCTCGGCGACCTTGACGTGGTCGACGCCGTAGACGCCCAGCTCGGGCGAGTTGATGTTCTCGAACTCCAGCTTGACCTGGAAGTCGATGTCGAACGCCCGCTGCGCCTGGCGGATCAGGCCCAGGTAGGAGTTGTTGACCAGGACGTGCACGTAGGGGATCTTGTGCTGCGCGCCGACGGCCAGTTCCTCGATCATGAACTGGAAGTCGTAGTCGCCGGAGAGCGCCACGACCTGGGCCTCGGGGTCGGCCTTGGCGACGCCGAGCGCGGCCGGGACGGTCCAGCCGAGCGGGCCGGCCTGGCCGCAGTTGATCCAGTGCCGCGGGCGGTAGACGTGCAGCATCTGGGCGCCGGCGATCTGCGAGAGGCCGATGGTGGAGACGTACCGGGTCTCCGGACCGAAGGCCTTGTTCATCTCCTCGTAGACGCGCTGCGGCTTGATCGGGATGTCGTCGAAGTGCGTACGGCGCTGGAGGGTGGCCTTGCGCTCCTGCGCGGAGGCGGCCCAGGCGGTGCGGTCGGGCAGCTCGCCGGCGGCCTTCAGCTCCCTCGCGACCTCGACGAACAGCTCCAGGGCCGCCTTGGCGTCGGAGGCGATGCCGTAGTCCGGAGCGAAGATCTTGCCGATCTGGGTCGGCTCGACGTCGACGTGGACGAACTTCCGGCCGGCGGTGTAGACGTCCAGCTTGCCGGTGTGGCGGTTGGCCCAGCGGTTGCCGATGCCGAGGACGAAGTCCGACTCCAGGAAGGTCGCGTTGCCGTAGCGGTGCGAGGTCTGCAGTCCGACCATGCCGGCGTTCAGCTCGTGGTCGTCGGGCAGCAGGCCCCAGCCCATCAGGGTGGGCACGACCGGCGTGCCGGTCAGCTCGGCGAACTCGACGAGGAGATCGGCGGCGTCGGCGTTGATGACACCGCCGCCGGCCACGATCAGGGGGCGCTCGGAGGCGTTGAGCAGGCCGATGGCCTTCTCGATCTGGGCGCGGCTGGCGACCGGGCGGTAGACCGGCAGCGGCTCGTAGGTCTCCGGGTCGAACTCGATCTCCGTCATCTGGACGTCGATCGGCAGGTCGATCAGGACCGGGCCGGGGCGGCCGGAGCGCATCAGGTGGAAGGCCTGCTGGAAGACGCCGGGGACCTGCGCGGCCTCCAGGACGGTCACCGCCATCTTGGTGACCGGCTTGGCGATCGAGGCGATGTCGACGGCCTGGAAGTCCTCCTTGTGGATCACCGCGGTCGGCGCCTGGCCGGTGATGCACAGGATCGGGATCGAGTCGCCGATCGCCGAGTAGAGGCCGGTGATCATGTCGGTGCCGGCCGGACCGGAGGTGCCGATGCAGACGCCGATGTTGCCCGGGTGGGTGCGGGTGTAGCCCTCGGCCATGTGCGAGGCGCCCTCGACGTGCCGGGCGAGGGTGTGGTTGACGCCGCCGGAGGCCTTGAGCGCCGCGTAGAAGGGGTTGATCGCCGCGCCCGGCACACCGAACGCGTCGGTGACGCCCTCGCGCTTGAGGATCTCAACTGCCGCTCGGGCAGCGGTCATACGAGCCATCGAGTACTCCTGCTTCGGCTGTCGGATTCGCACTCCCGTCGCGCCCCGCGGTGAGCTCTTCCGTAGCGACTTTGCGATTTTCCGTATAGTGGAAACTTGTTTCTACGATCTGGAAGTAATGTAAGTGGGCAGCCGAAGGCCGTCAAGGGAGGACGATGGGCGTCATGTCCGAGACCGTCTCGGTGTGCTGCACCGCCTGCGGGCGCCGGCACCGCTACACGGCACCGTCGTACCCCTGCGCGTGCGGGGAACCCGTCACCCCGGAGCTCGATCCGCGCCGGGCCGCCACTCCCGTCACCCACCGGAGCTGGGAGGAGGAGTGGATCGGGTTGCGCTGCGCGGCCTGCGGGGCGCGGAGCCGGTGGCCGCGCCCGGAGCTGGGCTGTCCGTGCGGGACGGTGCTGTGCGTGCCGGTGGACCCGGCGGCCGCGGGCCGGTCCGGGCGAGCGCCGGGTTCCCGGGTGCCGGCCCACCGGGCCGTACCGATCCGCACCGCCCGCGACGCGGTCACCGCCGCGGTGCTGTATCTGCGCGGGCTGGGGCACCGGGACGTCCGGCGCGCCGACCAGCGGCCGGTGGCCGGCATCGGGCTGGCCGCGCCCGGCCTCGTGGTCCAGGTGGACCCGACGGCGGGCCCGGCCTCGGCGCGGGACGTGGAGTGCCTGTGGCTGGCGGCCATGGCAGAGTCCGCGGCCCCCGTCTACTTCTCCCTCGCCGGGTACGCCGAGCAGGCCCGCGCCCGCGCCGACCTGCTGGGCGTGCCGCTCTTCGTCCTCGACCCGGCCGGGGTGCCGCGCCCCGTCAACGCGCCGGCCGTGGCACTGGACGCCACGGCCGGCTGAATCGTACGAGTGCCCTACGCGTCGCCGTAGCGCTCCCGCAGCTCGACCTTGCGCACCTTCCCGGAGACGGTCATCGGAAAGGCGTCCAGGATCTGCAGGCGGCTGGGCACCTTGTAGTGGGCCAGCTGGTCCGCGCAGTGGGCGCGCAGTTCCTCCAGCGTGAGCGGGTCGGCCGCGTCGCGCGGGATGACGCAGGCCAGCACCTCCTCGCCGTAGCGCTCGTGCGGTACGCCGACGACCTGGACGTCCGCGATCTTCGGGTGGCCGTAGAGGAACTCCTCGACCTCGCGCGGGTAGATGTTCTCGCCGCCCCGGATGATCATGTCCTTGATGCGGCCGACGATCTCGACGTAGCCGTCCTCGCGCATCACCGCCAGGTCCCCGGTGTGCATCCAGCGGCCCTCGTCGATCGCCTCGGCGGTCTTCTCGGGCTCGTCCCAGTAGCCGAGCATCACGCTGTAGCCGCGGGTGCGCAGTTCACCGGCCTCGCCGCGCGGCAGGGTCACCCCGGTCACCGGGTCGACGACCTTCACCTCGATGTGGGGCAGGACGCGGCCGACGGTGCCGGTGCGGTGTTCCAGGTCGTCGTCCATGCGGGTCTGGAGGGAGACCGGGGAGGTCTCGGTCATGCCGTAGCAGATGGAGACCTGCTCCATGTGCATCTCGGCGACCACCCGCTTCATGACCTCCACCGGGCAGGGCGAGCCCGCCATGATGCCGGTGCGCAGGGAGGTGAGGTCCCAGGAGGCGAAGTCCGGGTGGTTCAGCTCCGCGATGAACATCGTCGGTACGCCGTACAGGGACGTGCACCGCTCCCGCTGCACTGCCTCCAGCGTGGCGGCCGGATCGAAGGACGGGCCGGGGATGACGATGCAGGCGGCGTGGGAGGTGGCGCCCAGGTTGCCCATGACCATGCCGAAGCAGTGGTAGAAGGGGACGGGAAGGCACACCCGGTCCTGCTCCGTGTAGCCGACCGTACGGCCCACCCAGTAGCCGTTGTTGAGGATGTTGTGGTGGGAGAGGGTGGCGCCCTTCGGGAAGCCGGTCGTGCCGGAGGTGTACTGGATGTTGACCGGGTCGTCGCAGCTCAGCTCGGCCGCCGCCGCGGTCAGCCGCTCCGGCGGCACGGAGGCGGCGGCCGCCGTCAGCGCGTCCCAGGACGGGTCGCCGATGTAGACGGTCTCGCGCAGCGCGGGGCAGCGGCCGCGGACCTGCTCCACGATCGCCCGGTAGTCGCTGCTCTTGTGGGCGAGGGAGGCGACCAGCACGGTGATGCCGGACTGCTTGAGGACGTACTCGAGCTCGTGGGCCCGGTAGGCGGGGTTGACGTTCACCATCACGGCGCCGATGCGGGCGGTGGCGTACTGGACGAGCACCCACTCGGGGCAGTTGACCGCCCAGATGCCGACCCGGTCGCCCTTGGCGACGCCCTTCGCCAGCAGCCCGCGCGCCACCTCGTCGACGTCCGCGCCGAACTCGGCGTAGGTCCAGCGCCGTCCGGACGGTACGTCGACCAGGGCCTCGCGGTCCGGGTGGGCGGCGATCGCGCGGTCGAGGTTGGCGCCGATGGTGTGGCCGAGGAGCGGCGTGGTGCTGGTGCCGTGGGCGTAGGAGAGTCCGGTCACCGGAAGTCCTCCTCGCGGTACTCGTCCTCGGAGCCGGCCGCCGTGGCCTCGCGCAGTTCGATGCGGCGGATCTTGCCGGAGACGGTCTTGGGCAGCTCGCCGAACTCCAGGCGCCGCACGCGCTTGTAGGGGGCGAGGGTCTGCCGGGAGTGCTCGAAGAGGACCTTCGCGGTGTCGGGGCCCGGCTCCCAGCCCGCCGCCAGCACGACGTACGCCTTCGGGACGGCCAGGCGCAGCTCGTCCGGGGCCGGTACGACCGCCGCCTCGGCGACCGCCTCGTGTTCCAGCAGGGCGCTCTCCAGCTCGAAGGGGCTGATCTTGTAGTCGCTGGCCTTGAAGACGTCGTCGGCCCGGCCCACGTAGGTGAGGTAGCCGTCCTCGTCGCGGGCGCCGATGTCGCCGGTGCGGTAGTAGCCGCCCGCCATCACCTCCGCCGTGCGGTCGGGGTCGCCGTGGTAGCCGGTCATCAGACCGACGGGGCGGCCGGCGAGGTCCAGGGCGATCTCGCCCTCGGCGGCGCCGGGGGCGCCGGTGACCGGGTCGAGGAGTTCGACGCGGTAGCCGGGGCTCGGGCGCCCCATCGAACCGGTCTTCAGCACCTGGCCGGGGCTGTTGGAGACCTGGACGGCGGTCTCGGTCTGGCCGAAGCCGTCCCGGATGGTCCGGCCCCACACCCGGCGGACCTGCTCGATCACCTCGGGGTTGAGCGGCTCGCCGGCGGCGACGACCTCGCGGGGCGGGGTGGCGAGCTGCGCCAGGTCGGCCTGGATGAGCATCCGCCACACGGTCGGCGGGGCGCAGAAGGTGGTGACGCCGGCCCGGTCCATCTCGGCCATCAGGCGGGTCGCGTCGAACCGCGTGTAGTTGTACAGGAAGACGGTCGCCTCGGCGTTCCAGGGCGCGAACAGGTTCGACCAGGCGTGCTTGGCCCAGCCGGGCGAGGAGATGTTCAGGTGCACGTCGCCCGGCTTGAGCCCGATCCAGTACATGGTCGCCAGGTGCCCGACGGGGTACGAGACGTGGGTGTGCTCGACCAGCTTGGGGCGGGCGGTGGTGCCCGAGGTGAAGTACAGCATCAGCGGGTCGTCGGCGGCGGTGGGACCGTCCGGGGCGAAGGCGTCGGAGGCCGTGTACACCTCCTCGTAGGGCCGCCAGCCCGCCTCCGTCGTCCCGCCGACCGCGACGCGCGTGTAGTCGCCGGGCACGTCGGCGAACTTGCCGGTGTCCTCGGAGCGCACGATCACGTGCCGCACCCGGCCCCGGTCGACGCGGTCGCGCAGGTCGGCGGGGCCGAGCAGCGGGGTGG
The DNA here is from genome assembly GCF_042745235.1 of Streptomyces sp. NPDC058796. Lineage (NCBI taxonomy): Bacteria > Bacillati > Actinomycetota > Actinomycetes > Kitasatosporales > Streptomycetaceae > Streptomyces > Streptomyces sp. NPDC058796. The sequence goes on from NZ_JBHYOP010000018.1 coordinate 85,445, forward strand.
CCGGGATGACGACGGCGCGCAGCTTCATCGCGGCGAGCGCGGTCTCCCACAGTTCGGCCTGGTTGCCGAGCATCACGAGGACGCGGTCCTCGGCTCCGACACCCCACTCGCGCAGCCGGTTGGCGACCCGGTTCGAGCGGGCGGACATCTCGGCGAAGGAGACCCGGACCTCGGAGCCGTCCTCCTCGACGATGTGCAGCGCGGTGCGCCCGTTCCCCTCGGCGATGGCGTCGAACCAGTCCAGCGCCCAGTTGAAGTGCTCGGGCCGGGGCCACCGGAACCCTTCGTAGGCGGCGGTGTAGTCCTCGCGGTGCTCCAGCAGGAAGTCCCGTGCGCTGCGGAACAGCTCCGTGGCCGTCGTCATCCGTCCTCCTTCGTGCCGGACCTTGCCGGGCGGCTTAGTGCCATCGTGTAATCCGTGATGCAGGTCTCACTACCCCCGAACGGGGGTGTGCGCCCCGGGACGGGCGCGGGGAAGGCGGAACGAGTGGCGGTGGACGCGGCCGACGGGGCGGAGATCCGCAGCGCGCTGGTGCGGCTGCGGCGTACGACCGGGCTGCCGGTCGCCTTCGGCGGGCTGGTGGAGTCGGGGCGACGGCAGGTGCGGATCAGCGAGCTGAGCGGCACCGCGACGGCCGCGCTCAGCGCCCTGGCGGTGACCTCCGGCAACGGCCTGGGCGGCAAGGCGGTGGCCCTGTCGCGGCCGTGCGCGGTGACCGACTACTCCGTGTCCCGGCAGATCAGCCACGAGTACGACCTTCCCGTCGCCGCCGAGGGCCTGCGCTCTGTGGTGGCGGTCCCGGTGGTCGTACGGCGCCGGGTGCGCGGCGTGCTGTACGGCGCCCTGCGGTCGGCCCAGCCGCTGGGCGACCGCACGCTGGGCGAGGCCGTGGCGGCGGCGCGGGACGTGGAGCAGGCGCTGGTGCTGCGGGAGGAGGCGGACGAGCTGCTGGCGGCGGCCCGGCCGCAGCCGGTGCGCGAGCCCGCGGGTTCCGCCGCCGACTGGGAGCAGGTGCGGGAGGCGCACGCGGCGCTGCGGGCGCTGGCGCCCCGGATCACCGACCCGGCGCTGCGGGACGAGCTGCTGCGGGCCTGCGGGCTGCTGGCGCCCGGGATCGGGGCCGGTGCGCCCGAGGTGCGGCTGACGCCGCGCGAGGTGGACGTGCTGGCCTGCGTGGCGGCGGGCGCGACGAACGCGGCGGCGGCCGAGCGGCTCGGGGTGGGCCCGGAGACCGTCAAGGGCTATCTGCGCTCGGCCATGCGCAAGCTGGGGGCGCGGACGCGCGGCGAGGCCGTCGCCGCCGCGCGCCGGGCGGGCCGGCTGCCGTGACGCCGTGGCGGGGTGGCGGGGTGGCGGGACAGCGCCGTTCGCGGCGTGGCTCCGTTCGCGGCGGGACGGCGTAGCGGGTAGCGGCGAGGCGCCGCGGTGCCGTTCACGGCGTGGCCCGTCGGCTTTCCTTCGCCGTACGCCGTACTCGGTTTTGCCGCCTTGTTATTTCCCTCACCTCGTCGTCCCGCCGTCATGCGCGGGACGTTGCCTAACATTGCCCGGAACACGACATGCGGAGGGAGCGGTCACCGTGCGACGGGACTTCGCGGAGTCTGCGGGGCGCCGTTCCGACCTGGTCATCGGGCGGGAGGAGGCGTTCGGCGCGGCACGCGAGCAGCTCGCCCGGGGCGGAAGCGTGCTGCTGCACGGGCCCGCCGGGATCGGGAAGTCGACCGTGCTGCGGACGCTGGCCGCGGAACATGCCCGCACCACGCCCACGGTGCTGCGCTGCTCGGCCACCGAGTCCGAGTCCCATCTCCCCTTCCTCGCCCTCGCCGACCTCCTGGGCATGGTCCTGGACCAGGTGTCCGACGCCCTGCCCACCGCCCAGCGCACCGCCCTGGAGTCGGCGCTCACCGGACGCGGCGAGTCCACGCTGCAGCGGGACGGGCTGGCGCTGCGCCTGGCCGTGCTCTCCGCGCTGCGCGCCCTCGCCGCCGAGGGCCCGGTGCTGATCGTCGCCGACGACCTGCAGTGGCTGGATCCGGCCAGCGCCGAACTCCTCGGCTTCGCCGCCCGCCGCCTGGGCGACACCCCGGTACGGCTGCTGTGCGCGGTGCGCACCGAGGAGCCTCGGGCGGAGGGCGCGGAGTACGACCGCCACCTGCGCGCGTCCCCGCCGGACACCCGCGCGGTACGGCTCGGCCCGCTGACCCGCACCCAGGTGTCGGCGCTGCTCGACGAGCGGGGCTACTCGGGCCTGCCCCGCTCCACGGTCCGTGAGATCCACCGCACCAGCGGCGGCAACCCCCTGTTCGCGCTGGAGCTGGGCCGGGCACTGGCCGAGAGCCCCACCCCGCCCAGGCCGGGTGAGCCGCTGCCGGTGCCGACCTCGCTGCGGGCCCTGGTCCTGACCCGCCTGGAGATGCTGTCGGACGAGGCGCGCCGCACCCTCCTGGTCGCGAGCGCAGGGGCCCGCCCCACCCCGGCGCTGCTGCACGCGGCCGGCCGGGAGAACGCCGAGGCCGAGACGGCGCAGGCGGCGACGCTGGGACTGCTGGCGCCCGACCCGGAGGGACCGGCCGTACGGTTCGCGCACCCGCTGATCTCGGCCGCGCTGTACGCGGAGGCGCCGGCGCCGGAGCGGCGGGCCGCGCACGCCGCGCTGTCCACGGCGGCGTCCGACCCGATCGAACGCGCCCGGCACCTGGCCCTGGCCACCACCGGCACCGACCCGGAGGTGGCGGCCCGGCTGGCCGAGGCCGCCGCACTGGCCCGCGACCGCGGGGCGCCGTCGGTGGCCGCGTCACTGGGGCTGCTCGCGGCCCGGCACACCCCGCCGGACGGCACCCCCGGCCCGGACGAGCGCCGGCTCACGGCCGCCGAGGACGCGATCACCGCGGGCGAGCCGGACCTCGCCCGGGACATCGCCCGCGAGGTGCTGACCCGGGCCGGCGCGCCCGGCGAGCGGGTGCGGGCCTGGATGGTGGTGATCGAGGCCGCCGGGCAGGCGATCGGCGACGTCGACGCCGCCTTCCCGCAGGCCCTCGCCGACGCGGGGGACGACCCGCGCCTGCTCGCCCTGGTCCACTACCAGCTGGCCTGGCGCTCCCTGGTGGTGCAGGGCGACTTCGCGCAGGGCCGCGAGGAGGCCGCGCACGCCGCCCGGCTGGCGGCCGAGGCCGGGGACCGGCGCACCGAGCTGCTCGCGCTGGCGTTCCAGGCGCAGGCCGAGACGCTGATGGGGCATCCGGACGCCCCGGCGACCATCGGGCGGGCCCTGGCGGAGCCGCAGGACCCGCGGGTGGCCTGCCACCACAACGGGGCCGGTTCCTCCCGGTTCCGGTGGCTGGTGATGAACGACCGGCTGGCCGAGGCGCGTACCGCGGTCAGCGGGCTGCTGCGCGAGGTGCGCCGGCGCGGCATGGCCGAGAGCGAGGTCCACTACCTGCGCTTCCTGGCCGAGACCGAGCTGCACTCCGGGCACTGCGGCCGGGCTCTGGAACTGTCCCGGGAGAGCCTCACGCTGGCCCGCGACGCGGGCATCGGGGAGGGCGCGGGCGCGATGCAGGCAGCGCTCGCCGAGGCGGCCGGCGGGGACGTGCGCCGGGCGGTCACGCTGGCGCGGGAGGCGGTGCGGCGGACCGAGGAGGACGGCGACGCCGTGTACCTGTCGCGGGCGCTGGCCGCGCTGGGCCACGCGAGCCTGGTCGCGGGCGACGCGGAGGCGGCGGTGCGGGCACTGCGCCGGGTACGGGAGCTGGAGGCGGGCGCGGGCATCACCGACCCGGCGCGGGGCCGGTGGCAGGGCGACCTCGCCGAGGCGCTGGTGCGGACCGGGGAGCCGGCCGAGGCCCTGGACGTCATCGAGGTCACGCGCGGGCACGCGCTGCGGCTGGGGCGCGGGAGTGTGCTCGCGGTACTGGACCGGGCCGAGGCGCTGGTGCGGGCGGCGCGCGGCGAACACCGGTCCGCCGTCACGCGGCTGGCGTCGGCGCGGGAACGGCTCGCCGGGCTGGGCTACGGCCTGGAGGAGGCACGGGCCGCCTTCGCGCTGGCGGAACTGCGGGCGGACCGGCCTGGACGGACGCCGGGGGCGGGGTCGTACGACGAGGCTGCCCGGCTGTTCCGGCGCTGCCGCGCGCTGCCCTGGCTGCGGCAGGTGGAGGCGGCGGTCGCGGCCCGGACGGCCGAGCCGCTCGAGGCAGCGCCCACCGTTCCCGACGCGCTGGCGGGGCTCGCCTCGATGGAGCGTCAGGTGGCCGCGCTGGTCATGGAGGGCGCCACCAACCGGGAGATCGCCGGCCGGCTGTTCGTCAGCGTCAAGACCGTCGAGGCGACGCTGACCCGGGTCTACCGCAAGCTGGGGATCCGTTCCCGGGTCGACATCGTCAGACTGGCGGCGGGCCGGCGGGAAGAGTGACCCGGAGGAGTGACCGGCCGGTGTTTGGGACGCGCCGACCGAGGGTTTTCCCTGCCCGGCTCACCTAGGGGGTTCCCTCATTGGGTGGTCTCCGCCGCCGGTTCTAGCGTGTGCACGTGCCGCTCGCCCGGGCATACGGGGGTCTGTCCCGAGACCCCCGTGCAACCCCCCACGCCCGTGCGACCCCCCACCGGCAAAGCTTGAGGAGACTCATGTCCGGGCTCGTCCGCACCAGATCCGCCGCTCCCTCCGCCGCCGCGCACGTCTGCCCGGCTGGGCCGCCCGCAGCGTGCCGACCGTGCAAGGCTCCTGAGTAACCCTCAGGTGACAGACCGGGGGGGGGGGGGGGCGGGGCGCGCGCGGCCACCCGGCACCCGCCCGCCCCCACGACCCGCACCCCCACACCCCCGCCGCACCCGATAGCGTAAAAAAACAAC
>NZ_JBHYOP010000019.1:0-69032 GCF_042745235.1 Streptomyces sp. NPDC058796
GCGGCCTTGTTGTCGGTGGCGAATGTGGCGTCGACCGCGTCGGCGGGATCGGTCGCGGTGTCGAGGGCGATCACCATGATGCCCTCCGACCGCGCGGAGCGGGTCCCTCCGGGCTGCGCCCGTCACAGCGAGCCGGGTCGCTTCGCTCCCCGGCCGCTCCCGCTCCGCGTGAGCGGATGCGGCTCGCTCCGCTCACCGCCAGGCGGCACGCGCTCCGCGCGCACCGCCAAGAGCAGGGCAGCCGGGCCGCGTTGCGGCCCGGGGCCGGCCTCCGGCCGACCGGTGGCCTCCGCTGCGCTCCAGCCACCCACCACCCCACCGCCTGACCCCACGTCACCCGCCGTGCCAGGGGGCGCGCCACGCTCCGCGCGGCCCACCCACGGGCCTGCGGCCCGAGCAGCAGCAGAGGGGGGAGGGGTGACAGGTAGTCGGGCGAGTGACGACTCGAACAGAGATCGGGAGGGGTGGGGGTGAGCGATCCGGGAGTGTGCTTCAAAGATAGCAGCTAGCTTAAGACTGGAATGGTTCCGCACCACCCCTGACCAGGAAAAGTGATGCGCGGATTACTTCCTACCCGCATTGGGTGAACCATGGAGGAAGAGCGCGCGATTGGTGAATGAATGCCCCCGAAATGCCGGAGCGAGAAACGTCGAGAGCTGCGAATGGGTGCGTTCGCTGGAGATTAGCAGAAATGGCCCGGGTGGCGTTCGGGTGCGGGTGCTGATGAGAGATCCGCACGGCGGGGTATTGGTGGTCGGAGCCGTCGGCAGCGGGCGGGGCGGTGAGCGCAGGGAGGGTCGTGGCGGTCCTCGCGCGCGCGTGCGCGTCTTACTGATAAAAGGGCACCGCGCAGAAAGCTGCTCTGACCTGCGGGTTTGCGAGAGGCAATGTGTTAGCCCTGACACATCGACCTGCGGTTTTGTGCCTCCTCCGACACAGCCGCACCCGATTTGGCCCCGGGGAGAGGTACAAAATGCGTTCGGCCTGGTCAGGCCCGCATTCGGCCGTCAGCCCGTAAAGGGGCGTGTGTCGGCGTCGACACCAGGGGGCCACGCCGACAGGGACAAAGGTCCCTCTGGACGGGGACAATCTCGGCTAGGGTCCTGGGCACCACATGAGAACGAGCAGCAGGAGCCAGGGTGCCCGGGGACGCGAGTCGCTCCACCAGTAGGGGCCGGCGGTCGGCGGATCGCGGTGAGCCCGTGACGTCGCCGCTGGCGGACAGCTTCGCCCAGGCGCTGGACCGTACGCCGCCGAAGCCCGGCCGGCCCGTGCGGTCCGCGAAGGTCGACTACACATACCGGGCTCCCCATGACGCGTGGGGGCGCAGCGGCTACAGCATGGTCAGCAACGCGTTCCTCGCCGACGTCCTGGCCGTGCTGATCGCCCGGTACGGGATGTCGCCCGTGCAGTCGGCGGTCCTGCTGTTCTGCATGGGCCGCCAGGTCGAGGGCCGCCTGAAGATCACCCACATCAAGGTCGCTCGGCACCTCGGAGTCGAGCGTGCGAACGTCACCCGGGCGCTGGGCAGCCTGGAGAACTGGCATATGATCCAGCGCCGCGCCAACTCGCTGATCGTGGTCAACCCGCTGATCTGCTTCAAGGGCAATGGTGACCTCCAGCAGGAGGCCCTGGAGCAGCTGCGCCAGGACGCCAGGGCCGCGCTCAGGAAGCACTTCCCGGAGATGCGGGAAGATGTAGTGGCGCTGGAGAAGGCGGCGAGCGAGAGCTTCCCGGAGTTCACGGCCCCGGCCGCGCCGGCCCCGCGGACGCGGCAGCTGGCGTTCGGAGACAACGACGTGGAGGAGCAGGCATGCTGATCCAAGCTCACCTCGGGTTCGCGCAGCTGCACCGCCTGGAGCTCTCCAAGGCCGACTACGACCTGCTGAGCGCGATGATGGAGGTCCAGCGCCCCGGCGGCGAGGTGAACGCCTCACAAGCCGAACTGCGGGCGCGCGTGGGGCTCAGCAAGAACCGCACGTCCATCGCGATGAGCCACCTGGTCGAGCGGAACATCGTCCTGCGGCCCGAGGGCCGCTACCGCAGCTACTTCATCCACCCGTACTTCGCCGGGTACGACTCCCAGGAGGAGATGGAGGAGGCGCTGCGCGAGGCGACCGAGGCCATCAAGGCCGGTGCCCTGGCCGCCCCGGCTCCCCCCGTCCCGCAGCGCCATCTGTCCGCCGTGCCCACACGTCGCAGCGCTTGACCGGCGCCCGGCCGCCCGCCCGGCCGGGTGACACGACATCAGCGGCGCCGCACCCCACGGTGTGGCGCCGCTTCACTGTGGTGCTGGTGAAGGCGGAAACTGCTTCAGCCAGCTGACAAGCTCCGGTAGCTCGGTGTGGAGGAGATCCCGATCGGCCCGCTCCACGGCAGCCAAGAGCACTGGCACCAAGATCTGGAGTGTTCGCCAGATCTCTTCGCCCGTGTACTTGTGCCTCTTGGGATCCTCGGCTGCCAAACGCAGCTGCTCCTCCAGCTGAGGCGCCAGCTTGCGGATCTTCCACAGCGCCCGAGGCAAGCCAGGCTCGAAAGCTGGCGTTGATTCATGCCGTGGTGCCGGCACCCGCAGCCGCACCGCTTGGCTGTACGGCGTGGACAACCCGAGCAGGACCGCTGGCGGGCGAGATCGGTAGTTGCCGTAGCGGCCGTCTTCTCCAGGCCGCTGCAGACCTTCCCGCTTGTTGCATTTGTGGCATAAGAAGCCCCGCGCGAGACCGTTCCTGTGATCGTGGTCCAACACGAGCAGGTCGGAACCGGTCCCCCGCCCCCGCCGTCCCGGGCTGCTGCAGATCGCACACCGAGCCTGCTGCCACGCGAAGAGCAGATCCTCGGTGTTTCCCGACCGATCAAGGCCTGTAGGAAGCGGCCAAAACCAGCATGCAGGCGCCAGGTGAGGAAGCCATCGGTCGACTAGACGCCGGGCTTCCTTCAGAAGCTCGTCTACAGCCGCCCGTTCCTCTGGCGACAGATGCCGTAGGCAGGCAGGGACCCCATCAAGGGTCCCGTTCCGGCAGGGGTACTTACCACTTCCTCGGCAGCGGCCCCAGTACTTCCGATCGACGAGCCGTTGGGCTGCAAGGACTCGTTCGACCAGCAGAGGCGTCATGGAGGCAGCCATTGAGACGCCTGCCGACTCCGAGCCGGTCGATAAATGCAGGCCCGCCGGCCAAGGCGAGGTGAGCGTCATGCCCGCACCGTAGTGCCCTGCCGGGGAGCATCGGTCAGTCCTGGCAACAAGGTCGACTCCTGGGCGCCGACCTTGGAATGTCATCGCTCTCCGGCATCCCGGCCGCCCGCACCCAACCACCCAGACATCACCACCAACCGCCCCTCACTGCACACAGCAGCGCCCCGGACCAAGTGGTGGCCCGGGGCGCTGCATGGGCGCTCGCGAGAGGCTTCTACGCCTCAACGTACGCGACGATCGTGATCTGCCGAAGGGCCGTGACGTAGTAGATGACGCGAACGCCGTCGACGTCGTCGACGTAGTCGCGCAGCAGGGTGTCGGGCACCGGGGTGCCCAGTGCGGGGTTGACGCTGATCGCGACGATCGCGCGGTCCAGGCGGTGCGTCTCGGCCGCCGTGAGCTTCGCCAGCTGGCTCAGTGCGGGCTCCACCAGGACGACCTGGGACCGGCGCGGCGCGTGCTCAGGCGACACGGGGCTGCTCACCGGCAAGGCGCTCCAGGTGGGCGTCGCGGGCTTCCTCCCACAGCACGCCCGTCTCCGGGGACGGGTAGCCGTGCTCCGCGATGTCCTCCAGCACCGAGGCGAGGACGTCGACTCGCGCACGCTGGTCGGCCGCGTACGCGCGGACGGACGCGGCGGCGTTCTCATCGAGGGGCTGGCGGTCGGGGTCGGGCGCGGGGGCCGGCTGCTCGCTCATCCGGGGCTCCTGGGCTGTCATCTGGCGTGTGTCACCACGGTATCGCCGGGGCGGGGCGCTCCGGGACGGTACGGGCATAACCCCGCCCGATGACACAGATGACACAGCTGAACAGTGACACAGATGGGCACGACGACCTGGGGAAACAAGGGGCTGATGACACAGGTCGGACTGTTCACCCCTGACTGTTCAGGCGCTGGCCCTCCGAGCTTCACTGATGTCCTGTGCCGCTGAATCTTGACCGTTTGCCACCGGCCTTTGACCGGTGGCAGCCCACCGCCAAGACACTGGTGGGTGGTTTCGCGCCGAGCATCACCGCGCACTCCGGGCATCGACCTACTCTGCGGTGCCATGGATGACGAGCTGACCAACGACGACCATCTCCGGGCCCTGGCCGCGCTGGAGGCCGTCGTCCAGAACAACGACGGCGCCCTGGAGGTCCTGGCGGGTGGCGCGCACGAGCGCCCGTTGGTGGCGGCCCTGCTCGCCGCGTACGGACAGCACACGCTTCACCGCATCCTGCTTGCCGCGTTCGGCATCGAGGCCACCATGACCCACGACGAGACCGGCCAGCGCGTCGCGGAGCTCAACGGCGACCCCATGGCACGCATCGTCTTCCTCCTGACCGACTCCCTGCACCACCAGGCCGCCCTCGCCGGCGACGACCTCGTCACCGCCAAAAGAATCGGCGGATCCATCCTGCTCGCGATCCACGCCTTCACCGACGCGGACAACCAGGACGCGTTGACCCTGCTGCGCGCCCTGCGTAACGAGGCCCTCCGAGCTGGCTGACGACGTCGGTCAGAGTTCGGTGGCAAACGGTCAAGACTCAGTGGCACGGGACATCGGCGTGAACGGAGCGTGATGACCCGTCCAGGCCTCCGGGCCCGAGTGTCACGCTGTCACGCCGATTCCGCGGGGGCCTGGAGCAGGGATTCGGGGCACCCCAGGCGCTCAAAAAGTGTTCAATACAGACATTCGGCGGGTGCTATCGCGTGGTGCACCGGCGGGCGTGACAGTCGGCGTAGGGCGCGTGACACCCCCGGCGTGACGCACCGTGAGCGTGACAGGCGTCGACGGCCCACGGCCCCACGGGAGCGCTGGACCGGGGTGTCGTCGGTGGTCAGCTCCGTAGGGGCGGCCAGACGTGCGGACCGGTGCACTGTCCACAGGCGGCGCAGCCTGCGCACTCCAGACAGAACTGCTTCGGAACGCGCGGGCACGAGCAGATCGGGTTGTAGTCCGGATCGTCGTCGCCCTCGAAGTACGGCTCCCCGAGCGGAGGCGCGTAGTCGACGTGGACCTGGCCGTCGGCCGTCAGATCCTCGTATCGGGTACCGCAGCCGGTCGACTGCACCCACGTGACCACCACGTGGTCGGCCGCGCTCACCGCGCGCCGTCCTGGCCCGCGCCCGCTTCCGTCAGCTTGGCGGGCGCGAGGACGCGGTTGAGCCAGGCGGCGAGCGCGGTCGTGGCGTCCGGGTCGGCCTGGGCGAGACGGCCGGCGAACTCCAGCTCGCCGGTGCCGGCCGGGGCGCCGGTGCGGGCGAGCACGGCGAGCAGGGCGGCGTGGGCCCTCACCCGGTCGGGCAGCGAGTCGGCGGCGGCCGTGCGCGTGGCCGGGTCGGCGTAGTGGCCGGAGCGGTCGGCGAAGGCCTGCGCCAGCCAGCTGCCGACCACGGGGTGGTAGTCGCCCCGGTGGACCAGGAGCTCGCGGGCGGACTCGTCTCCCGGCCGGGTCTCCACGGTCCGGTCGAGTCGGCCGGCTCGGGCGAGCGCGGCGAGTTCGTCGGCGCGGGCGGCGAGCTGCTGCTGCTCCTGGAGGCGCCGCTGCTCGGCTTCCGCGGCTCGCTGGTCGGCGGCGAGCTCGTCCTGGACGACGGCGTCGCCCTTCGGGTCGTAGACGCCGCCGGTAGTGGCGAGCAGCTGCGCGATGCGCTCCCACTCAGCGACTTCGGCCGGGCCACGTTCGTCGTCGGCCAGGTCCTCGCGGTCCCGGTCGATGTGCTGCTGCAGCCGGGCGTCCTCGAGCGCGGCCGCGGCCTCGGTGGCGGTCATGCCGGTGGCGCGCCGGCGGACCGCACGGCGGCCGACCTTCGCGTGGTCAACCGGCTGGCGGGGCGCGGCCGCACCGGGCGCGGGAACGCGGGGACGGCGGTCGGAGCGGGGCGTAGGGGTGCTCACACGGGCCTCTCAATCGTCACGGAGAAAGGACGGGATATCCGACCGCCGCGCGTCGGACGCGGCGGCCACGGACAGGTTTATCGCAACCGGGAATTCTGTGCTGCTAAAAGCGGATGTTGAGCCACTCCACGTCCGCGAATTTCACCTCTAGGCCCGCACGGCCGCCACCGCCTTGACGGAAATAGGCGTCCGCGATGGCCTCCGCGACCGCGTCATGCAGATCGCTCTGCGTCGCACCTTCCTCCTGGGCGGCGATGATGGCGGCCGCGTGGGAGGGGGTGACGGCGACCGTGATGTCCCGTACCCGGCCCGCGTCCGAGGTGCCCTCCGGACCGAGGCCGAAGTACGCCCGGCAGGAGATGACCAGCCCGCCCGAGGACGCCGCGCGCTGCCTGGCCTGCGCCCTGACCTGTGGTTGCCACTCCGACTCAGTCTCCTGCACCAGCGCCTCCTTCAGGCGCTTGTTCGGCTTGGTGGAGGCGCCCGAGAGGTACCGCTGCACCGTCTTGCGGGAGACGCCCAGTCGCTCCGCCAGGCTCTTGGTGGAGCCCTTCTCCCGCGTGCGAAGGAATTTCATCTGGGCTCGCGGCGATTTCGGCGCGGGCCGGGTGAACAGGGCACGCTCCGCGCGAGCGAAACCCTCCATGAGCTTGGCGCGCGTCCTGGCCGCCTGCGCCGCCTTCTCTTCCTCAGTCATGAGGACAGCTCACAGCCGCAGACCTGTGGACAGTGGCCGACGGCCGGGCGGCCCCCGTCGCCCATCGAAGGGGTTGACGGCGCAGGTCAGCGGGTCTTGGGTGGGGGCCACGTCCAGAGCAAGGGGGCTGGCCATGGAACTGCTCAAGTTCGCCGACCGACTGCCGCAGTGTTCACGCTGCGGCGGCGACCTCATCATGAGCGGCGTGGCGCCGCAGAACGACGCACACGGTCGGCCGATCCACCTGGAGTTGTGCCCGGCCTGCGACACCGGCGACCCCGACCGCCCGGCAGCCGGCCTGTTCGCCCAGTGGTTCGCCGACGGCGGCGGCCATGACGAGAGCCGCGTCCAGGAGGGCGCGCACCTGCTGATGGAGTGGACCAAGGAGTGCATGGCCGCCCACGGCTGGTACATGCTGGACGCCCCGCCCGATCAGCCCTGAACGCCGCCTGACGGTCGTGGCGGCAAGGTGATGGCCGATCCCACTCGTTATCCGCCGGTGCCGCGCCACGCCGCGGACTCTTCGTCCTCGGTCGGCTCGTAGCCGTCCGGGTAAGCGGCGTCCGCGCGCTCCCGAGCGGCCTGAGCGGTGGCGCATACCTCACGGTTCAGACGGGTGAGCAGGGCGAGCGCCGGTTCGTGGGTGATCGGGTCGACGATGTCGCGGGTGCGGGCCGTGTCCCAGTCGGCGACCCGCAGCGCGGTCTCCACGAGCAGCTGCGCCTCGTCGACGGCGACGCCCACGGTGTCGTCGCCGGCGGCGGCGGAAGCGATCAGACGGTTGCGGATCACCCGGGCGTTCTCCCAGCCGCGCCAGACGCCTTCCTGCTGGTCTACGGCGCTGCCGCGGCTGACCTTCTGGGACAGCGGCGGGAAGGCCAGCACCAGCTCGGCAGCGGCGCGCCAGTCCATGGCTCGCGCCTGCACCCGGGCCTCAGCGACGATGCGGGACCGCAGGCTTTCGACTCGCCACTTCCGCGATCGTGCGTCGCGTTCCAGGGACAGGCAGTGGGGGCACAGTGGCGGCCCGTAGCGAGCCGGGGGTTTCCACGAGCGGCTGGTGCGCAGCAGCTCCGTGCCGCAGTCGGCACAGAAGATCCCCGACGGCGCCGGGCCGATCGCCGCGAGCATGTCGTGGAGCTGGAGGCCGGCAGCCTCCGCCAGGGGCCGCCCGTGGACCCCAGGCTGCTGCCAGTACAGGTGCCTGAGCACCCCGATCAGCTCCGGGGCGTGGACGGCATCCACTTCAGCACGCAGCCGCTCGACCTGCTCCAGCACGGCCTGCCGGGTGCGGTCGCGCCGCTGCTCGGCTTCCGCGAGGACGGCTTCGGCCCCGGTGAAGTCACGGACCGACCGCTCGATGTCGCCGAGAATCTCGTGCAGGCTCTCCTCACTCATGTCCGAGAGCTTATGCACCAGGTCAGCAGCCCCTTCCGGGAGGTCCGCGTCTGCACAGGCCGCGCCGGGTGCCAGCGTCCCTGCGTCCGTCCGTACGGTGGGAGGCGTGATGACGTCCTCCGCCCTCGATCCGGTGCCGGTGCCCATCCGGGTGCTGCTGCCCGGGGACCAGGAGGTCGTCGCGCGCCTGTGGTCCCGGCGCCAGGTGCCCGACGGCTGGAGGTACGAGGTCGGGCTCCCGGCCTACCGCAACGGCCCTGGCGATACGGTGGAGCCTGCCGAGTACCGGGTTTGGGTGCGCGCCCCTGATCACGTGCGGCCCGTGGACGGCGTCTCGTACGACGCCGTGCCCACCGAGTACCTGAAGCCGCCCTCGCCTGTTGAGGAGGCGTTGGGGCCGCGGCGGCCCACTGGCTGGGTGCTGGCGAAGGCCGGCGGCCGCGGCCCCGGCCGGGGCGGTGTCGTGCACGCCGTCGACTGCGAAGAGGCGCCGGCCGGAGCGCCGGTGCTAGCGCTGGACCGGGCGCTGGACACGGCCGAGCAGCCGGGGGTGCGGCTGTGTTCGCTGTGCGGCGCCGCTGCCGAGCTTGACCCTGTTCTCAAGGGCTTCGACCACGGTTTCGACGACGCCTGAGCCGTAGGTCAGCGGGGGGTGACGGTGTAGCCGGCGTCGTTGACGGCGCGGGTCCACACGTCGCGGTCGAACCACTTGGTGATGTTCGGCTGGAGCTCGGTGATGGTGCGCATCCTGGCTTCCCAGTCGTGTCCGGCCGGGCCGCGGCTGCCGTCGCAGCCGGTGCAGCCGTCCTCGCCGTGGATGTGGCCGGCCATCCAGGCGTTGACGGCGACGTTGATGATGACCGCGTACAGGTCGCCGCCGGACTGGGCCAGGGAGTCCGGCACCCCGGCGAGGACCAGGGCGAGCTCCGGGTTGTCGACCGGCGGCATCGGGGCCTGCCCCACGCCCTTCTCGCCGCTGCTCTCCTCGTAGGAGGACCGGCTGCGGGCGAGGCCTTCGGCCATGGCGGCCGCGTCGAAGTAGCGCCAGGCGGACCGCACCTGGATGCCGAGCCGCGCGGCCACCATGGTCATGTTCTTCTCGATGGTGTCCTCAACGGTCGCCGGCGCGAACGTCACGCCCCGGCGGGCCAGCTCGGTGAGCGTCTGGGCAACGGCTTCTTTGAAAGCCTTCGTGTTCCGCACCACCGCATCGTAGGCGGGCTGGAGCAGCCGCCAGGCGGCTTCGCCCATACTCGACTGCCGGCAAAAGCCAGCCCCTGGGCGGTTGCGTGGCGGGCCGGGAGTGCGAGGCGGGAAACCGGGGTATCCGGGTGCACGGCCCTGAGCCAAATGTGTGCCGGTGCGGAAGGACGGTTCTGTGATGCTGATGGCCCACCCCGCGGTGCTGCGGGATCTGATCGACCAGTACGAGGCCCTCGCGGCCGTGGGCGCCGCCGACACGGACAGCGCGCAAGTGCGCCAGCGCATGGACGACGTCGCCTACACGCTGTGCGTTTCCACCGGCACCCGGGATATCGACGCGGCCCTGATCGCCGCCCGTCACCAGCTGCCCGGTGCCCGCCCTCTGGACGACTCGGTGCTGAACGCCGGCTGATCCGCTAGCCTTCCCCGCTGCCCCATGACCTCGAGGAAACGGACACCCCACGTGGACGCCACCGTCACCAGCGCCGCGCCGATCTACGACCTGCTGATAGCCGAACGCGGCGATGTCGTCGCCGACGCGGCGCGCGTCGCCGAGCAGACCCGGCTCGAGGCGGCCGACACCCTCGACTTCGGCCTCCCGGGCAGCGGCGAGGACAGCGACGCCGACGCCGACGCGGCGTAGAGGGCAGGCCGGGCTGCTGGCCGCCGTCACCCGCGGCGGCGGCGCAGGATCTGTCCGAGGGCGCGGCGTATCGGTGGGGGCAGCGGGTGGCCGGCGGTGGTGGCGACCAGCTGCTCGGCCACGGTGCGCAGCTTGACGTTGTTGTGCTGCGAGACGGCCACCAGGACCTCCCACGCCTCGCCGGAAGTGCAGCGGCCGATCGCCATCACCATGCCGCGGGCCTGGTCTATGACCGGCCGGTACGTCAGCGCCTCACGTAGCTGCGCCACTTCTGTGCGCAGCTGCTGAAGCTCCGTGGCGCTCTCGTCTCCCGCTTGTCGATCGGGCGGCCACGGCGCGTCATGCTTGCGCGGCTGGGTCGTCACAGTGCCTACGAATCTACCCACGGTCAGCGTCTTATGCGCGCTACGTTCCTCTTCGCCCGCCTGACGCGCGCACCCGTTGCCCGAGCCGGGGCGGCGCGAATGCGGAAGGCGGCTGCCCGGGACGGCAGCCGCCTGGTGGTCATCGCTTCGCCCGGTCAGCGCCGGACGATGTTCTGCGCCTGCGGCCCCTTCTGGCCCTGTCCCACCTCGAAGGTGACGTGCTCGCCCTCCGTCAGCTCGCGGAACCCGCTCCCCTTGATTTCGGAGTAGTGCGCGAAAATGTCCGCACCCCCGTCGTCCTGCGCGATGAAGCCGTAGCCCTTCTCGCTGTTGAACCACTTCACGGTGCCGCTGGCCATACTGTCGATCCTTCGTTCATGCGTGGGAACAGCCCAGCCATCCGGGCATGCTCCGACTCCTGGCAGCAGGAGCCGCAATCGTTGTACCCCGCACTGTCCCGCTTATCCGACCGACGACACACCCAGATTCGAAGCGACCATAGCCAGCTGACTTCTGCAGGCCACCGCATGCGCACCTGCGGCCAACGGGCTGCGGACGAAGACGGCCCCGACGCCGAGCGCGGAGTCGGAGCCGCCCACGACGCGGGCCCCGTCGTGGGGCGAGCGGGACCCGCGCGTGCTGCCCAACGCACCGGGCACCAGGCTGTTACGCCGCCGAACGAGCGAAACACCACGCACCGCCGCCCGCCTGGTGCTCGCTCGACGAGGATCCGGCCCGCTGGCGGGCCTCTCCATGACGCGTAGGCCGAGGTCAGCCGCCGTGCGCTGCGCGGCCGGAAACTGCCCGGTCAGGTGCCCGGCGCCGCTAGAAAGGAGGCGTCACAGTGTCGGCCGACCGGGGTGACGCCATCTGCTGAGGCGGGGGCGGGCTCACCGACGGCCTGCGAGGGAGGGAAGACCGCATGGCAGAGACCGAACTGGCCGGCGCGCTGAAGAACGTCATCGGCCACTACATGACAGCTGTCGCCGAGAAGCTGCTGGCTGAGGGGACGCCCGTCAGCTCTGTCACTGCTTGGGGCCGGTACGACGATGACGAGGACCGGGAGAAGCACCACAACGACGTAGAGGGCAGCGTCAACCTCAACGAGAGCTTCGTCCGTCGGTTCCTTCCGGACGCTGAGGCTGGGCTGCACTGGTCCGGGACGTCCGGCTGGTGTCTGTGGATCCTGCCCAAGGGCCGGGCGGGCGCCGGCGGCTCCTTCTACGACGGTGCACGGTGGCTGGGCGCCGGCCTGATCCCCGAGCCCGACCGAGTGGCGGCCTTCCTCTCCGCCGTGCAGCTCGACCCGCACTCCGCGGGCAGCGACGACCGCCCCTTCTACCGTCAGCCCCTTGAGGACCTCTCCGGCCTGTGCGAACGGCTGCAAGTGCACAGGCGCCTCTACTACGGCAATCCGAGCTACGAGCTGCGCTTCGACGAAGCCCGCTGCGGGGCCTACTACGACCGCACCGCCCAGGCGCTGACCTCCGGTGCCGACGACATCGTCAACGTGCCCGTACGCAGGAGCGAGCTGGAGGCGCTGCTGCACCTGCTGGAGTTCGCCGAGGGCAGCAGTCACAAGCCCGTGCGTCTGTTCGCCGACTACCTGGCCGGGGACATCGCCCAGCGCCGCGGTGAAGGCGGCAGCGTCAACGAGCACCGCAGGGCGCTGGCGTACGCGATCGAGGCCAAGGAGCGTAAGGAGCAGGCGGAACGCCGGCAGCAGAAGGACGACGACGGGGAGTAGGAGAGCCGGACCGTGACCCTTGGCCGGACGGCACCGTTGGACACGTCAGCGCGTGCATGAACATCCGACCCCCCGCGGATACGCGTGTGAGGCCCCGCACCGGCGCAGCAGCGCAGGGCGGGGCCTCACGGCGCCCCGGCCGCTGCCTCTGCACTTGATCGGCAACGGGAGGGTGCGGGTTGTGCGTCAGGTGCGCAACCGCCCGGACGACGGGGCCAGCGCGCGGTCAGCCTGTGGGGATGGACAAGTTGATCGAGTTGGCCAGCACGCTCGTCTCGGGGGCGTTCATTGCCGTCCTCGCGGCATGGCTGACCAACCGCTCCCGCAACCGCCAGGAGCAGCAGGCCGAGATCGGCGCCCTGCGCGTGCAGGCAGATGCGATGACGGTGGCGGTGATGGAACTGCAGAGCACGGCCACCACCAACCGGCTGCTGTGGGAGGGGCCGGCCGAACGCGGCCGGACGTTCCTGCTGGCCGTGCTCGCCTTTGCCGGTGGTGCCGCCCGCGCCCGGATCGCCGGCGGCACCGACCCGCAGAGCGGGCTCGTGGGCTTCGGGCGCGCGGCCGAGCTGCTGAGCCGGGAGCGGGTGGCGAGCAAGCAGACCGTGGCCGCCGTGCGCGAGCCGCTCACCCGGGCTGCCACCGCCGCCGCCCCGCTCATGCGCTCCTCCGACCCGGCCGTCGTCACCGCCACCGAGCAGCTGCTGAACGCCCTGTCGGACGTGGAGAACACCGCGCGCCTGGAGGCCGCGCTGGAGGCGTTCGGCCGGGCCGTCAACGCAGCCACCGCGCCACGGCTGTCCTGGTGGGCACGTCGCCGGGCCGCGCGTACGACCTGACCGTGGCGGCCCTTCCGTAGGATGCGAAGCGCCGCGCCCCCCGGCAGCTGCAATGCTGAGCCGAAGCACGATAGATGTCACCGGTGAGAGGCGCCGACCTGTGCTTTTGTGTCGGGCGCAGCAAGGCAGTTGTCACTGGATTTGCACGCTACCTGTCATCGGCGAGGGGCAAGGCAGGCGTGCTGTCACCGGACACGTTGCAGCTGGTGAGGCGTACGAATCGGATCGTTCGGAAGGTCAGCGGCGGTCCAGCGTGTCTATCAGCTTGCCGAGGTTCCGCACCGCACGATCGGAGGCGCCTTTGGCTGCCATAGCGCCCAGGATGATGTCCCGCTCCAGCAGCCCTGCGGCGCGCAGATCCTGCAGGATGCGCCTGGCTTGCTGCTTGCCGAACTGGTCACCGAAGCCGTTGTTCTTGTAGAAGACCAGTCGGTCGATCGCTTCCGTCAGCTCGGAGTTGAGCTGCTCGGGCTGCTCATGGGGCCGGGTGAGGTCGATGGCGCCGAGTTGGCGCGCCCAGCCTTCGAGCGGAAAGCCGTGGATGCTCTCCACGATGGCCAGGGAGGACCCCCGGGCCAGGCTCGCCGCGAAGTCGAGGGTCCTCTCGTCCGGAACGTACGCCAGAACTGGGCCCTTGCCACGGCCGACACGGTCGCGGGAGGCACGCGGGGTGGTGACAGTGTGTTCCGCCGCGAAACGTCGGAGGGACGGGATCTGCTGTTCTACGCCGAAGGCGTTGAGTACGAGCACGCCGTCGGCGCTCTGCTCAGCGCATTCTCGCCGTACCCACTTCACAGCCAGATCGGCTGCGATCTCCCAATCCCGCTCGGGGTCATCATCGGGCACCCACGCTGCCCGCAGAATGCTGCTCGCGCTTGCCATGTTCGCAGTCCTCTCCAACTTCGATACCGCCGCGCGGAGGGCGCAGCCGTACCTGGTCACGCTATCCGCAGCCTCCGACAACCGGTCCCTGCACGAGTAAGGGGACGGGACGGGATGTGCCCGCCCTTCGATCTTGGTGACAACAAGCGTGCCTTTGTGACGCCTATCGTGCTTCGGCTCAAATGCCGGGGGGCGCGGCGCTCGTGCGGAAGCCGGCCTACAGCTCGATGTCGAGCCGTTCCACGTCGGTGAACTCCACGCCCAGGCCGTGCGCGCGGCTGTTGTTGGCGCGGAAGTACATCCGGGCGAGACCGTCGGCCGCGATCTGCTGGAGCTGCTGCTCGGTGGCGCCCCGCTCCCGCGCGGTGAACAGCTGGTCCGCGAACTCGGGCGGCAGGGCCTGAGTGACGTCGCGGATCCGGGCGTCATCGGTTGTGCCTGCGGCGGCGGTGAACCCGAAGCGGGCGCGGGTGGAGACGACTAGGCCGTCTGTGGTCGCCGCCTTCTGCCTCGCCTTCGCGCGGATCTGCGGCTGCCACCTCTTCTTCACCTCGCGCTCCAGGCGGCCGCGCAGCTCCTGGCGGGGCCGCTTGAGCTTGCCCGAGACGTACCGCTCCACGGTGCGCTGGGAGATCCCGAGCACATGGGCGGCGGCCTTGGTGCCCTTGAGCTGCTTGACCAGGTACTTCATCTGGGCCTGGGCGCTCTTGGGAGCGGGGCGGGTGAACGCCCCCTCCAGCGCGCGGTCCAGGCTGTCCCCGAGCGAGTCGACCATGGGTTACTCCCCTTCTCCGGCCGTCGGGTCGGCGGTCTTGATGAGGTTGGAGATGTTGAAGACGCCGCCGCGTTCCTCGAACTGGGATTCCGCCCACAGGACGGTCTGGGTGCCCTGGTGCTTGACCATCCCCGGCGAGACGCCGAGCCGGAACGTGCCCGGCGCCGGCTTGCCCTCGGGCGTGTACGGCAAGACGTCCAGCGGCGACGGGCCGGGCGAGGGATAGACGATGGCGTCGGTGCCGATCGCGACCGGGTAGAGGTCGGCGGCCGCCGCCGTCTTCATCAGCTTGCGGTGCAGGCCGGTGCGCTGGTTCGCGAGCACGGCGGCCCGGATGTCGGGGCGCCACGTCCACCGGTCCAGCGCCGGGTAGGGCTCGTAGTACGGCACCTGGCCCCGGGAGCGCTGGCGCAGCTTGCCGATCGCGCCCTTCGCCGTCGCCTTGATCGCGGTCTCCAGCAGCGCCATCGTCGGGTCGACCTGCTTGCGGCGCGCCATCGCCTCGAGGAACTCCTGGCCCTGGAGGTCGGTGGTGACGCCCATGTCCGCCATCGTGTCCACGTAGGCGTCGCGCAGCCGCTTGTACCAGGAGTCGAGGTAGCGGCCGGTCTGGGTGCGCACGTACGCCTCGATCGGGGCGACGTCGAAGCCGAGCTCCACCGCGTACTGGACGGTGGGCGTGGCGTACCAGGCCGGGCCCTCGGGGTGCTCGCCCGTCGGGGTGAAGGGGCTCGGGAGCCGGGAGGCGTCGACCGTGCGGCCGTTGACCTGGACGCGGGACAGGTCCACGTGGGAGAGGTCGACCAGCCACGAGCCGGGCAGCGCCGGGTCGAAGGCCGGGTTGCCGGTCAGGTGAGTCGGCCCGTTCAGCCCGACCGTGAGCCCGTTCGCGGCCGCGGCGAACGACATGTTGATGTCGACGACGACCAGGTACGGGTTGGCGCACTCCTCATCGGTCAGCGGCCGGCACCAGTCGTACGGCTCCTCCATCAGCATCTCTGCCGGGGTGCGGATGTGGTGCCGGGCGAACCCCGCGTCCTTCAGGATCGGGTGCTCGTCCGGCACCTCGCACGGCACGACGTCGTACTTGGCGGTGATCGCGTCGTCGTTGAACGCGGGCTTGAACTCCCCGGTGGCCTCGTCCTTCTGCGCGCGGGTCGGCGGGCGCAGCGCGGTCATCAGCTCCAGGCCGGTCGTCGCGGTGGAGCCGCGCGGCGTGATCACCCGGGCCGCGTACAGACCGAGGTACTGGACGAGTTCGGCCGGGTGCATCGTCGGCAGCTGCGGGTCATCCTTCTTGTCCCACTCGCGGGCGTCCAACGCGTTCCACGGCAGAATGCACAGCTGGACGCAACGGCGCCGGGAGCCCTCGGGGTCGCGGTAGATGCGGGCCCACGGCCCGAAGCCGCGCTGGCTCATCTTGAGCCCGGCCCGGTCGATCTGCTTGACCACCTTGTGGCCGGACGGGAGTCGGCCCGCGCGCCGTTTCTCCTCCGACAGGGCGACCGGTAGGCCGAAGCGCTCCAGCGCGGACGCGGTCAGGACAAGGATCGGGTCAGCGTCGCGGCCGTTGCGGTGCAGCCGGGCCTGCCCGAGCTTCGCCTCCGCGAGGGTCCAGTCGACCAGCGCCGGGATCGTCTTGGCGGGCACGTCCAGGACCAGGCCACCGACGCAGTACGCCGACACCTGCCCGTCGGCGTCGGCGTCGATCACGGCGAGCGGACCGTTCTCGAAGCGCGGGTCGTCGGCGGCCGCCGACGCCGTGGTTTTCTTTGCCACCGCCTTCTTCGCACCCGGGCGCCGCGACGACGCGGCGGGCTTCGCGGCGGGCGCCGGTCGTACGGCAGTAGCCGGGGCCGGGGACGCCGGCGTTTCGGCCGCTGGGGCGGGAAGGGGCGCGGGGCCGGTGAACGCCTCCGGGACCACCGGCGCCGGGGGCGCTGCGGGCGCGTCTGCGGGCGGAGCGGGGAAGCGGGCGGCGAGGCCCTCCAGCAGCCGGGCGTACGCGGCGCGCTTCGGCGGCCGCGGCTCGGTCTTGCCGGTCTCCCAGTTCCCCACCGCCTCCCGGCGGGCGTCCAGCGCCTTGGCGATCTGCGCCTGGCTCAGGCCCGCCGCCTCCCGCAGACGCTTGCGCTCCGCAGGGACCGGCAGGTCATCCTGCGCGACTTGCTCCAGCAGCGCATCCACGGCGCTGAACAGCTCGTTCTCAGTGGACACAGAGGTCACCTCCAATAGACATCATAGCGGATCGCTCATTGGTTCGCACATCGGATCGCTCATGAATCGCACAATGCGGAGTGCAGCATGGGGGCGGGTAAGCAGCGCAACGGCTGCTGATCTCTCGCAGCGAAGGTTGAGCGTTGTCACCGAAGGTTGGTGACCGCTAGGTTTTCTCACCGAAGGTTGAGTGATCGTTTAGGGCTGGCTGTCTGGGGAGACGGTGGGGGAACCGATACGCGCGTACGGCGACCCCGTGCTCAGCGCCTTTGACCTGGACTTCTTGGATGGCGGACAGCGCCGCCGCACCGCGTTGGGTGCCGGATGGAACGTCAGGTTCGAGACTGTGCCGCCGGTACGCGGGTTCCGGTGGAACGAGGGCGACCGCAGTTTCCCCGGCTGGTACTACGCGGTGACCACCGGCGATCACGTGGGCTACGAGTCGTGGCTGGAGCGAGACCGGCTGACGGTTTCTGCGACGCTCCGCTGGGACCCGGCCGACGACGCTGGTGCTCGGAACGCTGCTGCCAGGCCGCCTACCGCCGTCGACGATTCAGCATCCCGCCCAGGCAACAGCCGACAACCTGTGCCGAATGCGCCAGCCCCCTGAAGCCGGGCAGGAATCAGATACGCCTGACGTGCTCAGCTGCCTGCCGCACCAAGCGGTCCTACCGGAACAGGAAGGGCCGGACCAGCCACGAGCACTCACTCAACCTTCGCTGAGAACCGCTCAAGTCGACATCGTGCTGTCCTCGGACGAGTTGGCGGTTGCCGACGGGACCACGAAGAAGACCAGTGCCGCGAAGACCGCCACGCTCGCTGCGAGTGCCAAAGCGCCTGGAAGAGACCAAGCCGCGACTGGCCCGGCAACTGCTGACCCCAGGGCGAATCCGGTGATCTTCAGGCTGGCGCCGGTGGTGAAGATCTGACCTCGCAGGTGATCTGGGGCCTCCCGGTGGCGGACTGCGAACAAGGCGGCCAGCTGGGGTCCCTCACCGATCCCCGCTATGAGTACGGCCACGATGAGTACGACTGGCTGACCCCACGCGGCCAACGCCAGCGCGGCAGCCTGGACAAGGGCACTGGTCCAGATGATCATGTCGGGGGCAACTGAACGCGGAAACCGAGCGAGTACAACGTTGGCCACCAAAGCTGAGATCGCGACGCAGGAGAGCAGCACCGCGCCGCGGCTGGCCCCGCCCAGAACACGTTCGCCGAGGAGCGGGATGCACGCCATCAGCATTCCCTGGGCGATGCAGGAGACGCTCGAGGTGAGAGTGGCTCGGGCCAAGGACGGTCTTCCGACGATGACCCGAACTCCGGCAACAAGGTCGCCGATCACCGAAGTCGCCTGCACTCCCAGCACTCGACCCGGACGGGCGGGCAGCATCCACGCGGCGGGCAGCGCCGAGGCGATGAGCACCACAGAGACCACCACGGCCATCGGGGCGCCCAGCGCCTCTGCCGCGCCGCCAGCGAGAGCCGGACCAGCCAGACTCGCCACACTGAACGTCATGGCATCGAGCGCATTCGCCCGAGGCAGGTGGTCACCCACCACCACACGCGGAAGTTGGGCCGTCCATCCGCCTGACAGGGCCGGCCCCAGCAGCCCTGTCACCATTGCGATCAAGATCGTGACAGCGAACGGCCACCGGCCGAGTCCCCCAAGAATCATCCCCAGCCCCACCGCATATGTGACGAGGGCCCCAGCCAGCAGGCGTCCCGGCCGATCTGCTCTGTCGAGGAGCGCCCCGAGCATCGGCCCCCCTACCGCGGCAGAGATCGTGATGCCCGCGAGCAGCGACGACGCGGCGATGGTCGATCCGGTCAAAGCAAATGCTGCCAGCATCAGCGCCGGTCCTGACATCTCGTCCCCGGCACGGGCTGCCACTGCACCGACGAGATAGATGCGGAGTGAGTAACGCTTTCTCATCGGCAGGACGTTACGGAGGTAACTCAAAACTTCGCAAGATGCGTTACATTCCACAGGTGTCATTCCACAGCGACGATTGGTCCACCCGGCACTCCGTGCTGACCACAGCCCGGCGCACCGCCGCCCTGATCAACGCCCTGGCTGACGACTGCCCCGACCCAGCTAATGTCGCCGACGTGCTCCGCGCATACGGCGAGACCGACCCCGTCGACCTCACCACCCGCGATATCGCAGAGATGCAGGCAGCTGCCTCCCTGCTGCGGCCAGTCTTCGCCGCCGAGCACGCCGATGACGCCGCGGCCGCCCTCAACCAGCTCTTGACGGACCACACCGGACCGCTCCGCCTGACCTCACACAGCGGCAGCACTCCCTGGCACCCTCACCTCGACCGCGAGGACAATGCCCCCTGGGACGAGTGGCTCCTCGCCTCGTCCTGCATGGCCCTGACCGTTCTCGTCTGGGACCGGCAACGTCCGCCCGGCAGGATCTGCGCATCCCCCACCTGCCAGAACGTCTTCATCACCCAGGGCAGCGGTCCGGAGCGTCGCTACTGCTCCCGCCGATGCGCGACCCGCGAACGAGTCACAGCCCATCGACGCTCCCGCTCTGCCGAGCAGCCGAGCGAAGCCAAATAGAGGGCGCCAAGGTCCAGCGCAACATCGCTCAACCTTCGATGAGAATCACTCAACCTTCACTGCGACGGGTCAGCTGCTCGGCCAGGTCAGAGCTGCAACACGGTTCGGTGCAGGCTGACGTTGCACCGGG
The DNA here is from genome assembly GCF_042745235.1 of Streptomyces sp. NPDC058796. Lineage (NCBI taxonomy): Bacteria > Bacillati > Actinomycetota > Actinomycetes > Kitasatosporales > Streptomycetaceae > Streptomyces > Streptomyces sp. NPDC058796. Next base: position 19,540 of record NZ_JBHYOP010000019.1, read on the forward strand.
TGGTGCAGGAACCTCGCTGGTCGGCACGGGTACGACGGCACGGCGACGCTGCAGAACCGGTGCCGGCTGTCAGGCTGAGCACGTACGTCCGGCCCGCAGGGTGAGTGGAGATCCGTCGTGTCCGTCCCGTTCCGTATCAGGTGCTGCCTGTGCGCCAACAACATCCCGCTCGCCGGGGACGTCATCGCCCTCGATGGTGAGTGGCAGCGTCGCTACCCGGACATGCGCGGCACTCTCGCCTGTGCGCGGTGCGTCAGCGACTACGGCTGGAACTGCTGCACCACCCCCGAGGGCGGCTTCGTCGACGGCCACGTCGCTGCGCCCGAGGACCAGGTCGACGTCGACTCCTGGAGCCATCACCTCGAGCGCGGCACCCACCGTTCCCTCGTGACCCTCTACCCCCGCTCCGGGCTGCTCCAGGGAGCGGAGCCGTACCTGCGCTGGCTCGCCGGGGACAGGTACACCCAGCCGGAGGCCGCCGCCCGCCTGGGCGCGGCCCTGAGCGAGTTCGACGCCCAGCACAGCGGCACCCGGGCCCCGCAGCCGGCCACCGCCTGAATCCGGCTCCTCCCCCGCCGCACGCTGGCTGATCATCCCGCTGACACGGCCTCAGCCCCGTGGCAGGGTGCGGTGATCGGATCACTGGACGGCAGGGGGCTCCCGTGGAAGCACGGATGTGGAACGGCTTGGTCGGCGTCGCGAAGGAGACGTACACCGCCTCGTTAGGCGAAGGGGTCGTGCCGCGCCCGCTGATGATGCCGCTGGTGCGCGGCGAGCTGGTCGGGCTGATCTGGGTCCGCCCGCTCAAGGTCGGCCAGGACGCGGTCACCGGGATCGCGGAACTGGCGAACATCGCCGCGGCGGCCGGCGCGGACGAGGTCGTCCTCGCGTGGGAGACGCACGACGTCGCCACCGCCTGCGAGCTGCCGATCGTCGGCCCGGCGCCGTGCCTGAACATGGTGGTCGCCACCCGCGACGGGCACGTCCTGCACCAGTTCCCCTACAGCGAGCAGCTCCTGTCCCGCAGCTCCGAGGGCTGGGCGTCGGTCGCCCCGGACTGGAGGCCGGCCCCCGCGCCGCAGCCCGGCGGCGAACTGGTGCCGCCGATCCAGGCCGCAGTGAACTTCTCCTTCACTCCGATCGAGCTGGACCACCCCGACCCGTTCGGCGTCACCGTCGTGCTGATGGAAGAGGACGGCTACCGCATCAGCCTGACCGAAGCGTTCGCCCGCTGAGGGGAGGAAGGACAATCCGTGCCCCGCAGTCTCGATGACGACGCACCCCGCCGTATGAGCAATGCAGAAGAGGTGCTCAGCGCCGAACAGCAGGAGACCGCCGACAACGAACGGACCACACTGCGCAATCTCCGGCAGATCGTGAGGAACATGGAACGGGGCGTGACCCGCCGCAGACGCAGAAGGTTCCACCAGTTCGTGATGCTGCTCATCGCAGCTGCTTCCTTCCTGACTGGTGCGCTCTGGACGGCGCTGTTCTGGGGCTCCCCTTCTGAGTTCGTCCGCGTCGATATCGTCTGTGGCGCGCTGCTGCTGCTGTCCGGGTCAGCAGCTTTCATGGCAGGGAGGAGACAGGGGAGCGTCACCCTGGGCGAACTTGAGGAGGCTTTGGAGACCAACCGTGACTCTCTGCGGTTCTTGAGCGCGCTCTACCACCCGACCGTGAAGGAACGGCGCAGCCTCTACCGGGAGGACGTCGCCGGCGTCATCGAGCAGCACCGGACCGATAGCCGCAAGTACCGGCGCGTCCACAACACGCTGCAGAACCTCATCATGATTGGTTCCGCGTCTACGACGGTCGTCGCGGCTCTGGACACGCGTAACCAGTACACGTGGCAGAACATCACGATCGTGTCCATCGGTTTCACCGTCACAGTGGCAGCCGCTTTCACCGGCTATTACAAGTACCGCGAGCGCAGCTACTTCCTGCTCCAGACCGCTGACGCCATCGAAGAGGAGGCCAATGCCTTCACCCTTGGCGTCGGCCCCTACAGCGACTTCGGCGCGGACCAGGAGCAGCAGGCCCTGAAGCTGTTCACCCAGCGGGTCGAAGAACACCGGAACGAGCAGCGGCGCCGCCAGCAGCAGCTGGACCAGCCTGCCGACCAGGCCGCCCCGTCCGGCCAGCCACCAGCCGCCTGAGGCCGCACAGCGACTCGCGTCAGCGGCCGCGCTCTCGAGGTGGTCGTGCCACCCCGCCACCAACGGGCGGCGGGGCCGCGTTCATCGCTTGTTGTGCTTCGTCCACGGCTGGCGGGGAATCCCGCGGGCTTCCATCTGGGCGACGACCTTGGCGTGCAACTCGCGCAGCGGCTCCAGTTCGGCGGGCAGAGTCAAGGACGCGATGGTGGCGCCCTTACGCCGGGTGAGGCTTGCGGTCAGGTGCCCGTCGGGTGTCTCCCAGAGGCGCACCGTCAGTGTGCTCCGGTTGGCGTGCACGGGGCCGCTGGCGTTCTGCCGCTCGGTGATCATGCGGGTGAGGTTGCCGTAGAGGCGTTGCAGCGGGCCGGCGTCTCTGGGAAGCGGGACGTGCCGGACGGTGGCTTCGGGACGGGTCTGGTGGTCGGCGGCTCGCAGAACTCCGTAGTGGTCTTTCCACACCCACACCGGGACCGTATGCGCCGCAGGTTTGTTCGCAGCACCGCTCGGGGCGGTGTCCGGTTTCGCCGGTGTCGTGCTCTGGTCGGTGGGGTGCGCCTGAGCCGCGGGGACGACACCCTTGCGGGCGTTTTCGGAGCGTCGCACCCATCCTTCGACTTCGTGGCGGTGGGATGCGGAGAGGTGCTTGCCTGCCTTGGCGGCGTTCTCGGCAAGGTTCTGCGCGTGCCTGTGCAGCGTCGCCTTCGACATGTGGCGCCGGTTGCGATATCGAAGGTCATAAAGAACGCGGCGTACCGTGTCCGCAGCGACTCGCGCGACCCAGTCCGGCGTCTGTCGCTTCTCGCGTTGTGCCTCTGCCGCTTCCCGTGCCCGGGTGCGAGCGGCGATGAAGGAGGCGGCGACACCGGCGATGCGGTTCTCGTCGTCGGTGCGCTCGTGCGCTTGAGTCGCGTTGACGCGGGTCAGCAGTTCGCGGGCCTCCGTGACGTGTGCTTCGGCCACGGCCTGGTCCAGACGCTGGAACAGCTCGCGCCGGACGTCGGCTTGTCCCTGAAGCCACAGGTGCGCCTCCCGTACGGCGTCGTCGAGTTCGGCTCGCCTTACCGCGCTCACGCCGCTCAGGTCGGCTATGTCGTTGCAAACCCGGGTCACGATGACGACGGCGTCGACTTTGCGTGCGTTGGCCAGCTGGCGCAGCAGCACCTTTGCGCGAGTGTCGGCGTCCGGTTGCTTCTTGGGCTTCGTCGCAGGCCAGCGTGATGGCGGGGTGGCGGTACGGGAGCGGATGATGCGTTCCACAGCCGGGGTCGTCAGGCCGCGCTCGGTCATGTAGCAGTCGTCCAGCGTGAACCATTCGGTGTCCCGGGCGAAGGCCTCGGTGCCGATACGAACCCGCCGCGCGGTGCCGTCGCTGTCGAGCCGGATCCGGTGCACGTACCAGCGGCGGATCAGGATGTCGCGGTCGACGGGAACAGTCTGGGCGAGCACGGGCTCGAGGCCGGTGTCCCATGCCGGAGGCACTGCGTGGTCCAGGTGTACGCGCAGGGCGCCACGTGACCAATGGACGTCGACGACGGAGCCGAGTGGCGCGCCTTCGGGACGGGCGTAGTCGAAGTGAGCGTCCTCGCCGCTGGCGTCGAGCCAAGCTGCGGCCGCCGATTTCACGTACAGGTGATCGGCGCTGTTCACGCCGCGGGCATGGCGGCCGCAGGCGTGCGGCAGACCGTCCGGATCCGCGTAGTGCGCGAAATGGCAGACCTTGTCGGTGTAGAGCTTCGTGGTCAGCTGCCCGCCGCATCCTCCGAGCAGCGTGCCGCACCAGAAGGTGTGTCCCTCATAATGCCGTAGGAAGGCATCCAACTCGATGGCCTCCATTGGCAGCATGAGCGGCTCGTCCGAGTCCGGACCGCCCAGCACCGCTGTCTGGATTCGCCGTCTGTCTGTAGCCACGCGCTCCCCCTCTTGCCGCCCCACCTCAGATTTTCACCAGTGAGGTTCGCCAGCCAGGGCCGGCCGAGTCTCCTGAGTGCCGTCGCGACGCACGACGGTGATGTCTGAGGCCGGCGGCCGGTCGTACGACGGGAGCTCCAGTGCAGCAACGTAGGACTGCCGCTTCGGGCCGGGCCACTGACGATGCTTCGGCATACCCGGCAGCGTAGCCACCCGTCCCTGCGGGCGGCAGGGTGCGAACTGCCCATGCTCCAGGCGGGATTCAGCCGAACGCGCCCGCTCGCTGGCCCTCATGCTGTCCCGTGCGACCGACGCCCCGCGGCTCGATGCCAGGTCGGTTGGGCGTCATCCCTCGATCCGTACAACGACGAAGAGGTCCCCCGCCTCGCCGCCGTTCCTTCCCGGCCAGCCCAGTCCTTTCAGGCGTAGGCGCTGCCCCGCTTTTACCCCCGGGGGGATCCGGATCCTGTGGGTTGTTTCTGCGGAAGCCTCACCGGTTCCCTGGCAGGACTCACACCCCTCTGCGCCGCCCGCGCCAGGCTCAGGGGCACAGACCGGGCAGGGCGCTCGGTCTGCCAGAAGAATGTGCGTGACCGCGCCGAAGGCTGCGATGCGGGGGCTGACGGCGGAGCGGACATATCTGTCCAGCCCACGGTTCGGCAGGCCCTCGTCGAAGTACCGCCGGTCGATTTCGCGGAGGGCCAGCATCACCTGGAAGGCGTCGGCAGGGCGCTCATCAGGATTCTTGGCCAGGAGCCGTTCAACAAGGCTGACCAGGGCAGGCGGAGTGGAGAGCCGTCGCGTGATCAGGGGAGGCGGCTGTTCGTTGAGGTGCTGGTTGATCAGGTGCCAGGAGTTCCCGGTGAAGGGCTGGTGCCCGGTGAGCATCTCGTAGAGCACGCACCCGAGCGAGTACAGGTCGGAGCGGTGGTCGAACGTGCCGTTGAAGCACTCGGGTGCCATGTAGGCCGGGGTGCCGATCAGGACGCCGCTGGTGGTGATGTCGTGCCGTTCGTCGCTGCTCTTGGTGATGCCGAAGTCGACCACCGTCGCCTGGCCGTTGGGACGGAGGATGATGTTGGACGGCTTGATGTCCCGGTGGGTCAGGCCTGCGCCGTGTGCGGTGCCCAGGGCGTCGGCGATGCAGATGGCCGTGCGCACGGCATCGGGCAGAGGCAGCCGGCCGTCCTTCAATACGGCGCTGAGGGGCTTGCCGCGAAGCAGCTCCATCACCAGATAGGCGTGCAACCGTCCGTCGTGCATTGCGGAGCCGAAGTCGTGGACGGTGACGATGTGCGGATGGGACAGGCTGCCAGCGACCGCAGCTTCGCGGGCAAAGCGGGCCGACTGCTGGCTGCTGTCCGCGCTGCCGTCGCCAGTGAGGACCTTGACGGCCACCAGTCGGTCGACCTTGGGGTCGTGCGCCTTCCAGACCTGCCCGAAACCGCCCGCACCGATCGCCTCGATCAGCTGGTAGCGGCCGTCCAGCACGGTCCCTGCCTGCACGACTCCCCCTCTCGGTACGCACCGCGACGCACGGTGTACCAGGCGTGTACCCGTCACGCTACGCCGGGACAACCACCTGGGACAGGGGAGTGCTGATCTACCGCGTTTCGGCTCAGGCCGTGGTTCGCAAAGCAGCTGGCGGGCCGATGGCTGGCGTCCCGGCTTCCCGCGCCACACGCTCTTGCCGAGCCCGGCGCAGCGCGGCGGCCTCGGTCGCCGCGGCCTGGCGGCGGCGCTGGGCGCGGGCCTGGTCCATCGGGGCCGGCGCATCGTCCGCGACGACGTCGGGTTCGGGGAACGCCCGACGGCTGAGTGCCCGCATCGCGGCGGTCTGCCGCTCCGCCGCCTCCGCGATAGCGGGGTCGGCCAGAGACGGCCGGGCGGCCTGGCGGTGCGCCTCGATCGCACGGCGGTAGCCCTCCGGGGGCATCCGGCGTTCCACCGGCACGGCGGGCGCAGTCGGCTGCGGGGCCGGGGCGGCGGCCGCCGGGGCGGGGCCGGCCTTCGCGGGCGCGGGCGCCAGGACGTGAACGGTGCGGACGTTCGCGCCGGACACCTTCTCGTTGGCCGCCGCGATCAGCTTCGGTGCACTCCAGCGCAGCTGCGTGCCGTACGCGGGCGCGTCGGGGGCGACGTCCAGGCGGCCGGTGTCCGCGTCGAAGCCCACGGCCTGGACGTGCCCGGCGAGCTCGGGCGCGGCCGCAGCGAGGATGTCGTCGAACTGGGCGAGGACGCTGCCGCCGGCGGCCGGGGCGACCATGCCGCGCTCGGTCATCATCATGCCGATCGCCGCACCGAGCCCGAGCGGCTCACGGCCGTCACGCCGTACGACGGTGCCGGTGCGCCGCTTCGCCTTCTTCGTCTGGGTGGCGCCGTTCTTCTTCGCCGCCTCCCTCGCCGCGACCAGGGCCTGGCGCGCGAGGTCGACCCCGCTCGGCTCGGCACTCACGCGATCACCGCCCCGGCAGCCTCGCCGTCCAGCGAGCGCGCGGCGAGCTCCGGCAGCCGGTCCGTCCACGGCGCAGCCGCAGCCAGCTCGGTGCGGGCGGCGGCCTGCCCGCGCACCTGCTCCAGCCGCGTCGCCAGCAGGTACTCGGCCACACGCTCCCGGGCCGCGTCGGCGGCCTTCGTCGCGGCGGCGACGGCGTCCGCGCCAGTCGGGTTGTACTGGAACCACGGGCGGCCCTGCTCCGCCTTGTACGCCCGCCGGGCCTCGGCTTCGGCCTCCTCGGTCCGGCCCAGCATCGCCAGCGCGGTGTCCTGGAACTCCTGGACGGCCTGCTGCGCGGTCTGGAACGCGGTGAACGCGTACGCGTCCTTCGCTACCTCCGGGTTGGCCTCCAGCATGGCGACGTCGGTGATCTGCAAGAACTCCTGCCATGCGGCGGCGATGCTGCTGCCGATGGCCGTCCGGGCCCCGGCAGTGGCGGCCGCGACGTTGCCCGGGTCGGTCAGGTCGGCGGAGCCGGCCGCCGCGAGGAGACCGGCCTCACCGATCAGGGTCTCGGTCTGACGGCGGTGGTCGCACGCCTCGCACAGCCCGGCCGCCTGGTCCCGCCCGCAGTCCTCGCACGGCAGGGCCTGACGCACCGCTTCGGCGGCCGCCGCCTCCTGGCGCTCGCGCTCCGCCCGCTCCGCCGCTGCCGCACGGACCGCAGCGCGCCGGGCCTTCTCCGCGCGGGCCTGCTCCTGCCGCCACACGAGGTCCTCCGCCTCGGCAGCAGCGTGCTCACGCAGCCGCTCCTCGAGGACACGCCGCCGCTCGCTGTCGGACAGGCCGGGCAGCTCCCGGTCGATGTCCGCGCCGATCCGCGCACGGCGAGCCCGGCGGAGGTGGATGACGTTGCCGCAGTTCTCGCAGTCCTCCCCGGTGTCCAGCCGAACTCCGTCGTCGCACTTGCGGTGCGAGCACGCCTGCCGCTGGGGCAGACCCCGCCGGATCAGCCACGGGAACGGCTTGTCGACCCGGGCCTCGCCGCCGGTCTCCTCCAGGCGGTCGGTGAGCCGGTCGGCCAGCAGCCGCGGCGCACCCTCCGGCGCCACGCCCAGGCCCGCCAGCTGCGCCAGCTCCGCCTTGGCCGCCGCTTCCACCTGGTCCTGCTGCCAGCCGGACAGCCGCTCCCACAGCCACGAGACCGGCCCCAGAGCCACCCGCAGACGAAGATCAGCCGGAAGGCCCACCCGCCTCTGCCGCTGCGCCTTTTCCCACCCCACGGCCTTCGGCCGGCCACCGGCACCAGCCCCGGCAGCACGCTGCCCATCACGCTCATCGACCGCGGACTCCTTCGGCTGTTCCCCGCGAAGCGGGCCGTCCCCGGCCACCGACGACCCGGTCCCGGCGATGCCGGTCTCGCTGTCGACGGCCTGGTCCTCGCGCACGCACACGCGCTCCGGCCGACGGCCTTCACCCCCACGGCCTTCGCCGGAAAAACCACAATCAAGCTGCGGAGGAACTACGGGAGTAACCACAGAAGCGTGATCTGCGTGGAGCTCTGCACCATCGGGACGCTCCTGATCCGCCCCATCCCCGGCCTCCTCAGCACCCCCGATCCCAGACGTACCAAGGGCACCAGCAGCACCGGCCGGACCATGATCTCCGCACGCACCATCGGGACGCGCTGAAAACACCGACACGGCCCCCGAAACAGCCTCCACAGGGGCCAGGGTGCGGCCGTACGCGCGGGCGACCGGCAGCAGCATGACCTTGCCCCGGCCGTTCATCCGCGTCGACGTCGTCTTCCGCTGCCGCGCGACGACACCGGCCTCCGTCAGCCGCGCCAGCACCTTCCGGGCACCCGAGGGCGAGCAGCCCAGCAGCCGGGCCAGCGTCGCCGCCCCACGCCCCTCACGCTTCTTCACCGAGCCGCCGCACAGCTGCAGCCAGCCCGACGCCCGCGTGTTCAGCACCATCAGCAGCAGCCCGAGCCGGTCGGTCGCCGCCCCCTTGCCCCTGCGGCCAGCCAGCAGCCCCGGCGGCGTCGGCTCCTTGTCCTCCGGTGTCCAGCCGGGCCCGAACAACGCCTCACACAGACGCAGAAGCGTCGCCAGCTCCGCCTTCGTCAACGCCAGCGGGTGCGCGGCCCCGCCACTCTTACGTGCGTTCCACAGCGGCATGACCAGGCAGTCCAACCCGGTCGGGTGCCCCTTCGCGTTCCGCACCACCTGCGTGTGCAGCGCGTCCGTGCCACGCAGCACGGGCAGCACCTTGTGGTGGACCGTGGACTCCTTCATGCCCAGCCAGCGGCCCAGCTCCGAACCCCAGATCGAGGTCTGGTTGTCGTTCTTCTCGCCCTTGGGCGCCCGCGACTTCGCGTACAACACCACTGCGGCCAGCTTCGGAGCGTCCTTCAGCCCGGCGATCGACGGGTCCGCCAGCAGCGCCTGGACCGCGTCACGCAGCCGCAGCCGCATCGCGCGACCGAGGCGCAGCGGGTCGTCCAGGTCGCCGTCGCCCATCTGCCCGGAGGCCGGCACCGAGCGCAGCACGTTCCGCTGCCCGGGAAGCCGGAGCTCGTCGACGGAGTCGTCGAAGACTGCCCAAAGGGGGTGGTCCAGCACGGCGGCCGACGCCGCGACCGTGCTCATCGGCCCACCGCCGTGACCACAGCGGCGGACTCCGCGAGGACCGAGGTCATCTTCGTCATCGGGCCGGTGTACACGCCAAAGCGGACACCCCCCTGAGGAGCCGGAACACGCGATTCGTCATCCACCCGCAGACCCTGCACCGGGCGGCCTGTGGACAGAGGACGCAGAGCCCCGATCACCTCCGGCGCTCCCGCCCGGCGGGCAACAATCTTGGAAACCGTCCCGCCACACGGGAAGCCGCCCCTACGGGCGCCACCGTCGACGGAGTTGTTGAAGACCTCCGCCAGGGGGTGCATGAGCAGAGCAGCCGATGCCGCGACCGAGACCTTGGAGGCCGCTCCGAAACCGCTGCTCTTGTAGCTTCCTACCGGAAATCCAACTTCCGGTACGAACCGCGCAAAGGTGGGCGAACTGTACGCCGATCCCGTCACACGGGGCGACCGCCGCGCCTGAACTGGGGTGAAACGGACAGGGTCGAGCTGACAGGGGGACACCACTTCGGGCACTATGAGAAACACCTGCTCTCCATATAGCTGGACCGACCCGAGCCCCTCCGGGCTGGGCCTGGCCAGATGTGCGGATGAGTTGGGTTGAGCCCCCTCCGGGAGGAGCGGGCGGCCGGACGAAGAACCAGAGGCGAGTCCTCTCTCCTTTGCGTGATTCGAACGGATGTTCCAAAGCCCTTGGCGGGGCCGCGGAACGGTGGCGGAGCCCCCTGGCAGGGGCCCCGTGTAACGCAAGTGCAGAAACCCCCTGGCAGGGGTCCTGCGATTTGGCCCGTGAGGGCCGCTATGAGATGAGCAGCTCAATGAGCTGCAGTTCAGAACCGGCTGGCACCGGGATCTGAACACCCGCGCTGGAGGGATCCAGACGGTAGACGGGTCGCGCGAGGCCGAGACGGAGGGTGGGCAACCCTCTTCCGGCGCGCGCGGCCGGTGGCGGCTACGTCACCCCGACCCCCTTGATTCCGAGGCTGGCGTCGGCATGCCCTCATCCGCCTTCGCGACCTCGGGGAAACGCTCCGCGAGTCGCTTGAGCAGGTGAATGTAGGCATCGCGCTGCGGGCGCCGGGGGTTGCTCTTCCCCAGCTCCCACCGCACAACGGCGAGGCGCTTCACGCCTACCGCGTCCGCGACGTCCTGCTGCGTGAGGTTCGCAGCGAGACGCAGCTGCGCGCGCACGCGCGGCGGCGGGAGGACGTCATCCAGGCCGTCCAGCAGGGCATCGACCTGCTTCAAGCGGTCCGGGTCGGTCATAGCGCAGCCTCTCAAGATCGATCGATCTCTGAAACATACACTATTTGATCTCCGGCGGGGCCCGGATACCCGCGCCATCATGCGAAGTCCCCCAGGTGGGCGTTGGCAGCCTTCGCGGCAGCCGTCAGCTCGGGCAGTTCTACGACCGTCACCCCGGCTTCCACTAGCTGCTCGTAGCCGACGCAGTCGTCGACGAACAGGCTCGGTTCGCGCCAGGCAATGACGACGCGCGGGATGCCAGCCTCGAGGATCCGCTGTGTGCACGGCGTCCGGGAGGCGCTGCGCTGGGAGCAGGGCTCCAGCGTGCTGTAGATAGTGGCCTCCGCCAGTCGCGTGTCGTCCTGGGAGAGTTGGGCGAGGGCGACTTCCTCCGCGTGTTCGCGGGGACCGGTCGCGCGGGAGTAGCCTGACGCCAGCTCGGTGCCGTCCTCGCCGACGATGACCGCCCCGACCGAGTAGGCGCCGGCGGCCGGAGGGCACAGCGCGGCGAGGTCGATCGCACGCTGTATCCAGCGCAGGTCCTGGCCTCGGTCGGGTGCGTACATCAGGCGGTGCGCTCCTTCGGGGCGTAGCGGACGAAGACCACGTCGTCGATCGCGCGGACCTCAAGCACCTTCATCCGGGCAGTCGATCCGCCGGGGTAGTCGGCGGTGCCCAGGAAGCGCGCCGCCTCCGGCTGACCCACCAGCAGCGGCGCGATGGCCAGGTGCACCTCGTCGGCCAGGTCCGCGGCCATGAGTTGGGTGTGGATCGTGCCGCCGCCCTCCACCATGAGCCGGCCGATGCCACGTCGCCCGAGTTCGTCGAGGACCAGACCCCAGTCGAACTCCGGCCCGACGCTGATGACGTCGGCGAGGTCACCGAGCGTGGCGCGCACCTTCTCCACCGCGTCATCGACGGTGACGACCAGCTTCTCGCCGCCGTGGTGCCAGAAGTTGAGGTCGGCGGAGAGGTCACCGGTCCGAGTGACCGTGACCTTGAGCGGATAGGCCGGCTTGCCCTCGGCGACGCGCTGAGCCCGGCGCTCCTCGCTGTTGACCAGGAGGCGCGGGTTGTCCTTCCGCATGGTCGTCGCGCCGATGAGGATGGCGTCGGACTCCGCACGGACCTGGTCGACACGGTCGAAGTCGGCCGCGTTGGACAGGCGCAGCCGCTCGGGGCTGGCGTCGTCCAGGTAGCCGTCGACCGACATGGCGGCGGAGAGGATGACGTACGGGCGTGTGGTCATGGAAGTAGTGATCCGTTTCTCTCAGGCTTCGTGGGCGAGGACGGCGTCGAAGTTTTCACGGAAGGCGGACACCTCCGGCTGGCGCTGCCACGGGATCAGCGCCTGATCGAGGCGGATGAGCTCGCGCATGATCCGGCCGGATCCGGTGTCGTTGGCGACCGTCAGGGCTTGGAGGCCGACTGCGGCGGCTTCCTCGGGTGCACCTGCACCGGCGTGAGCGACCGCCGCGCGCGCCATATATACGCCTCGGTCCCGGTGGTAGCCCTCCGGCAGAGTCTTGATGGCGTTGGTGAAGATCTCCGCGGCTTCAGTGTGCTTCCCCAGAACCTCCAGCCCCTGCGCGCGGTGGACATCGACGTACTGCTCGTTCAGCCACACGCCCCAGGGAGTCGCGTCACTCGACACCCGGTCGAGAGCGTTGCGGACGTCATCGATGGCGCGCTCGCTGTCGGAAGACTCGCCTCGCAGCGCGTGGCCGTAGGACTCGTAAGTCCGGGCCACCGCGGCGAGACGGCTGCGCGGCCGGGCCATGCGTTGTGCCGCCTCAGCCAGGTCGACGACGTCCACCAGGTCGCGCTTCTCTCCGGCGAGCTGGGCTTTGCGAGCCATGACGTAGGAGGTCAGGTCACTGTCGCCGACGGTGTGGCTCCACTGGAAGGCGCGGTCGAGCCAGAACTCCGCGCGGTCGAAGTCACCGAGGTCCTGGTAGAGCCAGGAGGCGAATTCTGCGTACTGGGTCTGGAGCTCCATCAGGGCTTGCCGGTCGACGCCCTGGGTGTCGCGGCGCAGGGTCTTGATGCGCTCGATGTTCTCGCGCACGACTTTGATGGCGGTCGACGGTCCGAGCAGGTTGTCGTTGTCGATCAGCAGTCGGCGAGCGCGCTTGAAGTGCTCGATGGGCGTGGCGCTGTAGGCGGCTGCGGACCGTGCGGGCAGCTTCAGGCCCGGTACGACTTCTGCGTCCGCGACTGCCGGCGTGCTCACGCCGAACGCAGCCGCAGCACCGATGCCGACCCCACCACGTAGCAGGTCACGTCGATCGAGCGCCACGAATACCACCGATCCATCCCGTAGACGAGCGGGGACAAAGGTCCCCTCATGATCAGACGCTGCCTGCTGGGCACCAGCTATGGCCAGCCCGATCGACGCTTCGGATACATGGGGTGCCGAAACGGATACACGCCCCGGGGCGGATACAGACGGATTGATGCGCTCCCAGAGGTCGACCAGGACGCCGCCGGCCCGGAGCAACGAGTCGACCAGTTCGACCTCTGCCCTGTCTTTCGGCGGCCGCTCGCCGTTCTCCCATTTCTGCAGCTTGGAGTGCGACATGAACGCCTTCTCGGCTAGACCGCGCAGGGAGTAGCGCCGCGCTTCTCGGAACTCCCGGAGCGTGTAGCCGAAGCGGTGCACGGGTGACTGATCAGGCGTCAACACCTTCGGCCGCTGGCCCACTTGGTGCCCCCTTCATGTCTTCACTCGGTGTATCCGGCGGCTGGATACACGGTCGATCTAGAACTCGCTCTGTGGCTGGGCCTACAACTTTGCTAACGAAGTTGAACCCGACCCGGAGGGGCGAACATGCAGAACGTGACGCAGGTAAGGACGTCAGTCGCTGCGCCCCTTCTCGATCTTTTCGAGACGTGCGGAAAGGTCGGCGACCTGCTCCTCAAGTCTCTTGAGAGCGCGAGCTGTCGCGTCCTCGGTGGTGTCGCTGGCGGTCTCGGTGACGAACGATCCGCGCCCTTGGTGGGAGTAGACCAGTCCGGCTGTCCGCAGTTCAGTCAGTGCACGCTGGACGGTGCCCGGCGCAACGCCGTACTCGTCGGCCAGCTCCCGAGTGCTCGGCAACTTCGTACCGGCTGTCCATCGGCCCGAGCGGATCTTGTCCCGTACATCCTGAACGATTCGCTGGTATGGCTGCACGGCCTCGTTGCTCATGAGCGACATCGTAGGTCGACCCCCTCGACATAGCTAGCTTCCATAGCTTCATCAACGAACCACTTGACACGCCCCGAACTGTATCAGCTAAGTTAGGTATGCCGACAAGGTGAGCAGGGCGGCAAAGAGCCCCACCTGCCACATCCCGGGATCACGCAGAGCCCGAACATCGAAGGGAGCTCCACCCCATGAACACCACCAGCCGCCCCACCGCCGGCCTCGCCACCGAGTGCTTCGACACTGAGACGCTCGCGCTCCTGGAGGCGGTGGAGGTGCCGCTCCCCGACTTCGCCAGCCTGGACCTGGACGTCGCCTTCGGCACGCCGCTGGAGATGTACGAGGCCGGCTCCCTGCCCCACGAGCGGCTGGACGGCCTGGACATCACCGCCGCTGTTGCCGCGATCGAGGCCCGCGAGAACCGAATGCTCGCCGCCCGCGACATCGTCGCCACCGACCCGACCGCCACCGAGCTGGTGCGCGAGCGCCTGGTCGACGTGCTCCTCCCCTACGCCACGCAGCTGCGCATCACGCCGCCGACCGCCGCGGCGCCCCTGCCGCTCGCGGCCTGACCACTGCCCTTCGGCTCTGACGGCTCCCATCGTCGCCACCTCGAGTGGCGGCGGTCGAAGCGGCCAGATTCACCGACCGCCCAGCGCCCGGAAAAGCCGCACCAGCACCACGTGGCTGGACCGGGGAGTGACCGTTCCTTGAGAACCGAAGACGCGAAAGCCGGTGTGACGACTGCCGCCCCTGACCAGGCAACTGGCCGGGTGTTGCGCGTAAGGGTGAACCGGGCCTCAGTCCTTGCGGGACTGGTGACTGACGCGTCAGAAGGGCACGACCGGAGCCAGAATCCCGGTCACCGTGAACGGCGGTACGAGGCGGGGAAGTGAGAGCGACCCTTCTTCGTGCCACGGAGCGGCAGCAAGGCAGACCACGGTCTGTTTCGGCTGTCGCGTGGGCCGAGCGATCACCCTCCCCCGCAGCACCTTGTGGCGGTAGCGCGACGACAGCCCCCAGCCGGTAAGCGGAACATCGCACGACCCGGCGGGTGAGCCAGTGGTCGCGGGCACTCCACCTCCCGGTCGAAAGGTGGTCAGCGCGGAAGGCAGAAGGCCGCGCACCGCAACACCAAGCACTTCGCAGCCCCGCGCTGCCCAGTCGCCCGCCGCTTGGCCCTCGGGTCGGTCGGTGGGCGGTGGAGAGCGCGGTGGACACCGGCTCTACCAAACGCGACAGCCCCAGGGATCGGACCCCCGGGGCTGTCCAGGACCTGACTCGGAGGACCTGATGCGACACAGCATGACACGCACCGCGCCGCAGCCGCGGGCCGGGATCATCGACGACATCGAGCGCGAGGACGACTCCAAGGGTTACGAGCCCGAGGACATCGCCCGCGTCAACGTCGCCCTGGTCCTCGTTGCCACCGCCGCGCCGGCACTGGCCGGTTGGGAGGTGGCGGCGTGATCACCAGCCTCACCGACGCCGAACGCGAGGCGCTCTCGCAGAAGAACAGGGAGCAGAACCAGCGGTCGGAGGCCAACCGCCGATGAGCGCCCGACCGACCGACGACCTGTTCGTCCGCTACATGCGCGCGTTCCAGGACTCCACCGAGCACACCGCCGACTGCCCGGCCTGCCAGGGCGAGACGCCGTGTGCGGACGGGGTGCCGATCCACGAGCGGTTCGCCCGTCTCCAGGACGCCTACACCGCACGACAGAAGCAGCAGCGCTGACTCCGGCCCTGCCCGTCGTCCCCGCCCTCCCTGGGCGGGGCCGGCGGAGAGCGCCGGGAGCTCCCGCCCGCTCCGGCCGTCCGGCCGCCACAACACGCGACAGCCCCGGGGTGGCCGCCCCGGGGCTGACTTCTTGCTCTGGACCTTCTGGGAGGCCCTGATGAATCGCGAGTCCATCGTACGCACCAGCTTCGCCCCCTCCGTCGACCTGCCGGTCAACACCAACTGGCGCGAGGACGGCGCCTGCACGCGGGAGGACCCCGAGCTGTTCTTCCCCATCGGCAACACCGGCCCGGCGCTGCTCCAGATCGAGGAAGCCAAGGCCGTCTGCCGCCGCTGCCCCGTGATGGAGACCTGCCTCCAGTGGGCGATGGAGCACGGCGAGGACGCCGGCGTCTGGGGAGGCCTCAGCGAGGACGAACGCCGCTCCATGAAGCGCCGTGCCGCCCGCCAGCGGGCCCGCAACGCCTCCTGATCCGTTCTGGCGGCTGCCTGATCCGCCCGTCCCGGCCCGCTGCCACCGCGACGGCCGGGTCGGGCGGTGACGGGGAGCCGGACAGCCCGGACCACGCCCCTGCGACGACGGGAGATCTTGATGGCCTTCGACATGAGCAAGTTCGGTGGCGGCCGCTGGGTCAAGACCCACCCGAACAATGTCCACACCCACGGCTCGACCGAGCCGATCTTGAGCATCCTCGACGTGCGCGGTTTCGCGCTGCACGACCTCTTCCTGATCGGCATCAACGACTCCTGCGGTTCGATCGTCCTGCCCAGCGAGTCCCGCGCCGAGAATGCCGCCGCTGCCCTGGAGCCCGCCTACGAGACTCGGGTGCACCTGATGGGCCGCCGGGACGGCGAAGACGTGTGGGCGACCGACTACACCCGCCGCGCACTGGACGGCACCACGCTGTCCGCGTTCATCACCGATCTGACTCTCAAGGACGGACGCCAGGTCATCAAGAACGGCCGCTGGGTCCGCTGACGATCCGTTCTGGTGGCTGCCTGATCCGCTCGCACCGGCCGCTGCACCACGGCGGCCGGGACGGGCGGTGACGGGGAGCCGGACAGCCCGGACCACAGTCGAGGGAGGCCCACATGGCCACGACGATGACCCCGCTCCAGCCCGGCACGGAAGCCGCCGCCAAGGCCGCCGCGTTCGCGATCTTCGGCAGCGACATCCCGCCGATCGACCCCGACGACTACAACGGCAGCTGGCGCATCACCCTCCACGTCATCGCGGAGGAGTGGGTGGGCGAGGGCCGCTTCGAGCAGCACGCCGCCCGCACCGCGACCGCCCTCAACGAACTGCTCGCCGTCCAGGAGCAGCACGGCGTCGGTTCGCCCCAGGCGCTCACCGCGGGCGCCGCGCTCCAGCCGCTGATCGAGCGGTGCCGCCACTTCGGCATCTCCACCGACGACCTCCGCCGGCACGGCGCGCAGTTCCCCGAGAGCTGATTTCGTTCCCGCCCGGCGGGAGCGGCAGACAGTTTCGGGTCCGCCCGGCAGCGCTCCCCCGCATCGGCCGCCCACTCCTCGGGAGGCCGGCCTTTTCGTGCGCCTGGAGCGGGTAGAGCCGGTGCCAGTTTCGTGATCAACCGTCCGCACCGACCGCCGTTTCGGGAACGCACCCCCCGCGTTTCGGGAGCACCGGCCGCCGTTTCGACCCCACCCTGAACGACCCCTTCCGGAGGCCCCCATGACGATCACTGACATGCCGCAGACCGCGGCTCCCGACACCCCCGCTTCGCACCCGCCGGGCCGCGCTTCGGGCGCACCCGAGAAGGTTTCGGGTACGGCTCGGGGCGTTTCGAGCCCGGACAAGCGGAAGACGATCAAGCCCACCCGCGACCGGCTGATGACTGCCCTGTCCCTCGTCGCCGCGATCGGCGGAACGCTGGTCGGCGTCATCGGCTTCGCGATGTCCTACAGCACCCTGGCCAAGGTCGCCCTGAGCTGGGGATTCAGCAAGGAACTGGCCCCCTGGTTCCCGGTCGGCGTCGACGCCAGCATCATCGCGTTCCTCGCGCTGGACCTGTACCTGATCCGCAAGGGCACCCCGTGGCCGCTCCTGCGGATGGCCGCGCACGCCATGACCGGCGCGACGATCTGGTTCAACGCCAGCTCACAGGGCCACATCGGCACCGACCCGGTCCAGGCCGCCAGCCACGGCGTCATGCCGATCCTGTTCGTGATCGGCGTCGAGGCCGCCCGCCGCCTGATCATCCAAAAGGCCAGGCTGGAGGCGGGAACGGTCACCGACCGGATCCCGCTGCACCGCTGGATCCTCTCCCCCATCGCCACCCCGGTCTTCTACCGCCGGATGCGGCTGCACAACGTCACCTCCTACCCGGAGATGATCCGGCGCCAGCAGGAGCTCATCGGCTACGAGCAGTGGCTCAAGCGCAAGTACGACGGCGACCTCGGCAAGGCCACCGAGGACGAACTGCTGCCGATGAAGATGGCCGCCCACGGCTACACCGTCGCGCAGGCCCTCGCGATGCCTGAGCAGCAGGAACGTGCCGCTGAGGCCCGCGCGGAGGAGGCGGAGCGCCGGCGCCTGGACGCGGAGACGCGCCGGGAGCTCGCGCGCAAGAAGGCCGAAGCCGACCGGCTGGAGGCGGAGGGCCAGCTCGAGGCCGTCCGCGCCCGGGTGGAGGGCGAGACCGGCCAGGCCCGCGCGCACGCCCGAGCCCAGGTCAGCGCCGCAGAGCGGGCCGCTGAGCTGGAGGAGGCCGCACTGGAGACGGCCGTCATCAAGGAGGCCCGCGCCCGCGAGGCGGAGGCGGAGCGCAAGGAGGCCCAGGAGCGCGAGGCCAAGGCCGCCGCGGACGTCCGCGCGGCGGAGCTGGAGCGCCAGGCGGCGGAGAAGCGGAGGCTCGCGGCGGAGGCCGACCGGGTCGCCGCGGCGGAGGCTCAGGCCATCGAGACGGCGGAGATCGCGGAGGCCCGGCAGCGTGCTGCCGAAGCCGATCGGGTCGCCGCCGAAACGGAGCGGGCCGCTGCCGAAACCCGCCGCCGCGCCGCCGAAGCCGACCGGCTCGCGGCGGAGGAGAACGAGCGCAAGGCGACCGCCGACGCGAACACGCAGGCGGCCCGCAAGCGTGAAGCCGAAACCGAGTACGCCGCTGCCGAAGCCCGGCTCGCCGCTGCCGAAGTCGAGCGGCGCGCGGTCGAAATCGAGGACGAGGCGAAGCTGACCTCGAGGCAGCGCGCGGTCCGCAAGGTCGCCCGCCTGGCCCTCGCGGCCGGCCTCCTCCCCGACGGCCTGGCGTACGACGACATCCAGCACGAACTGTGCGAGCGGATCTCCATCGCCGACGTCCAGCGCGAGTTCGACGTGTCGTCCACGGACACCGCCTCCAAGTACCGCCAGGAGGCCGTCGCGCTGCTCGCCGGCGGCTACCGCCCCTGATCCACCGTCCGGCACACACCAGTGAGGGCCAGCCCGCGGGATTCGGGCTGGCCCCCGCTGCGACTGCCGGAAGCAGTCAACAGCCCCCCGAGTACAGCAGATCCGACCCCCACGGAGGACCCCGTGAGCACCGAAGACAAGCCCTTCTTCGACGACCCGAACGCGGCGCTGCGCGAGATCGCGCAGAACCCCGCCGCCTACGCGCACTACCTCGCGGACTTCAACAGGGTCGTGCTGGACATGCAGGCCAAGCTGGAGATCCTCCAGCGCGAGACCCGCCTGCACTGCCGCAAGACCCGCGTGGAGGGAGACAAGTGGGGCCAGGCATTCCTGCGCTCCTTCCCGGTGGAAAAGTCCCTGAACGACGTTCTCAACGACCTCAAGAGCATTAGTTCCGGGCTGGAAAAGAGCGCCCATAGGCGCCACGCCCACGACGAAAAGGTGGAAGAGGTCAGGAAAAACCGAAATGAAAAGGCCCAGCTCAAGGCGCGTAAGAACAACCCGCCGCTCCAGGCCGCGCCGGAAAACACGGGGCAGCAGGGTGCGCAGAGCCCGAATATGGGCTATGGTGGTCCCACGTCGATTTACAACCTGGACCGCAGGGAGTCGGCGTGAGTGCCGGTCGCCCGCTCACGAGAGCAGAGCGGAAGGACTTCAACCGTGCGGAACACGAGCGGAAAATCAAGAAAGAACTGATCGCTCAGCACGGCGAAGACCTCGGCAGCTTCTACTACTGGCTTCGGGTTGTGAATATCCGAGGCACGCAGGCGTATCGCGCAGGGAACACGGACTTCATCCGTGAGGTCGCGCTCGCCCTGAGCAACGTCTACAGCCGTCACGGCCGCTAGCTCCCGCGTCCCACACGAAGGGCCGTCTCCGATTCCGGGGACGGCCCTTCGGCGGTTCCAACGCGTGCCGCGCGTGACGCGTACCGCGCGTGGCGCGCACGCGTGTACGCGAGGCCGGTGCCGACTGTCAAGCCCAGGAGGAGGGGTCGCGTGTCCGACGACACCGACAGCAACGTGATCAGCCTCCCCAGCCGGGGCGGCGATTCCGGTGGAATGCCGGACGCTCCCGACGGCGGGGATCTCTTTTATCGCGAACCGCCCGACAGTGACTCGGGCGATGTCGTCCCTCCGGAGGCTCCGGCGGAGACGACAATGGAACTCCCGGCTATTCGCGGACCTATTTCCCCGGAAACCGCTTTGCGGGAAACGGGAATGCCCGACGCGCCGGATCCCGACGACGGAGAATACGAGGAAGGCGAATACGAGCAGCCTCGTTCTCTCGCCGATCGCCTCGGTGACTGGCTGGAATACCGGCTGGAAGTGGCGCGGGACCGGCACGCCGGGGAAGCGCCCTTCCGTGAGGCTGAAATAGCGCGTAAGGCTGCGCTTCTGGAAGCCCGCACCGCTCAGGAAACCGCGATGATGGAGCAGAACGCCAAGCTCCACGCCGCACAGATGAAATCGAAGGCCGACAAGGCGGCGGCGCGCGGCAAGGCCGACGCGGCGCGGTCCTCCAGCTCCGGCATGGGCGCCGACAAGGGCGGCCGCTCGAAGGCCGGCGGCGGGGGCGGCTCACGCGGAGGCGGCGGCAACTCCGGCGGCTCAGGCCGGGGCGGTACCGGCGGCGGCCGGGGCTCGGGAACGAACGGGTCCGGCGGCACCGGTCGCGGCTCCGGGAGCGGCAACTCCCCCAAGGGCACCGGGAAGGGCTCTGATCGGTCCGCTGGCGGCCGTGGAGGCGGTTCCAAGGGCAATGAGTCGTCCGGGGGCTCCAAAGGCCGCCAGAACGGCTCTGGAGGCTCCGGCGCGGGCAAGTCCGGCACAGGCAAGGGCAGTTCAGGTGGCTCGGGCAAGAACGGCTCGGGCAACTCGGGCTCCGGCAAGGGCGGCTCGAAGGGCGACGGCGGCAGGACGCAGAACTCGCCGGCCTCGAGCCCCCGGGCCGAACGGGCCCGCGGCCGCCAGGAGCGCGCCGCCGCCCGGCAGGCCGCCCGGCAGCAGCGGCGCAGCGCCAACCAGGCCGCCAACCTCGCCGACCGCAGCAAGGACCGCGACCAGGACCGCGCCGCCAACCAGGCGGCGCGCGAGGAACGCCGCAGGGCGAAAGCCGAGCGGAAGGCCGCGAGGAAGGCGAAGCGGGAGGCCGCCAAGGCTGCCGACGACCGCACCACCCTCGGTGCGGCCGTGACGGAGGAAGCGCAGCGCCGCTGGGACAAACGCCGCGGAGCCGAGAAGGACAAGCCCGCGAAGGACGACAAGACCAAGGACTCCACCGGCGACAAGGACGCCAAGGACTCCGAGGCAACGACCAAGAGAATGCCCAAGAGCGGCCCTGAAACGGCCTCTGACGGCCCGAAGGACGACTCCGCGACCAAGGAGCCGGACGACGGCACGAAAGGCGGCGAGAAGCCGTCTGACAGCCCCGGCGACAAGGACGCGAAGGACGGCCC
Source organism: Streptomyces sp. NPDC058796 (assembly GCF_042745235.1). Taxonomy (NCBI): domain Bacteria; kingdom Bacillati; phylum Actinomycetota; class Actinomycetes; order Kitasatosporales; family Streptomycetaceae; genus Streptomyces; species Streptomyces sp. NPDC058796. Next base: position 40,725 of record NZ_JBHYOP010000019.1, read on the forward strand.
CGGAACGGACGACAGCGCCGACAGCCGCTCCTTCAAGGAAAAGATCAAGGACTTCTTCACCAAGCCCGAAGAGGACACCACCCCGCCCGAGGCGGAGGAGCCCTCCCGGCTTCGGCCCGAAGACCTGAAGGTCACGGTGGACCGCCCCGGTGGCCCCACCCGCTCCCCGAAGCCCGAACAGGCTGAGGAAGAGATCCCGGACGCGGTCATCGTCGACGACCCGTCCGACCCCTTCGGAGCCACCGTCACGAGCACGGCGAGCCTCCCCCGGGCCCCGGAGCCCCACACCCAGCGCCCCGGAACCAGCCGACCCACCGCACAGGAGGACCCCGTGGCATCGGAGGTCAGCAGGCCCACCTCGGGCCAGACCGGCATGGCGGCCAAGCACCGCACCGACATCACCTTCGGCGAGTATCTGATGGAGATCGTGAACATCGCGATCGCCGCCGCACTCGACAAGGACCGAGCCCAGGACCTGGCCGTCGCGCTGCGCAAGGTCGCCGACGCCCTGCGGGACATGGCGGCCGACCTGGTCGGCGACCACAACATCGCCACCGAGGTCGTCGACCAGATCACGGACCTGGCCGACGCCGCGGACCGCATGAAGCAGCTCGCCGAACGGTGCGCCACCGAGTGCGAGATCGCCTCGGAGGCCGCACGGATCGCCGCCATGTCGGTCGGCCGTGTCTACGGCGAGGACGTCCAGGCCATGGACGACGCGGGCCTGACCCACGCCTCCTCCGCCGCCCACCACGACTAGGAAGGAGGTCTGCCGATGAGCGACCTCGCGCCCACCACCGGCGGCGCCGCCGCCCGGACGGACGGCGACAACCGGTACAAGGCCGTCCAGCAGAAGCTCAAGACCCTGGGCACCGCGATGGAGCTGGCAGGCAACGAGCTCGAGCAGCTGCTGCGCGGCATGCGGCAGAACGCCCAGCGCGCAGAGGGCCTGGCCGTCGACATCGCCAACGCCGAACTGGACCGCAAGTTCATCGAGATGACCAACCAGGTCGCCGTCGCCCTGGGCGGCGCCGCCGTGGAGGTCCAGAAGCTCCACGCCACGGCGCAGGAGGTGTCCGGCCTGGCCACGGACGCGCGGCGTACACACGCGCGGCTGTACGAGGGCCTGGACACCGTCCGCTCCGGCCGCAAGGAACGCACCCCCAAGCCGGGGTTCTTCGCCCGCTGACCCCGCCTCTTCGAAAACCCCTGATGGGCGGCCCGCCACCGACGGCGGGCCGCCCATCATCACTCCCGAAGGAGAACCCCGTGTCCGTGCCGCGCAGCGTCGCCCTGGAGCGCACCCTCTACACCCTGGCCGCCCCGGTCCTCGCCGCGGCCCCGAACATCGCCCCCGACAGCCCCGTCAACACGGTCGTGCAGCTGGCGGGCGCCGCCGGCGTCGGCGGTTGGGTCCTGGCGTACAAGAGCGACGAGTCCGGTGCGGGACGCAAGTTCCTGCGCTGGTCGCCGCTGGTGCTCGCCGCCGCCGTCGACGTCGCCGCCAAGAACACCATCGGCTGGGGCCCCTACTGCCTGGACGCCCTGCTCGCCGCCGGGTGGGCGGCGGCCGGCCTGCTGGTGATGCCGTTCTCCCGGCACACCCGCCGCCGTCACCGGCCCGCGCTCGCCGCCCCGGCCCCCGCCCCGCAGCTCCAGCCCGCCCCCGAGCCGTCCCCGGCGCAGCCGGACGACGGCGCCGACGCCTTCACCCGGCAGGTCCGCTGGCTGTGGGAGAACCGCGGCATGCCCGGCCGCACCATCGTCGTCAAGGCCACCCCGCACGACGGCATGCCCAACGACCTCACGCTGCTGCTGCGCGCCTCCGAGGCCGGCCGGGCCATCTCCGGTCTCAGGGAGGACGACGTCGCCGCCGCGTTCAGCGTCGACGTCACCGACGTGACCATCAAGGAGGTCGTCCGGCAGTACGGGCGCGAGGGCGGCCCCGCCTGGCGGGAGGTCCACGTCACCCCCGACGCGAACGACCGGCGCCGCAAGACCCCCACCACCCACGAGTGGTGGGCCGACCGCATCGCGAGCGGCCCGGTCCCCGGCTCGGAGTTCGTCAAGAAGGTCCGCGACAAGGAGCGCAAGGTCACCCACTACATCGCCCAGGTCCCCGACGAGATGGGCGAGCCGCGCGTCAACCAGCACGCCCTGGCGGCCGCGCTGAAGACCAAGTACGACGAAGGCCGGCTGTTCGTCACCGTCGACGGCAGCCAGGTCCTGGTCTCCCTGTGGGACAGCTCGCCGCTCGCACAGGTCTTCCCCGCCACGAGGGAGCTGCTCACCCCCGACAAGGACGGCCGGTGGGTGACCGGCTACCTCGGCAACGGCCAGCCCGCCCGCAACCGCGTCTACACCGACCGGGGCGCAGCCCACGGCCTGTTCGTCGCCCCCTCCGGCGGCGGCAAGACCCAGCTGATGGGCCTGCACGTCGCGGCCGACGCCCTGTTCGGCGCCGTGGTCATGCTGGCCACCGAAGCCCCGGACGAGAAGACCGCCGCGCTGGGCAAGCACACCGCCCGCTACGGCGTCGGCGCGCTCTACATGATCCGCCTCCTGCGGGTCCTGAACGCGCTCATGGAGATCCGCGGCGAGATGCCGTGGGAAGACGGCCAGGTCCACGAATGGGACCCCACCCGGCCGGGCTGCCCCTACCGGATGCTCTCCGCCTACCTCGATGAGTTCCTCTCCGCCGCCCGCAACGGCGACTACGGCGCGGAGATCATGGACCTCGCGGAGCTGGTCTCGGTCAAGGGCCGCAAGTACGCGGTCGGCATCAAGGTGGCCGGCCAGTCCATCTACGTCCAGGACGGGTTCACGCAGCTGCTGTGCGAGAACCTGCGCGAGAACTGCATCCCGGTCGTCCTCAAGGTCGCGCCGAAGAAGGTCGGCGACATGTTCAAGGCCCTGGGCATCCCGCCCGAGCACATCCCCGACCCGCTCCCCCGCTCCTTCTCCCCGGCCGAGGCCGGCCGGATCGAGCGCGTGATGCGCGGCGAGCCCGAGCCGCCGGCCGACTCCAACACCGGCGGCGCGGGCTGGATCGTGGAAGGAACGCAGCCGGACGTCCTGCGCACGCTGTTCATGGACTTCAAGGCCGGTATCGACGAGTTCTTCCCCGACACCGTCGCCACCCTGACCGACTACGAGATCCGCGAGCTCGAAGCGCGGGGCCTGTGGTTCGACTGGACCGAGCCGCCCCGGCCCGGCGAGTTCGGTGACGAGCCGGGCGACGGCGAGGACGGCGAGGACGACGGCGCTCCCAAGAAGGGCGGCGGTGGCGGCCCGCGCCGCGGCGGCGGAAAGTCCGCCACGCGCCGCGAAGCCGTCACCTCTCCCCGCCAGGCGCTGGAGGCCATCAAGAACCTCTCCGGCGTCTGACCCACCCCGCACCCCAACCCGCAGGGCCCGGCCGCACCGGCCGGGCCCTGCTCACACCTGGAAGGACACACCGCCCGTGGCCGTATCGATCTCCGCCGTCGTCCTGCTCGGCATCGTCGTCTTCGTCCTCATCCGGGGCGGCTCCGTACGCCTCGGACCGGCCCTGGCCTGCGGCCTGTTCGGCTTCTTCCTCGCCTCCACCGGCGCCGCACCGCTCATCACCGACGCGATCGGCACCGTCACCGGCTGGATCTCCAGCATCTGAAACCGCCCCGGCCGCCGGCGTCGAAGGCGCCACCCCGCCCGCGCCTTCGACGCCTCCAGGGAGCACCGATGCCTCAGACCCACCCCGCCATAGACCAGGCCACCATGACCACCGCGCCGCCTGCGCCGCCGACGGCGCTGTCCCTCGAGGAACGCCTGACGTTCATCAAAGCGGCGATGAGCGTGAGGCTGGACGAAGCGAAGGTCGCCTACGAGGTCAACACGGCGCACATCGAGACCGACCCCGTGGACCTGGCCGACGTCGTCACCGTTCCGCTGACCCCGACGCTCCAGCCGCCCCCGGAGTCCTACCCGACCCCGGTCGCGGCCCTTCTGCAGCGCGCCCATCATCGGTTGCTCACCGGCGGCTGGTGCAAGGACGCCCTGGTCGACGAGGACGGCGCCCGCTGCATGCTCGGGGCCATCCGAGCCGAGGCCCGCGGCGACAGCGGCCTGGAAGCCGACGCGGCCGCCGTGCTCCTGGACGCGATCCGCCGCAAGTTCGGCGACGACGTCGACTCCGTGCCGTCCTTCAACGACGCGCACGGATCGGCCCGCACCCCGCTCCGCATGGTCGACCAGGCCGCCGGCCTCGCCGACGCCCGCGGCCTCTAACCCCTGCTCCGGACCACCTGCCTCGCACCCGAACCCTCGCGGTCGGGTGCGGGCCAGGCCGCCCGGCCTGCGCACCACCGCCCATCACACCAACCCGAGCCAGGGAGTCGCCCCGCCATGCAGTCCGACGACAAGCCCGTCAACGGCCAGCCCATCAACGGTCAGGACAACCCGAGCTTCCTCGACCTGTTCAGCCAGACGCCCCCGCCGCCCGACGAGAAGGACTGGCCCCGCCCTCCGAAGCGTTTCGCCGGGCTGCGCGAAGCGTGGGACGCGTCCTGGAAGCAGGGCGGCTTCCTGTACGAGCGGTGGGAGGACGTCCGGCACGCGCGGTTCGCGGGCTGGCACGGGATGGCCAACTGGATCAAGGCGGTGCTCAGCCTGGCCAGCGTCTGCGCGTTCATCATCGTGCTGGACGCCGCCGGCGACATCGTCTCCGCCGTGGCCCACCGGATCGCCACCGCGACCCCGGAGACGCAGTTGGCGACCGAGACCTCCAACAGCTTCTGGGCAGTGATCGACACCCCGATCCGCTCCTACATCGCCCAGCACACCGGCGGTCTCGCCGTCAGCGGATCCGCCGTCTACGCCTTCTGGCAGGCGGTCGGCCTGTTCGGCCTGGTCGGCGGCTTCTTCCACAGCACCGGCGCCCGCATCACCTACAGCCTCTGGGGAGCGGCAAGCGTCGGCATGGTGTGGTCCGCCTCCCCCGCCGACGGCCGCACCGTCGCCACCGGGATCGCCGTCCTCGCCTGGACCATCGCCTCCGTCTTCGCCCTGCGCGGCCTGAGCCTGCGACCGGTCATCCACACCGCCTTCCAGCCCCACATCGACATCCGCCCCGAGGTCCACGTCCCGCCGCAGCCCGTCCCCGTCCACGACGACCTGGACGACGAACCCGACAACGTCCACCCCCTCCAGCGCTGACACGGCACTGCTCCGCACCCGCAGCACCCCGCTGAGACCTGACGCCCTGCCTGGCCCTCGCCCGCCCGTACCCCGGGCGGGCGAGGGCTGGACAGGCCGCCCGGCCACCAACTCCCGCGCCCCGCCGACGCACCGACGTCAGCGGGGCGCGGTGATACCCACCCAACCGCTGGAGGAGATCACTCGTGCTCATCCCCCGCCCGCGCCGCCGGATCGGACGGCCCCGCCCGCAGCGTCCCGGCCCCCGCTACCCGCTCCCCCAGCGTCGACTTCCCGGTACCTGGAGCAGGTGATGGCCGACCAGGACGAGGACCTGGTCGACGTCGACCCGTACGACCCCGGCGACGGCTCCTTACCGGTCTTCCGCTGGAAGCAGGCCGGACGCGAAAACCTCGCAACCCGCCGCCAGTTGCGGGAGATGGGACTGCGCCCCGGCGGACACGAACCCGTCGCACGGATCGAATGCCGCGGCGGGAAGCGGTGGGCGTGGCTGTACCGGATCGACCTGGCGAAGCCGAAGCTCGCGATGACGCTCGCGAAGGAAGCCGCGCTCGACAAGGCGATGGCTGCTCGCCAGACGTGTCCCGGCCCCTGTGGCCGGCGCTATTTCCACTGTCTCCCTCTGAAGACCTTGGGGTCCTGCTTGGAGTGCTTCGACGGCACGCCCGCCGACCCCGCCTCCTACGTCGCTCCCCCGGCCAAGCACCTGCTGGCCGCCTGATCCGAGAGGACACCAGCCCATGAGCACCGCCACTCTCGCCGCCTTCACCGAGCCGGACCGCCCCAAGGACCTGCTGATCCGGTTCATCACGGTCGGCGGCAGCTACGTGGACGTCACCGGCCCCGGCGAGCACTCCGACAAGAACCGCTGGAACTGCCACGGCTGCGGAGACTCCTCGCAGTTGGTCCAGGGGGACTTCCTGTTCTGCATCCGGCCGGACGCCAACACCCACGCCGCCACCTGCCGCGCCATCCCGCTGAAGTGACCGCCCGCCACCTGCGCGGCGCCCTGCTGCTGGCCGCCGCCGTCCCGCTCGCCGCGGCGACGGCCGCCGCCGCGCTCAGGGCCGGCCACCTCAAGCTCCATGCCGACCGGCACCACATCGAGATCACCGCCCGGCCCCGGCCGGGCTGCCCGCGCTGCCACGGCGAGGGCGGCTGGTGGACCGGCGGCGCCTTCCCCGAGATGGAGGCGTGCGGCTGCTGGTCCGACCGGCGCGAGCTGCGCATCCGGCTCCTGCCCATCCCGGCCTGGAACGAGCCGCCGTTCTAAAGCACCACGCCCCCGGCCGGAGACCGGCCGGGGGCGAAGGCACCACGGGGCGTCCGCAGCATCGGCAGAGGCCGGCCGCCCCGCACCCCACCCCGAATCCGAGATGAGGAGCACACCCAGCATGACCGATCGCCTCCGCGCCATCGAGGGCCTGGCCCTGGTCGCCGCCCTGACCGCCGTCTTCGACGGAGTCCACGCACTGGGGGACCAGTTCGTGCAGAACTCGCACGACGCTTCGACCAAGGGCATGCACGGCTCCCACCTGGTCTACAAGAACGACGGCAGCCCGGTGGAAGAGAACCCCTGGCGGCACGGCAAGGAGGGCCGCACCTGCACCGCCAGCGGGTACGGCCGCCGCTCGGTGAGCCGACACGTCGCCTCCTATTCGGCCGTGCAGCTCGCCTCCACCCTCGCCGTCACCCGCACCCTCGGCTACCGCGTCCCCGCCAGCGCCCTGCTCACCGGCGCCGCGATCAACGCGATCACCCACGGAATCCTGGACAGGCGCGAACCGCTGCTCTGGCTCGCGGAGAAGGCCGGGAAGGCCGGCTACATCAAGCACGCCACGGTCGTCCGCAAGGCCGGCGGTGAGGGCACCGAGTACCCCGAGGCCGTCCAGGACGTCTCCGGTCCCGGTACCGCGCTGATGGAGCTGGACCAGGCGGCGCACCGCGCCATCGGCGTGGCCGCCGCCCTGGTCACCACCTGGATCACCTTGCGCAAGGGCGACCGCCGGTGACGCCCGCGTGCGGCTGGGACCAGGCCGTCTTCCGGTGCGGGCGGTGCGGCATCGAGCACACCGCCACCACCGAGGACGAGTACCTCAAGGCCGTCGGTGCTCACAGTGACGCCCACGCCGTGTGGGACCACCTCAACCCCATCGAGCGCGACGGCTTCGCCTCGATCCTGCGCACCATCCTGTCCGCGCCGGACCTGGCCGTGGAGTTCTTGGCCCTCGCCGACCGGCAGGCGACGGGAGGCGACAGCCGGTGAGCACCCCCGCCATCTTCTTCGCCACCTACGCCAGCCTCGCCGGCGCGCTCGCCGCCCCGTTCGTGATCGCCGCCGCCCGCCGAACCATCGCCCGCATCCACGCCCAGGCCGACCAGAAGGAGCAGTAACCCCATGGCACTCACCCTCTTCTCCCGCACCCGCACCGCCACCGAACCGGAGCACACCCCCGAGCCGTGGCCGGAGATCGGCGAGACCTGGAAGCCCGAGGGCGTGATCGTCACCCAGCGCTTCCTCGGACTGGCCGGTGCCGTCGTCCTCGTCTACACCGCCGACGCCGGGGTCAACGGCACCTACTACGCGGTCGCCTGCCTGGGCTGCTCGTACCGCGCCCGCTACAAGGACCGCGACAACCCCATCTACTCCGAGCAGGCGGGCGGGGAGATCGCCAACGCCCACGCCGCCCAGTGCCGGGCGCTGCCCCGCGACCTGCCCACCCGCCCCGACGACGACACCGCCCGCCAGATCGTGCGGCGCAGGCTGGACTCGGAGCGCCGCTCCGACTACGACTCCACGGTCTACCTCACCAGCTTCCACCTGGACCGCCTCGCCCTCCAGCGCTCCACCGAGTGGATCGAGGAGGAACTGCAGCGCCTCGCGGACGAGCAGCCGGAGTTCCTGACCGCTAAGCCGCGCACCTACGGCACCGGCACCGAGTTCACGATCCTGCGCCGTCCCCAGCGCTGACCGGACGCTCTCCGTACGGCCCCGCCGCACCGCCCCCCGGGCGGGCGACGGCGGGGCAGTGCGGTGTCCGTCCGGTCAGCCGAGACCGGACGACCGGCCCTCCCCGGAGGTCACCGTGCCCCTCGCCCGCCGCTCCCTCATGGAAGCCGCCGCCGCCCGCTTCGGCTGGCGCCGCGCCTACGGCGACACCACACAGGTCGACGCGCTGCTCACCGAGCAGACCGAGACCGCGTACACCGAGGCCGCCGACCACGCGGCCCTGGCGACCGCGAAGAACGACGACGTCCTCACCGTGCAGCCCTGCGTCCTGGACGTCCGCAGCCGCGTCCTGGCCGACGTCCTCTACCTGGAGGGCGTCCTGACCGGCGCCCGCAACCGCGGCCTGCCCCCGGAGCTCATCGAGCGCCTGGAGGACGCCGTCGGCCACGGCCACGAGCTGACCGTGCTGCTCGCGGACACCGTCCGCATCACCGCCGCCCACGCGACCGGCCACTGAGCGCCGGGTCACGACCAGCAATGGAGGGAGATGGGCCGTCATGCCGCTTCGGTACTTCGAGGTTGACGTCCCGATACACCACACCACCAACCGCCAGCTGAAGGGCGTACACGTCTTCACCGGCGAGGCGTCGTCCAAGAACGAGGCCCTGCGCATCGCGCACGAGGTGTACGACGCAGCGCTCGCCGCGCAGCAGGCCGGACACGAGGTTCCCGGCAGGCAGGCCGGCGGCTGGGGAGCGCGGGGGCTTCGGCCCGACTGGGCGCTCGACTGGCAGGCCGCAAAGGCCGGCCCTTGGAACGACCCCTACAGCTGGCTCAGCCACGAGCCCTTCGAACTGTAGGTCCGCCCCGGGACGGCCGCCAAAGGCCGCAAAACCAGTCGGCCGCCCCGGGCCACCCATCCCGTACAAGACGAGAGGGAGCAACCAGTATGGCCTCCACCGTGCGCGTACAGGCCCCGATCGGGCAACGCGCCCTGTTCATCACCACGCTCGCCGTGCCGCTGACCGGCTGGACCGTCCACGCGGTCAGCCTGCACCGCAAGCTGTCCGCCGCCCGCAAGGACCCGCTGACGGGTCTGCTCGGACGCGACGGCTTCACCGCCAAGGCCCGGCAGATCACCGACCGGTACGGCGACCACGCCCTGGTCGGGATCGTGGACCTGGACCACTTCAAGCAGATCAATGACGGACCCGGCGGGCACGCCGCCGGCGACCGCGTCCTGGCCGCCACCGCGCAGCGGCTCACCGCCTGGGCAGGAAGCCGCGGGGCGGTCGGCAGGCTCGGAGGGGACGAGTTCGCCTTCGCGGTCCGGATCGGACCCGCCCGCCGCGAGCTCCGTCTCGCCCAGCTCACGCAGCTGCTCGCGCAGCCCGTTGAGGTCGACGGCGGCGCCCTGGTCGACGTAGCCGCCTCGATCGGCGCCGCCTCCCCCGACGTCCTCGGCACGACGGACCTGTCCGTGCTCCAGCGGGCCGCTGACGCCGCGATGTACGCGGGCAAGCACACCGGCCGCGCCGTCCTTGCCGACCGCTCCCACGCCACCGTGCCGTCCATCAACGGCCGGCGCACCGGGCGGCCCGGCACCCACACCCTGGGAGCCGCCGCGTGAAAAGGCCAATGCTCTACGCCCCGGACTCCATCCGAGGCATCACCATCAAGCAACCCTGGGCGGCCTGCATCCTGCACGGCGACAAGCGCGTGGAGAACAGGCCCCGGGCCTGGGCGCCGGGCTGGCGCCTGCTGCACGCCGGAGCCGAGACCGACCGGGCCGCGCTGCGCGACCCGCTCGTGGCCCGCACCGTCCGCGGCCTGGAGCTCCCCACCCGCGCCGTCCTCGGCATCGTCCGCATCACCGGCTCCCACACCGACACCGGCGAGTCGTGCAGTCCGTGGGCGCAGCCCGACCGCTTCCACCTGGACCTGCACGACGTCCACCCGCTGGCCCTGCCCGTCCCGTGCGACGGACAGCTCGGCCCGTGGCGCGTCCCGCTCGCCGTCTACGAGCGCGTCCTTCTCCAACTCCCCCCGCACCTGCACGCACTGCTCCCGGAGGGCACGTCATGAGCGGACTGCGTACCGGCTCTCCCAACCCCAGCCACTTCGCCAGCCCTGACCCGCGCTTTCCCTTCCCCCACAGCCCCGTCCCGACCCGCTGCCAAACGGAGCCGGCCACGTTCGACTTCGCCAACGGTGACCGCAGCGGCGAGAGCCGGGCAGCGACGGAGCGGCGGCTGGCCAGGGCACGCCGGGCCTGCTCCGGCTGCCCCATCGTCAAGGACTGCCTGCGGTGGGCGCTGGTCAACAAGGACCTCACCAAGGTCGGCATCTTCGCGGCCACCACCCCCGCCCAGCGAACCGCCCTGCGTAAGCGCATGGTCGACCGGCTCGGACCCGACTGGATCGACGTCCTCGCCGACCAGGACCAAGCCCGCCGCGAGCGGGCCGCCGCCGCCCGACACATGCCGCTGACCATCAGCCAGGCCCGCATCGTCCGCCTGGACCGCGAGGTCAACGGGCCGATGTCCAAACCGCTCACCCCCACTCAGCAGCAGCGCAACATGGCGCGGCTCATGGCCGGCCTCAAAGCCGCGTAGAGGCTTGGGATGTTCACCGACTGGAAGGAGGCTCTCGAAGCCTCCGACGGCCTGCCCCTTCACCCCACCAGCACCGAGCAGGAAGCCGCCGCGGCCCGCACCCTGGCCCGCAACGCCGCCAGCAAGGAGGACCTGGTCCTCCTCCTGGACGCGGTCGGCCTGCCCGGCGACGACGGCACCCTCACCGCCCTCCTCCCCCTCCTGAACAGCCACGAAGGAGCTCCCGACATGCAGCAGACCCCGGCGGCCACGGGCCCCAACGCGTTCGAGGCGACGGCGCTGTCCATGTTCTACGCCGACCACTCCATGGCGGAGATCACCGAGGCGACCGGCCTGTCCGAGGACGAGATCACCGCCCTCGTGACCGACCAGCAGCGCAAGGCCGACGCGGGCGAGACCGACGACACCACCCCGGCCGCCACCGACGCCGCCGCCCCGGCGGTCGACGACTCGGTGGAGCAACTGCTCGCGTGGGCCGAGACGCACCCCACCGCCAGCATCCGCAACAAGGCCGCCCGGGTCCGCACCGATGTGGCGGAGCTGACCGCCCGGCGCGCCGTCGACGACGCGCAGCGCGAGGCTGAAGAGCGCGTCGCCCAGCTCACGGCCGAGCTGGAGAAGGCGAAGGAGAACCTGCGCGCCGTGAAGGCCGGCGCTCACCCCGCCCCCGCCGCGGCGACCGCGCCGACGCCCATCCGGCCCGGCCTCGGCAGCGGACGCACCCGGGAGGAGCTGGCCGCGATCCGCACCTGGGCGCGCGCCAACGGCCACCAGGTCGCCGACGCGGGCATGATCCGCAAAGCCGTACTCGAGGCGTACGACGCCGCCCACCAGACCCCGGCCGCGAAGGCCAGCTGACATGGGCACCGACGCCATCGTCCTGGACGGCTTCCTGGACGAAGAGACCGTGCCCGGCGACCTGCACGGGTCGACCGCCCGCTTCCGCCTCACCGTCTCTCCGACGGACGAGCGGACGGACGAGATGATTCTGCCCTGCAGCGTCGCCGACCCGGCGCTGGCGCACGCGGTCATCCACGACCTGGTCCCCGGCGACAAGCTCCGCGTCACCGGCCACCTCCGGCTGCCCTGCACGCCGGACGAGCCGATGTGGCTGGTCGTCACCACGCTCGCCGTGCTGGAGACCGCGCCGGAGCTGTCCGACCCGGCCGCCGTCGCCACGGCAGTCATCGAGCGCTACGGACCGTACGTCTGCTGGTTCGACGCCGACACCACCGACGTGGAGGTGTTCACCGAGGGCGGCACGTGGGTCGGCGCCGCGCCCGAGCCGAACGACCTGGGCGAGCTGCTCGAAGCCTTCGAGCAGCGCCAGGCCGCCGGCGGCGAGCAGTAGCGGAGCCGCCGTGCCCATCCGTCCCGAGAACCTGCACCGCTACCCGCGCGACTGGTCCCAGATCAGCGCGCGGATCCGGTTCGAGCGGGCGGGCGGCCGCTGCGAGTGCACGGGCCACTGCGGCCTGGCGCACCCCGGCGGCCGCTGCCCCGCCGTCCATGAGGAGATCCACCCCGACACCGGGTCCGTGGTCTGCCTCACCACCGCCCACCTCAACCACACCCCCGAAGACGTGCGAGACGAGAACCTGCTCGCCGCCTGCCAGCTCTGCCACCTGCGCATCGACCATGGACACCACCGGGTCACCCGCTCGCTCACCCTCGCCGCCCGCGCGGCCGCTGCCGGACAGCTCGGACTCCTCTCCGAGACCGCGCTCACCCGCACCGAGCCGCCCACCCCGCCGCGCCCCACCCGGGGCCGCACCCCGGCGGCCGCGCTCCAGCAGCTGCCCTTCCCCGAGCCCGAACAGGAGACCAAGCCCATGGCCCGCATCAGCGTGAAGATCGCCCCGCTCCACCCGGACGGCACCGAATGCACCCACGTAGTCCGGCCCTCCGGCAAGCCCCGCGACCCGGACGCCGGGTGCACCGGCCGCCGCAACTACGCCGTGGTGTGCAGCTCCTGCGGCCGGGTCGGCGAGCCGCACGGCCTGCGCGTCCTCGCCGAGGCGGCGCAGAGCGCGCACCGCGACAGCCACAAGGCCGCCCTCGCCCCGGCCTCCCGCTGACCCCACCCGCTCCGGCCGCCGGGACCATCACGGTCCCGGCGGCCCCGTCGAATGTGAGGGCCGATGTCCACCACCGTCTTCGACCAGTTCACCCGCCGCACCGCCGACGTCACCGCCCAGCTCGCCACCCTGGGCATCCCGCTCACCGCGCCGGTCCCGCCGCCCGCCGACCTCAACTCGGCCGACCCGTGGGCCAGCAGCTACGCCGTCCCGGTCGACCGCTCCAGCCTCGCCTGGTGCACCGCCGTCCAGATGCTCGCCGACCACCACGACACCGGCATCGACCGCCAGGTCCTCGCCGCCGACGCCCTGCTGCGCGAGCTCGGGGTCCGCGGGCTCTCCCAGCTCCACTCCGACCTCCACGCGGGCGCCCCCGTCGACTACCGCTTCACCCGCTGTCCGTACTGCTCCGGCATCGGGGAGGACCCCACCCAGCCGGACTGCGGGGAGGTCGGATGCGCGTCGTGGCTCGAGTTCGCCGGGCACGATCACGTGTGCCCGGTCTGCCACGGCGAGGACTACCAGCCCCAGTGGTTCGCCGAAGAGCGGATGACCGAGCTCGAGGAGCTGCTCGCCGACGCCATCGAGGAGCGCGAGGAGCGAGCCTCCCTCCGCTACCGGATCCGGGCGCGGCTGTACCGCCGGACGGTGTGCTCGTGACGGCCCGCGTGGTCGACGGCAGGCCCTGGACCGGTCGCATGCGCACGGCGGCGCTCCGGCGGGGCCTGGTCCGGCCTGCCGAGTTCTCTACGTGGACGGGTGCTCGCCGGTATCACGAGCGGCACGGCCGGGACTGCCGGGTGCTGGAGAAGCTGCGGGCCTCGATCCCCAGGGACGGGATCCGGGGGCCGCTCCTGCTGGGCGTCCGCGCAGCCGACCGGCTCCTCTTCGTCTTCGAGGGGCACCACCGGGCCGTCATCGCCCTCGAACTGGGGGTGCGCTCCTTCCCCTTCCAGTGGTTCTGGGACCCGGACGTCAAGGACGTGGAGCACGAGCCGTTCCCGCACCACGCGCTCGGACGGGACGGGCAGGCGTGGCTGTGCCACCAGGAGGCGCGCTCATGACCGCACGCTTCCGCAGGTGCGGACACGGCAGCGGACCGATGCACCCCGGCGACCAGAAGGCCGTCGCGGAGTTCACCGCCATGCTCGCCGCCCGCCAGAGGCCGGCCCCGTGGACCGGACCCGGTGACGCCGCCGTACGAATCAGCGAGCGCGGCCTGGAGCGCAGCCGACCTCTCTACCTCCTCATGCCGATCCGGCTCACCAGCTGACGGTCCCCTGTGCCACCCCGGCCAGCCCCGGCCGGGGTGGTGCGGAGGGCCGGACAGCCCCGGCTCCACCCACAGCCAGACCGACCACAAGGAGAGCAAGCCATGCGCACACCCACCATCGCCCACCCGCTCGCCGAGGACGTCCAGCTCCTCATCGACGGCTACACCGCCACCGACGGACCCAAGCTGAGCCGAAAGCACACGCGCGACGCCCAGCGGATCACCACCCCGCAGGACCTCCAGCCCCGCCTGGTCCACATCCACCGGCAGACCCACAACATGCAGCTCAACGTCACTGCCCTGAAGACCCAGGCCGCCACCCTCGGTCTCGACTCCCTCGCAGACCAGCTGGAGACCGTCCTCGCCACCGTGCAAGGCCTGATGGGCGACGTAGCCGAGGCGGCCGTTGCCACCACCTCCGAGCCCTGATCGACAGCGCCACCCAAGCTCCCCTTTCTCCGAACAGGAAGACAGCACATGCCCGCGCAACAGCAACGCACCGTCCTGGAGCGCTTCCCCGCCGGCGGCCCCCGCGGCTCCTGGCCCGCAGACGAGTACGCCGCCCAGCAGCAGGCCCAGGGACAGCCCGCCCGGGTCGTCATGGACCTGCGCACCGACAGCTTCCTCGTCATCGCCGACAGCCCCGCCGCGTGAGCGCCCGCTTCCGCCTCTGCGGTCACGGCAGCGGACCGATGCACCCCGGCGACCAGAAGGCCGTCGCGGAGTTCACCGCCATGCTCACCGCCCGACAGAGGCCGGCCCCGTGGACCGGCCACGGCGACGTCGCCGTGCGGATCGCCCCCGACGCCCGCGCCCTGGAGCGCGGCCGTCCCACCGAAGGGCAGCTACCGGACGCCGACCCCGTCGCCCTGGTCCTCATCCACCCCGACACCGAGACCGCCCTCACCGGCACCCTTCACTGCGCCAGAGCACGAATCCACGGCGCGTGGACCGACCCCTACCGACTCCTCACCCACGCCCTCGCCGGGCTCGACCTCCCACCCGACATCGACCTGAGTGCCTGAGCACACGAAGCGGCCCCCGCCGTCCGGACCTCGCGGTCCGAGCGGCGGGGGCCGCTTTTCGTGTTTCTGGAGCCGTCAGGCCGCCGACGACTCCGAGGCGGGCGCCTTGATCTCCACCTCTATGCCGACCGAAGCCGACAGCGCCTCGATCAGCTCGCGCACCATCGTGCGGGTGCCCTCGGGGTTGCGCTCCATCGCTGCCTGGAGAGTGTCCGCGTCCAGCTTCTTGGTAACCCGGGTCAGCGCCTTGTACGGGTCCCTGGCCGCGGGCAGCTCGGTCTTGCCCTCGATGCTCGCCAGGTATGCGAGCACGGCTTCCTCGGTGGCCTTCTTCTTCCCGGCCGCCGCCGGTGGCAGGCTCCCTGCCGCGCCCTTCACCAGGTTCGCCGTGACGGCCATACCCTTCACCTGAATCAGGGCGAGGTACAGCAGGGCGGCCGCGTCGACGCTGTGCTCTTCGGCCAGGGCGACCAGCTCCCACGCCTGCCCGAAGCCCAGCTTCTTGGAAAGAATTCTTTCCAAGTCGTTCGATTTTCCGCCGACCATTTCGAACAGCTTCTCTGCGATCTTCCAGGACCGGATCAGCTGGTTCGCATACTGCCGGCTGATGTCCCACTGCTCCTGGCAGTAGTCCTCGAAGTTGTCATGGGTCGCCCGGTACAGCCGGCCGTCCCTGATGACCTGGAGAGCCTTGCCCGCTGCCCAGTAGGCGACCCGCAGGTTCTCCAGCGCCGCCTCGCAGCGCACCAGCAGCTGCTGCTCCTGGGCGATGAGGACCGGCGTGTCCGCGAGCTGCTTCGTCGGCAGCTGGTCGATCGACCGCGCCAACGCCACCGCCGTGTCCGGCTTCCCCGGCCCTTGCGGCGCGCCGTTGATGTTGATCTGTCGTCCCATCAGAGCATCTGCTCCATCGTCAGGGCGACGCGCATGAAGTCCTCGCGGGCGTTCAGTGCGGTGCCGCTCATCTTGTACTCGGTGACGAGCGTGCCGTTCTCGTAGGCGTGCTCATGGATCGTGTACCGGCGGATCGGGTCGGAGACGCGCGGGTAGTTCCGCTGGTCGATCCAGA
This sequence comes from Streptomyces sp. NPDC058796, assembly GCF_042745235.1. Classification (NCBI taxonomy): domain Bacteria; kingdom Bacillati; phylum Actinomycetota; class Actinomycetes; order Kitasatosporales; family Streptomycetaceae; genus Streptomyces; species Streptomyces sp. NPDC058796. Next base: position 56,928 of record NZ_JBHYOP010000019.1, read on the forward strand.
CCTTCACCTTGTTCAGCTGCTTCTCTTCGCGGTCCTTGCCCGGGTCGTGCATGTTGATCACGACCAGGAAAGGGATCCCGCGCGGCTTGAGAACGCGCTCGATCGTGAACTCGCACTCGTCCCAGGTGATTTTGGACGGGGTGATCGGCACGATCGCCAGGTCTGCCATCTCCAGGACCTCACGCAGGGCGTCGGCCGTACGGCTGTCGCCCAGCGGGTCCGCGCCCCACTCCGCGTCCGGATCGACGTCCAGAAAGCCCGGGGTGTCGATGATGACCCGGCGGCGGTCAGGGTCCTGCACTATGCCCGGAAGGATGCCGGTCTTGCTCTTGGTGACGATGTAGTCGAAGGGCAGCGACGCCTCCCGCACCCCCGCACACCACTTCTCCAGGGTTCCCTGGACGTCGATGCCAGCAGCGACGACGGGGGCGCCAGTGTCCTCGTCCGCATTCGACAGGACCGCCGACCGGCCGGCGCACGCGGCCGTGTTGACCGCGATCGTGGACTTGCCCGCGCCGCCCTTCTGCTGAATGACGACGATCACCTTCGCCGCCCGACCAGTACGGGCCGCTGTCTCGGTGGCATGTTGCACGGCTGTGGATGTGGTCATCCGATGGCCTCTCAGTCGTCCGTTGATTTCACCGCCCAGTGCGGCTACTCGGACGCGCCACAGCTTGCCAGACACGAAAGATCCAGCGCAGCCGCCCCGCCCGCTCAACGGGATGAACGCACCACACGGGGGAGAGGTACCGGGGGCGGGACGCTCGGAAGAGTCCCGCGCGGGACACCTCCGGCTGGATGAACCACAGAGGGCCGGCCTCCCAGTTCGGGAAGCCGGCCCTGCACCGCGAGGCACCACCAATGCCGTCAGAGGCCGGGCGGCTGCTTGGTCACTCCTGGAACTCCCTGCTCTTGACGCCGTAGAACGAGGGCTTCGCGGGGCGGACCTGGGACTGCGCCATGCTGTCGGCGAGCGGGGCGAACGTCTCGCTGCGCCGGACGACGTCGAGGAACTTGCCCAGCGCCTCCTTGTCCTCCCACAGCGCCGACGCGGTGCTGATGATCAAACTCTTCACGTGCTCCGCCTCGGTCACGGCCTCGTTCGCTGCCACGCGGTGCCCCCTCCTGGTCATCGGAACGATCAGCCAACCAACCGGCGGCCCTGCCCCGCAAGATGGCCTTCGGCCAGCGGCCGGTCCAGGATGCTGTGGGTCCCGATCCGGTGCCACACGATGTGGGGGAGCCCGGCGACCACCACCCGGCCGTATGACCACGTCGCGCGTCCGTCCGGCGCCCAGGTGAGTTCGTAGACGCCCGGAGTGCAGCGCACCCCCTTGATCCGTAAGCCGGGGCGGAACTGGCGGCCGGTGCGCAGGTCGGGGACGAAGGCGTCCAGGACGACGCGGCGGAAGCGCCGGCGCTGGGCGGGGGTGAGGTGCTGGAGGTCGGCGGTGAAGCGGGGGAGGGTCTCGAAGGTGGGCACGGTGGTCTCCTCCGGGCAGCACGACGAAGCCCCCGGCGGTTGCCGGGGGCTGCTGTAGGCGGTGCTCGTTGGTGGCGCTCGTTCCTTGGCGCGTGGTGATGCTCAGTGGTGCGGATGGTGTTGTTCGGGTCGTGGTGTGAGGGCTGCCGGAGAGCGATGACATTCGCGTCCGGCCCGGGTCCGCTTCCCGCCCGGCGGGCCCCGGTGAAGAAAGTTCGGCCGCTGCTCCCGCCTGGCGGGACGCCGGGCTGATCGGCCTTTTCTTGCAGGTCAGAGACGTGTGGCGTGGTCTGCATGACAGTGGATATCAGGGTGATCCGGGCCGGTCAGATGTACCGCTACTACCTCCGCGAGACCGTCGTCGGCGACGGACGCCGCCCCGCGGGCACGCCGCTGCGCGCCGCCCAGGAGCAGGCCGGTGTCCCGGTCGGGCGATGGATGGGCCGCGGCCTGGCCGTGCTCGGACTCGCGCCGGGTGAGGAGGTCACCGAGGCGCAGCTGCGGAACCTGTTCGGCGAGCGGGGCCGCCACCCGTACGCGGACCGGATCGAGGCCGAGCGGCTCGCCGCGGGTGACTCCCCGAAGAAGGCGTTCAAGGCCGGCGCTCTCGGACGCCGGGTGACGGTGACCGGTGTCGACTTCGTGTTCCGGCCGCAGCCGACGATCTACCTCCTGTGGGCGTTCGGGGATGACGAGACCCGGCGGGTGATCGAGGCCGCGCACGAGCGGGCGATCGAGCGGGTGCTGGAGTGGATCGAGGACGAGGTCGCGGTGATCCGGTACGGCAAGGACGGCATCTACCGGGTCCGGCCGCCCGGCGGCCTGGTCGCCGCCCGCTTCCGCCACTACGAGGCGCGCTCCGGGCGCCCCTTGCTCCATGACCATCTGCTGCTGTCCGTGAAGGGGCAGCGCCTGGACGGGAAGTGGGGCTCAATCCACACCACGGCCCTGCACGAGAACACCGTGGCCGCCTCCGCGCTCTACAACGAGCTGGTGGCCGCGGAGGTCTGTGAGGCGCTCGGGTTGGCGACCGGGCCGCGCACCGTCACCCCGGGGCGCCGGCCTGTGATGGAGATTGCAGGGGTGCCCCACGAGCTGATCCGCTGGACCTCCCGGCGCAGCGACCAGATCGCCGCCTGCCTGACCGAGCTGGAGCACGAGTACGTCACCGCCGTCGACGACGACGGCGAGCTGAAGTTCCTGCCCGTGGTCTCCGAGCGGGCCCGCGCCAAGCTGAACCAGATCGCCGCCCGCAAGACCCGCCCGCCCAAGCGGAAGACCCGGCCGCTCGCGCAACTGCGCAAGGAGTGGAAGGAGAGTGCGATCCGCACGTCCAAGGTGGCCGCCGACGTCATCAACTCCCTCCTCGAGCACGCCCGCGCCGCGGCCGCCGCGATCCGGGCCCGGGTGGCGGCCGTGGTCGACGTCGCCCTGGCGGCCGTCGACGTCGCCGCGACCGTGTTCGTGATGAACGACGGCGGCCGCTTCCACCGTCGGCACCTGCTCGCCGAAGCCCGCCGCCACCTCGCCCTCGTCCTGCGCGGCCGCCGCCGCGACCCCGGCCTGGACAACCAGGTGGTGGCCGCCGCCATCACCACCCACTGCCTGGACATCACCGAACCGAAGACCGTACGCGGCCGGGAGGCCGCCTACCGCCTCTACACAGCCCGGTGGGCCCTGTCCGACCTCCCCGCCCGCCACCGACCACCTGCCCCCGCGCCCGACCCGGACCGGCAACCCCCGGCCGATCCCGGCGAGTCGCCCGCGCACCGGCCCCCGGGCCAGGATGCGGGGGAGTGGGAGATCCCCCGCATCCCGCTCCAGTACGAGCGCGCCGTCATGGCCAGCGCGGTGGTGCGCGAGAAGCTGCGCACCACCACCACCGCCGCCTCCACCACCGTCGTGCGGGGGCGGGCGTACGACGTCGTCGCCCACCAGCAGGCGGCGATGCCCGAGCAGCTGCTCGCGCCCGAGCCGGCCGACCCCGAGCCCCACGAACAGGAGCCGAAGGCCGGTCGCGGGGAGGCCATCGACATGACGGCGCTGCGGGCCCTGCGGGAATCCCGCACGGACGTGGAAGCCCTCGATCTCACCGCCGACCGGCTACGCCGCCTCCAGGACGCGTTCGCCAAGGTGGGCGACGACTCCCGCGCCCGCTCGGACCGCGTCCGCGCGAACCGCTACACCGGCCAGGACGACGACACCGGCGCGGTGCGCCCGGTGCGCCCGGACGACCAGCAGGCGCACCACCCACAGCAGCCCGGACCGCACCGTGGCCGGGAGGCCGGCCACTGAGTGGACCCGGTGGTGCGCACCCAGTGTGGTGGTGCGCACCGACGACGCCCGCATCCACTCCACCGAGTGGAGTCCACCGCCCGGGAGTGGACGCCACCGCGCTCGGCATCCACTCCACCGAGTGGAGCCCACCGAGTGGAGCCCACCGGGTGGAAGTGGACGCCATCGACGGGGTGGTGCCGCGCATCCACCCGGTGCGTTTCTCCTTGACCTCAGCTCAGGTCAAGGAGAAACGCACCGCCTCCACTCGGGCCCACTCCACCGCACCATCTCCACCCGGTGCGCACCACTCCCGCGCGCCGGCCGCACCGGTGCGCGCACCGCCCACCGAGTGGAGCACACCGGATGGACGGTGGTGCGCATCGTGGTGCGCACCGGATGGGCGCGCCACCGCACCGGTGCGCTCCCATCCGGTGCGGTGGTGCGGTTGGTGCGGTCAGCGGTGCGCACCGGGTGCGGAGTGCGCCGCGTGCGCCAGTGCCAGGTGTTCGTCGCGCATCGCCTCCAGGGTGGCGTGGGTGTCTCCGTGGTCGTCGGGGTCGGGGATGACGTTCTCGATGAAGCGGATGATGCTGCGGGCGATGCCGGGCACCGCCGTGGTGGCGGAGTCGCGCGCCCAGTCCCGCAGCGCGGACAGCAGCACGCACCCGACCTCGTCCAGCACGAAGGAGTCCGCGCACAGGTCGGCGGCTTCTCCGTCCACGGCCGTGACGGGCCAGATGATGTCCTCGGCGAGCCGCAGCAGGATGAACGCCAGTTCCGGGGTCGCCTCCACCCGACCAGCGGCGTAGGTGCCGCCGCCCGTCTGCAGCGCCAGGAGGTAGTCGAAGCCCTGCTCCACCTGCTCGGGCGTCAGCGGCGTACGGGTCGGGATCAGGTACGGCATGAAGCTCTCCTCACGATGACCGCCGTGCGACTCACGGCGTCGTCTCAGCAGGGTCGGCCCGCCAGCCTGTGGACAGAGGCCAGAGATTTCTCCCCTCCGAGCCGAAACCGGCGAATCGGGTCTGCAAGGGTCAAACCGGGCCCCCTTGTCCAGGGTGGTCGGGCCGACCACGAACCCGACCGCACCCCCTTGTCCACCTCTGCTACCGCCCCGACCACGGCCGCGTTTCTCCTTGACCTGGCCACGGTTAGACCGCGGACAAGGGGGGTCCGTGCACGCTGCTCCTTCGCCCCGACCACCCCGGCCGGGGCCGAGCGAAGGAGAGCAGACGATGACGAGCACTCGCCCGGGGGCCGGGCAGCACCGCCGCTCGGGCCGATCGCACCGGAAGGCCAGCGCCTGGCGGGCAGGACCAAGGGGGATCCCTGGGCGCCCCCTTCGAAGGTCCCTTTGGAACCCCCTTTGGTGCCCGGCACCCCCGGCCGGAGGAAAACCCCTTGTCAGGGCCGCAATCGGCGCGAAAACTGCGCCGTCACAACCCTCTTCTCTCCTCTTGATGTCCGTATTGGAGGAGAGCATCGGGTTCCGGGGGGCCCGGACGCCCTCCCCGGCCGGGCGCGGCCAGCGGCGGCAGCAGCGGCGGCGGTCGGCTGGCGGCCGGTCGCGAGCGACGAGGGAGCAGAGCTGATGGCGGGGAAGCGGAAGAACAACCCGGCGGGGTCGACGAACAGCTACCGCGGCGACGTGCTGCGCGTGCTCGGAGCGCTGAAGGTCGCGACGGCGGATCAGATCCAGCGGATCGGCGCCCCGCACCTGACCTTCCGGCACGCCGACAAGCCGACCCCGTCGAAGCGGAAGCAGGCCCGCACCGCCTCGCACACGGCCGCGCTCTCCGACATGCGGGGGCACGGCCTGTCCGAGAACGGCGGCTCCACCGACACAGGCGACGCCCTGCGGAACCTGACCCCGAAGGGCCTTCTGGCAGCCTCCTACGAGCTGAACCGGCCGGTGACGGAGATGGGCTCCACCGCGCGCGGCGCGGGCTCATCAGGGGCCTCCCACCCGATGGCCGTCAACGAGACGGTGATCGCGATGCTGCGCCCGAAGCCGAACATGGCCAGGCTCACCGTCGACCCGCCGCACGTCCAGGCCGCCGCCCAAGCCGCCGTCGACGGACCGCGCGGCGTGGGCACCATCGCCTCGTACTGGACCGAGGTCCCGCTCCCGGCGACCGGCACCTGGAACGCGCCCGGCAAGGGCGGCGCTCAGGCCGACATCGTCCTGACCGCTCCGCAGGACCGGGTGCCGCTGCTGTTCATTGAGGTCGACAACTGCCACGAGACCGCCGAGGAGCTCGCCGACAAGCTGCAGAAGTACGTCCGGTTCTTCCTGCGGAAGGTGAAGGACACCGATGGCAAGGAGCGTCCGATGTGGCGCACCCGCTGGCGCGCTCCGGACACTTGGTCCGGCGACGCGACGTTCCCGCCCGTCCTGCTGGTGTTCAACCGCATCGGTGAGCGCAACCCCGACCGCACCGTCCCGCGGCTCATGGAGCTCACCCGTCCCTTGTGGCAGGGCCAGCGGCAGAAGGGCGGGCACCACCACTACGACGGGCGGCTCCCGATTATCGCGACCGGCCTGAACCAGTTGCGCGAGCACGGTCCGGCCGGCGCCGTGTTCCTCCGCTTCGGCCGCGACCACAAGCAGCACCTGTGGGAAGCGATCGGCAATCCCCGCCGCGAGGCAGCCGACGCCCGCGCCCGGGAAGAGACCGCGCGTGCACAGGCGGAGTACCAGGCGAAGGTGCAGCGCGCGGCGCAGGAGCAGGCCGCGAAGCAGGCAGCCGAGCGTGAGGCGCGCCGTCCCGTGTGCGCCGGCTGCGGGGCGAAGTTCACCGACGAACGGTGGAGGGTGGCGCAGGCGACGGACTGGGGCACCCCGAAGGACTCCCACCCGCACCTGTGCGACGGCTGCAAGGCCGGAGCCGTCGTCAGCCCAGCGGCTGGCACGCAGGAGGGCCAGGAGCCGGTACGCGGTGAGGCCGGGTCGGACGACTTCTGGCCCGCCCCCCAGCGCCCCGTCTGCACCGAGTGCGGTGCCGCGTTCACCGATGAACGATGGAAGGCGACCGCGCGCGTCGGCTGGGGCCCTTCCCCGGCGAAGCGCCCGTCTCTGTGCGGGGACTGCGACCAGCGGTTCGAGTCCGACTTGGAGCAGAGCTGGGGTGTGAGTCACCCGCAGGAGGAGCGCGACCAAGAGCAGAACCAGGCCGTGCCCGAGCAGAAGGCCGGCGGAACCTGGCTCTCACGCTTCCGCAGGTGACGAGACAGGACCAGGCTGCCAGCGGCAGCCGCCAGGCAGGACGGATGGACCGTAAGGACGAGTAACTGCTACGGCGCCGAGCACGACCACTCGGGCCAGCAGCCGGAGCAGGATTTCGTGAGGCGTAACAAGGCGCTCCTGCACCCGGAACCGGGTGAAGGAGCGCCTTGTAGCTGCGGTGCTCAGGCGTCGGGCTCCTGCCGGAAGTAGTCGGGGGCGAGGTGCCGGAGCCGGTCATCTTCCTCAGTGACCGGTTCGAGGAAGATGTGCAGGCCGTCATCGAAGACGCCATGGTGGTCGTAGCTGAACCAGGAGTCCACCACCCTGTAGCGGTCGCCGCGAAGGAGCACCCCCGTTCCGACGGGAAGGTTCAGCAGGCCGTGCTCCTGCATGGACAGCACGGCTGAGTCGTTCGCTTCGTGAAAGTACGTCGGCCACTGGTAGACGCCGGGAATATCGGCCATCTGATTCCTCCCCATGATCATGCGACGCTCGACGCGCCCTTACGCGTAGATCATGCCTTGGGTTCAGCCTTCACCATCTGCCCGGGGGAAACGAGCGCACGGCCCACGAGGGCCACGGTCCGGCTCGCGCACCGAACCATGCCGGGGCACGCTGAGAGGCGTGACCAGCGCACCGATCGTCGTGCATCGGCCCTCCCACTCGGGCGGCCGGAGAGTCACCGTGCACAGCCACGGCCAGGACGAGATCCTCGGCACCGCCTACAGCGACCACGACCTGGTCGTGTTCCTCGAGGGCGCCGGCGTCGCCGAACCCGAGGCCATCTGGGACGACCCGCAGTGGGTGGAGTGGCGCGGCGGCCAGGCCCACGAGTTCCACGCCGCCTGACGGAGGGCGGCGGGCCGGGCGCACATGCTGCGCCCGGCCCGCCACCGGTCAGCCGATCAGCTTGTGCAGCACGGGGACGCTGAGCCCGAAGGAACCCAAGCCCGCGGCGACGGCTGTGGGCACGGACTTGTCGTGGAGGAACATGAGGCCGCCCATGACGAGGCCGATGATGACGGCCGCCAGGAACACCACGGCGGCGTGCACCGACAGCAGCGGGGTCTCCGGCGGCGTCCCTGCGCCAGCCGGGGCGGGCGGTTCGGGGCGGGCGGGTATGGGGGAGCTCGGGTGCGGGTCCCGAGACATCGGGAGTCTCCTACGAGGCGGAGGAACAGAGACGGCGGACACCTGTGGTGGTGTCGTCCGCGTGGGGGTGGCGCGCGCCTCGCGGTCGGCGGTCCTGCTGCGGCTCTCTGGAGAGCGTCCCTGTGGGGCTTCGGCCCGGCCCAGGGTGGGCGTGTTCAGCGTAGCGGCGATCGGCGCGGGTGTTGCCCCGGGTGCCTGGCGGGTGGTCATCGGTGCTGCCTCCGACGTGAGTTCGACATGGCGGCGGGACAGTGACAGGGCGCAGGTGCTTGCGTCTCGTCCTAGCGGGCACGGCTCTTTCACCCCGTAGGGCTGGAAGCCGGGACCCGGACAGCACCGGCCGGGAAGAAAGATCCCGGGCACGACGAAGGCCCGGACGCCGGGTCCGGGCCTTGCGCTGTCGAAAGGGGTCTAGCGGGTCGACTGCCTATAAGGGAGTCGGTGACCTTGCGTCTACTCGTGCTCTCCTTGGCGGCGGTTGGCGACCCAGTCCGGATCGCGTACGGGCACCGGCACCGGGGCGTCGGTGGCCGGGGCGCGCATGATGCGCCAGCTGGTGCGGGGCGCGGTGACGGCGTGGGCCAGGACGACGACGGCCTGCCGCCCGGCGCCGCCCCGGGCCCACGTCCCGGTGAAGCGGACCTGATCGGCCGCCCAGTCGCCCAGCCGCTGCCACGGGCGCAGCCGCCCGAGCAGCTAGCCGGCCGCGAGCGCGGCGGCCGCGGTGACAACGACGCCCACCATCACGACCACCGCATCCCGATCGCGGACAGCAGCTCCATCCGCTCCGGCGTCAGCGTCGCCGCCCGGGAGCGCTGGTTCCCGATCCAGGCCCCCAGCTTGTGCTCCCGCTCCTCCTGGCCCTCGCCGACGATCCGCTCGACGTGCTTCCTCGGGACCTGGAGGTGCCCCTCGCGCTCGTAGAACTGCTTGGCGGCCTCGTAGTTCATCGCCCACTTGTCGGCCTGCGTACGGCGCGGCTTCGGCTTCTCCTCCTCGCTCGCGGGCTCGATCCCGAGGACCTGCTCGCACATCCACTGCTGCACGGTCGTGAGCTGGTCCCAGCCGAGCCGGACCGACTGCACCCACCGGCCGAGATCCTCGCCCTGGCGCACGACGTCGCCCGCCTCGGTGGGCAGCGCCTCACCGGCGTCCAGGTGCATCCGCACGAGGTGGAAGCACCGCTGCCACGTCACCGGCCAGCTCGGGCACCAGGAGGCGTCGACCTCCTCCAGCTGCTCGCGCCGCTCGTCCGACAGCGCCCCGGCCGACGACTCCACCGGCAGCCCTTCCGCGCGCCGCTGCTCGTTCTCCTGAGCCTTGCGGGCGGCGGCCCGCGCGTTTTTCAGGAAGATGCCCACCCGGTAGCCCTGGTAGGTGGCGTCCAGCGGGGCCAGGAGGTGCCCGTGTTCTGCGGCCCACCCGCGCGCGGCGGACAGTCCCTCCTCCCACGCGACGTCGTAGTGCGACCAGATCATGCCGAGCTTCTCCAGCTGCGCGACGCGGTCCTCGTCCATGTCGCCGCGGGCGTAGAACCGGCGGGCGTCGGCGGTCCACTGCCCGAGCGGGAACCCGGCGAGCGAGGCCGGCCACCCCTCGCCTTCCGCCTCCTGGTCGTCGACGGCGGGCACGCGGAACGTGAACGGCACCTTCAAGTCGCCGTGCTTGCGGGCGTAGATGACGGCGGCCTCCACGCCGCGCCGCCAGTGCTCGTGCTCGGGGTTGAGGACGCGCAGGTTGATGAACGCGGCGAGCGCGGCCGGGTCGCGGGGCGTGGAGAACTTCAGCAGGGCCTTGGCGGGGGCGCTGGCGCCTCCGGAGCCCTCGCCGCTCCCGCCCGTGCTCTTGCCGCTTTCTTCCTTGCTGACGGGCTTGTAGCGGCTCGGGGCCTGCTGCTCCGCGAGCGTCTCCACGATCCTCGCGTCGTGCGCCCGCAGCGCCTCCAGGAGCTTGGCGAGCCCGCCGAACGCCCGGCTCGTCAGCATGTTGTCCGCCGTCTCGCCCGGCCCGAGCAGCACGGGCACCACGAGCGAGGCCACCTTGCCCTCGCCCGGCTGCATCCGCAGCGCCCGGCCCACGGCCTGGACCAGGTCCGGCATGGAGCCGCGTACGTCCGCCCAGTACACGGAGTCGCAGTGCTTGGTGTCGACGCCCTCGCCCAGGACCTTCACCGAGCACAGGAAGCACTTCTCCACCACGGTGCCGTCCGTGGCGATCCCGGCCGCGAACTCGCCCAGCAGCCGACGGCGGTGGAGCGGCTTGTGGTCGCCGCACAGCCAGTCCGCCCAGATCGTCTTCGGGTACAGCTCCGGGTCGCTGGCATGCAGCTGCGCGGCGACGTCAGGAAGGCCGGCCGCGAACGCCTCGGCCTCGCGGACCTGGTGGTGGAACACGAGCGTCCTGCGGAAGCCCTCCTCCGCGGACGCCTTCACCAGGGCGGTCTGCAGCGCTGCGAGCCGGGCCCCGCGGACCTCTGCCGAGCGGCCTTCGGCGCCCAGGAGCTGCGCGGCTTGGAGCTGTGTGTCGGTGACGTCCACGCATACGACTTGGTAGGGGGCACAGATTCCCCGGTCGATGGCGTCCGAGAGGGTCAGGGTGAAGCAGCGGCTGCCGAAGGGGCCCTCGGGGTCGTCTTCCATGCTCGCGACCAGCTCGCCGGGTGCGCCGGCCTCGTCCTCGTCCCCGAGTTGCCACAGCCGGGGCGTGGCCGTCATGTAGAGGCGGCGCAGGGACGGGATCTTCTGGTTGTCGTGGACGACGGCCCACGGCTTCCCGATCCGGCCCGAAACGCGGTGGGCTTCGTCCACGACGATCAGGTCCCAGGCAGCGAGGCCCCCGGCGTGCGCCCGCTCCAGCGTGCCCAGACCGAGGCTGGCGTACGTGGCGTACACGGTCACCTTGTCCAGGCCCCGCGTCCACTCCACCAGCTCGTCCACGTCCGTGGTGTTGGGGAAGGACACCTCCTCACCCCGAAGCGAGGACACCCCGATCATCGGCCCCCGGCGGCCCCCCTCGCGCCACGCGGCCTCGGTCTGAGCGAGCAGGTCCAGCGAGGGCACGAGCACCAGCACACGGCCCGCGTGGAGCTCCTCCGCGCTGCGGACCGCCACCCGGGTCTTCCCGGACCCGGTCGCCATGATCACCTGCGTTCGAAGCCCTCGTTCGGGCACAAGTGATCTTGCAGGCAATTCGAGGGCGCGCACGACCGCGTCAATGGCTTCTCGCTGGGCTGCCTCGCGCTGATCAGCGCGGTCTCTGCTCGACATATCGCCTGCCTTCTCCTGGGTGCCGTCCGGTCGATTCGAGCGGCGGGAAACGGGAAACCTGCACGTAGAGGAGCCACGAGGGCTACGGTTGGACTGACGCGATCGGGTGGCTGCTGTGCCTCACCGAAGCACCGGCAAGGCCGTGGGATGGATCTCGATAACCCTCCAGAGCGGTCCGGGGTGGTGTGCCCTGAGTCCATAGCTTATCTGGGCTGCAAAAATGAAGCACACAGAACCGAGAGATTCCCTCTAACGTGGCTGAAAGCTGCTAGTCTTGCCTTATCGCAAGCCAATCCGGGACCTTGACACCCCATCAATCCGGTCCGGCCGTCCGGGTGGCCGGCTCCGAGGCTCCGTCACTCTCCCGACTGCCCGTCACCCCTCCCTCTCCTTGCTGCTGCTCGGGCCGTAGGCCCGTGGGTGGGCCGCGCGGAGCGTGGCGCGCCCTGTGGTACGGCGGGTGACGTGGGGTCAGGCGGTGGGGTGGTGGGTGGCTGGAGCGCAGCGGAGGCCACCGGTCGGCCGGAGGCCAGCCCCGGGCCGCAACGCGGGCCGGGTGCCCTGCGGTTGGCGGGGCGCGCGGAGCGCGTGCCGCCTGGCGGTGAGCGGAGCGTGCCGCCTCCGCTCACGCGGAGCGGGAGCGGCCGGGGAGCGCAGCGACCCGGCTCGCTGTGACGGGCGCAGCCCGGAGGGACCCGCTC
>NZ_JBHYOP010000020.1:0-54522 GCF_042745235.1 Streptomyces sp. NPDC058796
CCACCCCCACACCCCCCCCCCCCCCCCGCTTCTCGCTCTGGCCCCCGCCCCGCCCCGGCCGCGGCCGGGCGGCGGCCCCCCCCCCCCCCCCCGGGGGGCCCCCCCCCCCCCCGGCCCCCCCCCACCCCTCTGTCCGTGTCGTGCCGGACGTCTCGTCGCCTGTCGGCCGGGCGTGCCGGACCGCTTACGCGCCGACCTTCTGCTTCACCTGCGCCAGCGACGGGTTCGTCAGCGTCGATCCGTCGGGGAAGAGCACGGTCGGGACCGTCTGGTTTCCGCCATTCGCCTTCTCCACGAACGCCGCGGACTCCGGGTCCTGCTCGATGTTGATCTCGGTGTACGCGATGCCCTCGCGGTCCATCTGGCTCTTCAGCCGACGGCAGTAGCCGCACCACGTGGTGCTGTACATCGTCACAGTGCCCGGCATGTCTCTCGCGCTCCTTCGGCGGCTCGGGAAAATCGACGGCACCTGGAGGGCCGCACGAAGGGAACGTCCGCGGTGGCGCCACCATTCCCGTGGCGTGACGCCTGTCGCATTCGTACGACTATCAGTGCGTGCCTGTGGACAACCGGCGCACCCGTCACGCGCGACCTGGCAGCATGGCGGTGTGACAGCAGCAACGCACTCCACCCTCTTCCCGCAGGTACCGGACTCTGCCGACGCGGTGCTCGAAGGGCTCGACCCCGAGCAGCGCGAAGTGGCGACCGCCCTGCGCGGTCCGGTGTGCGTACTGGCGGGCGCCGGTACCGGCAAGACCCGGGCGATCACCCACCGCATCGCCTACGGCGTGCGCGCCGGCATTCTCCAGCCCTCCAGTGTGCTCGCCGTCACCTTCACCAACCGCGCCGCCGGGGAGATGCGCGGTCGGCTGCGCCAGCTCGGTGCGGCGGGTGTACAGGCCCGGACGTTCCACTCGGCGGCGCTGCGTCAGCTCCAGTACTTCTGGCCGAAAGCGATCGGTGGCTCCCTGCCCAGGCTCGTCGACCGCAAGATCCAGCTCGTCGCCGACGCCGCGGCCGCGTGCCGGATCCGTCTCGACCGCGGCGAGCTGCGCGACGCGACCGCCGAGATCGAGTGGTCCAAGGTGACCCAGACCGTCCCTGCCGACTACGCCCTCGCGGCGGCCAAGGCCGGTCGCGAGGCGCCCCGCGACCCGGCGGAGATCGCCCAGATCTACGCCGCCTACGAGGACCTCAAGCGCGGGCGTGGTGTGATCGACTTCGAGGACGTGCTGCTGCTGACCGTCGCGGTCCTCCAGGACCGGCAGGACGTCGCCGAACAGGTCCGCGCCCAGTACCAGCACTTCGTGGTCGACGAGTACCAGGACGTCAGCCCCCTCCAGCAGCGCCTGCTGGAGCTCTGGCTCGGGGACCGCGACGACCTCTGTGTGGTCGGCGACGCCAGCCAGACGATCTATTCGTTCACGGGAGCAACCCCCGATCACCTGCTCGACTTCCGCAGCCGTCACCCCCGCGCCACCGTCGTCAAGCTGGTCCGCGACTACCGGTCCACCCCGCAGGTCGTCCACCTCGCCAACGGCCTGCTCTCCCAGGCCCGCGGCCGGGCCGCCGACCACCGTCTGGAGCTGGTGTCCCAGCGTCCCGCCGGCCCGGAACCCGTCTACGCCGAGTACCCGGACGAACCGGCCGAGGCGGAGGGTGCCGCCCGCCGCATCCGCGAGCTCATCGACGCGGGCGTGCCGGCCGCCGAGATCGCCGTCCTCTTCCGCACGAACTCCCAGTCGGAGACCTACGAACAGGCTCTCGCCGACGCCGGAGTCCCCTACCAGCTGCGCGGCGCGGAGCGCTTCTTCGACCGACCTGAGGTGCGCAAGGCCCACAGCGCCCTGCGGGCCGCGGCGCGCTTCGGCGGCAACGACTCCCTGCTCGACGACGCCGTGGACCTGCCCTCGCAGGTGCGCGCGGTGCTGTCCGGGGAGGGGTGGACACCCGTGCCACCGGCCGGTTCCGGCGCCGTCCGTGAGCGCTGGGAGTCCTTGGCCGCCCTGGTCAACCTCGCCCAGGACTTCGCCGCGGCCAAAGCGGGCGCCACGCTGAGCGCCCTCGTCGCCGAACTCGACGAGCGGGCGGGTGCGCAGCACGCTCCGACGGTCCAGGGCGTCACGCTCGCCTCCCTGCACTCGGCCAAGGGCCTGGAGTGGGACGTCGTCTTCCTGGTGGGCGTGGCCGAGGGCATGATGCCGATCACCTACGCAAAGACCGACGAGCAGATCGAGGAGGAGCGCCGCCTCCTGTACGTCGGCGTCACCCGCGCGCGTGAGCGCCTGCACCTCTCCTGGGCTCTCGCCCGCTCACCCGGAGGACGGCCCAGCCGCCGCCCGAGCCGTTTCCTGAAGGGGCTGCGGCCCGGATCGGGGCCATCCGGCGCGGGTACGGCGGTCGGCGGAGCCGGGGGCGTGGAGCGCGGCTCAGGGAGCAGTGGCGCCACGGCCCTCGCCCCGAGACGCACGCGTCGGACACCTGCTCGCTGCCGGGTATGCGGGCGCACGCTCACCGACGCGGGTGAGATGAAACTGATGCGTTGCGAGGACTGCCCGTCCGACATGGACGAGGGCGTCTACGAGCGGCTGCGTGAGTGGCGCTCGGTCCAGGCGGGGCTCAGCGGGCAGCCCGCGTTCTGCGTCTTCACCGACAAGACGCTGATGGCGATCGCCGAGTCCGTCCCGGAGGACGAGCACGAGCTGGCACGCATCCCAGGGGTCGGGATGCGCAAGCTCAACCGCTACGGAGCCGACGTGTTGGCCATCTGTGCAGGCCAGGAAGGCGCGGGGCTTGACGGGGACGGCTGAAACCAACTCGTCGAAAAAATAGTTTGCGCATGCCCCGGGAATCCCCATAGGTTCTTGGTCACGGGAACAGCGGCCTTCCCGGAGGCCCTGAATCCGTGTTGTACTTGCATATCCGCGGACTGGTTCGTCCAGTCCCCTAGACGCCGAGAGGAGGCGAGTCCAGTGATCAGCATCAACTTCAGCTCCACCGTCAGCTCCACCGCCAAAATGACCGATCGCTCGGCCGTCTCCCTGTGCATGCTCGGCGCCTCGAACCCGGGCACCGGTGTGTCCGGCATTCGTGCCGTGCTCCCGGCGTCCTCCTGCGTTGCCCCCGCGGGCCTTCCCGTCCGTGAGCGCAATGAGCGACCGACCGAGGCACTGGAAGCAGCAGTAGTGGCACAGGCGCAGGCCTATGCCTTTACGGCGACCGGTGCCGGATTCCGGAAGCAGACGACGCAGCACCACCTGATGTGGGCCTTCCGTGGGCCAGAACCCTGGAGTGATCCAGCCTGATTCGATCAGGCCGGCGCCTTCAGGGCCGCGGAACCCCATCCGGGATCCGCGGCCCTTCTGTTTGTCCCCGAACGGGGACGACGGCACGAAGGAGCCTCGGGACAAGAAAAGAACCCGGTACCAAGCCGCCACCCGGCCGACCGGCCGGAACGACCAGACGAGGAAGACCGACCGTGCAACTCGAAGCGCACGCCCCGTCCGTACCGCCTTCCGACACGATCCCCAAGCCCGGCCCCACGGAGGACCCCACCTTGACCCCGCTCACCGCGCTCACCGCGCTCGACGACGCCATCGAGAACCTCGGCGTGCCCGTCCCCTGCCGCTCCTACGACCCGGAGGTCTTCTTCGCGGAGTCGCCGGCGGACGTCGAGTACGCCAAGTCCCTCTGCCGTACCTGCCCGCTGATCGAGGCCTGCCTCGCCGGTGCCAAGGAGCGGCGTGAGCCCTGGGGTGTCTGGGGCGGAGAGCTGTTCGTCCAGGGTGTCGTCGTCGCCCGGAAGCGGCCCCGTGGTCGCCCGCGCAAGAACCCGGTCACGGCATGAACACCGCAGGAACGATCGACCGCCCCCTCACGCACGACCCCAAGAAGCAGGCCCCGATGAAGCCGTCCACCCACGACATCGCAGGCACCGCGCCTGAAGACTTCACCACCAGCGACGCGAAGGACTCGCGTCAGAACAGGACCCGTGAGATGCAACTCATCCCAGAAGCCCTGGCTCGTGCGCATATGCACGACCGGCTGCACGAGGCCGAGCAGGAACGCCGGGCGCTGCGCCTGGCGACCGCTCGCCGCATGCAGCGCCGGGCCGAGCGCGCCTCGATGCGTGCCCGGCGGGCGCTCGCCATGGCCGTGATGCAGTAACCGATCACCCGAAGCGGTTGCCTCCCGACCCAGGAGGCGACACCTCTTCCCGTGGGGGCCGGTCCGTCCGAACGGACCGGCCCCCACGGCGTGTCAGGACCGGGGGCTCAGGCCTCCGCCGCCGCTTCGTCCACGTCGTACGTCTCCACCTCGTACCCCTCCTCGTCGTCCTCGGGGAGGAAACCCACGAGCCAGTCCTCCAGCTCGTCGCGCAGTCGCACCGTTGCCCCCAGCTGGCACAGCACACCGATGGTGCTCAGGGTCACGCGGTGGATCAGGAGGTAGGCGGGCGGCAGGTTGAGCTGCTTGGCCAACTGGTACGCGGGGGAGCGCGGGTCGCCGATCCGGGCCGCCTGGCTCCGCATCCATCCGCGGGTGAAGGTGAACTCGTCGACCCGGGCCGGCTCGATGATCGGCAGGAGGTAGTCGAGGACGGCGTCGGGGTCCAGCTCTATCGACTCCTTGACGAAGCCTTCGGAGCAGAGCATCTCGTAGACGGCGTCCGCCTCGCCGTCCAGCGTCATGCGCAGGGCCTGCCCGATGGGCTCGGGCAGACCGCCCGGAAGCCGGTCGACCGTGCCGAAGTCCAGGACACCGAGGCGCCAGTCGTCCTCGCCGTCCGGCCCGCCGGGCAGCAGCCGGAAGTTTCCGGGGTGCGGGTCGGCGTGCAGGAGGCCGGTGCGTGCCGGGCCCGAGAAGAGGAAGTGCGCCAGCAGTTGGCCGGCCCGGTCCCGCTGCCGCGGCGTACCGTCCGCGATGATCTCCGACAGCGGGACGCCGTCCATCCATTCGGTGACCAGCACCTGCTCGCACTGGTGGACCACGTCCGGCACCACGATGTCCGGATCGTCCGCGAACTCCTCGGCGTGGGTGCGCTGGGCCTGTGCCTCAAGGTCGTAGTCCAGCTCCTCGGAAACCCGGTCCTTGAGCTCCGTGATCAGCGGCTTGACGTCCATGCCCGGGACCAGGGGGCCGAGCAGGCGAGCGAAGCGGCTGAGCTGGTTCAGGTCGGACAGCAGGGCTTCGCCGGCGCCCGGGTACTGCACCTTGACCGCGACCGCTCGGCCGTCGTGCCACACCGCGCGGTGCACCTGGCCGATGGAAGCCGCCGCGGCCGGCCTGTCCTCGAACTCCAGGAACAGGTCCTGCCAGTCCTCGCCCAGCCGCTCCGCGAGAACGGCGTGCACCGTGCGAGTCGGCATGGGCGGCGCCGCCTCCTGCAGCTTGGTCAGGGCCGCCCGGTAGGGGCCGGCGACCTCCTCGGGCAGCGCGGATTCGAAAACGGACAGGGCCTGCCCGAACTTCATCGCCCCGCCCTTGAGCTCGCCCAGCACCTTGAACAGCTGCTCCGCGGTCCGCTGCTGCAGCTGCTGGCCGACGATCTCCGCGGACTCGCCCACGATTCGCTTACCGAGCCCCCAGGTCGCCCGCCCGGCGAAGCCGAGCGGGAGCGCGGCGAGCTTGGCGGTCCGGGTGACCGCCTTGCGCGGAAGATCAGACATGCGCCCTCCAAGTCCCAGCCGGCCGGGCGGCTTCTGCCTCACGGCGAATGTCCGCTGACGGCCCTTGCCCAGCCATTGTCGCGCGCCGCTCCCCCTCCACGGGGATGTGTTCCTGCTTACCTTTTCCGGCGGCTTCGCACGGGCAGGCGCGGTGCGCGGGAACCGGGCGCCTGTGCCAGCGCAGTCCGGGCAGCGACACCTCCCAGCGGGTGCCGACGCTGGAGGGCGTACCGCCGTCCAGGAACGCGAGAGCGTGGGCCGCCGCCAGCCCTGCGACCGTCGTGGCCAGCGTGAGATCGCAGGGTGGGACCTGTCGGCGGCCGCCGGAGCGCCACTGCGCCACCAGACGTGGCCAGGCCGGGTCCCGGTCGGTGCGGTCCGCCTGAAGGCACCCGGCGCACCCCGTCTCGCCGGGCAGGACCAGCGGACCGACCACACCGGTCCCCTCGACGACACCGGCGTACAGGTGGGGCGTGCCGGAAGCCATGAGGGAATCCGCGGCGGCGGGGTCGGGGGCGTGCACCGCGACGTCGTCGCGTGGGGCGACGATCACCAGGGAGAACCCCGGGGCGTCCTCCTCGGACGGCGTCGCTGTACCACGGCGTGTCGGCCGGCCGGGGGCTGCCCGGCGGACGACACGGCGGGCCGTCTCGTCCCGGCGGCTCCCGACGGACTCGGCGGGGAGCCCGCCCGGGGCGACGTCCCACGGCTCGACGCACCCGCCGTCGAGGACGTCGACCACGCCGATGCCCGCGCCCGACAGAAGACCGGCCAGCACCGCGCCCACCCGTCCGGCGCCTCTCACCCGGACCCGCAGGGCGCGTCGTGCGGCCAGGTGCCTCATCGCCTCCCCCGGAGCGGACGTGGTGAGGGAGAGGGAAGCGAGGTCGGGCCGGAGCCGGTCGAGCACCTCGCTCTTCTCCCGCAGGGCGTCGGCGTCCGGCCCGCCGCCCCTGGAGTCGTCGAGGAGACCGGCACGGGCGAGCCCCTCGACCACCCGGTCGACATGACCGTCCGGCAGATCCATGCGGCGTCCCTCCTCGCGCAGGAGAGCGGGACCGCGGGTGCCGTTGAGCAGCTCCAGGAAGCCGCCCGTCGCGGTGTCCACCGGGCCGAGCGTCAACGCGTGCGCGGGCGTCATCCCGAACTGCACGGTGTTCAGATCACGCCAGCCGCGCCTGAGCGCGGGCTTCACCATCGGATGCATGCCAGGCCCCCCGTGGGTCTTCAGATCTTCAGATCTCGAGATTCTGCACGTGCCGGTCCGCAATGGTCGGTCGCGAATGCGCCGGCGAGTGCCAGCATGCCCGGATGCGCGCCGAGGCGTCGAAAGTTGTCCACAGGCGGTGGGTATTCGTCGTACGAATCAGTCGTGCACGCCGGGCGAGGAGTGCCGGAACGGGGCCGAAGCGTCCCGGAGCCGGGACTTCCCCGTGTGCAGCGGGTAACGTCGTGGCGTGTCCGCCGACCCACTGCACCGCGCCGGGGCGTCCCAGCGCACACCGACGAATCCGCCGCCGAACGGCTCGGCGACGAGCGCGATCGAGGTCCGCAGGAGCACCCGGCGACGCCGGACGGTCTCCGCGTACCGCGAGGGCGATCGCACCGTCGTGCTGATCCCCGCCCGCATGTCCGAGGCGGAGGAGCAACGCTGGGTGAGCGTCATGCTGGACAAGCTCGCCGCCCAGGAGAGCAAACGCGTTCTCGGCGACGCCGAACTCGCCGAGCGCGCCGAGTGCCTGTCCGGCCAGTACTTCGAGGGGCGGGCCCGGCCCACCTCGGTCCGCTGGGTCACCAACCAGAACACCCGCTGGGGCTCGTGTACCCCGTCCGAGGGAAGCATCCGGCTGTCGCACCGCCTCCAGGGCATGCCCGAGTACGTCGTCGACTACGTCCTGCTGCACGAACTGGCGCATCTGCTCGTTCCCGGCCACGGCCCCCGGTTCTGGCGGCTGCTGGAGGCGTACCCGCGGACCGAGCGGGCCCGCGGGTACCTCGAGGGCGTCGTCGCCGCCGACCGGCTGCCGCACGTACCCGGCGCGCGCAGCGAGTAGCGCGTCCCGGAGTACGTCCCGCAAGGGCTCCGCCACGGCGGCGCACGGGTTCTGTACCGGGTCTGTACCGACTTCTTCCCCTGTCCGGGATTGCCGTTAGCCTGTCGCGACGCACTCACATTCGGATGGGGGACGGTCGTAACGCATGGCCAGGGAATTCCAACGCGGCCACAAGGCCAGGATCAGTGACCTCACCGCGGGCACGGATCTGTACGTAGGCGTGCAGATCTCGGGCCCCGGGCTGAGCTTCGACATCAGCTGCTTCGGTCTCGACGCCGACGAGCGGTTGTCGGACGACCGGTACTTCGTGTTCTTCAACCAGCCGAAGACCCCCGAGGAGTCCATCCAGCTCCTGGGTGCGCAGGCGGGTGACACGGAGTCGTTCCGTGTCACCCTCGACAAGATCCCGCCGCAGATCCAGAAGCTGTCCTTCACGGCGACGGTCGACGGTGCGGGGCAGATGTCGCAGGTGGCCTCCGGGTACATCCGGATCGTCGCGGGCGGCGAGGAGGTGGCCCGGTACCCGTTCAGCGGTGCGGAGTTCTCCACCGAGCGCGCCGTGATGCTGGGCGACTTCTACCTGAAGGACGTGTGGCGGTTCGCCGCCGTCGGACAGGGCTTCGACGGCGGGCTGGACGCGCTGCTGAGGAACTTCGGCGGCGAGGTGGCCGAGGAAGAGGCCCCCGCACCGCAGCAGGCGCAGGCCGGTGCCGACGGTGCCGGCCCTGGTTTCGCGCCGCCGGCCCAGGCCGCGGCTCCGCCCCCCTTCGGCGCTCCCGCCGCCCCTGTGCCGGCCCCGGCTGCCGCGCCGCAGGCCGCCGCGCAGGGCTTCGCCCCGCCGGCCGGCGCCACCCCGCCTCCGGCGCCCGCCCCGGCACCCGGCTCCGACGTGCACGCCGCGCAGACGATCGTCGCGCCCATGAACACGCCGCCCGGCGGCTCCCCGGTGCCTCCGCCGGCCCCGGCGCCCGCGCCGTACGGCCAGCCGGGCCAGCAGCAGCCGCCGCACGGCCAGGTGCCGGGCCAGACCGCTCCGCCGCCTCCCGGCTACGGCCACCCGCAAGCGCCTCAGACGCCCCACCAACCCCAAGCGCCTCAGCCGCCCCAGGCCCCGACCCCGCCTCCCGGGTACGGCCAGCCCACCCCGCCTCCGGGTTACGGCCAGCAGGCTCCGCCCGCCGGATACGGCCAGCCGACCCCGCCCCCCGGCTACGGTCAGCAGGCGCCCTACGGAGCCCCGCAGGGCTTGGCGCCGGGCGCGGCACCCCAGGGCATGCCCCAGGGAGCACCCCAGGGCGCCGGTGTGACGGCCGCGCTCCAGCAGTTCCGCGAGACGGCCACCGGGCAGCGCTGGACCCAGCAGAACAAGAAGCTGGTCCGCGTCGACCTCGGCGCGGACGGTCAGCCCGTGCTGGCCCGGCAGGGAAGCATGGTGCTCTACCAGGGCAAGGTCGACTTCAGCTACAAGGGCGCCGGATTCGCCGGCCGTGTCGTGGGCAACGCCACCGGCCAGGAGATGCAGCTGATGCGCTGCACCGGCAAGGGGCAGGTCTTCCTCGCCGACAACTCCTCGATGCTGCACCCGATCGAGCTCCAGGGCGACGCCGTCTGCGTCTCCGCGGAGAACGTCCTCGCCTTCGACGAGAGTCTCCAGTACGAGGTCCGTCGCATCGAGGGGCACGGCATCCCCGGTGGCGCGTTGTTCACGATGCAGTTCCAGGGCACCGGCACGATCGTCGTCAAGACGCACGGCGTGCCCGTGGTGCTCCCGGTCACGCCCACCACCTTCGCCGACTGCAACGCGGTCGTCGCCTGGTCGGCCGCCGCCCAGGTGGTCGTCTCCAGCCAGGTGCGGATGCGCCGCAACTCCTACGCCGGCGACACGGGCGAGAGCGTCAACCTGCAGTTCCGGGCGGCGCCCGGCAACTTCGTCGTCGTCCAGCCGTACGAGATCTGAGGGAGAGCCCGACATGAACCAGCCGCTCGCGGGCTACGCCCCCGCACCGGTCGCCGCCCGCATGGAGAACCACGGCAACCACATGCTGAAGGTCGCCATGCAGACCGGGAACGACCTCCTCGCGCGCGTGGGCTCGATGGTCGCCTACGAGGGCTTCGTCCAGTACGAGCCCAACCCGCCGGCCGTCCGCCAGATCGCGAAGGACTGGATGACCGGCGAGGGCGCGCCCCTGATGAAGTGCTCCGGCGACGGACTGCTCTACCTCGCCGACTACGGCGCGAACGTCGTCGTCATCAACCTCAACGGCGACGGCATCTCTGTCAACGCCACCAACCTGCTGGCCTTCGACGCCCACCTCAGCTGGGGCGTGGAGCGGGTCAAGGGCCTGGCGAAGTTCGCCGGGCAGGGCCTGTGGAACACCAAGATCTCCGGACAGGGCTGGGTCGCCCTCACCTCCCGGGGCAAGCCGATCGTGGTCGACTGCGGTGGTGGCGAGGACGAGACGTACGTCGACCCCGACGCGCTCGTCGCCTGGTCCCCGAACCTCAAGGTGAAGGGCAAACGCAGCTTCAAGGCGCAGTCACTGATCGGCCGCGGCAGCGGCGAGGCCTACCAGATGGCCTTCTCCGGTCAGGGCATCGTCGTCGTCCAGCCCAGCGAGGACAGCACCGACCGCCTCCGGGTCCGGGGCTGAGGGGGAGCCAGAACACCATGCAGAGCCCGCTTTTCGCCTACAACGACCAGCAGACCCAGGACGCCTGGAGCCTGCAGAACAAGCACATGCTCCGCGTCGCCCTGGAGGGCCACGACGACGTGCTCGCCCGCAAGGGCACGATGGTCGCCTATCAGGGGCTCGTCGAGTTCGACGCCGAGTACCAGAGCAACAACCAGTCACGCGCGCGTGCGCGCACCGGTGAGGGCCTCGACCTGATGCGCTGCCACGGGCAGGGCACGGTCTTCTTCGCCAACCTCGCCCAGTGCGTGCACGTGATGGACGTCGACCAGGAGGGCCTGACCGTCGACAGCAGCTACGTGCTGGCGATGGACTCGTCCCTGCACCACGAGGTCATCGCGGTCGACAGCCTGTACGGCATCTCCGGCTCGGGGAAGTACCAGCTCAACATCACCGGCCGGGGCAAGGTCGCCCTCATGACCTCGGGCTCCCCGCTGCTGATGCAGGTGACGCCCGACAAGTACGTCAACTGCGACGCCGACGCGATCGTCGCCTGGTCCACCGGCCTGCGCGTGCAGATGCAGGCGCAGACGCACTCTTCCGGGGTGTGGCGGCGCCGGGGCAGCACCGGGGAGGGCTGGGAGCTCAGCTTCATGGGCAGCGGCTTCGCGCTCGTCCAGCCCAGCGAGCTGCTGCCGCCGCAGAACGCGCAGATCGGCTCGGGCGTCGCCGCCCAGTACGGCATGGGCCAGCAAGGGGCACGCGGTCAGAACCAGGGCAACGTCTGGAGCTGAGCGCGGGCACGGCCACAGTTCGGTAAGGGGTGATCGCCAGGCGGTCACCCCTTACCGGTTACAGCCGGGCGCGGGTCGCCTCCAGCAGGCGTACGACCGACTCGTCGGCCACGTCCGCGACCTCGGCGTAGGGGAACCAGCGCAGGTCGAGCGACTCATCGCTGATCTCCTCCACGGCCCCTTGCGGAGCCAGCGCCGCGTACTGGACGTCCAGGTGCCAGGCGCAGGGTGTCTGGTGGCGGTCCAGCCGCACGGGACCGCCGGAGAGCAGAGCCAGTCCGGCGATGCCCGACTCCTCCGTGGCCTCGCGCAGCGCGGCACGCGCCAGCGTCTCGTCGGCCGGCTCGCAGTGTCCGCCCATCTGCAGCCACATGCGCAGCTTCTTGTGAAGGGTCAGCAGGACCCGCTCGCGGGACGGGTCGATCACCATGGCGCTCGCCGTGATGTGCCCGTCCCCGCACGCCTTCCACATGCCGTCCGGGTGCGTCGCGAGGTGGTCCAGATAGGTCTGGCGCAGCTCGTCCTGGTCCTCGTACGCCTTCAGGACCAGGACGGCGTCGTCGTGGAGGCTCACTCGCTGTCGTCGCCCTTGTCGCCGGCCTCGTCCGAGCCCTTCTCGTCCTTCTTCTTCAGGTCGGGCTTGCCCGCCGCCTCGCCGAGCATCTTGTCCAGCTCGGAGAAGTCCAGCTGCTCGCGGTGGACGAAACCGTCCGGGTCGTCCAGGTCGGTCGCCGTCGGCAGCATGTCCGGGTGGGCCCACAGGCCGTCCCGGCCGTCGACACCGCGCGCGTCCGTCAGGGACGCCCACAGGCGGGACGCGTCGCGCAGGCGACGCGGGCGCAGCTCCAGGCCGATCAGCGTGGCGAACGTCTGCTCCGCCGGGCCGCCGGAGGCACGACGACGGCGCAGCGTCTCGCGCAGGGCGTCGGCCGACGACAGGCGCGGCTTGGCGGCGGCGTGCACCACCGCGTCCACCCAGCCCTCGACGAGCGCCAGAGCCGTCTCCAGACGGGCCAGGGCGGCCTTCTGCTCCGGAGTGTCCTCGGGCTGGAACATGCCCTGCTGGAGGGCCTCCTGCAGCTGCTCGGGGTTCTGCGGGTCGAACTGGCCGACCACGTCCTCGAGCTTCGCCGTGTCCACCTTGATGCCTCGGGCGTAGCCGTCGACGGCGCCGAACAGGTGCGAGCGCAGCCACGGCACGTGCGCGAAGAGGCGCTGGTGGGCGGCCTCGCGCAGGGCCAGGTACAGCCGCACTTCCTCCTGGGAGACGCCGAGGTCCTTGCCGAACGCCTCGATGTTCGCCGGCAGCAGGGCGGCCTTCCCGGCCGGACCGAGCGGCAGGCCCACGTCGGTCGAGCCGACGACCTCGCCGGCGAGGACACCGACGGCCTGCCCGATCTGCGTGCCGAACATGGCGCCGCCCATGGACCGCATCATGCCGATCAGGGGGCCGGCCATGGCCTGCATCTCCTCGGGCAGCACGTCACCCATGGCGGTGCCGACGCGCTCGGCGACCGGGTCGACCAGCTCCCGCCAGGCGGGCAGGGTCGCCTCGACCCACTCCGCGCGGCTCCACGCCACCGCGGTGCCCGCGCCCGAGGGCAGGGCCGTCGCGTCGTCCAGCCACAGGTCGGCCAGGCGGACGGCCTCCTGGACGGCATTGCGCTCGGAGGGGCCGACGCTGGCGTCCTTGGTGCCGTCCGGCGTGCCCTGGGCGACCGTCTGGCGGGCGATCTGCTTGGCCATGTCCCAGTTCACCGGGCCGCCCTCGTAGGAGAGCATCTGGCCGAGCTGCTGGAACGCGGCGCCCAGGTCGTTGGGGTTCATGGAGCCGAACATGGCGGCGAACGGGTTGTCCGCGCCCGGGCCGCCGGGGCCGCCAAAGCCTCCGGCTCCGGGCGTCCCGAAACCGAACGGGTTGGCCGGTCCCTGACCACCGCCGCTCTGCTGGTCCTTCTTCTTGCCCTCGTCGCCGTCGTCCGGCTCCTCCGGCGGAAGGCCGAATCCGAATGGGGTGTCACTCACGGGGTTCCTCGGCTGGTAAGGCCGCCGGTTCTTTCCGGCGGCACGGCTGCCCGACTTCACCACCCAGCGTAGACACCCGGGGCGGTTCGGGCCTCGGTGCTTCGCCGACTGACGGCCTGCGGCAGGATGGATGCCACCTGGTACGTACGCGTCGAGCGCGCCCGTACTGAAGACAACCGCTGGAGACGCCCGGTGAGTTCCCCAGATCCGCAGGTTCGCGCAGCGCGAAACCAGTCAACCAGTTCCGCACGCCCCGGCGCGCGCGGCCCCGTCGTCGCGGTCACCGGTGCCGCATCCGGGATCGGGGCGCTGCTCACCGAGCGGCTGGCCGCGTCCGACGAGGTCAGACAGGTCGTGGCCATCGACGAACGGCGTGGGGAGTGCGCGGCGGCGCGGTGGCAGGTCCTGGACGTGCGGGACCCGGCCATCGCCGAGAAACTGCGCGGCGCGGACGTCGTCGTGCACCTGGCGCTCGACCTCGACCTGGAGACCGACGCGGCGGCCCGGACGGCTTACAACGTACGGGGGACGCAGACCGTCCTGACCGCCGCCGCGGCGGCCGGCGTGCACCGGGTCGTGCTCTGCACCTCGGCCATGGTCTACGGTGCCCTCCCGGACAACGAGCTGCCGCTCTCCGAGGACGCCGAGCTGCGCGCCACGGCCGAGGCCACGGGCGTCGGCGACCTGCTGGAGATCGAGCGGCTCGCGCGGCGCGCGCCGCGGGCGCACCCCGGGCTCAATGTGACCGTCGTGCGGCCGGCGGTGCTGGTCGGAGGCATGGACACCGCGCTGACCAGGTACTTCGAGTCGCCCCGGCTGCTCGTCGTGGCCGGATCGCGGCCGGCCTGGCAGTTCTGCCACGTCGACGACCTGTGCAGCGCCCTGGAGTACGCCGTTCTGGAGAAGGCGGACGGCGAGCTGGCCGTCGGGTGCGACGGCTGGCTGGAGCAGGAGGAGGTCGAGGAACTCAGCGGCATCCGCAGGATGGAGCTGCCCTCGGCGGTCGCGCTCGGAGCGGCGGCCCGACTGCACCGCATCGGCCTGACGCCCTCCCCGGCCGGGGACCTGGCGTACACGATGTACCCCTGGGTGGTGAGCGGCAGCCGGCTGCACGACGCGGGCTGGCGGCCGAAGTACACCAACGAGGAGGTGCTGGCGGAGCTGCTGGAGGAGGTCTCCGGGCGGCACACGGTCGCCGGGCGGCGCCTCGGGCGCAAGGACGCGACGGCCGCGGGAGCCGCCGGAGCGACGGTGGCGCTGCTGGGTGCGGCCGCGGTGGTGCGGCGGGCGCGGAAGGCCCGGCGCCGGATCTGACCGCGGTGTCCGCCCGGCACCGCCCGGGAGGGCGGCGCTGTAGGAGGCAACAAGGAGGTACGTGCGCGTGCCGGGCGATCACGCTATTCCGCGCCGTCGCGCCGTGGGGCACGATGGGCGTATGGCAACCACGAACGACCACCCCGGTGAGCTGGCCGCCCCCGACCCCGTGAAGCTGATCGGCATCCGGGAGACGCCCCTCTCGGTGGACGAGGTCTTCCGGGCCGTGGGGGACGACGCGGCCGGAGGCACCGCGCTGTTCGTGGGGACCGTGCGCAACCACGACGGCGGCACCGACGTCGACCGGCTCGGGTACTCCTGTCATCCGAGCGCCGAGGCCGAGATGCGGCGCATCGCCGAGAAGGTCGTCGCGGAGTACCCCGTTCGGGCGCTCGCGGCGGTCCACCGTGTGGGGGATCTGGAGGTCGGCGATCTGGCCGTGGTCGTCGCGGTGTCCTGCCCGCACCGGGGCGAGGCCTTCGATGCCTGCCGCAAGCTGATCGACGACCTCAAGCACGAGGTCCCGATCTGGAAGCACCAGACGTTCTCCGACGGAACCGAAGAGTGGGTGGGCGCCTGCTGAAAGCGGGGCCGGCCCTGCAGCTCCGGTTGCGTAACCGACCCCCCGGCGTGAGCGTTGTCACTGCGGATGGTTAATCTGCTGATCAGTCAGTAGCGGACGCTCATGGGGTTGGGAGGTCGGCATGGCAGCGCTTGCCTGGTTGCTGATTCCGCTTGTGGCTGCCGTCGGCGCGGGGCTGTGGGGCAGTTGGGCCAACCGGACCCGCAAGATCCGTGGCGACGGTCCCGAACTCGACGGGTACGCCCGCTTCCGCGAGGCGATGGAACGTCCCCGCACCGGAGCCTGACCGAACGCCCTGACGGTGTTCTGACAGCCGCGTCCCGTACTGTCGTGCCATGCCACGCCGTACCGCAACGATGCTCGCCTCCACCCTGATGCTGATCGCGCTCCTGTGCGCGGGTGTGTTCATCCCCGTGCCGTACTCGGAGATGTCCCCGGGGCCGACGGTGAACACGCTGGGCGATCACGACGGCGAGCCGGTGCTGCGGATCTCCGGACACAAGACCTACGAGGCGAGTGGTCATCTGAACATGACCACCGTGCGGGTCACCAGCGCCGACTACAAGATGAACCTCGTGGAGGCGGTCTACGGCTGGCTGGCGCACGACAACCGCGTGGTGCCGCACGAGACCCTCTATCCGGACGGCAAGACCGAGGAAGAGGCCACCCAGGAGAACGCCGAGGAGTTCAGCCAGTCCCAGGAGAGCGCCAAGGTCGCCGCGCTGAAGGCGCTGGACATCCCGGTGAAGTCCTGGGTGGTCGTCTCCACGGTGGTCAAGGACTCCCCTGCCGAGGGCCGGCTGCACGCCGGTGACGTGATCAAGGCCGTGGACGGGACGCCCGTCAAGAAGCCCACCGACGTGGCGGAACTGGTGACCGAGCACAAGCCCGGCCAGGACGTCGTCTTCACGATCGTGCCCGCCAAGGAGCAGGCCGACGCGGAGAAGGAGGGCCGGACGCCCACCAAGACGGAGAAGGTCACGGTCACCACCGCGGCCTCCGACGACGGCGGTGAGAAGCGCGCCATCGTGGGGATCTCCGCCGGGACCGACCACACGTTCCCGTTCACCATCGACATCAAGCTGGCCGACGTCGGCGGGCCGAGCGCCGGTCTGATGTTCGCCCTCGGCATCTACGACAAGCTCACGCCGGGCGACCTCACCGGCGGCGAGTTCGTCGCGGGCACGGGGACGATCGACGACGCCGGCGAGGTCGGCCCGATCGGCGGCATCGGAATGAAGACCATCGGCGCGCGTGACAAGGGCGCCCGGTACTTCCTGACGCCCAAGGACAACTGCGCGGCCGCCGCCGAGGACACCCCCGACGGGCTCACCCTGGTGAAGGTGGACACCATCGACGACGCCCTCGGCGCGCTGGAGGACATCCGCTCCGGGAAGACGGACGACCTGCCGACGTGCGCGAAGGGCTGACCGGACGGACAGCCGCGTACCGCCCCGGACCTACTCCTCGAAGGTCGCCGACAGTGCCTGGGCCAGGCCCGGCACCAGGTCGGAGCCGGTGAGGACCTCCGTGGCGGAGTCCTTCTCCCGCAGCCGCAGCGCGGAGTCGCGGGCACCGTCGCGCAGCACCGCGACCGTCATGCGGACCTCCTGGCGATCCGGGTGCTCCGCCACCCACTGAGCCAGCTTGGCCTCGCTCAGGCCCTGCGGGACCTGGGCCTCGGCGGACGGCGGCAGCATCAGGCGCTCCACGGCGAGGGCACAGCCGACCACCGCGTCCGGCCAGGCGATGGTGCCCAGGAACTCGTCGAGCGCCTGGTCCGTTGGAATTTCGTCCTGCTCGATCGGGGTCAGGCCGGAGCTCTCCGGCTCGTCCTGGAGACCGAGCCGGTCCGCGAGCGAGGGCTGATCGGCCCTCAGCCGCGCGGTGTCGACAAGTGCAAAGAGGCGTGCGGGCTGGTCCCAGCCGAGTCCGGAGACGTACTCGTCGATCTCGAGTACGGCCCGGGTGAGGGGGCTCGCTGCCATGGGGGTGTTGGACATGGTCACAATCCTGCCTCGTTACTGGCCCGAATCGGGAACCGAGTAAACGATGAGTAAGTTGCATAAGTGTGGGCCCACCATCACGGGGGCGCACGGGGGGCCCACGAACCCGAGGGCCTGACGGATCAACAGCGAACTTCGAGGTGCGCACCTTGGCTTTCCAGATGCCGGACCGCGGCGGAGGCCCCCCGACGGGGCCGCGGATCAGAGTGGGCCGCCCGTCCCGGCGCGTCCGAACCCTGCTGATGACACTCGGTGTCCTCGCCGTGCTAGGCATGGCGTTCACCATGTTCGCGGGATTCTGGACGGACTGGCTCTGGTACCGGTCGGTCCACTACTCGTCGGTCTTCACGACGACCCTGTGGACCAAGATCGGTCTCTTCTTCGTCTTCGGCCTGCTCATGGCGCTCGCCGTCGGGTTCAACATCTGGCTGGCCCACCGGCTGCGCCCGCCGCTGAGCGCCATGTCGATGGAGCAGCAGAACCTCGACCGGTACCGGATGGGCATCGCCCCGTACAAGAAGTGGCTGCTGCTCGGCATCACCGCCCTGGTCGGCCTCATCGCCGGCGCCTCCGCCTCCGGCCAGTGGCGGACCTGGCTGATGTGGGTCAACGGCGTCTCGTTCGGGCAGAAGGACCCCCAGTTCAAGCTGGACGTATCGTTCTACGCCTTCGACCTGCCCTGGTACCGGTTCCTGCTCGGCTTCGGCTTCGCGGCCGTGATCATCTCGGTGATCGCCGCCGCGCTCACCCACTACCTGTACGGCGGGCTGCGCGTCACCAGCCCGGGCGCCCGTGCCACGGCCGCCGCCACCGGGCACCTGTCGGTGCTCCTCGGTGTCTTCGTCGCCCTCAAGGCGGTCGCCTACTGGCTCGACCGGTACGGGCTGGCGGTGAAGTCCAGCGACTTCAAGGCGACCGACAGCTGGACGGGCCTCAGGTACGTCGACGCCAACGCCTACCTGCCGGCCAAGACGATCCTGTTCTGCATCGCCGTCATCTGCGCGCTGCTGTTCTTCGCGACCCTGTGGCGCCGCACCTGGCAGCTGCCGGTGATCGGCTTCGGTCTGATGGTGCTGTCCGCGATCCTCATCGGCGGTCTGTACCCGGCGCTGGTCCAGAAGTTCCAGGTCCAGCCGAACGAGCAGGCCAAGGAGGCGCCGTACGTCGAGAAGAACCTGAAGGCGACGCGCGAGGCCTACGGCATCGAGGGCACCCAGGTCACCGAGTACCCCGGCGTCAGCAAGACCAAGGACCCGACCAAGCTCCGTGACGACGTGGACAACGCGGCGTCCATCCGGATCATGGACCCGAACGTCATCTCGCCGACGTTCCAGCAGCTCCAGCAGATGCGTAACTACTACGCGTTCCCGACCAACCTGGACGTCGACCGCTACTCCAAGGACGGCAAGGACCAGGACACGGTCATCGGCCTGCGCGAGCTGAACCTGGCCGGCATCCCCAAGAAGAACTGGATCAACAACCACTTCCGCTACACCCACGGCTACGGCGTGGTCGCGGCCAAGGGCACCGAGGTCGACTCCGAGGGCCGCCCCGTCTTCACCGAGTCCGACCTGCCGTCCAAGGGTGACCTCGGCACGTACGAGCAGCGGATCTACTACGGCGAGAAGACCAACACCTACTCGATCGTCGGCGGTCCCCAGAAGGAGATCGACTACTCCGACGACTCGGGCGAGAAGACCTTCAGCTACAAGGGCGACGGCGGGGTGGACCTGTCCAGCCCGATCAACCGGGCGGCGTACGCGGCGGCGTTCAGCGAGCCGCAGATCCTCTACTCCGGTGCCATCGGCGAGGGGTCGCGGATCCTGTACAACCGCACGCCCAAGGAGCGCGTCGAGGCGGTCGCCCCGTGGCTGACCATCGACGGCGACGCCTACCCGGCGGTGGTGGATGGCCGTATCCAGTGGATCGTGGACGCCTACACGACGACGAACGGCTACCCCTACGCCTCCCGCACGACGCTCGGCGACACCACCGCCGACTCGCTGACCGCGGCCAACGACCAGCGGGCGGTGGTGGCCCAGCAGAACCAGGTCAACTACATCCGCAACTCCGTGAAGGCGACCGTCGACGCGTACAGCGGTGACGTCAAGCTCTACCAGTGGGACGAGAAGGACCCGGTCCTGAAGACCTGGATGAAGGCCTTCCCGGACACGGTCCAGGACAAGAGCGAGATCACGGACGAGCTGATGGCGCATCTGCGCTACCCGCAGGACCTGTTCAAGGTCCAGCGCGAGCTGCTCACGCGCTACCACGTGAAGGACGCCAACACGTTCCTCAGCGGCAGCGAGGTGTGGCAGGTGCCCGACGACCCGACCAACAAGTCGGGTGACGCGGTGCCGCCGTACTACCTGAGCATGAAGATGCCCGACCAGGACCAGCAGGCGTTCTCGCTGACGACGACGTTCACGCCCAACGGACGCGACAACCTCAGCGCGTTCATGGCCGTCGACGCCGAGGCGGGGACGGACGGCTACGGCAAGATCAGAATCCTGAAACTGCCGACGAGCACGACCGTCAACGGACCGAAACAGGTCCAGAGCCAGTTGAACTCGGAGCAGGACATCGCCGAGACCATCAGGCTGCTGAGAGGCGGCGACTCCGAGGTCGAGTACGGCAACCTGCTGACGGTGCCGCTCGACGGCGGACTGCTGTACGTGGAGCCGGTCTACGTGCGCGGTGGCGACCTCAAGTACCCGCTGCTGCGCAAGGTGCTGGTGAGCTACGGAGGCAACACCGCCTTCGAGAACACCCTCGACGAGGCCCTCAGCAAGGTCTTCGGAGAGCAGGCGGCCGAGACCGATCCGCCGGCGGACGAGGGCGAGGACACGCCCGAGCCGCCACCGACGTCCACCAACCCGACGGTCCGGGAAGCGCTGAGCGACGCGCAGAAGGCCTTCGACGCCGGCCAGAAGGCGCTGGAGCAGAAGGACCTGGCCGCGTACGCCGAGGCGCAGAAGGACCTGGAGGAGGCGCTGAAGCGGGCCGAGGAGGCCCAGGCCAAGACCGACCAGGGCGCCGGCGACAAGAACGGTGACGACAAGAGCGGGGACAAGGCCCAGGAGGGGGAGTCCACGCCGAGCGCGACGCCCACCGGGGACACCGCGGGCTCAGGCTCGGACACCGGCTGACCACGCTGCTCCCCGCCGGCCGTCAGAGCTGGTCAGGGGCCGTCCCGCGCCGTGATACGGTTGTGAACACAACGGCGCGGGGTGGAGCAGCTCGGTAGCTCGCTGGGCTCATAACCCAGAGGTCGCAGGTTCAAATCCTGTCCCCGCTACTGAAGTTCGTGAGCTTTGTGCGAACGACCACGAAGGCCCGGATTCCGAAAGGGATCCGGGCCTTCGTGATGTGCGAACGCATGTGCCGGTGATGCCGACGGCCGCGCCGCCAGGGGAAGTTGGGGAGATCTGTGTTTGACTTGTCTCCCTGTGGGCATGTCGACAAAACGCTGAAGTGACCTCACTGGCTGCGGTATACCGGATGTACCCAGGTTGCAGGTGGTGCGACGATGGACGTTATGGGGGACATGGCAAATCTGTTCGGGACAGGGCGTTTTGCGCAGCCGTCCGATCAGGAGGAGGCCACGGACGAGGCTCAGGAAGCCGCCGACGAGGCCGCCGAGGAAGTACGCCGACGGCTGGCCGCCGAAGCCGGTGACGTCGAGGCGATGAGCGTCCTCGGCGCGATGCTGCTGCGCCGCGGCGACTTCGACGGAGCCGAGTCCCACCTTCGTGCCGCCACCGCCGCCGGTGACCGGGCCGCCGCCAACAACCTGGGTGTCCTGCTGCACCAGCGCGGATACGCCGACGAGGCCGCGGGATGGTGGCGGATCGCCGCCGTCGCCGGTTCCGCCGCGGCCGCCCACGCGCTGGGGCGCCACTTCCGTGAACGCGGGGACGAGCCCGCCGCCGAGTACTGGCTGTGCCAGTCCGCCGAGCAGGGGCACGTCCTCGGCGCCTACGCACTCGCCGACCTGCTGGAACACCGTGGCGACGAGGCCGGTGCCGAGCGGTGGATGCGGGCCGCGGCCGAGCGCGGGCACCGGGAGGCCGCGTACCGGCTGGCCCGGTCGCTGGACCGGTGCGCCGGGCGGGGGCGCGACGCAGGTGACACGGACACCGCCGACGAGGCCGAGCAGTGGTACCGCCAGGCCGCCGCACGTGGTCACCGGCGGGCCGCACTGCACCTCGGGACGATTCTGGAGAAGCGGGGCGAGCTCAAGGAGGCCGGCCGCTGGTACCTGACGTCCGCCAAGGACGGAGAGGCCCGCGCCGCGTGCGCCCTCGGCTTCCTGCTGCGGGACGCCGGCGACACCGAGAGTGCCGCCGTGTGGTGGCTGCGAGCCGCGCAGGACGGAGACGGCAACGCCGCCAACGCCCTGGGCGCGCTGCACGCGGAACGCGGCGAGACCCAGACCGCCGAGCGCTGGTACCGCGCCGCGATGGACGCCGGGGACGACAACGGGGCGTACAACCTGGGGCTGCTCTGCGCCGACCAGGGCCGCACCACACAGGCCGAGCAGTGGTACCGGCGGGCCGCGTACGCCGGGCACCGGGAGGCGTCCAACGCGCTCGCCATCCTGCTGCTGCGCGCCGGGGACGAGGCGGGCGCCGAGCCTTGGTTCTCCAAGGCCGCCGAGGCGGGCAGCGTCGACGCCGCCTTCAACCTCGGCATCCTGCACGCCGGCCGGGGCGAGGAGCGGGCGGCGCTGCGCTGGTACGAGCGGGCTGCCTCCGCCGGGCACACGGAGGCGGCCCTCCAGGTGGGAATGGCGCGCCTGCGCGACGGTGACGAGCGCGAGGCCGAACGGTTCCTGCGGTGCGCGGCGGGCGGCGGCAGCGCCGAGGCCGCGTACCGGCTGGCGACGGTTCTCGACGCGCGCCGGCCGCCCGCGCCCGAGCACGAGCTCGGCGAGCCGGCGCAGGAGAAGTCCGAGTGCGAGGAGTGGTACGAGCGGGCGGCCTCCCAGGGGCACCGGCGGGCCCAGGTGCGGGTCGGGATGATGGCCGCGGCGCGGGGCGACGTGGTGGAGGCGGCGCGGTGGTACCGGGAGGCGGCCGAGGCCGGGTCGCGCAACGGCGCGTTCAACCTGGGGCTGCTGCTCGCCCGTGAGGGGAGTGAACCGGAGGCCGTCGTGTGGTGGCGGCGGGCCGCCGACGCCGGGCACGGGAGGGCGGCGCTGCGGCTGGCGCTGGTGTGTGCGCGGCGGGGGGAGCTGGCGGAGGGGCAGCGGTGGGCCGACCGGGCGGTGTCGCTGGGACCGCGGGAAGTGGGGGAGCGGGCGGCTCGGCTGCGGGACGCGTTGCGGCAGGAGCTGTCGGCGTGACGCTGCGCTGGCGGGGTTTGTAGGTGCCGGTGCCGGTGGGGGTGGGCAGGGGCGATTTGCTTCCGGTCGTGGGGTTGACGTAATGTTGCATTCATCGCCGCGGGGTGGAGCAGCTCGGTAGCTCGCTGGGCTCATAACCCAGAGGTCGCAGGTTCAAATCCTGTCCCCGCTACTGATGATCGAGGGCCGGAATCCGAAAGGGTTCCGGCCCTCGGTGCGTTCGGCGGCCAGCTGGGCGCTGACGTCACGAGAAAGCCCCGGCACCCATCGGTGCCGGGGCTTCGTGCGAGTGTGGTGTGCCCTACGCCGCCGCGCAGTTCGGGCAGGTGCCGCGGTACGTCACCTCGACGTCCGAGACGGTGAAGCCGAAGCGCTCCGAGTCCGGGAGGTCGGAGAGCGGATCGCCGGTCGGGTGCACGTCGCGGATCGCGCCGCACTGGGCGCAGACCAGGTGGTGGTGCGGCCGGTGCGCGTTCGGGTCGTACCGCTTGGCGCGCTTGTCCGTCGCTACTTCCAGCACCTCACCGAGCGTGACCAGCTCGCCCAGAGTGTTGTAGACGGTCGCCCGGGAGATCTCCGGGAGCTTGTCCACGGCGCGGGCGTGCACCTCGTCGGCCGTCAGGTGGACGTGTTCGCCGTCGAGGACCTCGGCCACGACGCGCCGCTGCGCGGTCATGCGCCAGCCGCGTCCACGCAGCCGTTCCAGTAGGTCACTCATGCGCACCAGCCTAACAGCAAGGGGGGCCAGGCCCCGAACGTGTGTGACTTTGGAGTCTTACTTGACTTAGACAATGTCCATTGTAGGATCGGTAACGGCATTAGCCAAGGGACAGGTTTTGCAGGATTGGCGCAGGAGGCGTACGTGACTCAGGGACCGCTCACTACGGAGGCCGGTGCTCCGGTAGCCGACAACCAGAACAGCGAGACCGCGGGCGTCGGCGGCCCCGTGCTCGTCCAGGACCAGCTCCTCCTCGAGAAGCTGGCCCACTTCAACCGTGAGCGCATCCCGGAGCGTGTCGTGCACGCCCGCGGCGCCGGCGCCTACGGCACCTTCACGGTCACTGCCGATGTCACCAAGTACACCCGGGCGAAGTTCCTGTCCGAGGTCGGCAAGGAGACGGAGACCTTCCTCCGCTTCTCGACCGTGGCCGGCAACCTGGGTGCGGCGGACGCGGTCCGCGACCCGCGTGGTTTCGCGCTGAAGTTCTACACCGAAGAGGGCAACTACGACCTCGTCGGCAACAACACCCCGGTGTTCTTCATCAAGGACGCCATCAAGTTCCCCGACTTCATCCACACCCAGAAGCGCGACCCGTACACGGGCTCGACGGAGATGGACAACGTCTGGGACTTCTGGAGCCTGTCGCCCGAGTCGACGCACCAGGTGACCTGGCTCTTCGGCGACCGCGGCATTCCGGCGTCGTACCGCCACATGGACGGCTTCGGTTCGCACACCTACCAGTGGAACAACGAGGCGGGCGAGGCCTTCTGGGTCAAGTACCACTTCAAGACGGACCAGGGCATCAAGTGCCTCACCCAGGCCGAGGCCGACAAGCTCGCCGGTGAGGACCCCGACTCCCACCAGCGCGACCTGCGCGAGGCCATCGAGCGCGGCGAGTACCCGTCCTGGACCGTCGGCGTGCAGATCATGCCTGTCGCCGAGGCCGCGACGTACCGCTTCAACCCGTTCGACCTGACCAAGGTGTGGCCGCACGCGGACTACCCGATCGTCTGGTTCGGCAAGCTGGAGCTCAACCGCAACCCGGAGAACATCTTCGCCGAGGTCGAGCAGTCGATCTTCTCCCCGGCCCACTTCGTGCCCGGCATCGGTCCGTCCCCGGACAAGATGCTCCAGGGCCGGCTCTTCGCGTACGGCGACGCGCACCGCTACCGCGTCGGCATCAACGCCGACCACCTGCCGGTGAACCGTCCGCACGCCACCGAGGCGCGCACCAACTCCCGTGACGGCTACCTGTACGACGGCCGCCACAAGGGCGCGAAGAACTACGAGCCGAACAGCTTCGGCGGCCCGTTCCAGACGGACAAGGCCCTGTGGCAGCCGGTCGCGGTCTCCGGTGTCACCGGTGAGACCGAGGCCCCGTCGCACGCCGAGGACAACGACTTCGTCCAGGCGGGCAACCTCTACCGGCTGATGACGGACGAGGAGAAGGAGCGGCTGATCAACAACCTGGCCGGCGCTCTCTCCGGCGTCTCGCGCGACGACATCATCGAGCGCGCGGTCAACAACTTCCGTCAGGCCGACGGCGACTTCGGCAAGCGGCTGGAGGCCGCGGTCCAGGCCCTGCGCGGCTGACACATCCAGCACTGGACCGCTTGTCGTGGCGGCGGGCCGGAACTCCCGGGAACGGGGTTCCGGCCCGCTTCGCGTTCCAAGTGCCGCGTGCGGGGTCAGGCCGGGACGCGTCGCGTCCGCTCCCGGGCCGGGGCCCAGCAGCGGATGATGTCGCGGACCGAGACGATGCCGGTGGGCTCGCCGCGCTCCAGGACGATCAGGTGGCGGAAGCCGCCGTGCGCCATCGCCCGGGCGGCCTCCTCCACGGTCCAGGACGGTGCGGCGAACACGACGTCGGTGGTGGTGTGGGCGTGGGCGCGCTCGGTGTCGGGGTCCTGGCCGAGGCCCAGGGAGATCAGGACGTCGCGTTCGGTGAGGATGCCGATGCCGCCGGCGTCGGGGTCGTGGACGACCGCCGCGCCGACGTGGCGGGCGGACATCAGGGCGGCGGCCTGGCGGAGGGTGTGGGCTGGGCCGATGGTGAGGACGACCGTGCTCATGGCTTCGCGGACGAGCATGGGTGGAGCCACCTCCTGCCGGTGATCCATGAGTTAGTTCATGGATTCACAAGTTCACAAGTGGGGGGACTCTCAGAGTGGCAGGCAAAGGGCGGGTCAACAAGAGGGCGGTCAGTACCGCTGGTTGAGGTAGCCGAGCAGTTCGTCGTGGAGCCGGCCGTTCGACGCGGCCGCGTTGCCGCTGTGCGGACCGGGGCGGCCGTCGAGACCGGTGAAGGTGCCGCCGGCCTCCGTGACGATGATCGCGTTCGCGGCCATGTCCCAGAGGGAGAGCTCGGGTTCGGCGCAGATGTCGACCGAGCCCTCGGCCACCATCATGTACGGCCAGAAGTCGCCGTACGCGCGGGTGCGCCAGACCTCGCGGGTCAGGTCCAGGAAGCCGTCGAGCCGGCCCTGCTCCTCCCAGCCGCTGAGCGAGGAGTAGGCGAAGGAGGCGTCGGCGAGGGCGGAGACCTGGGACACCTGGAGCCGTGAGGCCGAGGTCAGGCTGCGGCCGGTGAACGCGCCGTGGTCCTTCACCGCCCACCAGCGGCGGCCGAGGGCGGGGGCGGAGACGAGGCCGACGACGGGCTGGTAACCGCCCTCGCCCGCCTCCGTGAGGGCGATGAGAGTGGCCCAGACGGGGACGCCGCGGACGTAGTTCTTGGTGCCGTCGATCGGGTCGATGATCCAGCGGCGGGGGCCGGTGCCCTCGGTGCCGTACTCCTCGCCGAGGACGGCGTCGCGTGGGCGGGCTCGGGCGAGGTGACCGCGGATCAGTTCCTCGGCGGCCTTGTCCGCTTCACTCACCGGAGTCATGTCCGGCTTGGTCTCGACCTTGAGGTCGAGGGCCTTGAAGCGGTCCATCGTCGCGGCGTCGGCGGCGTCCGCGAGGACGTGGGCGAGGCGGAGGTCGTCGAGGTAGTCGGGCATGCGGGTCACGCTATCTGGCGGGGGAGGGATGGGGCCACAAGGGGTTTGGCGGGGCGTGGCGGGGTGCGCGGCGCGGGGGTGGGTGCGTGGCCCGGCGCGGCGGCCGCGCGGCGCGACCGCCGCGGCTGTGACGGGGCGTGCGAAGGGCCTTGACAGTGGGCGCATACCCGTCAAATCTGGGCGACAAGCCGCTCGGCCCGAGGAGGCGATGGTGCCCGCAGCCCGGGAGTCCCTGCTCGACGCCGCCTACCTGGCCCTGGAGCGTCGGCCCTGGTCCGCCGTGCGGATGGTGGACGTGGCGGCGGCGGCCGGGGTGTCCCGGCAGACGCTCTACAACGAGTTCGGGAGCAAGGAGGGCCTCGCCCGGGCGCTCGTCCGCAGGGAGGCGGACGGGTACCTGGCCGGCGTGGAGCGCGCGCTCGCCGGTGGTGGCCCCGGCGCCCGTCGTGACCGGCTCACCGCGACCGCCGAGTGGACCGTCTCCGTCGCCCGCGACAACGCCCTGGTCCGGGCGATGCTCACCGGATGCTGGAGCGAGCGCCTGCCCGCGCCGCCCCTGACGGCGGTGCCGTCGTCGTCCGTCGTGCCGGCCCAGCGCCGGGCCGACGGCCCGCTGCCCTCGCCCCGCGACTTCGTCGCGCTGGTCCGCGATCGTGCCGTCGCCGCCCTGGACGGCGACCCGTCACCGGACACCGGGGACCTGGCCCGCTCCTGCGAACTGGCCGTACGCCTGGCCCTGTCCTGCGTCGCGGCCCCGCCCGGCGAGGGTGGCGTGGCGGAACTCGTACGCACCGTCCTGCCGCGCCAGTTGGCGTCCTGACGCCGGCGCCGGGTGGTCAGTGTGCCGAGCCCGACAGCTGGAGCCCGATCACGCCGATGATGACCAGGCTGATCGAGACGATCTTCAGGGTGGAGACCAGGTCGCCGAGGAAGACCATGCCGTAGATGGCGGTGCCTGCCGCGCCGATGCCGGTCCACACCGCGTACGCGGGACCGACGTCGAGCTTCTTCAGCGACATCGTCAGCAGACCGAAGCTGCCCAGCGCGAACACGCAGAAGGCGATGGTGGGCCAGAGGCGGGTGAAGCCGTGCGACAGCTTCAGGCAGACGGCGAAGCCGGTTTCGAGCACCCCGGCCACTATGACCAGCAGCCACGCCATGTCATGTCCTCCCGTAGTCCCGTCGTACCGTGACCGCTGCGTCCGGTTTTTGCTCAGGCTTGGATCCGGCTTGGTGCGATTATGCCCTTACCGGTCCCAACGCACGGCAAACAACGCGAAGGTCAGCACGGCGAACAACGCGAACGTCAGTCGCCTTCCTTCCGCTCCCGGGTGGAGAGCAGCCGGCGCAGCGAGTACAGCCGCGCCGGGTCGGCGTGCCCCTCGGCGACCCACGCGTCCAGCGCGCAGTCGGGCTCGTCGTGACTGCACGCGCGCGGGCAGCCCTCGGTGCCGGGCACCAGGTCGGGGAAGGCGTTGATCACTCGGGACGGATCGATGTGCGCGAGCCCGAACGACCGTACGCCCGGGGTGTCCACGACCCAGCCGCCCGCCTCGGAGGACAGGGGGAGGGCGAGGGCCGAGGTCGTCGTGTGCCGGCCTCGGCCCGTCACCGCGTTGACGTGGCCCGTCACGCGACGGCGGTCCTCGGGCACCAGCGTGTTCACCAGGGTCGTCTTGCCGACGCCGGAGTGGCCGACGAAGGCCGTGATCTTGCCGTCCAGGTGTTCGCGTACGAGGCCGGCCGCCGCGCCGTTCTCCAGCTCCTCGCGGCTGGTGACGACGTACGGGATGTCCAACGCTCCGTACAGTTCCAGGAGTTCGTCGGGCGGGGCGAGGTCCGACTTGGTCATCACCAGCAGCGGGGTGAGGCCGCCGTCGAACGCCGCGACCAGGCAGCGGTCGATGAGGCGGGGGCGCGGCTCCGGGTCGGCGAGGGCCGTGACGATGGCGAGCTGGTCGGCGTTGGCGACGACGACGCGCTCGTACGGGTCGTCGTCGTCCGCCGTGCGGCGCAGGACGGAGGTGCGTTCCTCGATGCGGACGATGCGCGCGAGGGTGTCCTTCTTGCCGGTGAGGTCGCCGACCAGCGCCACCCGGTCGCCGACGATCGCTGCCTTGCGGCCCAGTTCGCGGGCCTTCATCGCCATGACCACCCGGTCCTCGACGAGGCAGGTCAGCCGGCCGCGGTCCACGGTGAGGACCAGGCCCTCGGCGGCGTCCTCGTGCTTGGGGCGGATGTGGGTGCGCGGACGGTTGCCCTTGCGGTTGGGGCGGGAGCGGATGTCGTCCTCGTCGGTGTGCTTGCCGTAGCGGCGCATGGCGATCCGTCCCTACGCCCCGAGCATCCCGGTCCACAGGTCGGGGAATTCGGGCAGCGTCTTGGCCGTCGTCGCCACGTTCTCGATCTCCACGCCCTCGACCGCGAGGCCGATGATCGCGCCCGCGGTGGCCATGCGGTGGTCCTCGTACGTGTGGAAGACGCCGCCGTGCAGGCGGCGCGGGCGGATGTGCAGGCCGTCGGCGGTCTCGGTGACGTCGCCGCCCAGCTCGTTGATCTCCTTGGTGAGCGCGGCCAGGCGGTCCGTCTCGTGCAGGCGCAGGTGCGCCACCCCGCGCAGGGTGGAGGGCGAGTCCGCGAGGGCGGCGACGGCCGCGATGCCCGGGGTCAGCTCGCCGACCTCGCCGAGGTCCACGTCGATGCCGTGCACGGCGCCCGAACCGGTGAAGACGAGACCGTAGTCCGTCAGTTCGCAGGAGCCGCCCATCTCGGTGAAGATCTCGCGGAGCCGGTCGCCGGGCTGGGTGGTGCGGGACGGCCAGTCGGGGATCACGACCCGGCCGCCGGTCACCAGCGCCGCCGCCAGGAACGGCTGGGCGTTGGACAGGTCCGGCTCGACGGTCAGGTCCCGGCCGAGCAGCGCGCCCGGCGTGACCCGCCAGACGTTCGGCTCGCCGCCGGACTCCGGGGTGTCGACCTGGGCGCCGACCGCGCGCAGCATGTCGACGGTCATCCGGATGTGCGGCATGGACGGCAGGGCCGAGCCGGTGTGGCGGACCTCGACGCCCTGGTTGAAGCGCGGGCCGGACAGCAGCAGGGCGCTGACGAACTGCGAGGACGACGAGGCGTCGATCTCGACCGGGCCGCCCTCCAGGGCACCGCCGCCGTGCACGGTCATGGGGAGCGCGCCGCGCGCGTCGTCGTCGATCCGGGCGCCCAGGGCGCGCAGCGCGTCGATCACGCCGTGCAGGGGACGCTCGTACGAACGCGGGTCGCCGTCGAAGCGGATGGCTCCGTCCGCCAGGGTGGCGACCGGCGGCAGGAAGCGCATGACCGTGCCGGCGTTGCCGACGTCGACCGTGGCCGGGCCGCGCAGGCCCGCCGGGATGACCCGCCAGAACTCGCCGGTGCCGTCCGGGCCGACGCCCTCCTCGATCTCGACGCCCATCGCGCGCAGCGCCTCGGCCATCAGCACGGTGTCGCGGGAGCGCAGCGGGCGGCGCAGCCAGCCGGGCTCGGAGGCGAGGGCGGCCAGCACCAGGGCGCGGTTGGTGACCGATTTGGACCCCGGCACGTGGACGGTCGCGTCGACGGCTCCGCTCGCGTGCGGGGCGGGCCAGAGGGCGGTGTGCGCGGGGTTCACGGTCATGGGCCCCACTTTAATGGCTGAACGCGGCCGGAGATCTTGATCAAAAGCGTCGAAACCGGACCGAAATCGCGACAGTGCACTTGCCGTGCATATATGCGCCGGCTACTGGGTCCGCAGGGGGTGCCGCCGCGTCACACCTCCAGCAGCCAGCGCCCCCCGCCGATCAGCGAGCACAGCGACACCGCGTGGAACAGGAAGAACCACACCCCCGCCGGCGCGTGCGTCAGCCGGGACAACTGGTCCGCGTCCGAGTCGCCGGCCCCGCCCCGCGCCCGCTTGGCCTGCAGCTCGAAGGCCGGCCGCACCCCGCCCAGCAGCAGGAACCACACCACCGCGTAGGCGAACGCCGCCTGCACCTGCGGACCCGCCAGCCACGACACCAGGACGAACGTGCCCCCGGACAGCACCACCGTCAGCACCCCGTACGCGTTGCGGACCATCACC
This sequence comes from Streptomyces sp. NPDC058796, assembly GCF_042745235.1. Classification (NCBI taxonomy): domain Bacteria; kingdom Bacillati; phylum Actinomycetota; class Actinomycetes; order Kitasatosporales; family Streptomycetaceae; genus Streptomyces; species Streptomyces sp. NPDC058796. Next base: position 30,239 of record NZ_JBHYOP010000020.1, read on the forward strand.
AGCAGCGCGACGAGCAGCGCCGTCGCCAGCCACAGCAGCAGCGTGATGCGTCCCGCGGCCAGCAGCGCGGCCCCGCCGAGACCCAGCAGCGGGGGAGCGGTGTAGCCGGCCACCGCGGTGAGGATCATCCCGAGCCCGTGCGGCTTGCCGCGGCTGACGGTGAGGCCGCTGGTGTCGGAGTGCAGCGTGATGCCGGTCAGCGTGCGCCCGGTCAGCAGCGCCACCAGCCCGTGACCGCCCTCGTGGGCGATGGTGATGGCGTTGCGCGCTATCCGCCACACCCCGTGCGGCACGACGAGGGCGAGCGCGGCGACGAGGGTGGCGATCACCACCCACAGGTCGGGGTCGGGCTGGGTGCCGGAGACCTCGTCCCAGAGGGAGGCGAGCGAGGCCGTTGCGAGGTGGTCCATGTTCGGTGGGGCTCCTCGTAGAACGGTTCAGCGGGTGCGGCGCGAAGCGCCTCGTTGAGGGGTGGTGGCCGGGAGACGGGCGGGCCTGGCAGTGTGGCACGTATGTGCGGACGGTATGCGGCGAGTCGTCGACCCGAGGATCTCGCGGGAATCTTTGAAATCGAGAAGTGGGAGCCCGAGGAGACCTTGGAGCCCGACTACAACGTGGCCCCCACCAAGGAGGTCTACGCCGTCCTGGACCGTCCCCTGAAAGACGTCGAGGACCCGAAGCCGGTTCGTCAGCTGCGGAAGCTGAAGTGGGGGCTCGTCCCCTCCTGGGCCAAGACGCCCGAGGGCGGGGCGCGGATGATCAACGCCCGCGCGGAGACCGTCCACGAGAAGCCCTCCTACCGCCGCGCCTTCGCCGCCCGGCGCTGCATCCTGCCCGCCGACGGCTACTACGAGTGGGTCACCGGCAAGCAGGAGCGCGACCTGGAGGTGGAGGGCCGCAAGAAGCGCCCGCGCAAGCAGCCCTACTTCGTGACCCCGGCCGACGGCACGGTCTTCGCGATGGCCGGTCTGTACGAGTTCTGGCGGGACAGGACCCTGCCCGACGACCACCCCCAGGCCTGGTGGGTGACCTGCTCGGTGATCACCACGGAGGCGGAGACCACGCCGCTCGCCGTCGCCCCCGCCGACGGCCCGCACGCCCTCGCCGACATCCACCCCCGGATGCCGCTGATGCTCACGCCGGACCGCTGGGACGACTGGCTCGACCCGGCGCGCACCGACCCCGACGAGCTGTCCTCCCTCCTCACACCCCCGCCCGCCGGCCTCATGCGGGCGTTCCCCGTCTCGACGGCCGTGAGCAACGTCCGCAACAACGGGCCGGAGCTGCTGGAGGAGCTGGAGGGCCCCGAAGAGGGCACACTCTTCTGACATGACCAGCGAGAACGTCGAGACCGACGCCGGCCCCGCCCGCATCACCTGGCACCGGGCGCCGAAGCCCCGCCTCGTCCTCGCCGCGGGGCACGGCGCCGGCGGCGGCATCGAGGCTCGGGACCTGCGGGCGCTGGCGGCCGCGCTGCCCGCGCACGGCGTGACCGTCGCCCTCGTCGAGCAGCCCTGGCGGGTGGCGGGGAAGAAGCTGGCGCCCGCGCCGAAGACCCTGGACACCGGCTGGCGCGGAATCTGGCCCGCGCTCCGGGCGGCCGGCCTGCCGGTGATCGCCGGCGGACGCAGCGCCGGCGCCCGCGTCGCCTGCCGTACCGCCGCCGAACTGGGCGCCCACGCCGTACTCGCCCTCAGCTTCCCGCTGCATCCGCCGGGCAAGCCCGAGAAGTCCCGTGCGGAGGAACTGCTCGGCTCGGGCGTCCCCACCCTCGTCGTGCAGGGCGGCAACGACCCGTTCGGCAGGCCGGAGGAGTTCCCCGAGGCCTCCGCGGACGCCGGGGAGACGTACGACCTGATCGAGATCCCGTACGGCGACCACGGCTTCGCCGTGCCCAAGCGGGCGGAGATCACGCAGGAGCGGGCCCTGGAACTGATCACCGAGGGCGTCGCGGAGTGGGTCGGCTCACTCGGGTGAACGCCCGGGAATGACGCGTGGGCGCCCGATGTTGTGGCGGACATACGTTGCTGAGAGTCAGCACCGACGCCGTAGGAGAGGAAGTCCGCCGCATGGGTTCAGCCTTCTGCCCCAGTCGTGGCCGCGCCGACTTGGACTGGACGGTGCTGCACGCGGCGAAGACCGCCCCTATTCGGGCGGCGGGCGGACCGGATCGGCAAGCGCCCCCGACCGCAGGTCGTCTATCCTCCGATTCGAGTGGGACCGGTCTCGGTTTCACGACAACACTGGAGGAGGTGGGTCCGGTCACTGGGACCGACGCAGGGACCGAACACGGCCAGGCGGAGCAGCCCGAGGGCCGGGGAACGGGCGCGGAGTCGACCGCGGAGCGCAGCGCGCGCTTCGAGCGGGACGCGCTCGAGTTCCTCGACCAGATGTACTCGGCCGCGCTGCGCATGACGCGTAATCCGGCCGACGCCGAGGACCTGGTGCAGGAGACCTACGCCAAGGCGTACGCGTCCTTCCACCAGTTCCGCGAGGGCACCAACCTCAAGGCGTGGCTGTACCGCATCCTCACCAACACCTTCATCAACTCGTACCGCAAGAAGCAGCGCGAACCCCAGCGCAGCGCGGCTGAGGAGATCGAGGACTGGCAGCTCGCGCGCGCCGAGTCGCACATGTCGACGGGTCTGCGCTCCGCGGAGTCGCAGGCGCTCGACCACCTGCCCGACTCGGACGTCAAGGAAGCCCTCCAGGCCATCCCCGAGGAGTTCCGTATCGCCGTCTACCTGGCGGACGTCGAGGGGTTTGCCTACAAGGAGATCGCCGACATCATGGGGACACCCATCGGTACGGTGATGTCCCGGCTGCACCGTGGACGCCGTCAGCTGCGCGGCATGCTGGAGGACTACGCCCGCGACCGCGGCCTGGTCCCGGCCGGCGCCGGCAAGTCGAACGAAGCGAAAGGCTCGGGGTCATGAGCTGCGGAGAGCCGCACGAGACGGATTGCAGCGAAATCCTCGATCATCTCTACGAGTTCCTCGACAAGGAGATGCCGGACTCGGACTGCGTGAAGTTCGAGCACCACTTCGAGGAGTGCTCGCCCTGCCTGGAGAAGTACGGGCTGGAGCAGGCCGTGAAGAAGCTGGTCAAGCGGTGCTGCGGACAGGACGACGTGCCGGGTGACCTGCGTTCCAAGGTCATGGGCCGGATCGACCTGATCCGCTCCGGGCAGTCCGTGCCCGAGCACGACGTGACGGCCGCGCCGTCGGCTCCGCAGGAGTCCTGAGGCGTCACCCGTACGTGCTAATCCGCGGGTTGTCTGCCCGCGCCCTCCCGCCACCGCCCTAGGCTCCGGAGCCTGACTGGCATGGCCGGGGGAGGGGCTCATGGACGCGGTACCGGCGGGGGCGCGCGCGTACGTCGCCGCTGCCGTCCTCGCCGCGCTGGTCAGCCTGCGCCCGTTGCCTGAGACACACACGCCGTGGTGGGCCGTGCTCCTGCTCGCCGGGCTGTACGCGGGCTCGGAGCTGGTCGCCAGGTCCCGTTTCGTCGGGACCTGCTACCCCGTGCTGCTCGCCGGGGCGTTCCTGCTGCCGCCGCCGGCCGCCGCGCTGGTGGCGCTGCCCGGGGCACTGCTGTCCCCGGTGGCGCAGCGGCCCTTCGTGCTCCGGCGGATCTGGCGGGCCGCGCAACTGACGCTCGCCGTGTGGGCCGCCGCCCGGGTGCACTGGGAGTGCGGCGGCCGGGACGCGGTCGTCGCCCCCGACTTCCCCTACGCGCTCGTCCCGGCCGGGGCCGCGGTACTGGCGTTCTGCCTGGTGCTGACCGTGCTGGACGGCGGCATCCTGCTCCTTGCCGACCGGGTGCCCGCACGGCGGGCCTGGCGGGGGCTGTTCTCCCGTTCGCTCGGGCCGATCGCCGTCCACGGGCTCGCCGGGCTGATGATGGCCGTGCTGTGGCGCAGCCCCTACGGCCCCGTCGCCGCGCTGCTCGTGCTGCTGCCGATGTGCGTGGCGTGGTGGGCGTTCGCCCAGTACCACCGGGAACGGGCCGCGCACCAGGCGACCATCCGCGCCCTCGTGCAGGCCGTCGACATCAAGGACGGCTACACGCGCGGGCACAGCGAGCGCGTCGGCCAGGCCTCGATGATGATCGCCCGAGAGCTGGGCATGGACGACGACCGCGTCGAGACGCTCCGCTTCGCCGGGATCCTGCACGACGTGGGCAAGCTCGGCGTGCCCACCCGCCTGCTGCGCAAGGACGGGCCGCTGACGCCCGAAGAGCGCCGCGTGATCGAACTGCACCCCGAGTACGGGCACGAGATGGTGCGCGGCATCCGCTTCCTGGGGGAGGCCAGGGCCGCCGTCCTCCACCACCACGAACGCCTGGACGGCAGCGGCTACCCCTACGGACTGGCCGGCGACCGCATCCCCGAGTCGGCCCGGGTGGTGGCCGTCGCCGACGCCTTCGACGCGATGACGTCCACGCGTTCCTACAGCAGGGCCCGGCCCGTCACGGTGGCCGTGGCGGAGCTCCAGCGGTGCGCCGGGGCACAGTTCGACCCGCGGATGGTCGGGGCCCTGGTCCGGGCCCTGGACCGGCACGGCTGGCGTCCGGCGGTGACGTCCGACGGCGGGCCGCCGCTCCGCGCCGGGGTGCCCGCGGGCCGGACCGGTGAGGCACGGGACGGCGTGGGCAAGGGGGCGTCGTGAGGCCGGACCGACGGCGGTGCCCGGCGCCGCTCCTGCTGATACCCGCCGGCGCCGGGCTCCTCGCGCTCGGCTGCCTCACCTCCGTGCTGTGGTCGGGGCTCGCGCAGCGGCCCGTCGCCCTCGCCTTCGCCGCCCTGGTCGCTCTCGGCGAACTCACCCGGCGCACCGCTCCCGACACCCGGGAGGCCGCGCCCCTGGCGGCCGCCGGTGCGCTGGCGTACGCGCTGCTCGGGCAGGTCGCCGGGACGCCCGCCGACCACGGCGTCGCCCAGACCGTCACGGTCGTGCTCGCCGCCTCGCTGCTCGGCAGCGTGCCGCACATCGCGCGCGGCGGCGGTCCCGTGCTCGACCACCTCGCGCGGCGCGTGCTCACCGTCGCCTTCGCCGCCGTGTGCTTCCAGCCGCTGTCCACCCAGGGCGTCTCCCGCGACTGGGACGGCCCCGCCCAGGCGCTGCTGCTGATCGCGCTGCTCGTCCTGACCGCGCTGTGCGACGCCCTGCTCGCCGCGGCACCCGCGCACGCCCGCACCGGCTGGCCCTTCGGCCCGCTGCTGCGCGAGGAGCTGCGCGGCATGCTCGGCATCACTTCCGCGGTGTGCGCCACGGGCGCGGTGATGGCGCTGGCGGTGGCCGTCGCGGGACTGTGGGCGCTGCCCGTCCTCAGCGTGCCGCTGCTGCTCACCCAGCTGTCCTACCGGCGCTACACGGCCGTCCGCGCCACCTACCGGCAGACCATCGCCTCACTGGCCCGGGCCACCGAGATCGCCGGGTACACCCCGGCGGGGCACGCCCGCCGCGTCGCCGAGCTCAGCAGCGCCGTGGGGCGGGAACTGGGGCTGTCCGGCACCGGGCTGACCGTCCTCGAGTACGCGGCCCTCATGCACGACATCGGCCAGCTGAGCCTGGTCGACCCGGTCCCGGCGGGAGCCACCGCCGCCCTGCCCGTGACCGAGCAGCGGCGGATCGCGCTGCTCGGCGGGGCCGTCGTCCGCCAGACCGGCGTCGACGCGGCGGTCGCGGTGGTGGTGGAGCGGCAGGCCGACCCGTGCCGGGAGCAGCCGGTCGCCGCGCGCATCGTGCGGGCCGTCAACGCCTACGAGGAGAAGGCGCGGGGCGCGGGGCCCGGCGGCGGCCTCGCGGCGCTGGAGGAGCTGCGGCTGGCTCCCGCGGACGATTACGCTCCCGACGTCGTGGAAGCACTGGCACGAGTGCTGTCACGAGGCTGCCTTAGCATGCCCGCGGCTGGGTAACCCATGGGTAATGAGCGACCTCGTGGCCGTACGTGGTTGGATGCGAAGGAGAAGGTGTCCGGGGGCGCGGAAAGGCACAGCCAGCCCACTGAACGGAACTGGCAGGCGGGAATCGTGAGGATCTTCGGCAAGGGACGGCACCGGCCCTCCGCCTCCTGGCGGCAGGCCACCGACCGCGCGTTCACGCTGATCGGCGACGGTCGCTACGAGGACGCGGGCGCTCTGCTGACGCGCGCCGCCGACCTGGAACCGTGGCTGTCGGAGTCGTGGTTCAACCTCGCGCTGCTGCACAAGTTCCGGCACGACTGGGAGCAGGCCAGAGCGGCCGGCCTGCGGGCCGTGGCGCTGCTCGACCGGGACACCGGTGCGCCCGACTGGTGGAACGTGGGCATCGCCGCGACCGCCCTCCAGGACTGGCCGCTGGCCCGCCGCGCCTGGCAGGCCTACGGGCTGCGCACCCCCGGGACCGCGACCGATGCCGGGGAGCCGCTCGGCATGGACCTCGGCAGCGCGGCCGTACGGCTGTCCCCGGAAGGGGAGGCCGAGGTCGTGTGGGGGCGGCGGCTGGACCCCGCCCGCATCGAGGTGCTGTCCATCCCGCTGCCGTCCTCCGGCCGCCGCTGGGGCGAGGTCGTCCTGCACGACGGAGTACCGCACGGGGAACGGACCACCACCGCCGGGCACTCCTTCCCCGTCTTCGACGAGATCGAGCTGTGGGCGCCCTCGCCGGTGCCCACCTGGGTGGTCCTCCTGGAGGCCGCCACCGAGTCCGACCGGGACGCCCTGGAGCAGCTCGCCGCCGACGCCGGCTTCGCCGCCGAGGACTGGTCGTCGTCCGTGCGGCTGCTGTGCCGGATGTGCTCGGAGTCCCGGATGCCCTCCGACGAGGGCGACGGCGAGCACCTCGACCCGCACGACCACAGTGAGCCCGGTCATCCGGGGCCGCTCGGCCACCGCACCGACGGGCAGCTGTGGGTGCCGGAGCGGGAGTGCGGGGTGGCCGCGCCGGCGGGGCTGGTGAAGGGGTTGCTGGACGGGTGGGTGGCCGACAGTCCGGATTCGCGTGACTGGCGGGACCTGGAAGAGGTCTGCTGAGCGGCCCCGTAGTCTTTACCAGGAGACTCCAGCAGCAGTCACCACCAGCAGCACCACCCCTTGGTTGTACGAGGAAGGCATACGTCGGTCATGGCCCAGCAGGACACCGATCAGCAGCACGCGGGCGTGCTCCCCGTCGACGACGAGGGGTTCGTCGTCGACACCGAGGACTGCGAGGAGCGCGAGACCGCGTGGCGTGAGCGCGGCACCTCGCGGCCGATCACGGTGGTCGGCAATCCGGTGCTGCACAAGGAGTGCGCGGACGTCACCGACTTCGGCGAGGAGTTCCAGCAGCTGGTCGCGGACATGTTCGCCAGCCAGCGCACCGCCGAGGGCGTGGGCCTGGCCGCCAACCAGATCGGTGTCTCGAAGAAGGTCTTCGTCTACGACTGCCCCGACGACCAGGGCGTGCGCCACGTCGGCGTGGTCTGCAACCCGAAGCTCGTGGAACTGCCCGCCGGCCGGCGCAGCCTGGACGACAGCAACGAGGGCTGCCTGTCCGTGCCGACCGCCTACGCACCGCTCGCCCGCCCCGACTACGCCGAGGTGACCGGACAGGACGAGAAGGGCAACCCGGTCCGGGTGCGCGGCACCGGGTACTTCGCACGGTGCTTGCAGCACGAGACGGACCACCTGTACGGGTACCTCTACATCGACCGGCTCTCCAAGCGCGAACGCAAGGACGCGCTGCGGCAGATGGCCGAGAACGAGCCGCGCTACCCCGTGGTCGCGAACGACTGACGGCGCCTCACCCGCCGCACACCTCACACGCGTTCGGCGCCCGCCCGGGTCACCCCTGGGCGGGCGCCGTTCGTTTGCCTGAAGCCACCACACAACAGGAGAATTCCGGCACGCTGGGGTAGTGAATGGAGCAAATCCGTTCCCAGAACGGTCAGTTGTGGTGCTGAATGGGAAGTGCGGGGATACGCAACGGCGCACGCCCCGCTCGGTGCGGGGGGTGCGCCACCGGCGGCTGAGAGGGGTTTGTCCGTGCACGCTTTCTCACAGGGCTCCACAGCGACACCGACCGCGATCGCGGTACCGCCGTCGCTCCGCCTTCCGGTGATCGAGGCGGCATTTCCCCGGCAACTGCACCCGTATTGGCCGAAGCTCCAGGAGAAGACACGCACCTGGATGCTCGAAAAACGGCTCATGCCGGCGGACAAGGTCGCGGAATATGCCGATGGCCTGTGCTACACCGACCTCATGGCGGGGTACTACCTGGGCGCCCCCGACGAGGTCATGCAGGCGATAGCGGACTACAGCGCCTGGTTCTTCGTCTGGGACGACCGGCACGACCGGGACGTCGTCCACGGCCGGCCCGCCGCCTGGCGACGGCTGCGGGACCGGCTGCACACGGCACTCGACTCACCCGGGGACCACCTGCACCACGAGGACACGCTGGTGGCCGGGTTCGCCGACAGTGTGCGGCGGCTGCAGTCCTTCCTGCCGGCGCCGGCGACCTGGAACGCCCGGTTCGCCCGGCACTTCCACGCGGTGATCGAGGCGTACGACCGCGAATTCCACAACCGCACGCACGGAATCGTGCCCGGTGTGGAGGAGTACCTCGAACTGCGCCGGCTCACGTTCGCCCACTGGATCTGGACCGACCTGCTGGAGCCGAGCGCGGGGTGCGAACTGCCGGACGCCGTTCGAAAGCACCCGGCATATCGCCGGGCGGCCCTGCTGAGCCAGGAATTCGCCGCCTGGTACAACGACCTCTGCTCACTGCCCAAGGAAATAGCGGGCGACGAGGTCCACAATCTCGGAATCAGTCTCATCACGCACCACGGACTGACCCTCGAAGAAGCCATCGGGGAAGTCAGGCGACGCGTCGAGGAATGCATAACGGAATTCCTCGCCGTGGAACAGGACGCGTTGCGGTTCGCCGACTCGCTCGCCGACGGAACCGTGCGCGGAAAGGAACTGAGCGGCGCCGTACGGGCCTGCGTCGGCAATATGCGGAACTGGTTCAGTTCCGTCTACTGGTTCCACCACGAGTCCGGCCGCTACATGGTCGACAGCTGGGACGACCGGTCCACGCCCCCGTACGTCAACAACGAAGCGGCAGGTGAGAAATGACCGTCGAGTCCGTCAATCCCGAGACCCGGACCGAACCGACCGACCCGACCGATCCGGCACCGGAGCTGCGCGAGCCGCCCGTCGCGGGCGGTGGCGTCCCGCTCCTCGGCCACGGCTGGCGGCTGGCCCGCGACCCGCTGGCCTTCATGTCCCAGCTGCGCGACCACGGTGACATCGTTCGCATCAAGCTCGGCCCCAAGACCGTCTACGCGGTCACCAGCCCGGACCTCACCGGCGCCCTGGCCCTGAGCCCCGACTACCACATAGCCGGCCCTCTGTGGGAGTCGCTGGAGGGCCTGCTCGGCAAGGAGGGCGTGGCCACCGCCAACGGCCCGCTCCACCGGCGCCAGCGGCGCACCATACAGCCGGCGTTCCGGCTCGACGCCATCCCCGCATACGGCCCGATCATGGAGGAGGAGGCACACGCGCTCACCGAGCGCTGGCGGCCGGGGCAGACCGTCGACGCCACCTCCGAGTCCTTCCGCGTCGCCGTGCGGGTCGCCGCCCGCTGCCTGCTGCGCGGCCAGTACATGGACGAGCGGGCCGAGCGGCTGTGCACCGCCCTCGCCACCGTCTTCCGCGGCATGTACCGGCGGATGGTGGTCCCGCTGGGGCCGCTGTACCGGCTGCCGCTTCCGGCCAACCGGGCCTTCAACGACGCGTTGGCCGATCTGCACCACCTGGTCGACGAGATCATCGCCGAGCGCCGCGCATCCGGTCAAAAGCCGGACGATTTGCTGACGGCATTGCTGGAGGCGAAGGACGACAATGGGGACCCGATCGGGGAACAGGAGATCCACGACCAAGTGGTCGCGATACTCACCCCCGGCAGCGAAACCATCGCCTCCACGATCATGTGGTTGCTGCAGGCACTTGCCGACCACCCGGAACATGCCGACCGCATACGCGACGAAGTCGAAGCGGTCACCGGCGGGCGTCCCGTGGCATTCGAGGACGTCCGCAAGCTCACCCACACCGGCAATGTCATCATCGAGGCCATGCGTTTGCGGCCCGCCGTATGGGTATTGACGCGCCGCGCGGTCGTCGAGACCGAACTCGGTGGCTATCGCATTCCGGCCGGGGCGGACATCATCTACAGTCCGTACGCAATCCAGCGCGATCCGAAGTCGTACACCGACAACCTCGAGTTCGACCCGGACCGGTGGCTGCCGGAACGCGCGGGGAACGTGCCGAAATACGCCATGAAGCCGTTCAGCGCGGGCAAGCGCAAGTGCCCCAGTGACCACTTCTCCATGGCGCAGCTGACCCTGATCACGGCGGCGCTCGCCACGAAGTACCGCTTCGAGCAGGTGGCAGGCTCGAACGACGCGGTCCGCGTCGGCATCACGCTGCGGCCGCACGACCTGCTGGTCAGGCCCGTGGCGCGGTGACAGGGCACGGTGACGCTCAGGCCGCTCCGACCGCCTGAGGGCCCCGGAAGGTGCGCCGGTAGGCGTGCGGGGTGGTCCCCAGGGCCCTGACGAACTGGTGCCTGAGGGCCGCCGCCGTGCCGAAGCCGGTGCGCCAGGCGATCGCGTCCATCGTCTCGTCCGTCGCCTCCAGCAGCCGCTGGGCCAGCAGCACGCGCTGGCGCAGTATCCAGCGGTAGGGAGTCGTACCGGTCTCCTGCTGGAAGCGGCGGGCGAAGGTGCGCGGGGACATGTGCGCCCGGGCCGCGAGCTGGTCCACGGTGACCTCCTCGTCGAGGTGCTGCTCCATCCAGACCAGCACCTCGCCGACGGTGTCGCAGGAGGAGCGCGGCAGCGGCCGCTCGATGTACTGCGCCTGACCGCCGTCCCGGTGCGGGGGTACGACCATGCGCCGGGCGATACGGTTGGCGACCTCCGGCCCCTGCTCCTTGCGCACGATGTGCAGGCAGGCGTCGATGCCGGCGGCGGTGCCCGCACTGGTGATCACCGGGTCCTCGTCCACGTAGAGCACGTCCGGCGAGACGGCCACCGTCGGGTACTGCCGGCCCAGCTCCTCGGCGTGGTGCCAGTGCACCGCGCACCGCCGCCCGTCCAGCAGTCCGGCGGCGCCCAGCACGAACACCCCGGAGCACACGCTGAGCACCCGCGCGCCCCGGTCCACCGCCCGCCGCAGGGCGGCCAGCAGCTCGGGCGGGTACTCCCGGCGGGCGTAGTCGCTGCCCGCCGGTACGGCGATCAGGTCGGCCTCCTCCAGCCGGTCCAGCCCGTACGGCGTGGAGACGGAGAGCCCGCCGACGTGCGTGCTCAGCGCCGGGCCCTCCGCCGACACCACCGCGAAGTCGTACCCCGGCAGGCCCTCGTCGCTCCGGTCGATGCCGAAGACCTCGCAGACGACGCCGAGTTCGAAGGGATGCACGCCGTCCAGCAGCACGGCGGCCACGTTCTGCAGCATGCCGCCAGTGTGCCTCGGGAGTGGCAGGAAATCGAGGCCTTGCGGCAGTCCTGCCACTCCCGGTAAGGAGTATCCGGCGCGACAGTGGTGTCATGACCGGAAACCAGATCGAAGCCCTGATCGGAATGCTCGTGACCTTCGGACTCCTGGTCCTCATGGTCCTCCCCTCGGTGATCGGCATCGTGCGCGACAGGCGCATCGACCGTCAGCTCAGGGAGGCCCGGGAGGGCGAGGGGGCGGGGAAGGAGACTCAGAAGTCCTCGGACAGGTCGACGGTGCCCTCCACCGCCACCTGGTACGCCGAGGGGCGCCGCTCGAAGAAGTTGGTCAGCTCCTGAACGCCCTGCAGCTCCATGAAGGAGAAGGGGTTCTCGGAGCCGTACACCGGGGCGAAGCCGAGCCGCTCCAGACGCTGATCGGCCACGCACTCCAGGTACTGCCGCATCGAGTCGGTGTTCATCCCCGGGAGGCCGTCACCGCACAGGTCGCGCGCGAACTGCAGCTCGGCCTCGACGGCCTCCCGCAACATGTCGGTGACCTCCTGCTGGAGCCGGTCGTCGAACAGCTCCGGCTCCTCCTTGCGGACGGTGTCGACCACGTCGAAGGCGAAGGACATGTGCATCGTCTCGTCCCGGAACACCCAGTTGGTGCCGGTGGCCAGGCCGTGCAGCAGGCCCCGGCTGCGGAACCAGTAGACGTACGCGAAGGCGCCGTAGAAGAACAGGCCCTCGATGCACGCCGCGAAGCAGATGAGGTTGAGCAGGAAGCGGCGGCGGTCGGCCTGCGTCTGAAGACGGTCGAGCGACTCGACCGAGTCCATCCACTTGAAGCAGAACTCCGCCTTCTCACGGATCGAGGGGATGTTCTCCACGGCCGCGAAGGCGGCGGCCCGGTCGTCCGGGTCGGGCAGGTAGGTGTCCAGCAGCGTCAGGTAGAACTGGACGTGCACGGCCTCCTCGAAGAGCTGGCGGGACAGGTACAGCCGCGCCTCGGGGGAGTTGATGTGCTTGTAGAGCGTCAGCACCAGGTTGTTCGCCACGATCGAGTCGCCGGTGGCGAAGAAGGCCACCAGCCGGCCGATCAGGTGCTGCTCCTCCGGGCTGAGCTTCGCGAGGTCGGCGACGTCCGAATGGAGGTCGACCTCCTCGACGTGCCAGGTGTTCTTGATGGCGTCCCGGTAGCGCTCGTAGAAGTCCGGGTAGCGCATGGGGCGCAGGGTCAGCTCGAAGCCCGGGTCGAGCAGGTTCTTGGTGGTGGTCTCGGTGGTCATTACTGGCAGGCCTCGCAGGACTCGGGGTTTTCCAGGGAGCAGGCGACCGCTTCGGGGTCGGGGGTCTGCTGGGCGGGCACGGTGGCCCGGGCGGCGGCGCGGGCGATGCGGGTCGCCGGGCGCGAGCGCAGGTAGTACGTGGTCTTCAGGCCCTGCTTCCAGGCGTACGCGTACATCGAGGAGAGCTTCCCGATGGTCGGCGTCTCCAGGAACAGGTTCAGCGACTGGGCCTGGTCGAGGTACGGGGTGCGGGCGGCGGCCATGTCGATCAGGCCGCGCTGCGGGATCTCCCAGGCGGTGCGGTACAGGGTGCGGACGTCCTCGGGGATCCAGGTGAAGCCCTGCACCGAGCCGCCCGCCTCGCGCAGCGCCTCGCGGGTGCGGCCGTCCCACACGCCGAGCCGCTTGAGGTCGTCCACCAGGTAGGAGTTGACCTGGAGGAACTCGCCGGACAGCGTCTCGCGCTTGAACAGGTTGGACACCTGCGGCTCGATGCACTCGTAGGCGCCCGCGATGGAGGCGATGGTCGCGGTCGGGGCGATCGCCAGGAGCAGGGAGTTGCGCAGTCCGGTGGTGGCCATGCGCTCGCGCAGCGCCGCCCAGCGTTCGGGCCAGGTGTGCTCGACGCCGTAGTGGTCGGGGTGCAGCACGCCCCGGGCGGTGCGGGTCTTCTCCCAGGCCGGCAACGGGCCGCTCCGCTCCGCGAGGTCGGCGGAGGTCTCGTACGCGGCGAGCATGATCCGCTCGGCGATGCGGGTGGACAGGGCCTTCGCCTCGGGGGAGTCGAAGGGCAGCCGGAGCTGGAAGAAGACGTCCTGGAGGCCCATCGCGCCGAGGCCGACCGGACGCCAGCGGGCGTTGGAGCGGCCCGCCTGCTCGGTCGGGTAGAAGTTGATGTCGACGACCCGGTCCAGGAAGGTGACGGCGGTGCGGACGGTGGCGTCCAGCCGCTCCCAGTCGATGCCGCCCCCGGTCACGTCGACGAACGCGCCGAGGTTGACCGAGCCCAGGTTGCAGACCGCCGTCTCGCCGTCGTCCGTGACCTCCAGGATCTCCGTGCAGAGGTTGGAGGAGTGGACGACGTGGCCCGGCTCGGCCGTCTGGTTGGCGGTGCGGTTGGCGGTGTCCTTGAAGGTCATCCAGCCGTTGCCGGTCTGCGCGAGGGTGCGCATCATGCGGCCGTACAGCTCGCGCGCGGGCAGCGTCTTGCGGGCCAGTCCGGCGGCCTCCGCCCTGCGGTAGGCGGCGTCGAACTCCGCGCCCCACAGGTCGACCAGCTCGGGGACGTCGGCCGGGGAGAACAGCGACCAGGGCCCGTCGGCGTCCACCCGGCGCATGAACTCGTCCGGCACCCAGTGCGCGAGGTTCAGGTTGTGCGTGCGGCGGGCGTCCTCGCCGGTGTTGTCCCGCAGCTCCAGGAACTCCTCGACGTCCGCGTGCCAGGTCTCCAGGTAGACCGCCGCCGCGCCCTTGCGCCGGCCGCCCTGGTTCACGGCGGCGACCGAGGCGTCCAGCGTCTTCAGGAACGGGACGATGCCGTTGGAGTGTCCGTTGGTGCCACGGATCAGGGAGCCGCGGGAGCGGATGCGGGAGTAGGCGATGCCGATGCCGCCGGCGTGCTTGGAGAGGTTGGCGACCTGGTGGTAGCGGTCGTAGATGGAGTCCAGCTCGTCCCTGGGGGAGTCCAGGAGGTAGCAGGACGACATCTGGGCGTGCCGGGTGCCGGAGTTGAAGAGGGTGGGGGAGGAGGGCAGGTAGTCGAGGCGGCTCATCAGGCCGTACAGCGCGGCCACCTCGTCCACGGAGCGGGCGGTGTCGTCCTCGGCGAGTCCGGCGGCGACGCGGAGCATGAAGTGCTGGGGGGTCTCGACGACCTGGCGGGTGATCGGGTGCCGGAGCAGGTAGCGGCTGTACACGGTGCGCAGGCCGAAGTAGCCGAAGCGGTCGTCGGCGGCCGGGTCGACCAGCGCGTCCAGGCGCTGCGCGTGCAGCCGTACGAACGCGGCGGTGCGGTCGGCGATCAGGCCCTCGCGGTGGCCGGTGGCGACCGAGCCGCTGAAGGAGGTGACGCCCTGCGAGGCGGCCTCCGCGCGGATGCCGATGGCCAGCAGGCGGGCGGCGAGCCTCGAGTAGACCGGGTCCTCGGAGATGAGCCCCGCCGCCGCCTCGGTGGCGAGCTCGCGCAGCTCGGCCTCGTCCGCGCGGGCGGACCGGCCGCGCAGCGCGGCGGCGGCGACCCGGCCGGGGTCGGCGTCGGGGAGGTCGGCGGTCAGGTCCGTCAGGGTCCGCAGCAGCGCGGCACCGGGTCCGTCGGGTTCACCGGTCGCCGTCACCGGGGTCGCTGAAGCCGGATCGGCTGGCGCGATGGTCACGTGGAGCACTCCCTCGCTCGGCACGGGGCCTGGCGGAGGGCAGGGGCAGCTCACGAGCGCGCACGGCGTCGCGTCCACCGGCCCACTCCACGAGGCCCGGACGTCATGGCGCCCGGGCCAAGGCGGCCGGGCGCACCGTCGGCAGGTCCTCGGACTGGACATGCGTGCGCGCACGTGCGGAGACGTGCGGATGCACGCATGTACACCGTTGCGGGACAGTTCCGGATTCGCACCGGATTCCCCTGCGGCGACAGCGAGCACGAGCATACATCTTGTGCCGGGTGTCGCGAGCACCCCCAGATGTTGTGTCTCGGTGGTGTGTCATGGGACGTCTCGCGCCGGTGTCAGAGCCTCAGTTCGTAGGCGAGGAGGGTGATGTCGTCCAGCTCCGGCAACGGGTTCCAGTCCCGGCCGGGGGCGCGGACGAAGTCCAGCCGCTCGTAGAGCCGGTGGGCGGTGCGCATGGTGCGCTGGGTCGACAGCACGACGCTCGTGCAGGCCTGGACGGCCCGCGCACGGTCGACGCAGGCCCGCACCAGGGCCTCGCCGGCCCCGCGTCCGCGGGCCTCGCGGGCGACGGCGAGCATGCGTATCTCGGCCTCGCCGGGCCGGGCGATGTCGGCCATGGGGCCGCCGGACGGCACGAAGGTCACGCCGCCCAGCACCCGGCCGTCCGCCACGACGGCCAGCACCTCGGCGGCCGCCGCCCGCTTGGCCACGTTCCGCAGCTCGCCGAGGTACGCGTCGCTCTCCCCGAAGTCGAGGAGGCCGTCCTGGAGATAGGCCTGTGCGGTGATCTCGCCGAGGGTCTCGTACTCGTCGGCCGCCGCCCGCCGGATCGTGAAGTCCATGCGGACGAGTGTGCCCGACGGGTACGACAACGGGCCGCCGGATCTCTCCGACGGCCCGTTACTGACCGGAGGTCAGTGCGAGGAGCCCGCCGTGGCCGGCGGCAGCTCCACCTGGACGCCGGGGTCGCCGGCGTCCGCCGTGTAGTCGCTCGGCTTGGTCTCGTCGACGCCGTCGGGCGCCTTGACCGCCCGCAGGACGAAGGTGAGGACCACCGTGACCAGGACGTTCAGCACGAAGGCGGTGAGGCCGATGTAGCCGATCTCGCCGATGCCGGGAATCTCGTCGGACGAGCCGCCGAAGTGCTTCTGCGTCGGCGAGGCGACACCGTAGGCGGCGACCGTGCCGTAGACCATGCCGACCGCCCAGCCGCCGAGCAGCGCCCAGCGGTGGAACCAGCGGGTGAACAGGCCGCCGACCAGGGCCGGGAAGGTCTGCAGGATCCAGATGCCGCCCAGCAGCTGGAAGTTGATCGCGACCGTCTTGTCCATGCCCAGAACGAAGACCAGCGCGCCCACCTTCACCAGCAGGGACGTCAGCTTGGAGACCTTCGTCTCCTGGGCCGGGGTGGCGTCCGGCTTGATGAAGTCCTTGTAGATGTTGCGGGTGAAGAGGTTCGCGGCGGCGATCGACATGATCGCCGCCGGGACCAGCGCACCGATGCCGATCGCCGCGAAGGCCACGCCCGCGAACCAGTCCGGGAACATGTTCTCGAACAGCTGCGGGATCGCCAGCTGCCCGTTCTCCACCGTCACCCCGGCCGCGATCGCCATGAAGCCGAGCAGCGCCAGCAGGCCCAGCATCAGCGAGTACAGCGGCAGGATGGTGGTGTTGCGGCGGATCACCTCACGGCTGCGCGAGGACAGCGTCGCGGTGATCGAGTGCGGGTACATGAAGAGGGCGAGCGCCGAGCCGAGCGCCAGGGTGGCGTACGTCCACTGGCCGCCGTGGTCCGGTATCAGTCCGCCCTTGCCGGCCTCGGTGAACTTGTCGTTCGCCGAGGCGAAGATGTCGTCGAAGCCACCGAGCTTGATCGGGATGTAGATGATGGCCACCGCGATCACGATGTAGATCAGCGTGTCCTTGACGAACGCGATCAGCGCGGGCGCGCGCAGCCCCGACGAGTAGGTGTACGCCGCCAGCACGCCGAAGGCGATCAGCAGCGGCAGGTCCTTGATGAACCAGTTGGTGTCCTCGCCGCCGCCGACGCCCATCACGTCCAGCACGGCCTGGATGCCGACCAGCTGCAGCGCGATGTACGGCATCGTGGCGAGGATGCCGGTGACGGCGACCGCCAGCGACAGCCCCTTCGAGCCGAACCGGCCGCGCACGAAGTCCGAGGTCGTCACGTACCCGTGCTTGTGGGAGACCGACCACAGGCGCGGCAGGAAGGTGAAGATCAGCGGGTAGACCAGGATCGTGTACGGCACCGCGAAGAAGCCGGCCGCGCCCGCCGCGTAGATCGCCGCCGGGACGGCCACGAAGGTGTACGCCGTGTACAGGTCGCCGCCGAGCAGGAACCAGGTGACCCAGGTGCCGAAGGAGCGGCCGCCGAGGCCCCACTCGTCGAGGCTGTGCTCGTTCTCGGCCTTGCGCCAGCGGGCCGCCAGGAAGCCCATGGCGGTCACGAGGACGAAGAAGAAGATGAAGACGGCGAGTGCGACGCCGTTCACGCCGTCGTTCACCGGGAACCGCCTTCCCGGCGGGCGCGCTGGTCACGCTGCCACAGCTTGTAGGCGATCATCGTCAGAGCCGTGGAGACGATCACCCACGCCATCTGGTACCAGTAGAAGAACGGGATACCGATGAAGGCCGGGTCGGACTTGGCGTACGAACCGACCCAGAGCATGGCGACGAACGGTGCGAGAAGGCAGAGGCCGATGACGACGCGCACCGGCGTCACCACCGGTTCTCTGCTCTCGGGTGGGGCTTGTGACATGCGGTGGCTCCGTCCCCTCGCTGATCACCTCGTGCAGTGCGCACGAAATGTAGGTGACGGGTTCAGGACAGCGGAAGCCCTCGTCCGCATATCGGTCCCCAACCGCAACGTCAGGGGCCTGCGGGCGGTCTTGGTCTAGTCCTGGGGCCGCTTGAGGCGGGCGACGAACTTGTAGCGGTCGCCCCGGTACACCGAGCGCACCCACTCCACCGGCTGGCCCGTCCGGTCCTGCGAGTGCCGGGACAGCATCAGCATCGGCAGGCCGACGTCGGTGCCGAGCAGACCGGCCTCGCGCGGGGTGGCCAGGGAGGTCTCGATGGTCTCCTCCGCCTCGGCCAGGTGGACGTCGTACACCTCGGCGAGCGCGGTGTAGAGGGACGTGTACTTCACCAGGGAGCGGCGCAGGGCCGGGAAGCGCTTGGCGCTCAGGTGGGTGGTCTCGATGGCCATCGGCTCGCCGTTGGCCATGCGCAGCCGCTCGATGCGCAGCACCCGCCCGCCGGCCGTGATGTCCAGCAGCCCGGCGAGCCGGTCGTCGGCGGTGATGTAGCCGATGTCCAGGAGCTGCGAGGTCGGTTCGAGGCCCTGGGCGCGCATGTCCTCGGTGTACGAGGTGAGTTGCAGGGCCTGCGACACCTTGGGCTTGGCGACGAAGGTGCCCTTGCCCTGGATGCGCTCCAGGCGGCCCTCGACGACCAGTTCCTGCAGGGCCTGGCGCACGGTCGTGCGCGAGGTGTCGAACTCCGCGGCCAGGGTGCGCTCGGGCGGGACCGGGGTGCCCGGGGCCTGGGTGCGGGTCATGTCGAGCAGGTGCTTCTTCAGGCGGTAGTACTTGGGCACGCGCGCGGTACGGACTGTCGTCCCACCCTCGTTCTCCGCACTGCTGACGTCGGTGCTCATGCTCTGCCTTCCCGGCTCCGGGCGCCGAAGCGACCGCTATCCCTGTCGGCCACGGCTCACATCGTGGCACGGCTTCGCGCCGGCATGGTCCGGCACGCTCCGTGATCCCCTCTGTATACCGCCGGGACCGTTGTTGGTCTAGTCCACAGCGCCGCCAGACGGTGCTGGTACGCGCGTTCGGAACCGTACCGGCACGTCGTTCGACGGACAGTGGTACACCCGGTCCCGGTCCGTCCGATCTGCCGGTTGCGCAATGAAAGGTCCCTGCATATCTCGGTCGCATCACGGACGCCGGGAGCGTGGTTGAACACCCTTGACAGCCCTATTGGTCTGGGCCAAGCTCCCCGTACTGGTCTACACCATTGGTCCAGGTCCCGGCCCCAGGAGCGGTACGCGTTCACGCTTGAACCGCAGGGAGGCAGGGGGGTTTGTGGCATCCCTGAGGAGGGTGGCGTGAAGCGCAAGCTGATAGCCGCGATCGGTATCGCGGGCATGATGGCATCCATCGCGGCGTGCGGGGGCTCCGACGACAACGGTTCGTCCAAGCAGGACCCGAAGGACCGCAAGGGCGAACTCACCGTCTGGCTCATGGTCGACGCCCAGAGCAGCTGGCCGGAACTGGTCAAGCAGGCCAATGACGAGTTCAACAAGAAGTACCCGGGCGTCAAGGTCAACGTCCAGTACCAGCAGTGGGCGGACAAGACCAAGAAGCTCGACGCCGCCCTGTCCGGCGACTCGTTCCCCGACGTGGTCGAGCTCGGCAACACCGAGACCATGACCTACATCCTCAACGGTGCCCTCGGCGAGATCGACGCCAAGAAGTACGACAACTCGGACACCTGGATCGAGGGCCTCAAGGACACCTGCACGTACGAGGGCAAGCTCTACTGCGTCCCGTACTACGCGGGCGCCCGCGTCGCCATCTACAACAAGGACATGTTCAAGGCCGGCACCGGGTCGGACAAGCTGCCGACGACCGAGGCGGACCTGCTCAAGGCCCTCGACAAGGTCCAGGACAAGTACAAGGCGGACAACGCCTTCTCCGCGCTCTACCTCCCGGGCCGCTACTGGTACGCCGCCATGTCCTACGTCGCCGCGTACGGCGGCGAGATCGCCACGTACGACGAGGGCAGCAAGGAGTGGAAGGCGGCCCTGTCCACGCCGGAGGCGCAGAAGGGCATCCAGCACTTCGTCGACCTGGTCAAGAAGTACAACAACGGCGACCAGACCAAGGACGAGCAGGACCACGCCAACGTCATGGCCAACGAGAAGGCGGCCCTGCTCTACGGCAACGGCTGGGAGGCCGGCAGCGTCGTCGACTCGAAGACGAACGGCAACCCGAAGCTGGAGGGCAAGATCGCCGTCGCGGGCATGCCCGGCCCGGAGGGCAAGACCCTGCCCTCCTTCATCGGTGGTTCCGACCTGGCCACCGTCTCCAAGTCCGACCAGCAGGACCTGGCGCAGGACTGGATCTCGATGTTCACCAACGAGAAGTCCCAGGCCGCGCTGGCTGAGAAGGACATCCTGCCCAACAACACCAAGCAGCTCGAGCCGCTGAAGGCCAAGCCGGAGACGGCCCCGATCGCCAACGCGGTCCCCGACGCCTGGTTCACCCCGATCGCCCCCGGCTGGGCCGCGATCGAGAAGAAGGAAACGCTCGAGACGATGCTGCTCGACATCCTCAAGGGCAAGTCGGTCGCCGACGCCACCAAGGCGGCCGACGCGGAGATCAACTCGTTGATCAACGAGAGCGCCTGAGCCTCCCCGCTCGGCTCCCGTTGACCTCCGGTGCCTTGCCCGGCCACGCGGCCGGGCAGGGCCGGTTGGGTGGCCGGCCGCCTCCGGCGGACCGGCCACCGCTCCGATGCAGAACCCTTCGAACGGAAGGCCAGCACAGTGAGTGCCGCCGACATCAAGACCGCCGGCCCGGAGGTGCCCGCCCCGCGGCCACCCGCCGGTGACGGCCCGGCACCGTCCGCACCCCGGCGAAGCCGGTGGACGAACGGGCCCCTGCTGCCCTATCTCCTGATCGCGCCGGCCGTCGTGGCACTCGCCGCGGTGTTCGTCTGGCCGCTGATCAAGACAGTGATCATGTCCTTCCAGGACGTGGGCAGAAAGGAACTGTGGACCGGTCAGGCTGCCGAGTGGGTCGGCTTGGAGCAGTTCACCAACATCCTCGGCGAGAGCGAGTTCTACGACGTCCTGTGGCGCACTGTCCTGTTCATGGTCGTATGCGTCGTCGCCACCATGGCCGTCGGGCTCTTCCTCGCCCACTCCATGCAGCGCATGACCAAGGCCGTACGGCTGCTGCTGACCGGCGCGCTCATCGCCGCCTGGTCGCTGCCGCTGCTCGTGGCCACCTCGATCTTCCGTTGGTTCGCCGACTCCGACTACGGCGTCGCCAACATGGTGCTGACCGAGTACCTCGGTCTCGACTTCCAGGGCCACAACTGGTTCCTCGACCCCAAGCAGGGCTTCCTCGTGATCGGCGCCGTGGTGGTGTGGGGAGCCGTGCCGTTCGTGGCCGTCACCCTGTACGCGGCGCTCACCCAGGTGCCCGCCGAGCTGGAGGAGGCCGCGGAACTCGACGGCGCCGGACGCATGGGCGTCTTCCGGTATGTGACCTGGCCCGTCATCAAGCCGGTCTTCCAGATGGTCGCCACACTCTCCGTGATCTGGGACTTCAACGTCTTCGGCCAGGTCTTCCTGATGCGCGGCAACAAACCGGAGCCGGAGTACAACCTGCTCGGCCTGTACTCCTACGAGAAGGCCTTCGAGTCGAACTCCTTCAGCCAGGGCGCCGCCATCGCGCTGATCACCGTGCTGCTCCTGTCCGGCGTGGCCGTCTACTACCTGCGCCAGCTGATCAAGATCGGAGACGTCGAGTGAGCACCACGACCGCCACGACCGCCCCGGGCGCGACGGAGCCCGCGCTCGAGACCGCCCTGCGGCCCGACCGCAAGAAGCGCAGCCGGCACTTCTACAACCTCGTGGGGCTCGTCTCCTTCGTGGTGATGGCCTTCCCGGTGTACTGGCTGGTGATCAGCGCCCTGCGCCCCAACCACGAGATCCGGTCCTACGACCAGACGCTGTGGCCGTCGTCCCTCACCCTGGACAACTTCTCCCGGGCGATCGACGCGCCCAATTTCGGCACCGCGATCCAGTCCAGCCTCATCATCTGTGTGACCGCGGTCGTCGGCGCGATGATCCTCTCCACGATCGCCGCCTTCGCCATCGGGCGCTTCCGGTTCGCCGGCCGCAAGGTCTTCATGATCATTCTGCTGCTGGTGCAGCTGCTGCCGCCGACCACCATGCTCATCCCCCTCTACATCCAGCTGAACGACCTGGGCGCGATCAACGAGTACTGGGGCGTGATCATCATCTACCTCGTCTCCACGCTGCCGTTCGCGACCTGGATGATCCGCGGCTTCGTCGTGAACATCCCCAAGGAGCTGGAAGAGGCCGCGATGGTGGACGGCTGCTCCCGCATGGGTGCCTTCTGGCGGGTGATCTTCCCGCTGCTCGCCCCCGGACTGGCGGCGGCGTCGATCTTCTCCCTGATCAACGCGTGGAACGAGTACCTGCTCGCCTACATCGTGCTGCAGGACAACGACAAGTACACGCTCAACGTGTGGCTGATGAACTTCACCACCGACCGCGGAACCGACTACGGCGCGCTCATGGCCGCCTCGACACTGATCGCGATACCGGTCGTCGCGTTCTTCATGCTCGTGCAGAAGAAGATGGCCGCCGGTCTCACCTCCGGCGCCGTGAAGGGATGACGCCACCGATGACCACCATCGCCAGGGCCACCGACACCCTCACGCGCGACGCGCTCGCGGTCCTCCAGCCCGGCTTCACCGGAACCACCGCCCCGGACTGGCTGCTGCGCCGCCTCGACGAGGGCCTGGCGTCCGTCGCACTGTTCGGACGCAACGTCAGCACGCCCGAGCAGGTGGCCGCGCTGACCGCGCGGCTGCGCGCCGAGCGCGAGGACGTCCTCGTCGCCATCGACGAGGAGGGCGGCGACGTCACCCGCCTGGAGGTGCGCACCGGCTCCTCCTTCCCCGGCAACCTCGCCCTCGGCGCGGTGGACGACGTCGGGCTCACCCGCGAGGTGGCCGCGGAACTGGGCCGCCGGCTCGCGGACTGCGGAGTCAACTTCAACTGGGCCCCGTCCGCCGACGTTAACTCCAACCCGGACAACCCGGTGATCGGCGTGCGGTCCTTCGGCGCGGGCACCGACCTGGTCGCCCGGCACACCGCCGCGTACGTCACCGGCCTGCAGTCGTCCGGCGTGGCCGCCTGCACCAAGCACTTCCCCGGCCACGGTGACACGGCCGTCGACTCCCACCACGCCGTGCCGCGCATCGACGTGGACGGCGACGTGCTGGCCGCTCGCGACCTGGTCCCCTTCCGCGCGGCCATCGCCGCCGGCAGCCGTGCGGTGATGAGCGCCCACATCCTGGCCCCGGCACTGGACCCGGACCGTCCGGCAACGTTGTCCCGGCGCATCCTCACCGACCTGCTCCGCGGTGAACTGGGCTACCAGGGCCTGATCGTCACCGACGGCATCGAGATGCGGGCCATCGCCGGCACGTACGGCATCGAACGCGGCAGCGTGCTGGCCGTCGCCGCCGGCGCCGACGCGATCTGCGTGGGCGGCGGGCTCTCCGACGAGGACACGGTACGGCGGCTGAGCGACGCCCTGGTCGAGGCCGTCCGCTCGGGCGAGCTGCCCGAGGAACGCCTGGCCGACGCGGCCGAACGCGTCCGGGCCCTGGCCGGCTGGGCGGCGGCGAACCGCCCCTCCGGTGGGGCAGCGGGCTCCGCCGACACGGAGGTGGGCCTGCGCGCCGCCCGCCGCGCCCTGCGGCTCACCGGCGCCGACGGCTTCACACCGCTCACCGAGCCGCCGTACGTCGCCGCGCTCACGCCGGTCGCGAACATCGCGGTCGGCGACGAGACGCCATGGGGCATCGCCGCCGAGCTCTCCCGTCTGCTCCCCGGGACGGAGACCGGCAGCTTCACCGGCCCGGACGCCGGGGGAGAGGTGCTGGCCGCCGCCGGGAAGCGCCGCATCGTGGCCGTCGTCCGCGACGAGCACCGGCACCCCTGGATGGCGGCGGCCCTGGACAGGCTGCTGGCGACCCGACCCGACACGATCGTGGTCGAGATGGGCGTCCCTCGCGCCGAGCCCCGCGGCTCCCTCCACCTGGCCACCCACGGCGCGGCCCGCGTCTGCGGCCGCGCGGCGGCGGAGGCCGTCGCGGGCGCGTAGCGCACGTCCACGGGAACGCCGAAGGCGCCGGCCCCTCGGGTGAGGGCCGGCGCCTCTGTCGTATCCGGGGAGTTCAGCGGTGGGATGGGGTGATCAGCGGGGGGGGGTGCCTCTATGTCGTTCGTCAAGCGAGGCGTGGGGTTCTGGGTTCGTAGAAGGTTCCGTCGCGGAGCATCGCGAACAGCACGTTGATC
>NZ_JBHYOP010000021.1:0-49805 GCF_042745235.1 Streptomyces sp. NPDC058796
CGGGGGTGGTTTTTGTTTGCGGTTCGGCGCATTTTCCCCCCCCCCGCCCCCCTTCCCCCCCCCGGCCGTCCCCCCCCCGCTCGGGCGCCGCTGGGGGGGCGCCCTTCCGTGTGCTGTTCCTCCGGTAGCGGTCGTTCAGCGGAAGACGACCGTGCGGTTGCCGTTGATCATGATCCGGCTCCGGCTGTGCCACTCCACCGCCCGGGCGAGGACCTGCGCCTCGACGTCACGGCCCAGGGTGACCAGGTCGTCCGGGCTGTGCGAGTGGTCCACGCGGACGACGTCCTGCTCGATGATGGGACCCTCGTCGAGGTCCGGGGTGACGTAGTGAGCCGTGGCTCCGATGAGCTTGACCCCCCGCTGGTGGGCCTGGGCGTACGGGCGTGCGCCCTTGAAGCTCGGCAGGAACGAGTGGTGGATGTTGATCGCCCGGCCTTCGAGCTGCTTGCACAGATCGTCGGACAGGATCTGCATGTAGCGGGCGAGGACCACGAGGTCGACGTCGAGTTCGTCCACGAGCTCCAGCAGCCGCGCCTCCGCCTCGGGCTTGGTCTCCGGAGTCACCGGGACGTGGTGGAACGGGATCCCGTGGCTCTCGGCGAGCGGCGCGAAGTCGCGGTGGTTGGAGACGATCGCCGGTACTTCGATGTTCAGCGCGCCGATGCTCCAGCGGAAGAGCAGGTCGTTCAGGCAGTGGCCGAACTTCGACACCATGATCAGCGTGCGGGTGGGGGTCGCCGAGTGGTGCAGCTGCCAGGTGATCCGGTACGCCTCCGCCACCGGTGCGAAGCCGGCCCGCAGGGCTTCCAGCGTCGTGTTCGCGTCCGAGACTTCGAAGTGCACGCGCATGAAGAAGCGGTCCTGGAGCCGGTCGTCGAACTGCTGGCTTTCCTGGATGTTGCCGGAGTGCCGGACGAGGAAGCTCGTGACGGCGTGGACCAGGCCAAAGCGATCAGGACACGAGAGGGTGAGGACGAACTCGCGGTCGAGGTGGGGTCGAAGAGACACTGAGCCCTCCTGAAGTGCGCATTACGCAACAGTGAGACTGATACGCAACATAGTCCGGTCGCAGCGGCTCATGGTCAAGGGGCGGATCCGGCGTTGGTCCGCGAGGAGTTGGCGCGCCGGGTCCTCTCGGCCGCCACGGCTTGCGCCTTCCCCGGGGTCGTGTGGCGCCCGCCCGTCGAGACCCCTTGACAGCGGTCCGGACGGGCTGCACTGTTTGTTGCGCAAGTTGATGTGGGTTGCGCATAAGGCAACCAAGCCATGAACTCCGAGGGGGCCGGCCGCGATGGCTGACACCATGACCCGTCGCAGTCCACTGGAACACGCCGCCGATCGCTTCGCCGCCGTGACCCGGGACTCGCGCGGATCCCTGCGCCTGGCGGGACTCCCGTTCCTCGCCCAGGTCACCCTCCGACTCGACCCGAAGAGTCCGGCCGCGGAGGCCGTCGGCCTGGCTCTGGGGGTGCCGCTGCCCCTGGCGCCGAACACCGTCAACCGCGGTGGTGAACTGGCCGTGCTGTGGCTCGGCCCCGACGAGTGGCTCGTCGTCGGGGCCGGCGCGGCGACCGGCCTGCCCGAGCGACTGCGGTCCGCGATCGGCGACGAACACGGCGCGGTCGTCGACGTCTCCGCACAGCGCACCGCGCTGCTGGTCGCCGGGGCCCGCTCCCGCGACCTCCTCGCCCGCGGTTGTTCTCTCGACCTGCACCCACGGGTCTTCGGGGCCGGCCGCTGCGCGCAGACCACCCTGGCCCGCGCGCAGGTCGTCCTCGTCGCCCGTGACGGCCTCAGGCCCGGGCTCTGGGTGCTGGTCCGCTCCTCCTTCGCCGGATACCTCGCCGACTGGCTCCTGGACGCCGCCACGGAGCACGTCGGGCGGCCGATCCTCCAGGCGGGCCGAAGCGGCCCCTGACCTCCCTGCCGTCGGACGACCTACCGCCCACGACATATCCCTCGAGGTGAACAATGACTACGACCGACCTGCCGGAGAGCCTGATCGCGACCCTCCCCGGTGATCACTACACGGACCCGGAGATCTTCCGGCTGGAGCAGGAGCGCATCTTCGAGGCCATGTGGTTCTGCGTGGCACGCTCGTCGGACCTGGCCAAGCCCGGCGCCTTCAGGACCGTGGACGTCGGGCGCGAGAGCATCCTGGTGACCCGGTCGCGGGACAAGTCCGTCCGCGCCTACTTCAACGTGTGCCGGCACCGGGGCGCCAAGCTCTGCACGGAGGAGTCCGGCGAGGTCAAGCGGGCGTTCCAGTGCCCGTACCACGCCTGGACCTACGACCTCGAAGGCAAGCTCGTCGCGGCTCCGAACCTGACGAAGATGCCCGACGTCGGCCGGACCGAGTACGGCCTGGCGAGTGTCGCGGTGCGCGAGTGGCTGGGCTACGTGTGGGTGTGCCTGGCCGAGAACCCGCCCTCCTTCGAGCAGTCGGTGATCGCGGACGTCATGGCGCGCCTGGGCGACGTGGAGTCCATCGACCGCTACGGCGTCGAGGGCCTGGAGGTCGGCAGGCGGATCGTCTACGACGTGCGGGCGAACTGGAAACTGATCATCGAGAACTTCATGGAGTGCTACCACTGCGCGACGATCCACCCAGAACTCACCGAGGTCCTGCCCGAGTTCGCCGACGGCTACGCCGCCCAGTTCTACGTGGGACACGGCGCCGAGTTCGGGGACGACGTCCAGGGGTTCACGGTCGACGGATCGGAGGGCCTGGACCGCATCCCCACGGTCTCCGAGGACCAGGACCGCCGGTACTACGCGATCACGGTGCGGCCGCAGGTGTTCATCAACCTGGTCCCCGATCACGTGATCTTCCACCGGATGTACCCGGTGGCGGTCGACCGGACCATCGTGGAGTGCGACTGGCTGTATCTGCCGCACGTCGTGGAGAGCGGCAAGGACGTCAGCAGGTCGGTGGAGCTGTTCGACCGGGTCAACCGGCAGGACTTCGACGCGTGTGAGCGCTGCCAGCCGGCCATGGGCTCCCGTCTGTACGCCAAGGGCGGCGTCCTGGTGCCGAGCGAGCACCACATCGGTGAGTTCCACGAGTGGGTCCAGGCCCGACTGGGCACCCAGCTGTCCCAGTAGCCGTCAGGGGCGAGCCGGCAGCCCGGGAACGGTGCCGGGCGCAGAGCCGGATTCCCGCTCCGCCCGGCACAGGCCGCCCCGGCCACTCCCGCTTCGTTCCCCGCGACGCCCACTGCCCTCCCGTACCCCCGTACCCCCTTTCCCGACACAGCGGAGCGCTGCCGATGACCCGCAAGGCACCTGCCGAGGACCCTGGTGACTCCCGTCTGCGGGTGGGGCCGCCGAAGGACTACGCCGCAGGCATTCCGGCGGTCACCTCCTCGCTGCGCCACGCCCACACGCAGATGGGTGCCCGCCGCAGTCTGCTCACCCTGCTGAGCGTCAACCAGAAGAAGGGATTCGACTGCCCGGGATGCGCCTGGCCGGAGCCCGAGCACCGGCATCGTGCGGAGTTCTGCGAGAACGGCGCCAAAGCGGTGGCGGAGGAGGCCACCGTGCGCCGGGTCACCCCCGAGTTCTTCGCCGAGCACACCCTGGACGCCCTCGCCGAACGCAGCGACTACTGGCTTGGCCAGCAGGGACGCCTCACCCGTCCCATGTACCGCCCCGCGGGCAGCGACCGGTACCGGGAGATCTCCTGGGACGACGCGTTCCAGGTCATCGCCCGGGAACTGCGAACGCTCGACTCACCGGACCAGGCCGCCTTCTACACCTCCGGACGAGCGAGCAACGAGGCCGCGTTCGTCTACCAACTCTTCGTCCGGCTGTTCGGCACCAACAACCTGCCGGACTGCTCGAACATGTGCCACGAGTCCAGCGGTTCCGCCCTGGTCGAGACCATCGGCATCGGCAAGGGCAGCGTCCGGCTGGAGGACCTGTACGAGGCCGACCTGGTCCTGGTCGTGGGGCAGAACCCGGGGACCAACCACCCCCGGATGCTCTCGGCCCTGGAGAAGGCGAAGGAGTGCGGGGCCCGCGTCGTCTCGGTCAACCCGCTGCCGGAGGCGGGGCTCCTGAGGTTCAAGAACCCCCAGCGCCCCTCCGGCGTGGTCGGCGGCGGAACCCAGCTGTCCGACCGGTTCCTGCAGATCAGGCTCGGCGGCGACCAGGCCCTGTTCCAGGCCTTCAACCGCATGCTCCTCGAGGCCGAGGACGATGCTCCGGGAGCAGTGCTCGACAGCGAATTCATCGCCGCGCACACCCACGGCTTCGAAGCCTTCGCCGAGCAGGCCCGCAAGGCCCGTTGGGACGACATCCTGGAAGCCACCGGTCTCCAGGCGCAGGAGATCGGGGAGGCGTTCCAGGACGTACTGGCCGCCGAGAAGATCGTCGTCTGCTGGGCGATGGGCCTCACCCAGCACCGCCACTCCGTGCCGACCATCCGCGAGGTCGTCAACTTCCTCCTGCTGCGCGGCAACGTGGGGCGCCCCGGCGCCGGCCTCTGCCCGGTGCGGGGCCACTCCAACGTCCAGGGCGACCGGACCATGGGCATCCACGAGAAGCCGGACCCCTCCTTCCTCGACGCGCTCGGTGCCGAATTCGGTTTCGTGCCGCCCGCCCACCACGGCCACGACGCGGTGGAGACCATACGGGCGATGCGCGACGGGCGGGTCCGGGTCTTCGTGGCGCTCGGCGGCAACTTCGTCGCCGCGGCCCCCGACACCGACCTCACCGAGCGGGCCCTGCGCACCTGCGACCTCACGGTGCAGATCTCCACCAAGCTCAACCGCTCCCACGCGGTGGCCGGCCGCCAGGCGCTCATCCTGCCCTGCCTGGGGCGCACCGAGGCGGACCTGCGGCCCACCGGGCCCCAGCTGGTGACGGTCGAGGACTCCATGGGCATGGTCCACCTCTCGCGAGGGCGGCTCGCGCCGGCGTCGGAAGCCCTGCTGAGCGAGGTCGCCATCATCTGCCGGATGGCGCGGGCGGCCCTCGGGGACGACGCTCCGCGGGTGCCCTGGGCGGAGTTCGAGGCGGACTACGACCGCATCCGGGACCGGATCGAACGGGTCGTCCCCGGCTTCGAGGACTTCAACGCCCGCGTGCGCGAGCCGGGGGGCTTCGCGCTGCCCCACCCACCCAGGGACGAGAGGCGCTTCCCCACCAGGACCGGGCTGGCCAACTTCACCGTCAACCCACTGGACGTGCTGCGCGTGCCGCAGGGACGGCTCATCCTCCAGACCCTTCGCTCGCACGACCAGTACAACACCACCATCTACGGCCTCGACGACCGCTACCGCGGCATCCACCAGGGCCGCAGGGTGCTCTTCGTCCACCCGGACGACCTCGCCGCACGCGGTCTGTCCGACGGCGACCTGGTCGATGTCGTCAGCGAGTTCTCCGACGGCGTCGAACGCCGGGCACCGTCATTCCGCACGGTCGCGTACTCCACGCCCCGCGGCTGCTGTGCGGCCTACTTCCCGGAGACCAACGTCCTCGTCCCCCTGGACTCCACGGCCGAGGTGAGCAACACCCCCACGTCCAAGTCCATCGTGGTCCGGCTCGAATCGAAAAAGCGGTGTGGAGGGGCTGATGCGAGTCCTCGGGATCGCTCCCGAGGCAGGCAGTGAGCCCCCGGGGCACGCGCCGGTCATTTGGTGGACGGCGGGAAACGTCCGGTCGGCAGGTGCGGAGGAGCGAGGTCAGACGGCCAGTGCGGGGGCCGGGTGCTCACCGGCCCGCCCAAGTCAGCCGACGCCCGGGGGAGGCGCTCTCCTGAAAACCTGCCATAGCCGGTCACACGCCTCCCGGCCGTCTCCCTGCCTCCCACACCGCCCCCTGGGACGAGTCGTGCACTCGTGACGCACTTCCCGTCGGCCGCCCGTCCCCTGGGCCCTGGCGAGCACGTTGGGGTTGGCGTTCCGGGGTTCGGGGGCGGAGCCGGCCCGTGTGTCGGTCCCGGAGCCGTCTCACGTCGCCTCCGGCGCCCGCAAGGACGGGCGAACGGGGCCCGGTGACTCGACTACGGCACTGGTCGTCTGGGGCGGCACCGTTTCCTCGGGCACCCCGGGCAGGCCTGGCGGAGCTTCGGGAAGGCAGGAGAAGAGCCCCAGCAGAACGGCGAGCGCGGCAGCGCCTCCCAGGATGCGCCCGAGGCGGCGTACCCTCCCGCGGGTATCGAGACGGTGCCATGAGGGTTCGCCCAGGGCGTCGTCACGGCACCAGGTTTCGCCGACATGGGCGTTGCCTTCCGGATGCCGAGACCTTTCCCGTGCCGACGGCTCTTTCGGCGCGGACCGCGCGATGGCTTCTTCGCTGTCTGTGAGAAAGCGCAGCCATATCGAGTCGGGAGTGGGGTTCGGCACTGTCACTCACTTCCATGGTGGCGTGGTGTCACGGTCGGCGGGGCGAGTCCGGTGGAAGGACGTCCGCCACGAGGCGGACGAAGGGGATCGCGCGCCCGGCCTCGCGCAACGCGGACTCGGTGCCCTCGGCGGGCAGCCCGAGGTACGTGCACAGGCGACGGGCGGTGCGGGGGCGTTCTCGTCCGTAGCCCGCCATGATGTCGGCGCCTTCCTCCGGAGTGGGGAAGTGGGCGGTGACGGCGTGGTGGCGGTTGCCGAACTGCACGACCGTCTTCGGCTGGGCGCGCAGGTTGCGGTACCAGTCGGAGCCCGGCCCGAAGCCGGAGGCGACCGTCCAGCAGCGATACGGCGCCTCGTACGTCACCACTTCGAGGACCACCTGGCGGTCGCTTCCGCTGATACGGCCCACGTGGCGCAGCAGGAGGAACCGTCGGCCGAGGAGCGGCCCCAGACCGACCCGGAACAGGAGGATGGGCGCACGAGCGGCCAGTCGGCGCCAACCGGTGGGAACGTGGGGTCTGGCGGGGTCTGCTTCCTTGCGTGTCATGCTCGCCTTCCAGGGGTGGCCGGGGCTCCCTCCTGTCCCGACGGGGCAGAGGACCCACTGGCTGTCACTTCGGCAGACAAAATTTTGCACAGTCTAAATGAAGGGGCCGGGTAGAAAGGACCCATGGTGGAGCACGAGTCCCGCGAGGGGACCATGGAGGACGTCGAAGCGGTCACGCGTGAGGTGCTGACCGCCTCACGGTTGCTGGTGGCGGTCTCCGCCCGTTCCCTGTCCGCTGTGGAGGACCGGGTCACGCTGCCGCAGTTCAGGATGCTGGTCGTCCTGTCCACCCGGGGCGCCACCAAACTCGTCGCTCTCGCCGAGCACCTCCGCGTCGCCCCCTCGACGGCCATGCGCATGGTGGACCGGCTCATCGCCGCCGGACTTGCGGACCGCCAGGTCAATCCGGGCAACCGGAGGGAGACCCTGCTGCGGCTCACGCCGGAGGGGCGACGCACGGTCGAGGAGGTCACCGTCCGGCGGCGCACGGAGATCGCCGTCATCGTCGAACGCCTGAGTCCGGAGCAGCGGCGGGTACTGATCGACGCCCTGGCCGCCTTCAACGAGGCGGGCGCAGAGCCCCCCGCTTCGGTCGCCGACGCCGAGCTGTCCCCTCTCGGCTGGGAATGACGAGACCGTTCCGTGTTTTGCATAATGCAAAGAACTGGAGTCGGGGGCTCGCGCCCGTTGCGGGCGTGAGGAGTACGACGAATGAGCAGACGGCGCGGGGACCCGTCCGCAGCCGAGTCGCAGGCGGCAACTCGTGTACGCGCCATGGTCTGGGGGCCGGCGGAGTTCACGGGTCTGCCGCCTCGGTGGCTGATCGCAGAGGGCCTCGTCGCCGGAGTCCTGGGCACGGGACTGATTGTGGGCGCCGGCCTTTTCGGTGCCTGGACCGGCAATGCGGCGTTCCGCGCGGGCGACGTGGGTGTGGTGTGCGCGCTGAGCCTTGTCCTCTACCTGCTCCTGGTACGTGCCGGCCGGGCACTGGTGGGTGTCGTCGCGGTCCTGGCCGTGGGCCTCGCACTGCACACGCCTCAGGCGGCCGTCGGCGTGGTCCTGACGGCACGGGGGCAGGAACGATCCGTGGTCGTGACGTCCGTCCAGGAGAGCCAGGACGCATCCGAGGCGCGGGACCGCTACTTCTGCTCGGTGGCAAGCCGTGACGGAGCCCCCTCCACAGCCCGGATCTGGCGAGGGTGCACACAGTCCACCCGTCCCGGGGACGCGCTGACACTCGTCTACGACCCGCAAGGGCTGGTCCCTCCGCGCGGCGTCGAGAGCGGCACAAGCATTGTCGATGCGTTGAGGGGGCTGGCCGGGTGGGCCACCAGTCTGGTGATCGCCTGCGCCACCGCGGTAGTGCGCTCCTTCCGGTTACCTGACCACCCGGCTGCTCAGCGGCCGATCTGAGGGCCGGGCATGATCACCCGTACCGCGCCCGGCGCGCCCAGCGACCGTTCAGGCCCGAGGTGACGTGGACACGGAGGCGTGCGGTCGCGGCACCGGACGGCCGAAGGGCGGCCACCGCGTGGTGAAACCGGTCAGGCATCAACTCGCCGCAGCCCTCCCGCAGAGAGACGGGTCAGTGGTTCACCCACTCCGCCGCGGCAAACAGGGCGCCGGCCAGCGGCAACGCCCTAAGGGCGAATGCCGAGCCGGTCGTGGCCCGCCCAGCCCGGGCCTGTGGACGCGTATCGGGACTTCTGGCCATCTCGGTCAGCAACTGTGCCGCTCGGTCTCCGGCTCGTCGGCGTCCCATCAGCCTGTCGGCCCAGGACGGCACGAACAGGCCCGCCAGCGGAAATTCCGTCGTCCCCGAGAACTCGAGCAACCCATCGCGCCGCAGCTCCACTCGCCCGATCTTCGACCACGGCAGGAACGTCACGGTCCACATCCTGCGGATGTGCACCCCGTCCCGGTCCGCGGCGAGGCGCCACAGTCCCACTCGGCAGCACAGCCACCCAGCCACCAGGGACGTCCACACCGCGAAGAACAACGTGCCGGGCTGCGGGTCGGCCAGCGTGCCCCCGGCGGGACGCTCAACGAACGTCACGAACGACAGGCACGTTCCCGCGGCCGCCACGCGGGCCAGCCAGCCCGCACGCCACACACGCGGTTCCGCGGGCCCCACGCTCATTTTCTCCTCCATCCTGGCCGGCGCACGTGGTGTTCACGACCGGTGGCCCTGCCCGTCCTCCTCGCTCGCGACCCGCGTCCGCGCGCTGCTCGCCGACTCCGGGATGCCGGCCAGGTCCTCGACCTCGAAGATCTTCGCGATGGGCACGTCGGTGCTGCTGTGAGCGATGATTGAGAAGGCGATGCAGACCGCGATGAGCGTGTACGCCTGCTCCCCCTGCGGGATGTCGGCCTGCAGCACGAGAAGCCCGTAGACCACGGAGGCGAAGCCTTTGGGCCCGAACCACGCGGCCACGAGCTTCTCCCGTCGGTCGAACCGCGTGCCGACGAGCGAGACCATCATCGAGGCGGGCCGCACCAGCAGGATCGCCAGGACCACCGCCACGTAGCCGGTCCAGGACAGGTCGGCGAAGAGCTGGGGCGTCAGCAGCGCCCCGAAGACCAGCAACGCGGCGAACTTGGCCAGCTCCGCGAGCGCCTCACCCAGCGGTTCGAAAGCAGTCTTCGCCTCCGGTGACACGGCGGTGAGCACGGCTCCTGCGGAGAAGGCGGCCAGGTAAGGGTTGGCGTGGGTCAGATGGCAGGCGGCGTACAGGATGATTCCGGTGGCCAGGGGCAGCAGCGGCTGCAACTTGGGCTCCGCTCCCAGCAGCCGGAACCGCACGAGCCCGTTCACCAGCAACGGCAGCACCACACCGAAGGCGAGGCCCAGCCCGAGTTCAAGAGCGATCGTCCCGAAAGCTGACTCCGCGTGGCCGCCGGCCGGGCCGGCGGCAGCGATGAGGACGAGAACCACCGGCAGGGCGAGCCCGTCGTTGATGCCGCTTTCCACGTTCAGCAACTGCCGCAGCTTGGCCGGCACTTCCTTGCGGCCGACGATCGCCGAGGCGAACACGGGGTCCGTGGGTGCCAGTACGGCGCCCACGAGGAAGGAAGTCGTCCAGTCCAGCCCGACCAGGTAGTGGGTGATCAGCGCCATCCCGACGAAGGCGAGCGGCATGCCGAGACCAAGAGCGCGGGCCGGATTCCTCCAGTTCTCCTTGAGCTTGGGGAAGGACACGTGCATACCGTCGGTGAACAGCACCGCGAACAAGGCCAGATCGGCGGTGACCGCGACGATGTCGCTTTCCGGCGAGATGTGGATCAGGCCGAGGAACCCGTCGCTGACGAGGGCACCGCCGACGAGGAAAAGAAGGGAGGTGGACAGCACGGTGCGGGCAGCGAGCCCGGAAAGGAGGACGGCGATGAGCAGAGCGGCGCCGAAGACCGCGACGAGCACCATGAAGACCAACCCCGATTGACGAAGACCGCTGTTCCCTGATCGCCGACCAGACTTCCCGGCACCCCGCAACGGACCTTACACGTCTCTTGCGCGCCCTTGACAGGTGCCTGGCGGGCAGCGTCGGCGGCCGAACACCGCCGTCTTCCGGCACAGCGCGCGAAAGCCGGGGTCGCAGGTCTGACGGCTGGGGCGGTGGGCCGCGGCCTCTCCCAGTGGGGCTGTCGGTGGCCTTCCGCTGCGTCAGCCTCAGTGCCAGGACGAGTCCGTGGTCTCGTCGTTCGCCGTGGAAACCGGACAGCCACCGTGTGTGAGACGAACCGGACGCGAGGACGTCTTCTGGCCGACGCGGTGCTCCGTGGCCGCGACCGGAGCGGCATGCGCGGCAACCGACGCCACCCGGTACGCGGCAGGCGCCTGGTCGCGCGGACAGCGGCGCCCGCCCGTCCCTGCCCGACGCGGGGAAGCACCTGGCGCCAATGAGCCTGCCCGACCGAAACGCGGCCCTCGCGCGGCCCGGAGGGAGGCCGTTGCCGTCCGCCGGCTGCTGCTGTCCCGTCTGCGTTCCGGACTCGCGTCTGACAGCACCGAGGCGGCCTGCCGGGCACGGGCGCCACCGCGACACTGGTGCGCACGTGTCGTGGGTCGGCGAATCCTGCGGAAGAGACGACGAACCACAGAGGTGACATCCGGCCACAGCCGCCACGAGTACTGCTTGGTCCGCCCTGTCGAAACGGCTTCCTGAACCGCCGGGGCGAGGGGCTCGGCGTGGGAAGGAGGCGTCAAAGGAGCCCCTTCACCGACCGCTTCGCGCAGTCCACACCGTGCCGCGTGCCTCGTACTCGAGCATCTCTTCCAGACCGACCGCGGCATCCGCTCCGAGCTCGCGGCGTACCAGCCACAAGGCGAGGTCCAGTCCGGAGGTGACCCCGCCCGCGGTGACCAGGTCGCCGTCGTCGACCACGCGGGCGTTCTTCACTACGCCGCCCTGCTGCTCCAGGTCGGCCCGCGCCCGGTGATGGGTGGTGCAGGGGCGCCCGGACGTCAGTCCGGCGGCGGAGAGCAGCATCACGCCGGTGCACAGCGCGCTGACGGTCAGGCCCGGGCGGGCGGCGGCGGCCAGGGCCCGTGGCAGTGAGCCGCGCCGGATCTCGGCCCACACGCCGGGATCCTCGCGGCGTGCGTAGCCGCCGCCGGGGACGACGAGGAGGTCCGCCTGCTCGGGTGCCCACGCGTGGTCCACGCGCAGTCGGGTGCCGTAGGCAGCCTTGACGGTACGCGGACCGTCGAGCGTCACATAGCGAGTCTCCACTTCCCGGTCGGTGAAGTAGCCGGAGGCGGAGAACACCTCGTAGGGGGCGGAGAAGTCGAGTTCCTCCACGCCGTCGAACATGACCACGTGGACGCGCAGCGGCCGGTCCCGTCGGGGGGCCTCGGGCTCGGCGGCGTCGGCCCGGGCCGTGGCGCCGGCCATCAGTGCCGCGGTCCCGAGGGCAGTGGTGGCGTGCAGGAGGGTCCGGCGGTTCATGTGGGTCGGTACTCCGTTTCTCGGTCGGGCAGGGGCGGGGCGGCGGGTTCGTCCGCCAGGTAGGGAGGAGCCGGGTCGTACTGGAGGGAACGGCGCACGGCGCGGGCGTGCTCGCGTCCGTGCAGGTGGCCGACGAGCCACAGGGTGCTGTCGATGCCGGCGGAGACGCCCTGACTGGTGAGGAGGTTGCCGTCGACGACATAGCGGGCGTCGCGTACGACGGTGACGTCACCGCGCTCTTCGAGCGCGTCCTCGTACTGCCAGTGTGTGGCGACCCGGCGGGCTCGGGCGGGGCCGGCGGCGTGCAGCAGGAAGGTCCCGGTGCAGACGCCGACCACCCAGGCCGCGCGCTCGGCGGTGCCGGTGAGCCAGCCGGTGACCCGCTCGTTGCGGGTCTCGGCCTCCCGGGCACCGTGACCGCCCGGGACGAGGACGACGTCCAGAGGCGGGTGGTCACCGAGTGTGTGGTCCGGCAGGACGCGCATGCCCTGGGAGCACCGGACGGGGGCCGCGCGCTCGGCGATGAGCAGGACGTCGTCCGCGCCGCCCCGCAGTCCGGCGGAGGTGGTGAACACCTCCCACGGGCCGGTGAAGTCGAGTTCCTGCGCCGAGTCGAACAGCAGGATTCCGTACGTGGTCATGCTCAGTTGCCCCAGCGCGCGGCGTCGGCCATGGTCTCCATGCGAGTCCTGTGCGGTGGCACGGACCTCTCCCGCAGGAGTTCGGACGCGAGGCTGAAGGGCGGGGCCTTCTCCGGGCGGTTGCGAGCCTGACCAGTGATCTCGTCGGTGAGGGTGGTGGCCATGGACAGTCGCGGATAGCCGGCGTGGATTGCGGCGCCGGTGGCGTCGTCCACGCAATCGGTGTCCAGGCCGAAGTCCATGCCGGTCCCCTGGTGCACCAGGGCGCACAGGGTGCCGCGGCGCTCGGCGATGCCCGGTGTCGTGTGCAGGGCGACGGCCTCCCACACGGCGTCGACATCGACAGCCGGCAGGCCCTGCGCGGTGAGGAACTCCGCGGCCGTGTCGGCGCCGTCCACCTCGAACCGCTGGTGGCGGTCACCGGCCGGCGTCAGGCCGATGTCGTGCAGGACGCAGGCCAGGAACAGCAGCTCCGGATCATAGTCACGTCCCGGCTCCGCGCCTTCGTGATCGGCACGGATGCGGGCGAACAGCGCGCTGCGGACGCTGTGATTGGCGGTCGCGGTGGACTCCGTCTCGCGTACCAGGGCCAGCGCGCGGCGGGCGACGGGCGAGTCGGGCAGCGGCGGTACGCCGGTGGTCGTCACATCGGTCATGGCACAAACGATCGCCCGCACCAACTCCGCCTGAA
Source organism: Streptomyces sp. NPDC058796 (assembly GCF_042745235.1). NCBI lineage: Bacteria > Bacillati > Actinomycetota > Actinomycetes > Kitasatosporales > Streptomycetaceae > Streptomyces > Streptomyces sp. NPDC058796. The sequence continues at coordinate 13,176 of NZ_JBHYOP010000021.1, forward strand.
AGTGGCAGACTTGCCATTATGCGCGAGGAAGCTGCCACCACTGTCGCACCGCATCGAGTGGCGGTGCTGGTCATGGACGACGTACTGCCCCTGGATCTGGGCATCCCGGCCCAGGTCTTCATCGCCGTACCCGGTGACCCCTACCAACTGACTCTGTGCGGACGGACCACGCGCCCGGTCACGACCGCCGCGGGCTTCGCGGTCACGGTGACCGCCGGACTGGAGGCCGTACACGAGGCGGACACCGTCATCGTCCCGGGGTACGCGCCGCACCGGCGAGAGCTCCCCGAGGACGTACTCGCCGCACTGGCCGAGGCCCACACCCGGGGCCGGCGACTGGTGTCGATCTGCACCGGCGCCTTCGCGCTGGCGGCAGCCGGCGTCCTGGACGGCCGCAAGGCCACCACCCACTGGAAGTACGCCGACGAACTGGCCGCGCGGCACCCCAAGGTGTCGGTGGACCCGCGTGTGCTCTACGTGGACGAGGGACAGGTACTGACCTCGGCGGGCGTCGCCGCCGGCATCGACCTGTGCCTGCATCTGGTGCGACGTGACCTGGGCGCGCGGACGGCGAACCAGGTGGCGCGCACCTTGGTCTCGGCGCCCCACCGCGACGGCGGGCAGGCGCAGTACATCACACGGCCGCTGGCCACTGAGGAACCCGGCGCCACCCTCGCGGCCACCCGGGCGTGGGCCCTGGCCCGTCTGCACGAACCGCTGACGGTCCCACGGCTCGCCGCCCACGCGCACATGGCTCCGCGGACCTTCGCCCGGCGGTTCGTCACCGAGACCGGCACGACGCCCCTGCGGTGGCTGCTCGCCGCCCGGCTCGACCGTGCCCGGGAACTGCTGGAGACCACCGGACTCGCCGTCGACCACATCGCCGACCGGTGCGGGCTGGGCAGCCCGTCCAACCTGCGGCTGCACTTCCGGCGCGTCCTGGGCACGACGCCCACCGCGTACCGGGCGGCGTTCGCCGCGACGGCACCCAGGAGTTGATGGCGGCCGTCGCGGGCGTGCTGTCAGGCATACCTCGACTGCCCCGCCCATGTGGGTCCCGGTCGTCGTACCGGAACCGGGGCGGCATGGTGCTTCCGCAGCTCAGGCCGTCGGACGTGTCCCGCCGGCCGGGCGCGGGAGGGGCCGAGCGGCTGGCGCTCCACCGGGCACTACTCGGTGCGCAGCGCCGTGGCCGTACGGGCCCTGGCCGCCCAGCCGGCCGGGAGCAGCGCGCCCAGCACCGCGATCACGACCCCGCCGAGCCCCAGCAGGAGCAGCTGGAAAGGCCCGTACACGTCGAGGACGGGCGACGGCAGGCTGGTGCCTACGGCCCGCCCCATCACCGGCATGACGACGTGATGCAGCGCGTACCCCGCAGGGACGCCGATCAGCCCGCCGATCACGCCGATCACGGCCACCGGGGCGAGCACGAGGCCCATGGTCTGCCGCGGCGTCATGCCGATCGCCCTGCAGACGCCCAGGTCGTGGATGCCTTCCCGGGTGTCGAGGAGCACGGAGTTGAGCACGCCGAGAACGGCCACGGTGATCAGCACGAAGGTGAGCAGCACCGCCATCGCGGACATGATGAGGATGATGCCGTCCTGCCCCGACTCGGAGCGGGTCGTTGCGTCGCCCCCCCGGGCGTCGAGAACGCGAGTGGCCCGGAGCTGCCCGGAGGGAGGGCGCCGCCGGCCGGCCTCGCGGCCTGCTGAAGCCGCTCGGGCGGCAGGATGTGCGGCCTCGGGCGCCAAGAAGGCGTGAGAGCCTATCGCCTTCGAGGGGCATATGGAGGGTAGGACTCAGGGGCCCCGGAGAGACACTCCTCAGGGCAGCAGCGACCGGGCAGCACGCGACCAGGAGGAGGCCGGACGATGACAGGGGCACATGATGAGGCCAGGCATGCGGTGCGTCCAGGATTCACCGTGGCCTTGGAGGCCATCGGGGCCAGTGCGTACCTCGTCGACGAGCAGGGTCACATCATCGCCGCCAACAGCCGCGCCGAGCGGATGCTGGGCCGCCGGGCCGAAGAGCTTGTCGGACAGGACGCCCATGAACTGCTGCACCGCGGGGCCCGGGGCCAGCCGTTGCACGTCAGCCAGTGCGCCATGCGGCAGGCGTTCCACGCCGGTCACCCGGCTCAGGGCGACGACGACTACTTTGCCCGTGCGGACGGCTCCGTCCTGTCCGTTTCCTGGCTCATCACCCCCTACGCCCTGGAGGGCCGAGGCGCCGGAACGCTGGTGATCTTCCACCCGCGAGAGCAGGAGCGCCCCGCGGGAGCGCGCCCGGAGCGGACCGCGGAACCGATGGGCGAACTGGAACGACTGGCCTTGCTGGCCGAAACGACGACCCGGCTGACCTCAACCCTCAACGTCGACGAGGCCCTGCACCGGCTGGTAGCCCTGGTTCTGCCCAGGCTCGCGGACTGGGCCGTCATCGACCTGATCACGGAGCACGACGAAGTGTGGCGAACCGCCGTCGTCCACTCCGAGGGGGGCCGTCTCGTGCCGTATGAGGAACTCCAGGGGCCGATGCCGCCCGTGCCCGAGCACTCCACGATGCCGCTGTCGCGCGCCCTGCGCGGGGTGGCCTCGGCGCTGGTCGAGCCGGACGTCTACCGCAGCCCCCCGGACTCGGGCATCGCCGTCGAGCAGCGTCGTCTGTTCGACGCCACCGGCATCCGGTCGGCCGTGGTCGTCCCGCTCCGTGGCACCAGGGAGGTGCTGGGCGCCCTTACTCTCGGCCGGGCGGACAAGCTGGAGAGCTTCACCGCCGCGGACCTGCCCCTGATCGAGGACATCGCCCGCCGTGCCAGCCTGGCGCTGGACAACGCGCGTCTCTACCAGCGCCAGCGCGCGATCGCCGAGACCATGCAGAATCACCTGCTGCCGCAGATGCCCCGTGTGCCCGGGCTGCAACTGGCCGTGCGCTACCTGCCCGCGCCGGACGCCTCACAGGTGGGCGGGGACTGGTATGACGCCTTCACCCTGTCCGATGGCGCGACCGCGTTGGCCATCGGTGACGTGGTCGGTCACGACCTGGAGGCCACGGCCGGTATGGCCCAGCTGCGGAACATGTTGCGCGCCTACGCGTGGTCCCAGCAGACACCGCCCAGCCGCATCGTGGAGCGCCTCGACGAGGCGATCATGCCGATCACCGACGTCACCATGGCCACCCTCGTCTGCGCCAGAGTCACTCGGGCGGACGACGGGAGTTGGCAGCTGACATGGAGCAACGCGGGCCACCCCCCACCTCTCCTCGTCACCCGTGACGGTTTGACCGAGTACCTGACAGGCGGGCACAGCCTGCTGCTGGGAACCGGAATCAGCACGCGCCGTCCCGACGCCACGGTGGTGTTGCCGCCCGGCTGCACGCTGCTGCTGTACACCGACGGTCTCATCGAGGCACCCGGGCGAACCATCGACGACGGTCTGAACCGCCTGCGACAGCACGCCGCGGTCCTCGCTCACCGCCCCCTGCCGTCCTTCACCGACCAGCTTCTGAGCCGGGTCCAGCCCCCTGGACTCGACGACGTCGCCCTTCTCACGCTGCGCATGCCGAACCAGCCCTGGCCGGGCAATGCGGAGGGAGACGCCTCGCGGTGATCCAGTAGCAGCAGAACGCGGTGGTGGCGCCTGGGCTTGCCATCGGCGAACCAGGCGTCCATGCCGCCGGTGAGGTGCTCGTAGCCGATCTTGTACGCCTGCCAGACGATCCCGCTCAGATCCTGGTCGTCGTTGACGACGAAAGCGAGTGGCGCGGTGTCGGGCAGGAGCCAGCCGAGCCAGGTGGCGAACTGGTCGCGCAGCGGGATCGGCAGAGAACCTGGGATGCGCCCGGCGGCGTAGGCGGCTGCCGGGCGGACGCCGACGACGTGGCCGCCTAACGAGCCCGCACCGTGCGTGGGCCACACCTCGGTGGCGTCCGGCAGCGCGGCCAGCCGCTTGAGCGAGTGGTTCTGGGCGCGGGCGAGTTCCTCGGTGCGGTCGGGGCCGAGGTCGGTGCGGGCGGCGTCCGCGGCGAACGCGACGCGCAGCCCGTGCCGCTCGGCTGCCGCCCGCAGGGAGCGCAGGCCGCGGCTGGCGTCCATGGCCGGGGCGCGTCCATGGCCGAGGTCGAGCAGGTGGGCGCTGTGGCCCAGTCCTTCGTCGAGCGGTATGAGGTGATCGTCCGAGAAGCCCACGGCGTCCTCCAAGACCTCGGGGCGGGGCGTGTGGTCACACCCACCCGACTCGACTACCGTAATCCATGGATTCATGGAGGATGTCATGTCGGAGAACACCAAGAGCATTACGAAGGCGCGGTTGTACGAGGCGTTCGCGAGCAGCGGCAAGGCGCTGGCCAGCGGAAAACGCCTGGAACTGCTGGATCTGTTGGCCCAGGGCGAGCGCACCGTCGACGCGCTGGCGAAGGCGGCCGGGCTGAACCTGACCACCGCCTCGGCGCACCTGCAGACCCTCAAACAAGCCGGATTCGTCGTCACCCGCCGCGAAGGCGTGCGCATCCACTACCGGCTCGCAGGCGACGACGTCGCCCAGCTGTTCGCCCTGCTGCGCAAGGTCGCCGACCGCCACCAGCCCACTGTGCCCGCCGCGCGCGACGCCTACCTCGGCGAGGACGCCTCAGCCGAGCTCAGCCGCGAGGAACTGCGGATCCGGATCGCCGCCGGGGACGTTGTCGTTCTCGACGTGAGGCCGGTGGAGGAGTACCGGGCCGGGCACATTCCCGGAGCCGTCTCCATCCCGGTCGGCGAGCTGGCCGCCCGGATCAACGAGCTGCCCGAGGACCTGGAGATCGTCGTCTACTGCCGCGGCAAGTACTGCGTCTTGGCCTACGACGCCGTGCGCCTGCTGACCGACCGCGGACGGCGGGCGATCCGCCTCGACGACGGCATGTTGGAGTGGCGCCTGTCGGAGTTGCCCGTCGACGCCGCGGACCTGACGTGACCGGCCCGGGCGGCCACCGCCAGCCGCACCCGGCTCTGGCCGAGGAGCCGGCCTACCTGGACTACTACGCCACCAACCCGGTCGACCCGCGCGTCGCCGAGGCGATGGCCCTCTACCTGGCCTGCTACTTCGGCAACCGCTCCAGCGACCACCCCTGCGCCGCCACGGCGGGCCCTGGCCGAGGCTCGAGGTCAGGTCACCGAGCACTCTGCTGTCCTCGGGACGTGCCCGGCCCCGGAGCGGCTGCACGGTGCGCGGGTGACCGTGCTACCGGTCGACGGCGACGGGCTCGTCGAAACGACCGCCCTTGCCGCAGCCTTCACCGCGGACACGGTGCTGATTTCCGTGATGGCAGCGAACAACGAGACCGGCGCCCTCCAGCCGGTCGCGGAGCTCGCCGCACTCGCCCGTGAGCGCGGGGCGCCGTCCCACTGCGAAGCCGCCCGGACCGTCGGCAAGATCCCCCTCGATGTCGGCGGACTGGGCGTAGACGTGCTCACGGTCGTGGGACTCAAGATGTACGCGCCCAAGGGCGCCGCCGCCCCGTACGTGCGCGACGAGGTACGGCTGGAGCCGGTCGCTACGGCGGAGGGCAGAGTGCGGCCTGCGGGCCGGCACGGAGAACGTCGCCCCGGCCGTCGCGTCCGTCGGCCTCGAAGACGCCGACGACCTGATCGCCGACCTCGTCCAATCCCTCGACGCCGACTGAACCCACCCCGTGAACCGGACCATGGCGCCCTTCATCCGGCGCCGGGCCGGTGCCACGGCCACCCCCCTACCGGGACCGGTCGGGCCCGCCCGGCCGGTCCCGCGCCGCTCACCGCCCGTTTCGGAAGAGAGACATGACCAGCACTGCGCCCACCAGCACGACGGCCTCCATACCCGACCCCGCCCAGGCCCAGCCCCGGATCCTCCGCGTCCTGGTCGCCTCCCAGATCCTCAGCGGCGCAGGTCTCGCCGCCGGCGTCACCGTCGGCGCTCTCCTAGCCGAGGACATGCTCGGCACCACCAGCCTCGCCGGACTGCCCAGCGCCCTGTTCACCGCCGGCTCCGCCCTCGCCGCCGTCACCGTCGGCCGCATCTCCCAGGCCCGCGGCCGCCGTCCCGGCCTTGCCACCGGCTACCTCACCGGCGCCATCGGCTCGGCCGGCGTCATCACCGCCGCCGTCCTGGACAACCCTGTCCTGCTGTTCATCGCCCTGTTCGTCTACGGCGCGGGCACCGCCACCAACCTCCAGGCCCGCTATGCCGGGGCTGACCTCTCCCCGGCCGGCCACCGCGCCCGCGCGGTCTCCACCGTCCTGGTCGCCACCACCCTCGGTGGCGTCGCAGGCCCCAACCTCGCCGCCCCCGCCGGCACCCTCGCCGAACAGCTCGGCATCCCCCACCTCGCCGGACTCTTCATGGTCTCCGGCGCCGCCTACGCCCTGGCCGCGCTTGTCCTCGCCCTCTGGCTGCGACCCGACCCGCTTCTGCTGGCCCGCACCATTGCCCAGGCCAAGGCAGCCGACGCCGCAGCCAACCCGGCCGTCGCCGAGGCCGGTGCCGGGCAGGGCCGCGGAGGCGTGGTCCTCGGCGCCCTGGTCATGGTCCTCACCCAGCTCGTCATGGTCGCGATCATGACGATGACACCGGTCCACATGCACGACCACGGCCACTCGACCTCCGCCTCCGGCCTCGTCATCGGCATCCACATCGGCGCCATGTACCTGCCCTCACCCCTGACCGGCTGGCTCGTCGACCGCTACGGCCGCATGAAGATCGCCATCGCATCCGGCATCACGCTGCTGGCCGCAGGAATCTTCGCCGCGCTCGCGCCCGGCGACTCCGTCGGCCTCCTCGCACTGGCCCTGGCCCTGCTGGGGCTGGGCTGGAACTTCGGCCTCGTCGCCGGCACCGCGATCATCACCGACACCGTGCCGCTCGCCACCCGTGCCAAGACCCAGGGCCTGGTCGACGTCTCCATCGCCATCGCCGGCGCCACCGGCGGCATGGCCTCCGGCATCATGGTCGCCGCCACCAGCTACCCCGCCCTCGCCCTCACCGGCGGAGCTCTCTCTTTCGCCCTCCTGCCGGCCATCGCCGCCACCGCCTACCGACGATGAACCACACCGGCCCCGACATCCCCGCGCCTGGCATCACCGTCGACGCCACCGGCCTGCTCTGCGTCACCCTCCTACTGCGCCTGCGTAAAGAGATCGACGGTGCCGAGCCTGGTGCCGTGGTCCACGTCGTCGCCACCGACCCGGCAGCCCCGCTCGGCCTGCCCGCCTGGTGCCACGTGACCGGCCACTGAAGGCACCAACGGTCCTGGCGTACGGACCATGGCTGACCTTGCTGGAGGTGGGCGACGACATCGCCGCCGCTCCGCCTGACCGCTCACCAGGACAAGCGGCAACAGGCTCGTCAGCACCGGGTCCGCTGCCTTCCTCACCACAGCCACACGCCGCGCGGTGCCCGCAGCCAACCCAGTGTGAGCCCATGAGCGACGACGGCCGATGCCGCCAACACGAGCAGCCAGCAGGCGAGTGAGAGCATGGCCGCGCACGCCGGGCAGACGGAGTGCAAGGAGCCCTCCGTCCCACGTACCGATTACGGTGTTCATGCGTGGACAGGCCAGTCACCAGTCAGCCGGATCGCTACGGTGATACCTGGGTACGATGCCGCAGTTCGCGCTCCGGTCGCCGCATCGGCAGGATGGGAGCATGACCGAGATCCGCACGCCTCGTCTCCTTCTGCGCCGATGGTTGGATGACGACCTCGTTCCACTGTCCGAGATCCACGCCGATCCGGCGGTGATGCAGAACGTCGGTGACGGCAGGCCGCGCTCGACGGGGCAGACCGCCGGGGACATCGAGGCGTGGGAGGAGGAGTGGGACGACGAGGGATTCGGCGTGTTCGCGGTCGAGCTACTGGGATCAGGTGAACTGGCGGGTGCGGTGGGCCTGTCCGTGGCCGCCGAGCCGGACGAGGTAGCCGGTCAGGTCGCGATCAGTTGGCGGCTCGGGCGGGTGTTCTGGGGCCAGGGATACGCCTCCGAAGCGGCGCACGCCGCTTTGGAGTTCGCCTTGCAGGACCGGGGTCTCGAGCGGGTGATCGCAGTACTGCACACGGGTGACAGCGCCTCCGCGGCCGTGGTCGACAAGCTTGGCATGGAGGCGGGAGGTGCCGTGATACAGCACCCGGTCCACGGCTACGACCTGAAGGTGTTCGGGATCGACCTGACGCAGTACCAGGAATAGAGCGCGGTGCCCGGCCGCGGTCCGCACGACGCCGCGCCAACGGTGGCCGAGCCTTGGTGATGGCGGCGAGGGCACACCCCGTCCGTCAGTAGCGGGGGCTCGTCGTCGAGTCATCGTGGCTGCGGTAACCGATGGCGCATTCTCCGCGACGGCGTGCCGCGGCCACGACCGTGGCGAAGGACGTCTCGCTCCCCGGCAGCACGTAGTCAGTTCGCCGGCCGCAGGCGGACCCCGGCCCCTTCGGTGGAGAACAGTTCTTCGAACACCGCTGCCTGGTGCCGGTTCTGGGAGATCTGGGACATGAGCAGGCCGATGAGCCTGCCGCTGATGATCACGTCGGCCCCGGGGCTGATGGGGGCCAGTGCCCGGTTGCGGTCGTCGATCAGCTCGGTGACGACCGGCAGTTAGCGCCCGGTGGCCTTTTGCGAGTTGAGTCACGTCGACCGCAACGGCAAGCGGATCGACAGGCGGCTCCCCGAGCGGCCACGGGGCTGGGCCCGCGTGGTACAGGGGCTCGGCGACTGGTCGAAGTTCTGCTTCCTCACCGAGTACACCGGCCTGGACGAACGGGCCATCGACCTGATCGGCACCCTGGAGAACCTCACTTCGCGCCTCCCTCCGCCCTTCATCCACAGCTTCATCGGCTCCTGCCTCATCAGCCCGGACACGCCCTTCTACGAGCTGGAGAGCGGCACGGCGGCCGTACTGCCGGACGCCCTGCTGGAACGCGTGCGCAAGAATGGTCGGTTCGACCGCTCGCCCAGGAGGCAGCAGCGGGACACACGGAAGCCGTGCGTCGGCTATGCCACCGCTGAACGGGGGAAGGCGTGGCAGTAGGACCGGACCCGGTACGAAGGCGTGCAGCCGTCTGTACTCGGCGAGCGCGGGGCAGGGAGGAATCACAGTGGACGAGTCGTCAGTGCGGGCGGTGGGCTGGGCGCGCTCGCTGCCCATGAATACCGAGCCGAAGGCGGCACGCGACTGGGCACGCGAGCATCTGAGGGCCCTCGGCTGGTCGGACAGCCAGTCGCGGACGGTGGATGACGTCCTGCTGACCGTCTCCGAACTGGTCACCAACGCTCACATCCACGCCCACTCCAGCGCCCGGCTCGTGATGGCCTGGGACGGCCAGTGCCTGCACATCACCGTGCACGACGACAGCGTCGCCCTGCCCAGCCCCCGCGAGCCCAGCCGCGACCGCCTCGGCGGACGCGGCATGTTCCTCGTCGACGCCCTGGCCGATGCCTGGGAAGTGCGCCCGTGCCCTCACGGCAAGTCGGTGACTGCCTGTTTCTGTCCGTCGCCCACCTCGGACGACGCAGACTGACGCGTGCACCGGCGGAAGCGAGCACCACCCCGGGAACCGTCGGTCGTCAGCAGGTGAACCGTCGCTCCGCACACGGCCAGACGCGGGCCTTCGAGGAGGGGTGGTCCGCCGGCTCTGCCCGGGACGATGAAGGCGGCCGCACGCACGCAGCGGACGAAAGCCGACGCGTCTCATCTGCGGAAACCCGGGTATCCGCGAGACCGGATCACCGTCACACGCAGCAAGGAGAATTCCCGTGCCGACCACTGATGTCGTCGAGCTCATCCTGCGGGACCACCGCCGCATGGAGGAACTCTTCCGCACCATGCGCAATGTCGAAGCGGATCGTGCCGCGGCCCTGAAGGAGTTCGCGGACTTGCTCATCGCACACGCCTCGGCCGAGGAGGGCGAGGTGTACCCCGCCCTGCGTCGGTACAAGAACGTCGAGGGCGAGGACGTCGACCACAGCGTCCACGAGCACCATGAAGCGAATGAAGCGCTGCTGGCACTGCTGGAGGTGGAGGACACGGCTTCCGACGAGTGGGAGGATAAGCTCGAAGAGCTGGTCACGGCGGTCAACCACCACGCTGACGAGGAGGAACGCACACTCCTCAACGATGCCCGGGAGACCGTCGTCGATGACCGCCGCAGGGAACTGGGACGGAAGTTCCAAAAGGCGCGCGCGCAGTATCTGGAGTCCGGCTGCGGCAATGTCGAGAACGTGCGCAAGCTGGTCACCGCCGCCAACGACTGACCCGCGCTTCACCCACTGCGCCGAGAGCACGGTAGGCCCCCACCGCGTGGTCAGCGATCGGTGACGTCGGAGTTGCAAGCAGGCGGCAGTGGGCGTGCTTCTGCCTCTCGTCGAGCCCGGAAGGAAAAGAATGACCCGTACCGAGCACATACCGGATACCGCGTACGGCTCACGCGGTGGAGGGGCTGTCGGTGAGCGGGCCGTGCGGATACGGCGCCGCCTGGAGCGTCTGATCGGTATCGCGGCCACCGAAGGGAATGCGTTGGTAGCCCTCCGCAACGGCGACGAGATCTTCCCGGCCATGCTCGACGCCATCCGCTCGGCCGAGCACACGGTCGACATGATGACCTTCGTCTACTGGAAAGGCGCCATAGCCCGCGAGTTCGCGCACGCACTGGCACAACGAGCTCGGGACGGGGTCAGGGTGCGGCTGCTGCTGGACGGCTTCGGCAGCCGGCTGATCGACAAGGACCTGCTGGAGGAGATGGACCGGGCAGGAGTGAACGTGGCCTGGTTCCGCAAGCCGCTGTACCTGTCGCCCCTCAAGCAGAACCACCGCTGCCACCGCAAGGTGCTTGTCGTGGACGAGGAGGTGGCCTTCACCGGCGGTGTCGGCATCGCCGAGGAGTGGTGTGGGAACGCCCGCAATCCGCGCGAGTGGCGGGACACCCATGTGCAGGTGCGCGGGCCGGCCGTGGACGGCATCGCGGCGGCGTTCGCGCAGAACTGGGCCGAGTGTCACGATGACCTCTTCGACGACCGCGACCGGTTCACGGGTCACCGCCCGCAGGGCGATGCCGTGGTGCAGGTGGTCCGCGGTTCGGCCAGTTTCGGCTGGCAGGACATGCAGACGCTGATCCGGGTCATGGCCGAATCGGCCGAGGAACGCTTTCGGCTGGTCACCGCCTACTTCTCGCCGGACACCTACTTCGTCGAGCTGCTGTGCGCCGCCGCGCGGCGGGGCGTCGAGGTGGAGATCCTGCTGCCCGGCCCGCACATCGACAAGCGGGTCTGCCAGCTGGCCGGGCAGCACCACTACGAGGACCTGCTCGCGTGCGGGGTGAAACTGCACCAGTACCAGCCGACGATGATGCACGCCAAGGTCATCACCGTGGACCGCACGGCGGCTCTCGTCGGCTCGACCAACTTCAACCGGCGCTCGCTCGCCCATGACGAGGAAGTCATGCTGGCCGTCCTGGACGAAGAGTTCACCGCGACCCTCGACGCCCACTTCGACGCCGACCTGGCGGCGAGCCGATCCATGCGGGCCGGCCGCTGGAGAAGACGCTCCCTGCTCCAACGCACCCGTGAATACGCTGTCCAGCCCATTCGCCGCTACCTGTGACGACCCACCGACGGCGAACAACTCCGTGCGGCGATCAAGCTGTCGAGGCGACGCTGATCGGGTTCGCTTCGCCCAGATCAGCGGCACCCGGCGTCTTGAACCGGCCGCAGGGTCGGTTCCCGGCTCTTACCGGGTCTGGCGAAAGCTGTTGATCATGAGGAGGCTGCCGGACTCTGCTCGTATGTCTGGATATGGGAAACCGTCAGTCGCGGCCGGCGGAAAACGAGTCGCTGCCCAAGGCCGACGGCCCACTGCTCGCCGACTGGGCCGGCCGGCTCGCCCGAGCAGACGGTGATCGCCCCGAAGGCCTCCCTGCCCTTGCCCGCGTACCTCGCGGCCACCACGTACCAGCCGGATCTCGGCGTCTCCTCCGCCCGCGAACTGGGCGAGGCTCTCGCCGATATCATCCAGGCGGAGATCGCCCTGCTGGTCGCAGGCGGCGTCCGCCTGATCCAGCTCAACAGCCCGCTCCTGCTCGGCCAGACAGGCACCGAACCGGCTCCCGGCGGCGCCCTCGCCTTCGAGGACGCTCTCGCCGTCGACGCGGCGGCGGTACGCCTGGACGAGCGCCCCGAGAGCGTACGTGTCGGGGTGGCGCCCGGCTGGGCGGCCCCGGACGCGGTGGACCGGGCCCGCGCCGAGCGGATGTACGCCGCGATCCCGGCCGACCGCTGGGTGCTGCCGTTCGACCAGGGCACCGTCGCCGAGACCGACCTCGTGCGGGCGCTGCTCCAGGGGCGGGACTTCTGCCTGGGCGTGGTCGACGCGACCCGGCCGGAGCTGGAGGACATCGGCACGGTGATGTCCCGCATCGATCCGCTGGAGGCGTTCGTCGACCTGGAGGACGCGGCCGTCACCCCGTCCCGGGGCTTCGCGGACGTCGCGGCCCGGCCGCTGCTCGACGCCGAGGACCAGCGCCGCAAGAAGGTGCTGGTCGAGACGATCGCCCGGTACTGCTGGGGCAACGAGCTCTGACCGGAGGCGGCGGGAGCCGGTCCGTCCCCCCGGTTCCCGGGCACTCCGGCCCTCGCCGTCCTTCACCACCGGCGGGACGATCGCACGGCCGCAGCAGCTCGGTACGGTGGAGTCCGCGGTGCTCAAGGCGGTTCCGGACGCCACCGTCACCACCTCTGAGGATCTGGCGGGCACCGTCTCCTTACGTACAGCTCTCGCCCACCGGGTTCAAGCTGCTCTCGTACCTCCTGGACAACGTCGGCCGGTACTGGGGTAAGCCCGAATCCTCAAGGCGGCTGGCCCAGTGGTCCGGTGGCCAGCCCCGTACGGGCCTCGTCGGGACTCCCGTACGACGACATCAGCTCGTCCGGGTACATCCGTCAGAACGGGCCTTCCGACGGTGACGCGACCGCACCGGGCGGTCAGTGGCGGCTGCCAGGCTGAACGGTGGACCGTGATGACGAGCAGCTGCTAGGCCACCGGGGTGCATAACGCCGACCACGATCACCCCGACCGCGTCCCGACTGGCGCGCTACGCCGACTGATCGACGGCCCGCTGGACTGCCTACTGCGAGGCATCCACGGATGGCGGACCGAGGACGTCGACGACGGCGTGGCCCTGTCCACTGAGCTCTCCCGCTGGCCGAGGCCCCTGCACGACCCGCGTCCCGGAGCGCCCCCACACGGCAGGTCAGGTCGAGGATTTCGCATATCCACGAGGATCACTGAAATGCCGTATACCAGTACGCCGGGGCGGATCTCGGACGTGCTGCCGTCGGCACCGACCACGTGCGCCAGGACCCGGCAGACCCCTGCCCGCCCAGCGGCCAGGGGCAGGCCCATCCCGGGGCGATCGCCGAGAGGGGTGTAGATCCCGGACACCGTCTCGACGGGCTCCACGTAGCCGCACGGATCGGCCGCTTACAACCTCGCCCCGATTTCTGGGTTGTCACGAGCTCGCGTGATCACGGCTGCCGCCTTTGCGGCCGGCCCGCGCCACATGCGGGATCCAGATGACGTACCCCTGTGGTGCCTGCCGCGACCAGCGAACTGGATGGGCCTTTCTCGGCGGCTGTCTGACCGGTGCATCACTCAGATTTCGGGCATGCGGACGGTCGTTCCAACGTGCACACGGTATGCCACCACGGTGCCTGCGGCTTGATGGGCAAGTCGGTGGCGGGGTCTGTCAAACGAGCGGTGGACCAGAGTGGTTGGGTTGCTGGCGGGCTGCTGAGAGTCAGCCGTCGAAGGCGAGTCGAAGGCGTTCAGGGCGCCTGCTCATCGGGGAAGCGCCCGCGCCTTGACCGCCCGGCGGATTCGGGCGTTCACCGACTCGATCGCGTTGGTGGTGCAGACGGTGCGGCGGGTCTCGGTGCGAACCGCAGGAACGGAGGGAAACTCCTCCCACGCGTTTTCCCACAGCTTTACAATCGCCCGGTACTTCGTGAGGGAGAAGATCGAGACCCGAGCCACAGCCGAGTGCGCGTCGCCTGCGGTACGGCCGCCGGGGACGGGAGGCTGCGCGAGCATTGTGGCAGTGTCCTGGATCTGCGGGAGGACGCGGGGCTCACCGAGGACTTGGGCGCGGCGGCCCGCCGGGCCTTCGAGGAGCGGGGCAGTAACGCCGACTGATCGAAGGCCCCGCCATGCCGCCCTCGGTCGAGACCGAGCCCGCCGCCCGGTCAGGGATCGTGCACGCAGCAGCATCCGCCTACTGAGGGGTGCTGGCGGGAGCGGGGCGGGAGGCGGAGCCGCCATGGCGTCCGTGGTCGGTCTCGTCGCGCACGAGCAGCGACAGCAGAGCGGCCACGGTGAGGCCGGCTTCCGCAGGGTGCCGCAGCACCTTGTCCGGTTCGATGCGGTACGTGTTGCTGCGTCCGTCACGGGTGTGGGAGAGGTAACCGTCCTGTTCCAGGTCGGAGATGATCCGCTGTACGGCCCGCTCGGTGAGTCTGCAGTGAGCGGCGATGTCGCGGATTCGCACATTCGGATTGTCGGCGATGGCTGCCAGCACGCGCGCGTGGTTGGTGACGAACGTCCATCCGGAGTGAGATTCAGGCACTTCGACCATGCACCACATTCTAGGGACTGCTTTTGCGTGACACTCTATACGTGACATAAGTGTCGGGCAATGGGTGGCAGGTGGGGCGCGGCGGCGGCGTGAGGCGCCCCATGGCGGGCCGACGCCGGGTTCCGGCTGTACGGGCCGGGTGCTCGCCGAAGCTTGGGGGACCTTCTTTGCGTGACAGCTGATACATGACATACTTTTCGCGCTAAACGAGACGTGTTCCGTCCGGTGTGAGACATAGGAGGGACCCGAGGTGTCTTTGGATGAAGGGGTCGCAGATTGCTCGGGCCATGTCGGCCAGAGTTGGCTCCCGGCCCTGGACCAGCCCACGTACGCGCAGTACGAAACACGTGGCGCCTGGGTCGTCAGCGCGCGGGGCGCGTACGACATGTACTCGATCGGGCCGCTGGCCGGCGCGCTACAAGCCGCGGCCAAGGAGTATCCGAAGGTGGTTCTGGACGCTTCGGGCATCGCCTTCGCAGACTCTGCCCTGTTGAATCTGCTGATCATCACTCATCAGGCGACCGACTTCCGGGTGGCCGCGCCGACGCGGCAGATGCTGCGGCTCTTGCAGATCGCGGGCGTCGACACCGTCCTGACGCTGCGGGCGACGGTGGAGGAGGCCGCTGCCGACTAGGCCGTTTCCTTCGTATCACCTCGCCGACCAGATGAAGTAGGCCTCGCGGTCGAAGGCCGGGGAACGGCCGCCGAGCCGACCGCGCCGCTTGCGGCTCGCCGGCCGGGCGGCCCCTTTGAGTGGAATCGACCGCGACGACCCAGTCGAGGTCGCCTTCGGCGTCAGCCTGGGCCAGCAAGGCGGTGAAGACCTTCTTTCAGGTGCCGTCGACGGCCCACTTCCGCAGCCGGTTGTGGGCGCCCTTCCATGAGCCGAAATGCTCGGACCCGTCTCCCGCGGAACCTGCAGCAGCCCGGGCGTCCGGGGGTCCGGATGGGCGACGACGGTGGTGGGGTGGGTGTGGGCTGTGCTGACGGGTATGCCGAGACGGGTGGCGATCTGCGCGAGTGTGTCGTGTCGGTGGAGGGAGACCAGGCCGACGAGAGCATGCTGGTGAGGTGACAGCTTGCAGTGGCGGTCACCCTCACGGGTGACGATGTGCCTGGTTACTCACTCGACCAGGGCGTGTCGGGACGTCGAGTGGAGCAGAATGGGGAACCAACGAGGCTTCTGTGCTGATGAGTTGAGACGTCGAACACCTTCCTCAACGGCACAGGAGCTTCGTGCGTTGCGGAAGGTCGCCCCGTCACCCGACCGGTGGCCTCTGTGGAAATGCTCGGTAAGTACGACAGCCTCAGTTGCCCCGCTCGTTCGGCAGTACCCAACTCAGTAAGAGCCTGAACCACTTCACCTGGAGGTACCGTGGCCGCTCTCCGTTTCCCGAGTCCGGGGTTCAGCGTGCCGCGGCCCGCGGCCTTCGGCGTGGACCCGTACGGCGAGCGTATGGCGCGCATTCGCAGATCGCCCCACTTCCGTGACGGGGCCTTTCAGAATCCCGGGGGCAGAGCTCGGACTTGGCCCTCCGGCTCGGCTGTCGAGCTCGCCAGGGCCTACGTCAACAAGGAGGCGCGGCTCCTGCGGGCCCCGCAGGGCCCGGTCTCGGTGCACGCCACCACCCTCGCCGATCTTGCCCGGCCATCTGCCACCGGTCTGCGTCTGACCTGGATGGGTCATTCCAGCGTGCTCGCTGAGATCGACGGGCAGCGGGTGCTGTTCGACCCCGTGTGGGGCGATCGCTGCTCCCCGTTCCCCTTCGTCGGCCCCAGGCGTATGCACCCCGTCCCGTTGCCCCTGGACGCTCTCGGCCCCGTCGACGTCGTCATCATCTCCCACGACCACTACGACCACCTGGACATGCCGACGGTCAAGGCGCTGGCCGGGACGGGTACCGTATTCGCCGTGCCGCTCGGGGTGGGCGCCCACCTGGAGCACTGGGGTGTCCCCGCTGACCGGCTGTGCGAGCTGGACTGGCACGAGTCGGCCCACGTCGGCGGTCTCACGCTCACCGCCACCCCGGCCCGCCGCTTCTGCGGACGGGGGCTGCGCAACACCCAGCACGCCCTCTGGGCGTCCTGGGTCGTGGTCGGGGAGGAACACCGCGTCTACCACAGCGGGGACACCGGCTACTTCGACGGCTTCCGGGAGGTCGGTGCCGCGCACGGTCCGTTCGACGCCACGATGATCCAGCTCGGGGCGTATGCCGAGTTCTGGCCGGACAACCATATGACCCCCGAGGAGGGGGTCCGTGCCCACCTCGACCTTCAGGGCGGTCGGCCGCACGGTGCCTTGCTGCCGATCCACTGGGGGACGTTCAACCTGGCGCCGCACGCGTGGGCGGAGCCGGGGGAGTGGACGGAGGACGCGGCCGGGGAGGCCGGTCAGGCGGTGGCGTTCCCGCGGCCGGGTGAGCCGTTCGAGCCGGCGGGGAAGCTGCCTACGGAGGCGTGGTGGCGGTCGGTGTCGGGTCCGATCGCGCACCCGTGGCGGCGTCCCCGGGTTGTCGAGGGCGTGGCCGGGACGAGGGAATCCGAGCTTGCCGACTCAACCGTTCATTCGATGTGAGAGGTGCTCATTGCGGCCAGCGTTGTGAGCTCTCCTGTCACGGCGTCGGCGATCAGTTGGGAGTCATCGGGGCGGAGGTGGCTGACGACGGTGAGGGTGTAGATGTCCGCGTACTGGACGAGGTCGAGGTTGACGGTGCCCGGTGGAGGGAGGGGAGGCAGGGCTGTGGCGCCGATCAGGCGGCGGCCGTGCAGGTGGCTCGGGCCGCCTCGCCACTTGCCCGCGGTGCATACCGCTGTGCTCATGTCGGGCTGGATCATGTGCCTGGTCAGTGCTGTGGTCAGCCAGGGTGCCGCGCGGGAGATGCCGTCCAGGACGGGCAGGGCCGCGCGGTGGGCTTGGCATCGCCGGTTCACGGCCGACAGCAGGCGCTGGCAGGTTCGCAGGCGGTCGGCGGGGGAGTCGGTGTCCACGGGTAGCGGGAGGCGGACGGCGGTGCTGAGGTTGCCGAGCCTGTGGGCCTCGTTGGTGCTGCGCAGGTCCACGGGCACTCTCGCGTACAGGGGAGCGGAGCCGGCCGGCCGGGATGAGAGGGTGCCGTAGCAGGAAGGGAAGGCACCGGCCAGGGCGCTGAGGAGTAGCTCGTTCAACGTTGCGCCCCGGCCGGTTGGGGGCTGACGCCGTGCCGAGCGCATCACGGTGGGGTCGAGTCGGGTGACGGTGAGGGAGGGCCGGCATTCGCCAGGTGCTGGCGGCAGGCGCTGTCCCCGGCCGCTGCTGGCGTGCCACTCTTCGAGCAGGTCGGTGACCGGGACGCGGGGCCGCGGCGGCATCTGGGCGGGTTTCGGTGCATGGGTGCGGACGCTGGCCTCGTCCATGAGGAGGCGAAGGAGGATGGCCAGGGAGCCGCCGTCGAGAAGTGCGTGGTGGGCCAGCAGTACCAGGGAGTGTTCACCGGTCGGTGCGGCTTGGGATACCAGGAGCTGCCAGGGGGGCCGGTCGGCAGGCAGCCGTCGTACTGCCGCCGCGGCCAAGAGCGAGCGCAGTTCCTGGGTACAGGCGGTGACGTGTGCGGCCGGATCGAACGGCCCGGCGTACGCCCAGCGGTGGCCGGACAGCGCCGTGGGTCGGGAAGGCGGCTCCAGGATCTGATGCATCCGCTCCAGCACACCCCACCGCTCACCGACACGGGAGCGGAGTTCGGGCAGGTCGAACGGCTTGCCCGTGTACAGCGTGGCGCATCCCATTGTTCCGGGCAGCCCCGGGCGCAGGAAGCTTGCCTCTTTCCCTGACAGCCGCATGCAGATCTCCCTGTGCTGGTGACGGGTAGGGTCGTCGTCTTGAACTCGGACGGCGAGTCAGGGCCGAGGGGTGTCGAAGACGAGGCAGGCGTTGTGGCCTCCGAAGGCGAAGCTGGTGCTGAGGGCCGGTCCGGCGGGCAGTTTGCGTGGCCGGGCGGTCACGAGGTCCACATCGCACTGTGGATCGAGGTGCACGGTGTTCGCGGTCGGCGGCACGATCTCCTCGTGGAGTGACAGGCAGGTGATCACGGCTTCCAGGGCCCCCGCCGCCCCGAGGGAGTGCCCGGTGACCGACTTGCAGGCGGTCACCGGGACGGCGGCAGGGCCGAACAGGGCGGTGAGGGCGCGGGCCTCGGCCACATCGTTCAACGCGGTACCGGTGCCGTGCGCGTTGATGTGCGTGACGGCGTCGGCGGGGGTGCCGGCGTCGGCGAGCGCCTGTTCCATGCACGCTCGTGCACCGGCGCCCTCGGGGTGCGGCGCCGTGAGGTGATGGGCATCGGAGGTGCTCCCGTATCCGGTGAGGGCGGCGTAGATCCGGGCGCCGCGGCGGCGGGCGTCATCCAGCCGCTCGAGCACCAGGAATGCCGCGGCCTCGGCGAGCAGGAATCCCTGTCGGTCCGTGCCGAAGGGGCACAAGGCGCGGGCGGGGTCGTCGCACTCGGTGATCATGGCACCGGATCGTCCGAAGGAGAGCGCGGTCGTCGCGGTCATCGGGCTTTCGTGACCGCCCGCGATGACGACGTCCGCGCGCCTGGCCCGGATCAGATCCATCGCCTCACCCACCGCGTGGCTGCCGGAGGCGCAGGCCGTGGAGAGGGTCAGGGTGGGGCCGGTGGCGTCGAGTTTGACGCTGAGCCAGTGTGCGCCGGCGTTGGGCATGGCCCGGGGCACGTACAGCACGTCGGGCCGCCCGATGCCGGACTCCTGGGCGATCACTCCGCCGTAGCCGGTGCCGGTGACGACCGCCCTGCGGCCCGCGGGGACATGAAGGCCTCCGGCATCCGCGACGGCGTCCATGGCGGCGCACACGGCCAACTGCACGGAACGGTCCGTCCGCCGCGCTTCTTTCGCGGTGAGGTAGCCCTCCGGTGTGAACTCGGGCATGGGGCATGCGGGGGCTACGACGGTGCCTTCGGCGTCGAAGGCGTGCATCTGGGCCGGGCAGCGGGAGGTGAGCAGGTTCTCCCACAGGGCGCCCACGCTCGTCCCTGCCCCGCAGCGGACACCGAGGCCCGTGACCGCGACGGCGTTCTCGTGTGTCATCCGGTGACCACACCCGAGGCACGGGCGGTGCGCAGCCTCCCGATGAGCTCGGCCAGGTCACCGACCGTGCGTACCGAGGCGGGATCGACGCCCTTGAACGACACGTCGAAGTGTTCCTCCGAGGCAGCCCGTAGCTCGGTGATGTCCAAACTGTCGGCTCCGAGGTCGGCCACGAGCCGGGCTTGCGGTACGACGTCCTCCACCGGCACGGACATGCAGTTCGCGCACAGGGCGCGCAGCTCGTCCCAGTGGTCCAGCTGTGATGTGTTCATGGTGTCTTCCCTTGCTCCGGGGCCGTCATGAGGGGCCTGGTCGGTTCGAACCCGTGTGGCCGGCGTGGTGGCCTGGCTCTGCCATCTGTGCCAAGGTTTGGATCTCCTGAGCGACGGCGTCGGCGAACCGGTGGGCACTGCCGGGCAGGAGATGGCACACGGCGGTGAGCGCGCACGCGTCAGGAGCTTGCAGCAGCAAAAAGCTGGCACCGCCCGGATGGGACAACGGGGGCAGGCCCGCCATGTGCCGTAGCTTGCGGCCGTGGAAGGTGGTCGAACTGGCACGCCACTTCGCGCTGGTCGTCACGGTCGCCATGTAGGACGGTCGGCCTCCTGTACCGGTCAGTTCGCCCGCCCAGGGGGCCATCCGTCGAACGTTCTCAGCCAGGGGCGACAGCGCGGCGTGGACGGCGGCTCGTTCGGGCACCGCTTGGAGTGCGCCCTGGCAGACCCGCAGGCGGGCCACGGGGTCGGCGAGGCCGAGGGGCAGCGCGACGCGCACGGCCGTGACGACGTTGCCCAATTCGTCCTGATTTTCCCGCGTGCGCAGGTCGCACGGTACACACGTGTAGACGGGCCGGGTGGACGGCCAGTCCTTCGGGGGGCCGAGAAGCGTGCGCAGCGCTCCGGCCACCGCGCTGGTCAGCAGTTCGTTCGGGGTGGCGCCGCGTGTGCCATGGGGGTGCCGGCTCGCGGCGCGCAGAGTGGCAACCGGCAGCGTGCGGACGGCGACCGAGGGTGCCGTCCGGTGCGGCGAGGGCGTGGGGAGGGCCTGCCCGGGAAGGGTCAGCGCCTTGAGTTCCCTGGCCACAGCGCCGAGCGGGAGGCGGGGTCGTGGCACGTGGCCGGTGGTCCGCACAGGATCGGCGCCGTCCATCAGTACGCGCATCGCAACGCCGAGGGAGTGCCCGTCCAGCAGCACGTGCTGGGCCACCAGTGCCAGCGCGAAGCCGCCTTCCGCTTTGCCCGGGACGAGGAACAGCCGCCAGAGCGGCGCACCTTCGGGTAGCGGGCGGTTCACGACTTGCGCCCACAGCTCGTCCAACTCACAGTCCGCGGTGAGAACGTGCTCCTGAGGGCGGAAAGGTCCCGGGACGGTCCAGTGCGCGCGGCGCCGCCGCAGCGGCCGGCGCCCGTCCTCCCCGGCGCCGGGCGTGAAGTGGAGCACCTGGTTCAACCGTGGCAGGGCCGTCCAGCGTTCGACTGCCCGCCGCCGGACTTCCTCCGGCGCAGGTGGCTCCCCGGTGAAGACTGCCGCCAGGCCTGTGACGCCGGAGTATCCGTTGCGCAGGAGTATCTCGTCGGCGAGGGACAACCTCATGTGCTGCACCGCCTGTCTGTCTTCCGTCGGTACATTTCCCTGGTGCCGGGCGGTGTAGAGGTGAAACTCATGGCTCTCCCGGTCGGTCAGGAACGTCCATGGGGCATCGTCCGGGCCGATGTCCGAGACCGGTGGCGGGCCGGTCATCGTGCCGGGCGCTGAACGCGGGCACGCCGTGCGCGAGCAACGCCAGTTCCCGCCCGAACGCGTCGGCCAAGTCCCTGGCGTGGCCTTGAGGGGCGTGGCCCGTCTCGGTCTGGGTGAAGGCGCGCGCATAGTCCGTGCGCGCCAGACGGACCGTTCCGCGGGTCTGCAATGGTCCCAGGGGGATCACCGTCTCCAGGTGCGCCGTCCAGCGACCAGGGCCCGCGCGGCCACGTGTTGACGGTGCAGGCCGAGGGAGCCCGCTCGGCAAGCAGGCCGGCATGCCGATCAGACGAAGCGCCCAGGGGCCGATGCGCGCCCAGAGTCAGGATCGTGGAGTAGATGGCCAGGGCTGTCACGGCCAAGTACGCGTTTGATCATATGAGCATCGTGTCGAAGCCTCCGACGCTGCGCAGTCCCCCACAGGAATGAACCGCGCGCCGCCTCGGTGACCTGCTCCCCGTCTCCCCGTGAGGAACACGGGGACGCCCCGGGGGGAAACGAAAGGGTGCCCCCTTCCGGAGACGGACGCTGTTGGTAAGTCCGCCCCGCTGGATGTCATCCAGCGGGGCGGAGTGCTGCGAAGGGTGAGGCGCGGGTGCGAGCGAGGGTCTGCCGGTGAGCCGGGCATCGAGGCGGGAGAGGTTGACGGCGGCGCCGGCGAAGTGGTGTTGCAGTCGGGTCGGTCTTGGCGAGTCCGCAGTAGCGGGATCTGCGCAGGCTGAACACCTGGAGGCTCAGAGGTCCTGACCTTTCCGTTGTGCGGCTGGTCGCGACAGCAGGAGACCGCCCCGCACTCCGTCCAAAACACGATCACCAGGTGCCACGAGAATCGGGACAGCTCAGGCCCCAGGGGCCGCGAGTTGTTCCGGTGTCCAAGGTCCCTTGGCCTGGGTGTCAGGTGTTGGTGTACTGGGCGGCGAACTCCTCGCTGGGCGGGATGACGGTGATGACGTCTATCAGCACACCGTCCGGGGCGGCGATGATGAAGTGGCGCTGGCCGAACTCTTCCGTCCGCAGTGGCAGCAATTCGGTCAGGCCGGCCTCACCCACTAGCCGCTGGTGCTCGGAGTCGACGTCGTCCACCTCGAAGTTCAGCAGCAGACCGCCCTGGAGCGCGGCCCGGTGGCCCTCGGGGATGGTCGGGTGGGTGTGGTCGAGGAGGGCCAGCTCGTACTGGGGGGTGTCGGGCCGGCGGAGACTGACGTACCAGTCCGACTCGAAGGTCGCGTCGAAGCCGAGGTGGCGGGTGTAGAAGTCGCGGGAGGCTGCCACGTCCCGGCTGGCGAGCACCGGGTAGAAGCCGCTGAGTTTGGTCGTGGGTGAATTCGTCATGACGGAGGTCCTCCAGTAGCATTTCACATACCCAAGGTATGTGAATCGTAGCGCTAGCGTACCCTCGGTACGCGGAACGGGAAGGGCGGTGCGCTCGATGGCAGTCAGCCGGGCGGAGCAGCGGGCGGCCACGCGGCACGCGCTGCTGGCCGAAGGGCGGCGGCGGTTCGCCAACGACGGGTACCACCACGTGGTGCTGGCGGAGGTGGCGCAGGCCGCCGGGGTCACCAAGGGGGCCGCCTATCACCACTTCGACAACAAAGCCGGGCTCTTCCGGGCCGTCGTCCGCGAGGTGCAGCAAGAACTGGGCGAGCGGGTCGCGACCGCAGCCGAAGACCACGAGGACCTGTGGGAGCAGCTCCGGGCCGGCTGCCGGGCCTTCCTGGCCGCGGGGGCGGACCCGGCGGTGCGACAGGTACTGCTTGTCGACGCGCCGACCGTGCTGGGCTGGGACGAGTGGCGGACCCTGGACGAAGAGTCCTCCGCCCGGCACCTCGCGGAGGCCCTGACGGCGCTCGCCGCAGCCGGGATCATCGCTGACCAGCCCGTGGAACCTCTGGCCCGGTTGCTCTCCGGGGCGATGAACGAGGCCGCACTCTGGATCGCCCGGGGCGGGGACACGCAGGCCGCGGAGCAGACACTCGACCGGCTCCTGGCGGGGCTGCGCACCTCGGCCTGATCTCACGCGGACGCTCGGCCTTCCGAGCTGGTGCGGTGAAGGCGGTAGTCCGAGGAGAGGATCACTACCGGCGCCAACGTCGGCTCCGTCCGGCTCGCAGGACGAGCGAGTCGCGAGCGGACTGATGTCACCGGTGCATGCATGAAGAGACTGCGCAGTCCGCGATCGACACGTTCATCTCCGCGTTCGATGCCTCGGACGACGGCTGGGTGACTGGGCTGCTTCCCAGGCCCTTACCTCGAACGTGGTTCTCTGAGGCCCGTTGGGCTGGAGTGAGGGCATCGAGGCGGTGGAAGGGTTCGTGCTGGACATCCGGCGCTGCCCGGCGGGGACCGGCAGGACCTGTCGGTCGTCCGCTTCATGAGCCACCGCGTCTGTGTGATCCACCGCGGGGAGATCGTCGAGTCCGGCGATGCCGACACGCTCACCCGCACACCGGAACACCCCTACACCCGCACTCTCCTGCTGTCGGCCCCCATCGCCGACGTCACCGGACCACGCAGGCGGCGGGAGCAATGAGCCGCCCTCGCCCAGGCCGGATGAAAGTACGGACGCACGCGCCGGCGGCCGAGCCGGGCCGGTGCCGCGGCGTCGGCCCGGCCGGCCCGGTTACAAGCTTCTGTGCTGATCGCCCGGAACACCGCACGCCCGCTCGCAGGTCGCCGGGCCGGGCGTCGGCGACCCGGCCCTTGTGGCCGTACGGCCTGCCGTCGCCCTTGGCCTCCTGCGCCGCCCCGCGGCGCGGCCACTGATCGGCGGTGGTCATGGCGCCGCTCCCCGGGACCACACCGTTCGGACATCCTCGGCGATGCCGCCGTCGTGCCCGACCGGCCGGGCCGTCGTGGCCCCGCCGGCATCCACAGTCCGGGAAGCCGACTCCGATTTCCGCTAAGTCACTACGGAGCCGCGCCTCTGTGTGAAGCTTTCCCTGTGACTCACCCACGTGAAGACGTCAGGGCCAGGCTGCAGACCGATCGCCCTCACTCCGCCCGTGTCTGGAACTACCTGCTCGAAGGCAAGGACAACTACCCCGTCGACAGCGAGGCGGGTGAGATGATCCTCAAAACTTTCCCGGAGTTCGCCGCCGTCGCGCGGCAGCAGCGGCGGTTCCTGGGGCGCGCCGTGCGCTTCCTCGCCGGCGAGGCCGGTGTGCGCCAGTTCCTCGACATCGGCACCGGCCTGCCCACCGCCGACAACACGCACGAACTGGCCCAGCGCGTCGCGCCGGAGAGCCGCGTCGTGTACGTCGACAACGACCCCCTCGTCCTGGTGCACGCGCAGGCCCTGCTCACCAGCACCTCCGAGGGCGCCTGCGCCTACGTCGACGCCGACGTCCGGGACCCGCGACACATCCTGGCCGAGGCCGCCAGAACCCTGGATTTCGGCCGCCCGGTCGCCCTGACCATGCTGGGCATCGTCGGGCAGGTCTCCGACGCCGAACGCCCCGCCGAGCTGGTGAGCACGCTGATGTCGGCCCTGCCCTCGGGCAGCTACCTGGCCCTGAGCGACGGCACGAACACCAACGAGGCGCTCAACACGGCGGTCGGGGCCTACAACGCGCAGTCGGCCAATACCTACCGCCTGCGGTCGCCTCAGCAGATCGCGTCCTTCTTCACCGGGCTGGAGCTGGTGGAGCCGGGGGTCGTGCCCACGGTCACCTGGCGACCGGACGCCGACCAGCCCGAGGAGGGCATGGTCGACGTCTCCGTCTGCGGTGTCGCGGTCAAGAAGTGACCCGGCCTGCCGCTCGTCAGTCCCGCGCATGCGACCGTGCCGCCGACGAGAGGCACGGCTGAAGGAAGGCGCGGTCGGCAGGCGCGCCGCTCGTCCATGATCACGCTCAGCACCCGGCTGCGGGCGGGTGGGCCGCCTGCCCGGACTGCGCGGCCGTACGTTTTCCGGGGTTTCTGGCCCTGGCAGACCGTCTCGACGGGGATGCCGTCGGGGACCTCGCATCGGAGGTCGTGGGCAAGGCCCGTGCTCGGTGGCAGCCCGCGTACCTGAACCTTCGCACGGCCACCTCGGGCAGACGGCCTCGCGTCGGCGATCACCGGCCGGGCTCCGAACGTCCCGCACCGGCTGGTTTCGCGCCCATGCGCCCGTGCTGCGGGTGCCGAGAGGTATCGAGGCTAGTCGGTCGATCACAGGGACGGGGCAAGGGAGGGTGGGCATGAGCGGGTCGGTCGGTAAGGCGCGTGTGGCTGCGGCGGGGAGCCTCTTCGCCGTACTGCTGGTGGCGGCGCTGTCGGATTTCATGGCGGGAGCTGTCGCAGGAGAAGAGGAACTGGACGTCGCCGCAGGACGGTCCTTCGCCGCCGTCGTGTTCGTGCTGGCGATGGTGGCGACTGCCGGGGCTTGGTGGTGGACTCGTCGCCGGGCGGCGAGGTTCGGGCTGAGCGCGAGTCGATACATGCGGGTCGGCCGCCAGATCCAGCGTGGAAAGTTGCCGAAAGACCCCGCCGAGCGGCCGGCCGCGATCGGCATCGCGACGCGACAGCGCCGCGTGCTGAGCGTGCAGAGCCGTCGCAGGGTGTGGTGGCTCCTGGGAGCTGCGGCGCTGCTGTGGCTCGCGAACGCGGTGGCCCAGCTGTTCGCCCACAACTACGGGTACGCCTGCTTCAGCCTTCTTGTGGGAGGCTTGATGCTGATCAATCCTCTGTCCATGCGTCGGCAACGACGGCGGATGGAGGCCGTGGGGCGTGCCCTACATGCTCAGGCACGCCAAGAGCCCCCAGCAACTCTTGACGAGAAGCGAAGGCCCACAGGGAACGGCCTGCAGGTGTGTCGGCGCAGGTAACGGCAGCGTGGATGATCTCCGAGGCAACGCTCACGTGGGGCCCATCGCGACGGGTTGCGCGATGGGCCCCACGCCCATGTGCAGGCATGGAGACAGCAGGTCAGAAGTAATGCTTTCGTCCGCCGACGGCCCGGCCAGTGGCGCCGAGGATCCACAGGACGGCGCCGACGACAAGGAGGATGCCGCCGATGGTGGTCAGGATCGGAACGCCGACCAGTATGCCGATGAGAAGCAGAATGACGCCGAGTATGAGCATGTCGGGTTGCCACCTTCGTTTTCTTCTTCGGCCGGTCTCTCCGCTCGCCACTGCGAAGGCGCACGGGGGGTCCTGGAGAGGCGTCCGAGGACCGGCTTGTCCTGATGGGCGTCTACCTGTCGCAGGTACTGTGCGACGACGTCCTCGTGCCCGGCTCTGCGGCGTCTATGCAGTCGGAGACTTCCCGGGCGCCGACGGCGCACGGTTCTCGTCCTGGGCGAAGTCGGTCACCAGCCCCTCGTCCGCACGGAGGCCGACCTGGGGGGCGAGCGGTACCGTGCGATGCAGAATGGGGGAAGGGGTGGGCTGGTGCGCCCAGTGCTGTTGGTGGATGTGGACGGGCCATTGGATCCGTATGCCGCGAAGCCGCATCGACGGCCGGAGGGTTATCGGACGCACCGGCTTGTGCGCCTTGCTGGGAGGCCGCCGGCGGCGTCGGCTGGCTGAGTGGGGGTTGCCGAGCAAGCCGGTGGAACCGCTGCGGGTATGGCTCAACCCGGCTCACGGCCAGGCATTGAACGCGCTCCCCTTCGAGCTGGTGTGGGCGACCACGTGGGAGGAAGCCAACGTTTTCGTCGCACCCGTCCTGGGGCTGCCCGAGCTGCCCTTCATCGTTCGGCGTGCCAGGCGGCAAGGCAGCCGGTGACCCAGTCGGCGACCGGCTGGACGCCGTCGGGCGAGGTGAGGCTGGTGAAGGCGTACGGCAGGTCCTTGCGCTGCTCGCGGATGTCGGACCCATGGTGTCCGGGTCGACGCCGGCATAGGGGGCCAGGTCGGTCTTGTTGACGACGAGGCGGTCGGCGGTGGTGATGCCGGGGGCCGCCCGTGCGGGGATGTCGTCGCCGCTGGCCACGTCGATGACGAAGACCTGGGTGTCGACGGGGCCGCGGGAGAAGGTCGAGGTGAGATCGTCTCCGCCGGACTCGATGAGGATCAGGTCGAGCGGGTGCGGGGTCTGCCCGAGTTCCTCGACCGCTTCGAGGTCGGCAGAGATGCCGTCCCGGATGGCGGTGTGCGGGCAGGTTGCTCGTGGCCGTGCCGGGGAGTGGACAGAGCCTGAGAGAGTGGGGGGATGGATATCGAACGCAGGAACAATGTCACGGTCACCGGTAATCCGACGGGGCGGGCGGTGGTGCTGGCTCATGGGTTCGGCTGTGACCAGAACATGTGGCGTCTGACCGTGCCCGCCCTGGTCGATGACTACCGGGTGGTGCTGTTCGATTACGTCGGTGCGGGCCGCTCGGACCTGTCCGCGTTTTCGGAGGACCGCTATGCCTCGCTGGACGGTTACGCGAAGGATGTGGTCGAGGTTTGTGAGGCGCTCGATCTGCGGAATGCGGTGTTTGTGGGGCATTCGGTCAGCGCGATGATCGGCGTGCTGGCGGCTGGTATGGCGCCGGAGCGTTTCGGGGCGCTGGTGATGGTCGCTCCGTCCCCGCGGTACATCGATGACGACGGCTACCGGGGCGGATTCAGCGCCGAGGACATCGCCGAACTCCTGACCTCTCTGGAGTCGAACTACCTGGGATGGTCGGCGGCCATGGCTCCGGTGATCATGGGCAACGCGGACAGGCCCGAACTCGGTGAGGAACTGAAGAACAGCTTCTGCGCCACCGACCCGGACATGGCCCGCGTCTTCGCCCGGACCACGTTCCTGTCGGACTCGCGGGACGACCTGAAGGCGGTGGCGGTGCCGACGCTGATCCTGGACTGCACCCAGGACGTCATCGCCCCACGTGAGGTCGGCGCCTTCGTCCACCAGGCGATCCCCGGCTCGAAACTGGTGACACTCGAGGCGACCGGGCACTGCCCACACCTTTCCGCGCCCGAGGCCACCAACGAAGCGATCACCGACTTCCTGGCGCGCCTGCGGTGATGTGCCGCACCGGGCAGGAGTCCGGCCCACACGACGCAGACAACGAGAACAGCGAGGAAGGACCAGCCTCGGCGTTCGCCTCGCTGCTGGAGGACAGCGTCGAGGAACTCTACGAGAGCGCGCCCTGCGGATACCTGTCCACGTTGATGGACGGCACCATCGCCAAGATCAACACCACGTTGCTGGACTGGATCGGTCTGGAGGGTGAGGCTGTGGTGGGCCGGATGCGGTTCACCGACCTGCTGACCGTGGGCGGCAAGCTCTACCACGAGACACACTTCGCGCCACTGCTGCGGATGCAGGGCGAGATCAGCGGCATCGCCCTGGAGATCAAACAGGCCGGCGGCGGGCGCATGCCGGTCCTGGTCTCCTCCGTTGTCAAACACGGCAGGAGCGGAGAACCCCAGCTGATCCGCACCACCGTCTTCGACGCCCGCGACCGCCGCGCCTACGAGCAGGAACTCCTGAGAGCCCGCAAAGCGGCCGAGGAGGCGCGCAAGGAGGCGGAGGCGGACCGCGTCCGGCTGCAGGACGCACTGGCCGTGCTGCAGCAGTCGCTGCTGCCCGCCACCCTGCCGTCGATGCCGGGACTGGAGGCGGCTGCCCACTACCGCACTGCCTCCCCGGACCGGCTCGGCGGCGACTTCTACGACGTCTTTCCCCTCGACGCCGATCGCTGCGCCTTCTTTCTCGGCGACGTGTGCGGCAAAGGGCCTCAAGCCGCCGCGGTCACCTCACTGACCCGCTACACCCTGCGCGCCGCCGCCGTGCACGACCCCGATCCCGTCTCCGCCCTTCAGACTCTCAACAAGGTGCTCCATGAGCGCTACACCGGCGGTGACCCGCGCTACTGCACCACGATCTACGGCACCCTGGACCCCGACCCCGCCACGGGGCGGGTCACCGTCCGTCTCGCCTCCGGCGGCCACCCTCCGGCCCTTGTCCTGCGCGGCAACGGGAAGACTGAATACCTCCCTACTCCCGGCGGCCTCCTCGTCGGCGTCCTGCCCGCCGCAACCTTCACTGCCGCCACGACCGTGCTGGAACCCGGGGACACGCTGCTGCTCTACACCGACGGCCTGACCGAGGCCCGTACCGGCGATGACCGCACCGCCCTCTACGGAGAAGAGGCTCTGCTCGAATTCGCTACCGCCTACGCCGGCCGCCCCGCCCAGGACGTGATCCAGGCACTCACCGGCCTACTGGACGACCTCGGTGACGGCCTCGACGACGACACCGCCCTCCTCGCCCTCGGCGTCCCCGTTCTCACCGCCCGGACCGAAGCCACCGCATGAACCCGCTGTAGACCAGCACCCGTCACGCTCCAACCGGACCTGTCCTGGAGATGAGCGGCGACCTCGACTACACCACCGCCGGCGAACTGCGTGCACTGATCACCGCACTCACCCTCAAGCCTGGCCAGCGCTTCGTGCTGGACTTGGCCGGCCTTGAGTTCTGCGACTCCAGCGGTATCACCGCCGCGATCGCCGCCCACAACCACGCTCACACCGCCCAGGCCGACGTAGCACTCGCGGCCGTCCCCGGCCACACCCTGCGCGTGCTGCGGCTGGTCGGACTCGAACGAGTCGCGCGGAGTGCCGGGCGCCACCATCAGCCGGAGTGAGTTCGAGGAGCACTGGGCGACAGCTCGCCAGGCAGATGCTGAATCGTAGGGGCGAACCCGGTCGGCTCACCTGGTTCCGTGCTGTCGTCTTCGATGGCGTCCGGGTTCTCGTAGAGAGCCAGCTCGGCTTGTTGCGCACGAACGTTCCTGCCGTGGCAGCGGGGTGAACAGGCACTGCGTGGGCTGACCGCGGGTCGGATGAACTGGGCTCCGCAGCCGGGGCAGGGCAGGACCTGCTTCTGGTCCGGGAGGATGCCGTTGCTGGACGGTGCGCTCTTCCCGGACGGCCCGTGACATCGGACTTCTCCCTGCGGTTCCCTGCAGTGTGCCTGTGGCCTTCGGGCTTCTTCGCTCTGGGCCGCCCCGTGTCCGTTGCTCGGCCAACCACACACACAGCCACTTTCTCTGCCAGAGCCCTTGGGCACGTCACCTCCCGTAGGTGGCTAGGGGGTCTGTTGGCAACGCGGCCAGCCGATGAAGCAGTCCGCCGACCTTCCGCGGGCGGCATCCGGCTCTCATGATCACGAACCGGCTCAAGGACCGAATAGTGCAAGGTCAGAACACTGCCTCTTCACCAGTAGGCGGCTGGTAGAACCTTGCCACCAGCCGTAGACGGTGCCTCCTCCGGGACCTCGCTGGCCGGTCAGGCAGGTGTCTGCACACACCGCGTGCTGACTGAGATCGGCCTCTCATCTCAGATCGGCAAAGTCGCGGATGGTTGTGGTTTCGGACCGGACGAACCAGATCCCGCTTCCAGGCGGCGTCTCGTCCGAGCGGGCTTTGCGGGCTTCGATGTCTACGTCCGGGGGCCATTGGGTGCACTGCGACCAATGCACCGTTGACCAGCTTCGTCGCCAGCGTGTAGCGGACGCGGTAGCCCTTCATGGCGGCCTCGGTGCCCAGGGCGATGAGCATGTGGGACTTGCCGGTGCCGGAGTCGCCGATCAGGCAGAGCGGCTGCCCTTTTCCTGATCCACTCGCAGGAGGTGAGGGTGTGGATGGTGGCCGGGTCGATGTTGGGGTTGGCGTCGAAGTCGAAAGTCCGCAGCGACTTCTCCCGCGGGAAGCCGGCCGCCTTGACCCTGCGTTCCGAGCGGCGACGGGCCCGGTCGTCGCACTCGGCCATCAGCAGTTCGGCGAGGAAGCCGCGGTAGGTCATCTGGTCCTTGATCGCCCGGTCGGCGATGTCGGAGAACTCGTTGCGGATCGACGGCAGCCGCAGCATGCGGCAGGCGGTGTCGATGGGGGCGTCGACGGCCTGCTCGGTCAAGCCTCGCTGGCGGGGCAGGGTCACTGGGCTTCTTCCTCTCGGTGGGCGCTGCTGCTGACGCGACGGCGTCGGAGCAACTGGTCATAGGTCACCGAGGGCAGCGGCCTGGTGTCCGGCGGCAGGTGGGCAAGGCGCCACTCGTGCAGAAACGTCACGTTTCCCGGCGCTCACGTATCCGCGGGGGCGGATGGTCACGCACGTGGTGCCGTGTGCAACGAGGGCCTGCACGAGCGCGATCATCACGGACGTCGTGAGGTCCTTCGCCTGAATGACTGTCCCGGCGGCGCCCGGCAGCGCTGGCGGGCGCCGCCGCAACTGGTGCAGCCGTCCTCGCCGTGGATGTGACAGCGGAACTGAATGATCGTCGTCTTGGGTTGCACCCATCTGGACTGCTGTGGTGGCGGGGTCTGCGGAGGCTGGGAAGGGTGGGAGGCACTGTCCACGTCGGCCAAGCCTGCGCCCCTGAAGGAGCTCCGCTATGTCTGAACGCAATACCGCCATCCGCAGTCTGCACGATCTTGGTCTGGCGGCCTGGTTCGGTGGCTCGCTGATGGGGGCGGTCGGCCTCAACGGTGCGGCCGAGGACGAAGGTGGCAGCGAGGCGACCCGGGACCGGATCTCTTCATCGGGCTGGGCGAAGTGGGCGCCGGCCAACGCCGCCGCGATCGGCGCGCACCTCTTCGGCGGCGGCGGACTGCTCGCCGTGAACGCGCACCGGGTCGCCACCCAGCAGGGCGTGGCCGCCTCCACCACGGCCAAGACCGTCGTCACCGCCGCGGCTCTGGCGGCCACCGCCTGGGCCCGCGTCCTGGGCAAGAAGATCGAGCTGGCCTCCTCCACCGACCCCGATGACGCCGAGAAGGCGGCCAAGCACCCGATCGACGTGGACAAGGCGCGGCGGCAGCTGCACCTGGCGCAGTGGGCGGTGCCAGCCCTGACCGGATGCCTGATCACACTGAACGCTCTGCACGGCGAACAGCAGCGGCCGAGCGAGCAGATGCCCGGCATGTGGGAGCGGGCACGCTCCGCAACGCACCTGATGTCGTAAGGGCCCGCAGTACGCAGGGGAGGCGACCGGCAGCGTCAACGCCTGCACCTGCGCGCTCTTGGGCGGCTGTCGTGACATGTCTGCGACGGCTGGGGGCACTCAGGGAGGGCTAAAGGCGGACCGCCGGGGCCTGCCTCCGACAGTGAAACAGGGAGTTGCCATGTCCACACATGCACGTGCCGCCCGCACAGCCCGAACTCCGGTACAGCAGGCCGCGATGGTCGTGGGCGCGGTCTTCCTTCTGGTCGGTGTCCTCGGCTTCATTCCGGGCATCACCACGAACTACGACACCATGGAGTTCGCCGCGCACCACTCCGAGGCCAAGCTACTGGGCATCTTCCAGGTGTCCGTCCTGCACAACCTCGTGCACCTGGCCTTCGGCGTCGCCGGGCTGGCACTGGCGCGCACCGCTGCGCAAGCACGGCTGTACCTCCTGGCCGGCGGTGTCATCTATCTGGTCCTGTGGCTGTACGGGCTGATCATCGACCACGACAGCGCCGCGAACTTCGTCCCGCTCAACACCGCCGACAACTGGCTCCACCTCGTGCTCGGCCTGGGAATGATCGCGCTGGGCGCGCTGCTCACCCGCAGGCCCGCCCCGACACGGAATGCTCACTGACCGGTACGGGCACCTGATCACGCCCTTACGACCCAGTTCGGCCACCCGTCATAGCCGCTGGCATGGGGCGCGGTGGCGGCAGTGGCCGCGCAGCATCATGCGGATGCGCCAGGGGAGTGCACCAGGGTGTCCGATCACTTCAGGCTTCGTTACCTCTGCCGGGTGCGGCACGTGCTTTCGCCCACGAAGCACGCGTTCACCACCCCGGGGCCTGGACGCCGTCACAGCCTTCCGCACCCCCTTGAGATCTGCTGCATGGGTGGGGCGGCTGCCCCGGACAGGGCAGCCGCCTCACCCGTTTTCGTCGGCAGGCTTGTCTTCCCGCACCGACCCCGGTCCCCTGGCCGATGCATGGTTCTGGGCCGGCAGAGCGGGGCTGGCTGCGAGGCGACGGCCGGGGGCAGGGCCATGCAGTGCGTGATGTATCCGTACGGCCGCGGGCTGTGAAGACGGATGAGGGCTCGCGTCCGGGGTAAAGGAGGTCGATCGGCTCTCCACCCGGCGCACATGCGAGTGAGGCGAGGGTTGTAGTGGCGATGCCTGCCGTGTCGGTGGAAGCAGCATTCACATGGTGGAAGCCCTGCAGGTGCGGGACCGGATCGGGCTGGCGGCTGTGCTGGCGGCGGCGGAGGATGCCGCGCCGGTGCGCTCACTGGACATCGTGGCGCATAATCTGCGCGAGCGCTTCGGCGCGCGGTACGTGTCGTTCTTGTCCATCGAGACGGCCGCAAGGACACCTTCAAGTACGACACCAACGGCAACACCCTGTCGGTCACCACCACGGGCGCGGGCGCGACCCGCGAGTACACCTACAACAAGGACGCCCCGACGTGCGGCGGTTTCGAGGGCCAGCGCTGCACGGCGGAGGACGGGAACGGCAAGGTCACCTCCTTCACCTACGACGACCACGGCAACCTGATCAAGGTGAAGCCGCCG
Source organism: Streptomyces sp. NPDC058796 (assembly GCF_042745235.1). Classification (NCBI taxonomy): domain Bacteria; kingdom Bacillati; phylum Actinomycetota; class Actinomycetes; order Kitasatosporales; family Streptomycetaceae; genus Streptomyces; species Streptomyces sp. NPDC058796. The sequence continues at coordinate 47,053 of NZ_JBHYOP010000021.1, forward strand.
GCGCCGCTCGGGGAATCGACCTACACCTACGACGCGCTGGGCCGCGTGGAGACGGTCCTGGCCCATGTCTACAAGGCCGACGACTGGGAGGACTTCACCGTCGAATGGGTCCGGGCGCATTCGACCTATGGAACGGGCGACCCTATCTCCGGGTGAAGAGAATGGGCGGGGCAGGAGACCGAGGAGCGGACGTCGCGGCCTGTCTGACAAGGCACTGCCGGGGAGTGGCACTGCTACCAGTGCAAGCACTACAGCAAGGCGCTGACGCAGAGCGATGCGTGGCCCGAGATGGTCAAGATCTTCACGGCGAAAGTGTTGCGCGGGTACGAGCTGCCTACTCGGTACGTCTTCGTGGCACCGATAATCGGCCAGACCCTGGATCGGCTCCTCCTCCATCCTCCAAGACTGAAGAAGGACTTCCTCGAAGCCTGGGACAAGGCGGACTCCAAACTCGGGACCGATCTTGACCCGCCCGTCCGGCAGGCTGTCGGGGACCTCGCTCGGTAGACGGACTTTTCGATGTTCGAGGCCGCGGACATCGACAACATCTTGGAGCTGCACGCGACGACCCCGCACCACGTGCGGCGCTTTCCGGAACAGCTCAGGCCGCGTCCAGAGGCCGATCCGGCGCCCGCAGAGCAGAGGGCTGACGAGGCCGTGTACGTGCAAAAGCTCCTGGACGTCTACAACGAGAAGTACGGCCTCAGCCTCCAGACCCTTGCCCACGCTCGCGAGCATGAGCGGACCAACCGGGACTTGGCCCGGCAGCGAGAGGCGTTCTTCCACGCAGACGCATTGCGGGTCTTCGCCTGCGAGAGCGTCCCCGAGGCCACCTACAAGAAGATCGAAACGAACCTGTACAACGCCGTGGTCGACATCGAGGACCGCGACTACAGCTGCGGACACGACCGCCTGGACGCCGCCGCAGCGCACCAGCCCAACCCACACAACATCCTCGCCCCCGTCGTGGAAGTCATCGACCTCAGAGAGCGTTAAGTCCGTTTCTGATAGCGGCCGCGTCCGGGCTGTTCGAGGAGTTCCTGGCGGACGAGTCGTCCCAGGCGGAGGCGGGTGACGTTGATCGAGGGCTCGTCGGTGGGCAGGCCGAGGGGCTCGTGCAGGTCATGGACGCGAAACACCTTCTCGGGGTGATCGTTGAACGCGGTCACGATGCGCTGGTAGACGGTCGCGTTGGCGGTCTCGGCGGGGGCGCACAGCGAACAGAAAGCCGTCGGCCTCCTGTTCATCGGACAGGGCCATGTAGAAGAGCGTGAAGGCGCAGCCGCGCAGAGGCCAGTGCCCAGGAGGTGGCGGGCCGCCCATTTCTGCATCCGGGCCGGAGGCTGCTGCCCTCCCAGGGCTCGATCCCCGGTCCAGAACGCGTGAACAAAACATCGATTCCAGCTCATCACCACGGCAGAACATGGCTGTTGATGGGCCAGGCCCGTCCGCGTCACCTCTTGGCTGCCGCTGTGAGCGCCGCCAGGTTCATGTCTCGCTGCCCGCTCTCGCGGACTCGGGCGGCGGGGGCCGTCGTCTTCCCCCGTGTGGACGAACATCAAAGTGCGGCCTTCCTGGTAGGAGTCACAGCCCGACCCTTCGCTGATCCCGAAAGGGGGTGCCTGCCATGCAGAACGACCAGTACGGCCTTCTCCAGCTGCTGTTCGGACTCCTCGGCCTCGGCTGATGGCTGCCCACGGGCCCTGTCGGACCGTCGTCCGACAGGGCCCGTCGACCGCCGTCGGTCAGGCAGGCGTCCGGCCCGTGATGGCCGGCAGGGTCGTGGTCCTGATACGGCGACAGGTCACGAAGCCGTACACGGCCCATGCCGTCCAGATGACCGTGCTGACCAGGGGCCACCACAGGTCCCACCCACGTTCGCCCCAGCTGAGATGCACGGCCCAACTGACCAACCAGCTCACCGCGAGGAGAAGTGCCGCCCATCTGGCCCACTGCCAGATACGCATAGCCCCTCGGGCACGGGCCTCCCGTGCTCTCCGCTCGTCCTGCCGCAGTCGCGTGCCGTCCATGACATCCGTCTACCCCCTCCCCGGCCGCTGCCCCGGGACATTTGACAGAGACCGGAAACGGATGTCTCGGCCGGCACCGGCAGAGCCGGTGCACCCGGAACCGGCCTCGCGGCGCCATTCACCGAAGGTGGCACTGACCAGGAGTGGGAGTTACTCGCTCCGCTGATACCCCGGGCCGCGACCGGGCGGCCTCGCGCGGAGGACCGGCAGGTCACAACGGGATGGTCTACAAGATCCGCACCGGGGTCTCCTGGCGTGACCTGCCGGAACGCTATGGGCCGTGGAAGACCGTGTACACCCGCTTCCGCCGTTACGCCCTCGACAGAGTGTTCACCCAAGCCCTGCAGCAGATCCAGGCCCACGCCGACGCGGCCGGCGAAATCGACTGGCTGGTCCAGATCGATTCCACCATCGTCCGCGCCCACCAGCACGCCGCCGCCACCGGTCGAAAAGGGGGCGGCATCACCCTCGCCTGTGACGGCAAGGGCCGTCCGCTCGCGATCCTGGTGACGCCCGGCCAACGCCACGAGAGTGTCTGCGCACGTCCTCTGCTGGAACGGATCCGTGTTCCCCGCACCGGCCCGGGCCGGCCGCGGTGCAGGCCCGACCAGGTCATCGCGGACAAGGCTTAAAGGTCCTAACAAAGGCGTTGGACGTGGCGGTGGGTGATCAGGCAGACGGCGAGGCCGAGGAATGCTTCGTGGATGTCGTCGCGTCTCTCCC
>NZ_JBHYOP010000022.1:0-36374 GCF_042745235.1 Streptomyces sp. NPDC058796
TGAACGCCTTCCAGATCGCCTTCGAAGGACGCCTCACCCCCACCACCAGCCACTGAACCTCAACAACCAAGATCAGCCGTTGACTGGACACACCCTCATTCACCACCTCCAGCAGTTGATGAGTGCTCCATCTGACGTCTCAGCCGAAGCGGTTCACAAGAACGAGTTCTGATCTCTCGGGGGGGGGTGATGTCTCCTCGTCGGTGAGTGTAAATCCGGCGCCGGTGAGGCAGCCGTCGATCAGGTCGGGGCGGAGCTGGATGTGGCGCAGGCCCGACGGAGGGTGCGCTCGAGGTGATCGTCGTCGGTGAAGGCGGTGTTTGCCAGCGGCCCACGCCGTAGCAGCGACCAGACGCCCTCCACAGGGTTCAGGTCTGGCGCGTACGAAGGAAGTTGGATGATGGTGAGCCAGTCGTGTGCAGCCGCGTACTCGCGCATTCCCGCGGCGCGATGGGTGTTGAGATTGTCCCAGATCAGCACGATGGGAGTCTGGAGCTGGATGTGGGCGCGGACAACCAGGTCGCGATAGTCTCTCCAGGCGAAGGAGTCGCGTCCCTTGCCCTTGTGCTTGCGGTGGCGTCGCGGCCGATAGATCAGCCGGGACGTCTCGCCCGGCTTGTAGGAGCACATCGCTGCGATCGACCAGCGGCGCCAGGAGCGGCCCCGCACCCGCACCACCGGCGTGTGTCCACGTCGGCCCCAGGTGCGGGCGCGTGACGGTGTCATCGAGAACCCGGCCTCGCCCTCGAAGACGATGTACGCTCCCAGCGCCGCCGCAGTCATTCCGCCTGCGGCCACACATCCTTCTTCCACAGACCCACCGCCTCCTCGTCGCGCTCCAGCGCCCGGCGGGCCGGCGACTGCCAGGACCAGCCTTGCCGGTGCAGCAGCCGCCACACCGCCGCCGACGAGCAGTCCAGCTGGAACGTCCGGGCGATCAGTAGCCGCCTAGAGCCTGTCTGACAAATGATCACCTGGCCGCTTCACGGAGCCAGAGGACCAGGGAGGCCAGGACAACCCCCGCGCGGTAGCGGTCTGCGAGCTTGTCGAACCTGGTTGCGATCGCACGGAACTGCTTGAGGCGGGCGAAGCATCGTTCGACCACGTTGCGGTCGCGGTAGATCTCCTTGTCGAAGGCGGGTGGCCGGCCACCGAGGCGCCCCCGGCGTCGGCGGTTGGCCACCTGGTCACGGCGCTCGGGGATCGTGGCGGCGATACCCCGACGCCGCAGCAGATGGCGGATGGCCCTGCTGGAGTAGGCCTTGTCACCCAGCACGCGGTCCGGTGTCGTGCGCGGGCGGCCCGTGCCAGCGCGCGGGGTGCGGATCTTGTCGAGGACCTCGGCGAACGCAGTGGCGTCGTTGACGTTTCCGGGTGTGAGCACGATCGACAGCGGCAGACCCCAGCCGTCGACGGCGAGGTGGACCTTGGTGGTCAGCCCGCCCCGGGACCGGCCGAGGGCCTGGCGCGTCTGCGAGCGGCCCGGATCTTCCAGTTCGTCCCCGTCCGTGTCCCCCTTTTACGGGCGCCCGCGGCGTGCTGGTGGGCCCGGTTTACCGTGGAGTCGACAGCGACGGTCCACTCCACCCGGCCCACCGCGTCGTCACGGACCTGGACGTGCTCCAGCAGCTTCGCCCAGGTGCCATCAGCCTCCCAGCGGGCGAACCGCTCGTAGACGGTCTGCCACGGCCCGTACCGCTCGGGCAGGTCGCGCCAAGGAGCCCCGGTCCGCAGCCTCCACAGCACCCCGTTGACCACCTGCCGGTGATCACGCCACGGACGGCCGCGTCCGTCCACCTGCGGCAACAGGGGCTCCATTCGCCCCCATGCCGCATCCGTCAACTCACCTCGACCTGCCACAAGATCAATTATCAGACCGGCTATAGAGTCCTGCCCGTGGCGAATCATCAGGACGAGACCAGGGCGGCCTACGACGGAGTCGTCGAGCTGTACGCATCGCTGTTCGCAGGCCGGCTGGAGACTCAGCCGTTCGCCCGGGCCATGATCGGCACCTTCGCCGAACTGGTGCGCGCGACGGGCAACCTGCGGGCAGCGGACGTCGGGTGCGGGCCCGGACATCTGACGGCCATGCTGCACGAACTGGGCCTGGACGCCTTTGGACTCGACCTCTCCCCCGGCATGGTCGACCACGCCCGGCGGGCCCATCCGGCGCTGCGCTTCCAGGAGGCGCGGATGGAATCCCTGCCGATCGAGGACGGCGCGCTCGGTGGCGTACTGGCCCACTACTCGACGATCCATACCCCTCCGGGGGAACTGCCGGAGCTGCTCGCCGAGCAGGTACGCGTCCTGGCGCCGGGTGGCCTGCTCCTGGTCTCCTTCTTCGGGACCGACGGACCGGAGCCGATCCGGTTCGACCACAAGGTGGCACCTGCCTACAGCTGGCCGACGGATCGCCTCGCCGAACTGCTGGCCGATGCCGGGCTCGTTCCCTTCGCCCGGCTGCTTCACGATCCGGCCTCCGAACGGGGCTTCCTCGACGCCCACCTGCTGGCCCGCCGTTCGTAGGTCCTGCCCGGCGCTACCCGCCAGACGGTCGGCGCGCCTCCGGACTGCCAGCTCGGCGGACACTCGCTGACACGACGGGAATTGTCAGACAGGCCTTAGAGCTGTCCGGTCGCATGACCCCCGTACTCGCTCTGGCGGTTCCTTCTAGTGTCCCGCGCGGCGAGCTGGATGATTTTATCGTGCGTCACGGTTTTGTCCCTCGGGAGCGGACAGCTCGGGCGCATGTGTCTCGAGCCCATTGGGTGGTCAAATCCGACGGCCGACTTCTCTTCACGTTCGAGGCCGAAGGGAAGGACGCCCGTTTCGAGATGCCGAACGAGCCCGAGATTCAAGCATGGGGCACTTTCGCTGTTGCGACGGGTGGGACTGTGGGAGTGATGCTGCTGCCAGAAATGGACGCCCCGACGGCGGCAGCAGTCTCACTTAGGGCAGAAGTGGGGGGTGGAGAGTACTGGCTTCTGAGTGCTGGATTGAATATCTGATCGTTCAGGGTAGTGAAAGACGCCCCATGGTCTGCAAACAGGCGCGAGCAGGTGAGGGGACTATACTCGTTCGAGTATCAGCTCTGTGGTGATGGGTTGCTGGCCTCTCAAGGAGGCTGCAGGGGCCAGTGGTGAATACCTGCCGACCCCTACAGTAAAATTCGCTGCGGGCCGTTCCGCGGACCGCGAATGAGGTACTAGTTGTATGAGGGCTGGACGTTGGTGACGCCACCGTCCCGGAGCCGAGATGCTGGCGGCCGCCCACCAGCGCCGCTGTGCGGGCGGTGATAGTTGTAGTGGATGTTCCAGACCGCGATCGCGGAAGAGCGGGCGTCTTCGCTGGTGAACTCGCGGGCGTAGAGCAGTTCCTCGGCGAGGATCCGCTGGTAGCGCTCGACCTTTCCGTTGTGGCGTGGGGTGTACGGCTTGGTCTTCTGATGCCGCGTGCGCTGGCCGACGATGCAGGCAAAGTCGCCGGATCGGTAGCAGGCCCCGTTATCGGTGACGACGCGGTGGATGTGAGTGATGCCGTGGGCGGCGAACCAGACTTTCGCTCGGGCGAGGAACGCCGCGGCGGTGGTTCCCTTCTCGTCGGGAAGGGGCTCTGTGTAGGAGAGCCGGGAGAAGCCGTCGACTGCGGAGTGCAGGTAAGTGTAGCCGCGTTTTGCGCCAGCTGACTTCGCTCGGCCGACGGTCTTGGCCTGGTCGCTGGCGCGGCCATGGACGCGCCAGCCGCCGCCGTCGGGGATCCTGCCGACCTTCTTCACGTCCAGGTGCACCATGTGGCCGGGCCAGCGGGCGGTGATCTTCCCGGGCTTGCGGTTGTTGTCTCCACGAGGGTCGATGAACCTGCGCTTGCCCAGGCCGAGCCTGCTCAGGTGCCGGGTGACGGTCCGGCGGTTGATCACGAACCCGAGGCCGGCGAGCTCGTCGGTGATGCGCTGGGCCGACCACTTGTGCTCGCGCCGCCAGGACTCGATCTTCTCGATGACCCAGGCTGGTGTGGCGTGCGGGCTCCGGCGTGGGCTCGATGAGCGGTCGCGCAGTCCAGCCTCGCCGTGACGACGCCACCGGTTGACCCACTTCGACGCACAGGCACGGGATATGCCCATCTCTGCGGCCACGTGCGCGATGGGGCGTGTCTTGCAGCGCTCGACCAAGCGGCGGCGTCCCTCGATGCTCAGCGGGGCATTGGCGTGGCTCATGCGTCCATCGCGTAGGAGCGCTCCATCAGGTCGGTCATCGCCTGCTGGAAGTCGCGGCGCTTCTTGTCGCTCCAGCCTGTGGTCAGCTGAACGAAGATGTCCTCCTGCCAGCGATGTGCCTGGTCCAGCATGGACCTGCCCGCGGAAGTGAGTGATGCTTCGCGTCGTCGACCATCGGCCGCAGACGCCGCCATGACCAGGTAGCCGGCTGCCGCACCGCTCTTGACCAACCGTGAAGCGTTGCTCTGGTCGATCCCGATCTCGTGCGCGATTGCGTTCACCGTTGCCGGGGTCCCGCGCAGGCCGAGCGCATGGACTGCCTCGCAGACCAGCACGAGTCGCCCCTGCTCGCCGCCCGTGTCTGCTGCGACAGGTCGGCGTGACCAGTGCCTGACGAAGTGGAACAGGACCTGTCCCGGACCTCGGTCTGTCATTCGGTTGCTGCCATCTCGCGGCAGATGTAGGCCAGCTCGAGAGCAGCCTTGAGGTCCGGCAGCCTCAGCGCAGCCGTGACCTTCCCGCCGGAGGCACGGAAGACCGTCGCCACCCGCGTGGGCTCCGTGCTCTCGGGCCAGGTGGCGTCCTCCTCGACCACCATCAGACGCTCGCTGACGGGGTGCCACGACCGAGGGATCAGCTTGATCCCCGAACGCTCCACCCAGTCAGCGAACTGCGTCGGCGTGATCGGACCCGCACCCTTCGGGCCGAGGACGACGACCGGATCACCGACCGCTGTCGCAGACCACTGCAGGTCACCGGCGTTGACGCTCGCGTGCCACTCGTTGACCGCTTCTTCAAGGCTTGATTCCATACCCAGGACTATATGCGATACGCATACATCTGTTCTCGGGTGGGCGCGACATTAACCTTCTGCCCCGCAACAACTAGTCGACCGCCGCTGCGATCGGGTTCAGCATCCGACTGTCGTCTCCGTACCCGCGGGTACGAGGACGCCGCGGTACTCCACCCATCCTCTACTGACGTTGTTGCTGTGATGTCGTCAGGGTGAGGCCGGTTTCGGCGAGGCATCCGTTGATGAGGTTGCTGCGGTACTGGATCTTGCGGAGACCATGCCGGAGTGTGCTGATGAGGTGGTCGGGGTCGGTGAATGCGGTGTTGGCCTGGCTGCTGCGTCGCAGTAGTGACCAGATGCCCTCGACGGGGTTTAGGTCGGGTGCGTAGGCCGGCAGGAAGTAGCAGGTGATCCAGTCGTGGGTGTCGATGAACTCCCGCAGCCGGCGGTCTCTGTGGACGTTCAGGTTGTCCCACACGAGCACGATCGGGGCGCCGAGCTGTCGGTGGGCGGCGATGAGCAGGTCGCGGTAGTCGGTCCAGGTGAAACTGCGTCTGCCACCTCGCTTGTGGTCGACATGCTGCTTGGGCCGGTAGATCAGCCGTGCGCGTTCGCCCTGCCTGTAGCAGGCCAGGGCGGCGACGGAGAAGCGACGCTGGGAGCGTCCCCGGACCCGGATGACGGGTGTGTGTCCGCGCCGGGACCAGGTCCGTGCGGTGGGCGGCGTCATCGAGAAGCCGGCTTCGTCCTCGAAGCACAGCCAGGCGTCGAGCGCCGCCACGGACCTTCCACCTGCGGCCAGGTCTCCTTCACCCAGCCGGTGACGGCTTCCTCGTCGCGCTCGGTCGCCCGGCGGGCCGGGAGCTGGTGGCTGAAGCCGTGCCGGTGCAGCATTTGTGCAATCGCCGACAGCGTCATGCTCTTGTGGAACCGGCGTCCGATCAGCGTTCTGATCCGCGCCAGCGTCCACGTCTGGTCCGGCCAGCCATGCGCCACCGGGCCCTTGGCCAGCTCCTGCTCCAGCACGGCGAACGGGCCTTGACCCCGGTTTCTGGACACGGGTTATGCGGCTTGCGTCAGCGTAGTTGATGCCGTTCGGAGGGCGTTCTCGTAAGCGATGGGGCTGCGGTGTCCGAGGCGGGAGTGACGGCGTCGGACGTTGTAGCGGTGCAGCCATCGGAACGCGTCGAGGCGGGCCTCGCGCTCGCCGGCCCAGTGCTTGCGGCCCTGGAGAGTCTCGCGTTTGAACGTCGCGTTGAAGGACTCGGCGAGTGCGTTGTCCGCGCTGGAGCCGATCGCGCTCATGGACTGGCGGACGCCGGCCTGGTTGCAGGCGTCGGCGAAGGCCCGGCTGGTGTACTGGGCTCCATGATCGGTGTGTAGGACGGCTCCGGTGAGGCTGCCGCGGGTGCGTTCGGCGGCGGCCAGGGCGTCAATGACGAGATCGGTGCGCAGGTGATCCGCGATCGCCCAGCCGGTCAGACGCCGTGAGGCGAGGTCGATGACGGTGGCCAGATAGAGGAACCTCCCGCTCTCCAGGGGGAGGTAGGTGATGTCACCGACGTACTTCGTGTTCGTTTCACCTGCGGTGAAGTCGCGGCCGATCAGGTCCGGGGCCTTCGCCGCGGCCGGGTCCGCGACCGTGGTGCGGTGTCTTCGTCGCAGCCTCACGCCCGCCAGATCGATGCTCCGCATCACGCGTGCGACCCGCTTGTGGTTGACGCGCTCGCCGTCCTCGCGGAGCTCGGCGGTGATCCTGGGGACGCCATAGGTGCCGTCCGACTCGCGGTGAACAGCCCTTATCCGTGCGGCGAGATGGGCGTCGGCTGCCCGCCGGGCGGCCCTGTCGGCGGCGGTGCGGCGCCAGTAGTAGAAGCTGGAGCGGGCAATGCCCAGGATGGTGCACAGCCGCTTCACGCCGTGGCGGCGCTGGTGGTCGGCGACGAACTGGAAGCGGTTCAGGAGCCGTCAACTAACTACTGCCTGACTTGATCTTGCTTTCGTAGTCGGTGATCACGTCCTGAAGGGCGTCGATCGTGCGAGGTGGGTGGGTCCGGCGGGGTTGGGTGAGGGCTGCGGTGATGTCGGGGGCGGCGGCGAAGGCCAGCAGGGGCATGGTGCGATGGGCGTGGTAGCTCAGGGTGTTGCGGTCCCGGCCGAGCAGTCGGGCCGTCAGGGTGAGAGTGACGGTGTTGCGGCGGTTCAGGACAGCGGCCAGGACGCGGTGGCGGTGGTCGAGGAAGCCGAAGCCGGGGTTGTATCCGCGCCGGTTGAGGCCCTTCCTCTTCTCCCGCTCGGCCTCGGCCAGGACCCGGCGGCAGGGTTCGAGTTCCTCCACGAGCCGGTCGAACAGCTCGCGGGACATGCCGGTGAGGGCGGGGTGCGTGAGCAGGTGGGTGGCCTCGGCCGGGATCGGCGGTGCCTTCGCCCGGTCCGGCTCGGGTGGCGGTGCCGTCTGGGGATCGTATGGGGCGATGGTGTAGTTCCACTCGCCGTGGAAGTCGTCGCGCTGAACGCGCCGCAGGATGGCCTTGCGCTCGTCCTTGGTGAGCGTGCGTCCAGTGGGGTAGTCGTTCTCGTCGAGGGCAGCCTTGACGGTCAGTCCGGTGCGGGTGCGGGTGGCCGAGATGCTCTGGAGCAGTATCTCGTAGCTGCTCAGGGGACCGTCCGCGCAGGCTGTGGGTGATACGGGAGAACAGACGGTGCTCCACCTTGTTCCACTTCGACGTTCCCGGTGGAAAGTGCAGGACGGTGATGGTCAGTCCGCACTCGTCGGCGAAGGCGGCCAGGTCCATTTTGAACAGGTGGGAGCCTGCGGAGTTGGCTCCTCCGGAGTCTGCGGTGATCAGCAGCCGGTTCGCGTCGGAATAGTCCTGCCGGCCCTGCTGGCTCCACCAGCGGGGCGGAGAGACTCCACTGCGAAGGCGGCGGTGTTGCGGTCGGTGCCGACGTTCACCCAGCCGGTGTCCTGTCCCAGGTCGTAGACGCCGTACGGGATTGCGACCGGGGTATCGGGGTCCACGAAGGCGTGGTCCGGGGCCGTGATCGGCACTCCCTTGGGGCGGTAGGCGCGGCCCGCGCGGGCGAAGTCGCCGATCGGCTCCCTCTTCTTCGCATCCATGCTCACCACCGGCAGTCCCTGGGACAGGAACCGCTCGGCTGTGGCGTTGATGTGCCGGAACTGGGCGTCACGGTCCGGGACTTGACTACCGGCGCGTGTCTTCGCCATGCCCTGGAGGCTGAAGCCCATCGAATGCAGCAGGTTGCCTACGGCCGGGGCGCTGACCGGATGGCCTGCCGCGGTCAGTTCCCGGGCCAGGTCACGCAGCGAGACCGTGGTCCAGCGCAGCGGGGAGATCGGGTCGCCGATCTCCTGCGGCTCGATCAGGGCCGCGAGTGCCGGCACCAGGCCGGGATCACGTTCGGCCGCCGACTTGCGTCCGCCGCCGGGGCGGCGCACCCGCCCCAGTACCGGTGTTCCAGCCGCGAGTTCGTCGCGGCCCCTCGCGATGGTCGACTCTGACACCTCCGCCATCCTGGCCACTGCGGTGATCCCGCCGTGCCCGAGCGCGGCAGCCTCGGATGCCAGATATAGGCGGCGCTGCCGCTCGTCCAAGTGCGGAAGGATCGCCGCGAACTTCACGTCGAGTACTGCCAGGGTTGCTTCCGGAATCCCCACAGATGCTGACTTACCACACCGTCAACCTCAGCGGGCCCGAATTCGGCAGTAGTTAGTTGACGGCTCCTCACCAGCGCGTCTCCCCGGCGAAATACTTCGCCGCCTTCCGCAGGATCTCGCGTTCCTCCTCCAGCTCGCGGACCTTCTTGCGCAAAGCGGCGTTCTCGGCCTCCAGCGGTGTCGGCGGCTCGGCCGGCGCCTCTGCCCGCCGGCCCCGGGGCCGGCTCACACCGGCCGCCCGGACCCAGTTCCGCAGGGTCTCCGGGTTGATCCCCAGATCGGCGGCGACCTGCCTGATCGTCGCCTCGGGCCGCGACTCGTACAGCGCGACCGCGTCCGCCTTGAACTGCGGCGGATAGTTCTTCATGACCACGAGATGTCCGTTCTCAGATCCTCAGGATCCAGTGTCTCGTGTGTCCAACATCAAGGGTCAAGGCCCGGCACCGACTCCTTCTCACACCGCCGTGTGGTTTCGGTATTGCCTGGCTTGGCCGACGTGGCGATGGGCACATTTCGGACGAGGGCGGCTGTGGCAGTGTTTCGTTCCCCCACGGCGCTTCACAGCCGCCCCAGCACCAGCCATCCCCCGTCCGGCCGAGAGAGTCTCCTGCACGAGGCCCGGCGTAGCCTGCTGCCGTATCAGCGGGGATGACATCCCGGCACCGAAACCATCACGGCCCAGCGCGGCACAGTACCCGTCCCAGGGCGCAGCGTTGTCCAGGCATGAGCCTCAGGGACACGGGAGCCGACGCGGTAAGCGCCCAACCGACCGGTACGTACTGGCTGGACGAGGCCACCCGGCCCTGTTCAGGGTGTGCCGCGCTGCACCACTCGCTCGACACGGGCCAGATACTCCCGGCTCTGTGGGCAGGGGTGCCGGGCACTACTTGGTCTGGGTCCGAGACATGATATTGCCCGTCGCGGGACTCACTGTCATGGCCGCACTCGTGTTGGGTTTACTCACCTGACCGCGCAGGATGGCCGCGACGCCCAGCCGGGCGGGGTGCTGCCAGGGCGAAGCGGCTGGCAGGTTCACTGCGGGATGGTGGAGGGCGCAGAGGGCTGACGGTGCTTGCGGTGCCACGGGCAGGTGAGCGGTGATCAGCTTTCCGAGGCCGCAAGGGCCGCTGGTATCGCTGGTAACCCAGTCGGCACGACCCGACCCGAGCCATCGGTGGGCCCCGGACGCTGTCCGGGGCCCACCGGCATACCTCGCGCCGAGAGTTGATCACACCACAAAGTGCGTGAATCACATATTCACGGGCGCCAAGCCTCACAGCTGAGGCCCGATGACACAGTGCGACCCACTCCCAGACGCCGGGCCCAGCCCGTACCCCGACGCCAGCGGCGCCGCCCCCAGAGGCGGGCGGATTCGATGACGACTGGCTCGCCGGCGGCGTCGAGGCCTCGTGGGAGGAAAAAGCTCGTCGTCTGCTGCCCATGGGCTCACCTGGGAGCAGCCCGGCAGCAGACCGCCCGGACTCATACGCTCCCGCCAGCTGGTCGCGTCGATGGTCTGGACGGGTCGGTTTCCATAGACGGACATGGCCCTCTCACGCATTTCCAGCGTATGCAGAAGTAGCTCTGCGTCGGGGCTCTGTCGAGCCCGGTGAGTAGGACTCAACCCCTCGTCCTGGTGCTGTGCGCCCTCCGTCGCTGTGCCGGCGTGATGGCACCGCGGGGCCCTTCGTGCTCGTCCAGGCGCAGGCACTCGATCAGGTAGTCGCCGGTGTCGGGGGCTCGGGTTACTCCGTGAGTCTCGCTGCCGAAGCCGGGGAAGTGACGGTCGAAGGACTCCAGAGCGCTCAGGTAGCGCAGGAGAGGGCCGTCTTCGTCTCCGATGCTTTCGCCTGGCATGAGGACCGGGATGCCGGGCGGCGTCACCGTGACCATGGCTGCGGCGACACGGCCTGCTGCGTCCACCAAAGGAATCCGTTCTGTGCCGCCGCGGATCAGGCGCTGGTAGCACAGTTGGGGCGACGCGACCGGCTCCGGGAGTTGCTGGAAGGCCATGTCGAGCAGTTCGACCAGGCGGGCATCGCGCAGGTGGGCGTGCATCTCCTGGCACAGGTCGCGCAGGCTCCGTCCTGCGTAGCGCCGCGGGTGCTCGGCGACCAGGGCGGGCAGCACGCGGTCCAGCGGGGCACCACTGTCGTAGTGGTCCTTGAAGTCCATCAGGGCGTCCAGCAGCGTGCCCCACTTGCCTTTGGTGATGCCCATGGAGAACAGCACCAGCGTGGTGTAGCTGTCGGTCTTCTCCACGACGATGCCGCGCGTGGTCAGATAGGCGGTGAGGACGCGCGCCGGGATGCCCCAGTCGGACATCACACCGGTCGCGTCGAGCCCCGGGCAGGTCAGTGTGACCTTGATCGGGTCGAGCATGCAGTAGCCATCGGTCAGACCGGGGAAGCCGTGCCAGTCCGCGTCGGGCTCGAGGTGCCAGCAGAACGTCTCGGTCCGCAGCAGTTCCGCCGGTGCCTCCTCGAACGGCAGCCGCATTCCGCTCCCGGGGTCGGTCACCTCATCCGGCTGCCACACTCCGAAGAACCAGGGCGGCCGGTCTCCGGCGGCCTCGATCCGCCGTCCGATGCGTACCATCTCCTGGCGGAACCGGACCGCCTCCGAGACTGCCTCGTCGACCAGCCACTGCCCTTGCGGGCCGTCCATCATCGCCGTGGCCACGTCCAATGAGGCGATCATCGGATACAGCGGCGACGTGGTGCCGTGCATCATGAGCGCCTCATTGAACCGATCGTGCCCCACCGGCGCTCGCGAGGTAGGTCGGACATGCACCATCGCGCCCTGCGACAACGCGGCCAGCAGCTTGTGGGTGGACTGGGTCGCGAAGATCGTCGGCCGGTCGGGGCCGGGGAAGGTCTCCTCGTCCACCGACATGCCGTAGCGTCCCGCGTAGAGCGGATGGAAGCGGGCGTAGGCGAACCACGCCTCGTCGAAGTGCAGCCGGGGTGTGCTGGCTGCGAAGGCCTGGGCCGCCGTCGGCGCGTCGTAGCACAGTCCGTCATACGTGGAGTTGGTAAACACCGCGTACTGAGCACGCGGTGACACCGCGTCCGCTGTGAGAGGGCTCTTCGCAATCCTCGCTGCGACCGAGTCCGCCGCGATCTCGGCCGGAGGCAGCGGTCCGGCAAGCCCGTAGCCGTTGCGGGTCGGGATCAGGTACACCGGCCGGGCGCCGGAGACGACCAGGCCGTGCAGGACGGACTTATGGCAGTTGCGGTCTACCAGGGCGATTTCGTCACGCGTCACACTGAAGTGGCCGACCAGGCGGTTGCAGGTGGAGTCGCCGTGCAGGACGAAGTACGTGTGGTCTGAGCCGAAGACCCGCGCGGCGTTGCGTTCCGCCTCGCCAATCGGCCCGGTGTGTTCGAACAGGGAGCCGAGCTCCTCCACCGAGATCGACAGGTCGCTTCGCAGCAGCCGTTCCCCGAAGTAGTCGTGGAAGGCTCGACCCACGGGCGACTTGAGGAAGGCGACGCCACCCGAGTGCGCGGGGGTGTGCCATGAGTACTCGTGCGCGCCGTCGAAGCGCCGCAGCGCTTTGAAGAACGGCGGAAGCAGGGCCTCCTGGTAGGCACGCGCGGCGGCGGTGATCCGCCCCGCGATGAACGCCGGCGTGTCCTCCAGTGGCCACACGTAGCCCACCACAGACTGCGATACCCACAGTGGCAGCTCACGCAGCCCCTCGTCCGCCATGACCAGAAACACCGGCAGATTCTGGAACCGGCGCCCGATCCTGCGCAGAACCGCTGCGCCACCCGGCCCGTCCTCGGCTCCCGGCAGAAGATTCCAGGCCACCACCGCAGCGGCCAAGCCGGCCTCCGTCCTGAGCACCGCCTCGGCGTCGGAGACGCTCACCACCCACCGGACCTGGAAGCCGTTCGCCCGGATTCCCTCGGCGATGCGCGTCAGCTGCCCAGCAGTGGCACACCTGTCTTCCGGGTGCTCCGTCACCGCCACCAGAACCGTACCGTCGGTCATGCCTCCGCCCCCCTTGTCCGGTGGCCCGCGCCACCCCCCAACCAGTGTTCGCGGCCTGCGCGCGCATGGTCGTCCGATGACCGGTCAAACCACCCCACCGGGTCACAGCGGGGACCGCTCGTTGACGTGTCAACCTGGCGCGTCCGACATTCCGTTGAAGTAGCTGAGCACGCCGTTGCCAACCACTCACCCTCCAAGGCCTCGCCCGCTCTGTCGACGTGGCAGGCGGCAAATTCCCCCGAAGCCTCGAGCGGCCCTCCCACGCCGTAGAGCGCGCAAGCGCTGGGAGGACGTTTCCCGGCCTTGCGGTGAACGTCGCGGTCGCACGCCCTGACTGGCCTATGCGACCGGAAGATGGGCTACGTTCACCACCGGTCCGGTTGGAATTGCCGCAGTCCGTTCACTCCTCGGGCTGACTCGCAGCCCGAAACAGACCGGCTGACCAAGGTGATCTCTACGTTTCTATGCATGGATGATGTGACGGATATTGGTGCGCTGGTTCGTGAGGTGCGCCAGGAACTGGCGGATGAGCTGCGCCTGCGGCTGCGTAGGGCTCTCGCCGACCGGCCGCGCGAATGGCTTGTGAACCAGCTGCTGGACCTAGCTCTGGCACCCGGCCTGCCTGCCCAGCGCGGAAATCACCCCGGCGCGGCGCCGGCGGAGGAATCGGCTGAGGAACGACAGCGGCGGGCGGAGCGCGTACGCACTCTGGCCCTCGACTTGGAGCGGCTGCGCCGGTTCATCGACGACTACCGGGTGCTCGACCGTGGTGCCCTGATCGGACGCGGCCTGCTGATCGATCCGCCGGTAAAGGGAAGCTGCTCGCTCGGCCCCGAGCACCGCTCCCCCGAGGGCGAGCGGCTGCTCACGGAGGCGAAGGACCTTCTCCACGCGCTGCTGTTCGGTGACGAGGAGGCGGGTGTACGCCTGGAGCGGGTGGAGCGAGAACTGCTGACTCTGACCCTGCCGCGGCACAAAGCACACGCCATCGCCTTCGTGCTTCGCGCCGCCACCGAGATCGGTGCCGCTGGCACATGGCGCGACCCCGGGGGCATGGCGAACGACGAGCGGGCCCCGAATACGATCCTGCAGGTCGAGTACGGCGAGGTCGCCGAGGAACTGGTCGGCAACGGCATCACCGCCTGCCTGCGACTGATCAACAATCTCGAAGTCAACGAAGTCGTGCTCTACGCCCGCATGGAGAACGTGGAGGAGAGCACCCTCATCTGACCGGACACCTCAGCGAACCGTACTGCCCGCCTGATGTGAGGAGGCACGTCAGGCGGGTCTTCCCGGCGTTCTTCCCGCTGCCTGCCAGGTGAGGCACTGGCCCGCTCGGTCCCCGTCCGCAACGGGGATGACCAATGGTTGCTGAGGCCGGACGACGCTCTGTCCTGCTGATCAGCAGCCCACAGACCCGGCTGCCATTGCGGGCAGGTGTCAGCGACGCCTTCGGTACTGGGCAGAGTGCGGTGTCAGGTCAGGCGGGCTGGAGTTCACCGGTGACGGGAACGTCGGGAGCATCGTGGTTCGTGACGATGGCGAGGCTCGGGCCCTTCGGGCGGGGTGCCACTGGCCGCCGGCCAGGCGCAGGAGCGCGATGTTGGGGGTGGGGCCCCGTTTCCAGTCGAGAGCACCCGCGATGGTGGACAGGGTGGTGCGGGCGAGGGTGTGGGCGATGGCGGCGTGGTCGGTGGGGTCGTCGGCCGTACTGAGCGCGTGGCGGGCAGTTTCCACGAGGGCGTAGGCCAGTCCGAGGGGCTGCAGCCAGGATTCGCCGGTGTCGCGTTGGTAGGCGTGGGCGAGTTCGGCGCAGGTGGTGCCGTCGAGGCTGGAACGGTAGGAGTGGTTAGGGCTCCAGTAGACAAGCGTGGCGACGCGAGCATCGGCGAGTTCGGCGTGGATGCCTGGAGCGGTGGTGGTGTGGGTGTGGGGGTAGGTCAACCACCTCGAGCACGTGATCAGCCCGGGCCGTAGCCCGGCCTGGTGAAAGAGGGCCAGGTCGGCGGCGGTGGCGGCGCTGGTGACGATGTCGACGCCGCGTTCCCGCATCCGACCGACCTGTGTCTGGAACTCGGTGGCGGGTTCACGGTAGGGGCCGAGATCGGCCAGGTCGTGTCCGCGCGCGGACGTCACCGGCGTGAAGCCGTACTCGTGGTGGCGGAGCAGGGTGCCTTGGAGGTCGTCGTTCCGCAGGCAGCCGACGGTGTGGGGGCCGTCGACCTGTTCCCACATCCGGGCGAAGACGGTGGCGATGTCGTCCAGTCCCCACGCGAAGTGGTAGGTCCACCGCAAGGCGTGCCCCGGGGCAGCGCCACGGGAGTGGACATAGGCCTGCCACGGGAAGGTGGTCGACAGGCAGGGAACGCGCAGTGCCTCGCAGGCGTCCGCGACAGCCAGCAGTATCGCAGGAGAGCGTCACATCCCACGTATGCGTGCCCCCACCGTGCTCTGACCGCACCCGCTGGGGCGGACGCCCCCTCACCACCGCAGCCTGGCCTCCGTGAACCGCAGACCTGGAGCACGGAACGGGCCGCTGCGAGAGGAGGACGACTCAGGAACTCGACGGCTCGATCTCCCCCGCGAAGACGATGAGCTGGTCAATGAGGCTTCGCCGCAGATGGACGACGTCCGTCCCCGCCAGGCGGGGGCCTCCATCCGGTGTGGTGAAGACCCACTGGTACCTGGCCCACTCGTCCGGCATGTCCACCGCCGAGCAGCGCACCATCGTGCCGGTCCCCGCCGGGTGGCGCCGGATGTCTAGCACGAACCGCTCCACCGCCTCGATCCCCTCACTGCGACCCAACGGTCCCCAGAAAATCACGTCCGAGGTAAGGGCCTGGGAGAGCAGCCCAGTCACGTATCCGTCGTCCGAGGCGTTGAACGCGGAGATGAACGTGTCGATCGCGCACCGTGCGGTCTCTTCATGCATGCATCAGTAATACCAGTCCACTCGCGACTCGCTCGTCCCGCTAGCCGGAGGGAGCCGGTGACGGCGCCGACGTCGGCGCCGGTGGTCACCCGCACCTTGCCTGGGGCGCTCGCGTGGCGGGCTGACCGCCAAGATCCCTCTCGCGGTTGACGTCTCCTCCCACGTCCTCGCAGCCGTCATCACCGTCGGCCAGCGGGGGGACGCGCCCGCATTCGACCGTGAAAGGTACAAACGCAGGCACAAAGTCGAGGGCCGGTTCGCCCTACTGAAACAGGCCCGCGGCGTCGCCGCGAGGAACGACAAACTCGCCATTCGTTACGAAGTCACCGTCCAGTTCATGTGGTTCACCCCACCCGGGCCCCTGGACGCCAGCGCGCCGGACCCGCGCCCCGACGAGGGGCCAGAGAGGGGGACCAACCGCACACCACCAGCCGGTGCGGACGTACACGGACAGACCGGCGTTCCGGTCGGCTAGCTCGGGCGGATCGCGGCCTCGATGTGAGCGAGTTGGGCGGCGAGGATCTCTTCGAACGCGGCACGGCGGTCTGCCCCGAGGGGGCGGACGTCGCGTGCGAAGTGGGCCAGGGCTGGGAAGCGTTCGGGGTCGGCGCCGAGTACCGCGACGCGAAACAGCTCCATGCCCTGTCCGTACTCTTCCTGGGTGATGGTGCTGACTCCGGCCTCGGACGCGATCAACGCGGCGATGAGGACCGCGAGCCGGTGGTAGCGCGCCGGAATCTCCTCGTCGGGCAGTCCCGACGCGCGCAGCGCCTGTAGCACCTCTTCCATGACCAGCCGGGAACCTGCGCCGCCTGACGCATAGCGTCCCCAGACCGCGGCGAGCTGGGGCTGCTGCCCAAACGCCTCTCTCACGCACATGGCCAGCGCGGTGATGCGCTGCTTCCAGTCGCCCTCGGCGCGGTAGCCGTCCATGGACGCCAGGAGGATCCGATCGGCGACTGCGCGCAGCAGTTCTGTCTTACTGCGGAAGTGCCGGTAGAGGCTGGAGGAATCGGTCCCAAGGATCGCGGCGAGCTTGCGCACGCTGAACGACTCCGCGTCGCTCGTGCGCAGCAACTCCGCTGCCGCATCCAGGATTTCCTCGGTCGACCAACGCCTTCGGCCTGCCATTTCACCCCTCTCGTCGGACTCAGTCTAACCCATGCACTTGGTGTTGCACGCAGTGCGTGCATAATGAGGACATGAGCGTGCCGAGCGATCCGGCAGCAGACGGGCCGACGTGTCGACGTGCCCTGTCACCCAGGTCGGGCGACCGACGTGGAGCTCCCTCCCGGGGAACACGAAAGGACGCATGACGTGAAGAACCCACTGGATTCCGCGGCACTGAACGCCGCCGTCGAGAACGTTCACCGAGCCGGGATGCCGGGCCTGTTCGCCGAGGTACGAGACGGTGAACAGGTCTGGCGTGGCGCCGCCGGGGTCGCCGATGTCGCCACCGGCCGCCCTGTCACCGCCGACATGCGGCACCGAGTCGGCAGCATCACCAAGACCTTCACCGCCACGGCGGTCCTTCAGCAGGTCGAGAGCGGTCGGATCGGCCTCGACACACCGATCGGCCGGTACCTGCCGAAGCTGGTTCCCGGAGCACGCGGTGACGCGATCACGGTCCGGATGCTGATCAACCACACCAGCGGCCTCCCCGAGTTCCTCCCTTACGCCTACCCCTCCCTCAAGGGGATGCCCGTCGTCGCGGACACCCGGCCCCAGAGCCTGGACGAACACCGGTTCACACGGTTCAACCCCATTGAACTGATCGAGATGGGGGTCACCGCACCTGCCGTCGGCGCCCCGGGCGGTGCTCCAGGGGTGTACTCCAACACCAACTACCTGCTCCTCGCCCAACTCCTGGCAGAGGTGACGGGCACTGCGGCCGAGCGGTACATCACCCGCAACGTCATCGAGCGCGCCGGGCTCCGGGACACCGAACTCCCCACCGGACCCTACGTCGACGGACCCCACTCGCAGCTCTACGAGGCGTGGTTCGGCATGATCGACCCACCGCGCGACTACAGCGTCTACGACATGTCATACGCGGGACCGGCTGGCTCCCTGATATCGACCGTCGCGGACCTCAACCGCTTCTACCGCCTGCTTCTGGCCGGAGGGATAATCAGCCCGTCGTCGCTGGCGCAGATGCAACGCGTCGGCCCGGTCATCTCCCAAGAGGGAAAGACGATCGACTACGGCCTCGGCCTGCACCCGATGGAGGGTCCCGGTCAGGCCACCTTCTGGGGCCATGGCGGCACGGTCTGGGGTGGTGGAGCACTGGCCATGATCCGTGCCGACGGCAGACGGCAGATGTCCGTCGCGGTGAATCTGCAGAGGTGGAACAGGCTCGACCCCTCCGGCAAACCGCAGCCCCATCCCATCGACGACGCGCTTGCGACTCTCTACCGCGTGGCGATGTACGGCTGACCGGGCCGCCTGCTGAACCCGATGGCGGCTCTCATTCCCGCTCGCCCTCGTCGCCTGCCCGCCGGGCCCGGTCCCGACGCCCACCTGTTCAGTGGCCCGCGCGGTAAGCGCCTCCCCACCGCTGTCCTGCGCGACGCCACACACTGCGCCACGCCCCGGTGAACTTGCCGCTCAAGTCCACCGCAGGCCCGAGGTGGAGGAAGCCGCCGGCCGTCCCTCCTCGAGTGCGGCCGGCGACGTGTGGTTCCCCGGGTCAGGTGGTGTCAGGGGGCGCGATGCCGAACCTCTCGGCAGTCTGCGTCAGTTCGCGCCACACCTTGGGTGCCACCGGCACGCCACTCGCTCCGCGTTCGACCGCGACGGCGGCGCTGCGCTCGCCGGGGTAGTACACGCCTGGCGCACCCTCCGCCGCCGGCAGGCCCTTCAACGTGTCCAGTGTGGTGTCGACCGCGCCGGCGAAGTCCTCGGCGCTGCCGCCGAAGGCCGCCGGGTCGACGGCGATCAGTAGGGCGTTCTGGCGGTGCTTGCGGCCGGCCGGGTCGTCCGAGTGGAAGGCGGAGAAGATCGGCGCGCCTACCAGGACGCTGGTGAGGAGCTCGAAGGCGAGGGACATGCCCGAGCCCTTGGCGCCGCCCAGTGGCAGCGGCATCGTCGCGAGCGCGGGGTCGGTGGTGGGAGTGCCGTCCTCGGTGGCGGCGGCGTTCTCGGGCAGCGGCGTGCCGTTCGCCTTGGCCTGGCGGAGCTTGCCGAGAGCGATGGTGGCCGTCGCCATGTCGAGGAGGAGCGCGGCGTGGTCGGCGGCCGGCACGGCGATCGCGAGGGGGCTGGTGGCGACCGCCGCGCCCTTGACGCCCGTGTAGCCCATGTTGGGCATGCCGGACACGAAGCCGAGTCCGACCAGGCCCCGCTCGGCGATCCTGGAGACGTAGTAGCCAATGGCACCGGTGTGCACGGTGCGGCGTACGCCGACGGAGGCGATGCCGTAGGTGCGGGCCCGCTCGATCGCTTCGTCGGCGGCGGCGCTCAGCGCGACGGGGCCGGGGGCGCGGTCGGCGTCGATGACGGCGGCGGCCGGGGTGGTCGACTCGACCTTGAGTTCGGCGTTCGCGTTGGCCACGCCCTTGGCGAGCAGGTCGAGGTAGGCGGGCACGCGGGCCACGCCGTGCGACTCGACGCCGCGCTGCGCCGCCCAGACGAACACGTCGGCGGTGGTGGCGGCGTGCTCGGGGCTCAGGCCCCCCTTCTCCAGGAGGGCGGCGGCGAAGGTGCGCAGCTCGTCGGCGGGGACGCGGGCCTTGCCCGGCTCCGGGGCCGGGGTCGGGGTGTCGGTCATGGTGCGTAGGTCTCCTGGGTCAGCGGGTGACTAGGGCCTGTCTCTTTGGAGCTCTGACGTTGGAAGAGGGCCGATTACTCTGTCTTGATGGCCAAGAGGACTGAGTCGGAACTGGTGGTTGACCTGCGCGGTAAGCCGATCGAGACACTCGATGACTTCTGGGACGCCGTGGCTGAGCCTTGCGGACTGCCGGAGTGGTTCGGTCGGAACACGGAAGCCTGGCGGGACACGATTCAGACGCGGGGTATCTCCGAGGTCATCGACAGCTACGACGTCCTGGTCGTGCACGTGGACAAGCGAGGGATCTTCGCTGCCCGGAACAGTGGGGCTCGAGCCCTCCGAAGCGGCCTTTTCGGGAAAGCAGTCGCGACTGGTCGTGCACGAGCGGCTCTGATCACTGCGTCGAGCGGGACCAGATCAGGATGGCCGCCAAGTGCAAAGCAGCCTCGTAGGCCAGGGCAAGCTTGTCCGTGCGCATCGCCAGACCACGCCATTGCTTCAAGCGGCTGATGCACCGTTCAACGGTGTTGCGCTGCTTGTACGCCTCCGCATCGAAACCTGGCGGTCTGCCTCCGGCTCGCCCTCTCCGTAGACGGTGTCCGACCTGGTCGGCAGGCTGCGGGATGACGGCGCGAATACCCCGCCGTCGCAGATGACTGCGGATCGCGCGGGAAGAATAAGCGCGGTCCGCGAGGACGGTCTCCGGTCGAGTCCGGGGCCTGCCGAGTCCGCGTCGCGGGACGCGGATCCTGGCCATGACGGCCTCGAATGCCGGAGCATCACCCGCCTGACCAGCAGTGACGTAGAGAGCCAACGGCCGCGCCCGGTTATCGCTGGCCAGATGTACTTTCGTACTCAGGCCGCCACGAGAACGTCCAAGTGCGTGGTCGTCGGGTTCTGACCGTCGCGCAGCCCCCTTTTCACAGCACCGGCCGCGTGCTGATGGGCCCGGCAGACGGTGGAGTCCACCGAGACCGTCCACTCCACGTCGTCATCAGCGTCGGCGCTGGCCAGGATCCGTGCCCAGGTGCCGTCCATGGCCCACCTGATGAGACGTTTGTGGGCCGTCTGGAAGGACCCTAGCTCCTCCGGCAGGTCCCGCCAGGGCGAACAGGTGCGGTACTTCCACGCAATGGCCTCAAGAGTGCGACGGTGGTCGGCCCACCGTCGACCGCGGACCGGATCGGCCGGCATCAGCGGCTCGATCCGGACCCACATCGCATCAGTGATCACCAACCGGACGGACACGTCCGATCAACTGATCAGCCCACCAAAGAGACACGCTCTAGGACGTCGACGACGGCGGCGGTGCCCTCCGCCACGGCCTTCAGCGCGCGCTCCAGGGCGGGCGCGAGGGCGTCGGTGGTGTCGACGGTCTCGGTGTGCATGCCGAAGGGTTCGGCGAAGGCCACGAGGCGGGGCAAGCGGTGCAGGTCCGTACCGAGCCACTCGCCGGTCTCGGCCGCCGCGCCGTCGGGATAGAAGCGCCGGTGGTTGAGGTTCATCGACTTGTAGACGCGGTTGTTGAAGACCACGATCAGCACGGGCAGGCCGTAGGTGTTGGCCGCGTCGTACGACTGGATCACCGGGTTGTAGGTGAAAGCTCCGTCGCCGATGGTGAGGACCACCGGGCGTTCCCCGGCCGCCAGTTTGACGCCGAGCGCGACCGCGATGCCCTGGCCGAGGCCGCCCTGGACGTAGAAGTACGAGTCCGGGGCGTCGGTCTGCAGGTGCCGCTTCACGGCCTTGCTGTGGGTGATGGTCTCATCGACGACGATGCCGTCCCGGCCGGCCAGCAGCTTGCGGAGGGTGGCGGCGACCAGCACCGGGTCCACCCCTTCCGACTGCTCGGCCTTCGCCTCGGCTGCGGTGACGGCCGCGCGTTCGGCGGTGTGTCGTTCCTCCTGGGCGGCGCGGCGCGCGGTGACCACGGCCTCGTCCAGATCCCTCGCTCGCTTGGCGAGCTGGCGCAGGGTGTTGGCGACGTTGCCCTCCAGGTAGACGTCCGCGAAGAGCACCTGGTAGACGATGTGCGGACGTTGCGGCACCTGGTCGATGACGACGATCTTCGCCTTGGACGGCTTGCGGCTCGGCGGGTAGAACGGGGCCCGGCAGTTGACCAGGAGGATTAGGTCCGCCTCGTCCGTCCAGGGCCCGATGTCGCTGCCGGCGTGGAGGGGGTGGGTGCGGGGGAAGTTCGCGCACACCGCCGAGTCCGGCTCGACGACAGGGATGTTCCACGCCTCGGCGAAGGCTACAGGGACTCGAAGCCGCCCGCTTCGCGGCCGGCCGTCTCGGTGACGACTACCGGGTTCTTCGCCTCTCGAATCATCTGCGCGACCGGTTCGACCTCCTCGGGCGAGGAGTGCATGGAGCCCGGCTTGACAACGGGCTTGGCCTCACGGCCGTTCCAGTCCTCCAGCAGGATCTCCAGCGGGATGTTGAGGTAGGCGGGGCCCGCCAGGCCAGCTCCGCCGCCCGGGTGATCATCGTGGGCAGGGTGCTGATGTGCGAGGCCTCGTTGGCCCACTTGGTGAACGGCTGGGCCACGTGGTGCGGGCCGCCCACGATGGACAGGTTGCGGTATCACTGGCCGCCCGGGTCCTGGCCGGGGCCGTCACCGTACGTGGTCGACTCCGAGGAGGTGACCACCATGGGGACGCCTGCCAGCAGCGCCCCGTGCACGGCCATGGAGCCTTGGAGCAGGCCGGGGGCGGCATGCAGCAGGACACCCTGGGGGCGGCGCTCGACCAGCCCGTACCCGGTGGCCATGCCGACCGCCACCGTCTCGTGGGTCAGGTCCAGGTACGTCGGCGCCGGTTCGCCGTCGCGGTGCCGGCGGGCCAGCGACTCCCACACCGGGCCCACTCGGACCCCGATGAGCAGAAGATGTAATCGGCGCCGACGGCGTTGAAGGCGGAGACGACGGCGTCACCGCCGTCGGCGCCCGGCCTGTTCTTGCTGTCCGTCATCTCGTGTGGTTCCTCAGCCCTCGTACGGCCAGTTCAGGACCTCGGAGATACCGCGGCCCATCATCCATTCAAGCTCCTCGGGCGTGAAGTCCCAGTGCTTGGTGAACTGCTCGATCGTGTCGGTGTAAGTGATGCCGTGACCCAGCAGACGGGTGATGTCGGTGCCGTAGAAGCAGCGCTGCGGGCCCATCTTGTCGACCATCTCGCGCACGTACTTCTGGATGTTCATGTTGGGGAACGGCTGCGTGGAGTAGCCCGGCAGCGCCGAGACCTTCACGTAGATGTTCGGGTGCGGGGCGAGGTCGGCGGTCTCCTGGACCCAGTAGCCGATGGCGTCGTCGACGCAGCGGGCCATGATGCCCATGTGGTCGATGATGATCTTCAGCTCGGGGTGCTTGGCGGCGATCTCGCCCAGCTCCCGCTTCCAGATGGGCGCGTGGACCATCGTGGGGATGCGCAGTTCCGCCGCGATCGGCCAGTACCAGTCGTTGGTGCCGTCGATCATCCAGTTGCGGTCCTGCGGACGGTGGAAGGTGAGCCGGGTGCCCTTGATGTGCGGGTTCTGGGCGAAGTCCTTCAGCATCGCCGTCCCCTCGGCCTCGTTGTCCTGCGGGACGCGGGCCATGATGCCGAAGCGGTCCGGGTGGGCCTCGCACGCCTCCAGGGCGTAGTCGATGCGGTTGCCCTCCCAGGACGGCGGGAGGATCAGCGCCCGGTTGACGCCGGCCTCGTCCATCAGCTCCAGGGCCTCCTCGTACGAGAAGGGGTCCTCACGGTGGCCGTTGAGGCGGATGCGCTCACGGGCGCCCGGGACCAGGGGCGGCCCGGGGTCTCTTCCTTCCAGATGTGGATCTGGGTGTCGACGACGAACATGTCGTGGGCTCTCTTCGTGACTGCCGCCTGAAAGGCATCGGCGTTCACACCGCCATGCTCGGCATCGCCCGGCTGTACAATCTCGCCCTCGCGGGGTAACTCCCGCCCTATACGAGACCAGGGAGGCCCAAGGGAGATGGCTCCCCGCCTCCCCGCCTCAAGGGGCGTTCAGTCGATACAGAACTCGTTGCCCTCGATGTCCAGCATCGGGATGCACGAGTCGTTGCCGTCGTACAGCGTTTGCACATGGACCGCGCCGAGCGGGATCAGCCGTTTGCATTCGGCCTCGAGTGCGGCGAGGCGTTCCTCACCCACGAGTCCCGTGCCGACCCTCACATCGAGATGCACCCGGTTTTTGACGGCCTTGCCCTCGGGGACGCGCTGGAAGTACAGTCGCGGGCCCACACCCGAGGGGTCGACGCAGGCGAACCACGCATCCCGCTCCTCAGGCGACTGCGAAAGCTTAAAATCGTCCCAGGTGGCGAACCCCGCGGGTGGCGGCGGCACGACGTAGCCCAGCACCTCGCACCAGAAGCGGGCGAGGCGCTCAGGTTCCGCGCAGTCGAAGGTGACCTGGAAGGTCCTGATAGCTGACATCGGCGCACCGTACCGCGTCCCATGGGGGCCCCGCCGCTCTTTTCCTCAGGCGGATCCATCCGCCACCCGTCGCATCCCGGGCCACCTTGGACACCGAGTGATCAAACCGAGCAGTCCAGGAGAACCACGCGGCCGTGGCGGCGGAGCGCCCCCCAGTAGTCCCCAGGATCCAGTCCTGACCAACCACCCTCAGGTCAAGATCATTTGCGGCGAGCTCGTGCACGGTAAGCGGTGAGACGTCACGGACTCCGGTGTGGGCCGTGGTCACATCTGTCGTGTCAGGTTCAGGTCCGCTGTCTGCTGGTGGGACAGCAGGCCGGCGATGGCTTGGACGGTGTCGCTCATGTGCTCGCGGCGGCCGAGGTGGCGGGCCAGGGCCCGCCAGTTCTTGAGATGGGCGATGCCGTGCTCGACACGGATACGCCGTGATGAGTGCGCCTTGCGCTGGCGCTCGTACATCTCCTCGTACCAGTCGGGGGCGTTCTTCTTGAACTTACGGTGTGGTGGTGTGATCACCCGGCCGCCGGTCTGGGCGCCCAGGCCCTGGTAGCCAGCGTCGGCGAGGATCTCCACCGCGGGTCCGTCGGCTAGGAGCCTGACCAGCCCTGACTGGCGGGCGTGGGTAATGTCTGCGCAGCTGCCGGGCTTCGTCGGGCTGCAGAAGAGCATGCGGCCGTCCCCGTCCGTGACGACCATGGTCTTGACCGCGTTCTGCTTGTTCTTGCCGGAGATGAACTTGTCGCGGTCCTTGTGTCCGGCGGCCGGGCGGCGGACCCGAATCTCGGTGCCGTCGATGATGCCGGTCTTCTCACTGGTTCCGAGGTGGTCGATGACCTCGGCCAGGGTCCGCAGCCGCACACCCTGGCTGACGGTGCACCCTCGCTCGGCGAGCAAGGGTCGAACCTCACCGATGGCACGAGTGATGGTGGAGCGGTCGACACCGAACCAGCAGGCGAGCACGTCGTGCGTGGTGGCATGCCGGAGGTGCACGAGCGTGGCCAGAAGCCGGTCGACGAACACCAACCGGTGCTTCGCTCCGGCGCCCACAGCGCGCTTCCGCGGACGGGACGCAAGCTCGGCCTTGTGCCGTTCGTGCCACAACGGGCCAAGCTCGGCGACCAGTTCAGCGATCACGTCGGCCGACAGGCCCGTGATCCTCCGGTCGCTGATGATCGCTGCACGAGATGCGTTCCCCACCACATGGCCATGATCGACGATCAGAGGCCCGACGTCTCACCGCTTACCGTGCACGAGCTCGTAAGGGGTGTCCCGTTATAGATCTTGGAATCGCGGAGGGGTGTAGCGGCCCGCCGTGCCACGTGCGAGCTATTCGACGAGGGAGAGGTTGTGCATCCGGGCGATGCCGAGCATGGCGTGGTGAACGCCGTCGCCTTTGAGTCGGCAGTCGCGGAGGATCTTCCATGTCTTCATGTGGGCGAAGACGTGCTCGACGCGGGCGCGGACCTGCTTGTGGGCCTTGTTGTGTTCCTCCTTCCAGTCCGGAAGTTTCGCCTGGCCGCGTCTGCGACGGTGCGGGACAACGAGTCCGGTTCCTGGGTAGCCGCCGTCGGCGATCGTGAGTGTCTTGCCGACGGCGGCCTTGGCGCCGGATTCCTCCCATGCCTTGCAGTCGTTGCGGTCCCCGGCGAGCGGGCGGCCGACCACGACGACCAGCCGGGTGTCGGCGTCGATGGCGACCTGGTGGTCGGTGGAGTACCGGTAGTTCTTCGACCGTTCGGCGATGGTGTGGTCGCGGGTGGGGACCAGGGTGCCGTCCACGATGAGCACGGTGTCCTTGGCGAACCGCTCGCGGGGCCGGGGCGCCAGCAGGGGTCCGAGGTGGTTGATGACCCGGCCGGCCGTGGACTTCGAGATGCCGGACAGCGGGGCGAGCTGCCGCAACGTCAGATTGGTACGCCAATATGCTGTGACCAGCAGAACCCTGTCCGCCAGCGGCAGATTGCACGGTCGGCCCCGGTGAATCACATCTGCTTCATCGCGCCGCAGCGCGGTCAGCAGCTTGCCGAAACTGCGCGGGCTCGGCCCCGCGAACGGGGCTATCCAGGACGGCTCCGACGCCGTGATCGCACTCGCCACTTCTTCATGATCTCAACTTCAAGGGGTTCGGCCACGGCCTGCCGATGGCGCGTCAAGGTCGTCCCTGTCCAGGTGGTACATGGCGACGATCGTGGACCTGCTCGCGGGCCACATCCGCCGGCAACGGACCAGCGGTAGCGCTCTCCCGGGTGGCGCCCGTGCCGGAGTGCTTCGTGGGGCGGCCACGAGGGCCGTTGTCAGAGGCGATTGGCAAGATTGCGGCCATGAATGTCACTCCTGTCACTCCGCCACGGCCGATCGACGTTGCCGTGGTCTTTCCCCAACTGGCTCCGTTGGCCCGTACGGCGACCCGCCTGCACCCCCGCCCTGGAGCGCCGACATGGCACGACAGCTCGATCGGCGGGCCGCTGCTGTGGCCCGCCGAGGAGCCGTGGCCGCAGTGCGAGGAACCGCATGTGGTGGACGGCATCAACCCAGCCCAGTCCCCGGCGGATCTGCGGCTGGAACGAAGAATCTTCGCCGCCTCGCACGGCCGGGACCTGACTCCGGAGGAACGCGAGACTCTCGAACGGATCCGTCCCCCTCGGACGTACCCGGTGAGGCCGGCGGTCCAGTCGTACGACGGCCCCATAGCGATGCTGCCCGTCGCGCAGCTGCACGTACGGGATGTGCCCGATCTGAGCCCGCCGGAGGGCAAGGACCTGCTGCAGGTTCTGTGGTGCCCCTTCGATCATCCGATCATGCCCAGGACCCTGCTCTTCTGGCGCTCGGCAGCCGCCGTCACCGACATCCTCGACACGCCCCCCCGAGCCGCCCGCAGTGCAGTTCGACGGCTATCTACCGGAACCGTGCGTGCTCGAACCGGAGCAGATCACCGAGTACCCCGACCATCTGGAGCTGAGCGAAGAACTGCGGGAGCAGCTCAGGCAGTGGAGTGTGCCGCAGGCAGCGCAAGAGGACATGAACACGGAGACGTACTACGACTGTGTGCTGTCCAACGCCCCCGGCTGGAAGGTCGGCGGCTGGCCCGCTTGGGACGCCGCCGACCCCAGTCCACGGCACTGCTCCGAGTGCGGCACCGGCATGGAGGTCCTGATGACCATCGCCACGTTCGAGGAGGGGGACGATGGTGGGAACAGCTGGTCTCCACACCCCCACCCAGGTGCTGGGCCGTACCCCGGCCACCGCGGCTACAACGCGACCGGGGTCCAGATAGGCAGCGGCTACCGGCAGCACCTGTTCGTCTGCCCCGCAGATCCCGAGCACCCGCACATCGAGTTGATGACGTAGCCCGTCCGCAGTGGCTTCGTTCACCTTCAGTGACAGCGTTTGTCGACCAGTTTGAGCGGCGGTTAGCGATCTCTGGGACGATGAATGTTCACGAGTTTTGGTTCTGGCTCAGCTTCTGTGTTGCGGCCACGCTGAGTAACAACTGAACGTGCATGGGTGACTCGGCAACTTGCCCGAAAGTCGGCTGTGGACAGGGTGGTCGGGCCGTCAGTTCAGGGCTGTGGAAGAGGGCGTGCTCCATCTGAAGGAGCTGTTGTTCCCGTCGATCGCGGATGTTGCGGTGCTGTCAGTCGACGCGAACATCGCGATAGTGCGCGTTGGCGCACAGTGCACCGCGACGGGCGCCTCGTGCCCGGCGTGCGGGACGTGGTCCAGCCGGGTTCACGGCTCCTACCTGCGGTTTCCCGCCGACGTGCCTAGCGCCGGACGAAGTGTTGTCCTGCGCCTGCGGGTCCGCCGGTTCACCTGCCGGAACCCCGGGTGCGGGCGGCGGACTTTTGTCGAACAGATACCGGGCCTGACCCGCCGTCACGGCCAGCGGACCGAACGGCTGCGTTCCACTCTGGCCGCGGTCGGCCTTGCGCTGGCGGGGCGGGCCGGCGCTCGGATGGCCCGCGTGTTCGGGGCGCCTGCCAGCCGCAGCACGGTCCTGCGGCTGGTCAACGCGCTTCCCGAGCCGGAGCCTCCGGCCCCGCGAGTGGTCGGCGTCGACGAGTACGCGACCCGCAAGGGCCGCCACTACGGCACGGTCCTCGTCAACATCGAGACGCGGCGCCCGGTCGACCTGCTGCCCGACCGAGAAGCATCGACGCTGGCCGCGTGGCTGGCCCAGCGGCCGGGTATCGAAGTCGTCTGCCGCGACCGCGCGCCGTTCTTCGCCGAAGGCGCCGCCGCCGGGGCACCTCAAGCCGTCCAGGTCGCGGACCGGTGGCACCTGTGGCACAACCTCAGCGAGGCCGCCGAGCGAACCGTCGCCCAGCACCGTCGATGCCTGCGCGTTCTGCTCCCTGAAGCAAGTGCTGCGCCTTCCTGTGCGTCGAAGTCGGTGTGCCACGCTTCTGGCAGGTCGAATCCTGCCCAGTCCAGTGCTCCCAGCAGTTCCTCGAGCCGGTCCACGAAACTCTCCCAGTCACGGTCGGCCGGAGAGGGCACGATCGTGCCTCCTGCTGCGGGCGGCACAAGGATGGTGGACGCGGGTTTCGGTGCCGGCTGGCGACGCTCTTGCATGTCCAGCAGCGTGCCAGCCTGCTGCGCGATGTGCTGGCGTTCAGCGGAACGGCAGCGCGCGCACAGATAGCGGTACTCGTTTCCGAATCGTGCCGAGTAGCCCCTGGGGCAGGAAGTATCCGGCGATTGTGAAGCTGTGGGAGAACGCGTGGGAGGAGTTCACCCGTTCCTGCGGTTCGACACCGAGATCCGCCGCATCGTCTGCACCACCAACGCGATCGAGTCGGTCAACGCCCGTATCCGCCGGGCGGTCAAGGCCCGCGGCCACTTCCCCAACGAGCAAGCCGCCCTGAAATGCGTCTACATGGCGATCATGTCTCTCGACCCCACCGGCAAGGGACAGGCCCGCTGGACCATGCGCTGGAAGACCGCACTGAACGCCTTCGACATCACCTTCGACGGCCGCCTGACGGCGGCCCGCCAGTAACCCCAACCACTCTGGCTACACCGCTCGTTTGACAGACCCCGCCGTCAGGATTGGAGGTGCGGAAGCTGGAGCCATCGGGGCGCACGACGTAACGCCAGGCGGAGGACTGTGACCTGCAAGTCCCCTTTCGGGGTCGAGCATGACGCGAACGGCCACGATCCGCCCGCCTGCCGTGCAGCGTCAAGGGGCTGGCCGATCAGGTCAAACCGGGACGTGCCTGCATCCGTGGCGCATTGTTGCTGCCGTGCTCACTTCAAGACCGGGAAGGCGAGGTGGGACAGGGAGTAAACGGGATGGCAGCGAGGGGCCATGGTGTACAAGACGGTGTTCCGAAGCGAGGACGTACCTGCCGCGGACCGCTTCGACTACTGGCGTGAGCTTATGATCCAAACAGTCGTACCGATGGACATCAGCAGTGACCACGCTGACGACTTCCAGGCATCCATCCATGTGCTGGAGCTCGGCGCTGTGGACGTGCGGCCGACAACCTTCGAGTCGGTGCACTTTCACCGGACTCCCAAGCTGATCCGGCAATCCGATCCGGAGGTGCTCCACGTGCTTTTCGTCGAGCGCGGGGTCGTGGGCGTGAGCCAGGCCGGGCAGCAGGCCACACACGGCCCCGGTGACCTGACCATCGTCGACTTCTCGCGGCCGTACAACTCCCATGCAATTGACGACCGGAGTCCGGTGAAGGCGGTGGGCGTCGCAGTGCCCAAGGAGCTGCTGCCGTTGGCCGGGAACGGCGTCAACAAGCTGCTCGCGCACCCAATATCGGCACGGGAAGGATTCGGTGCCCTGCTGGCGCAGTTCCTCACCCGCATCACGACCGACAGCGGCTCCTTTCAGCCCTCCGACAGCCCCCGGCTAGGGACCATCGCGCTCGACGTGCTGTCCGCACTGCTCGCCCACGAACTGAACGCCGACAACGCCCTCACCCCGGAAACTCGCCAGCGGACGCTGACCCTGCGCATCCGCTCCTTCATCCAGCAGCACCTGGCCGACCCCCGGCTCACGCCCCGCGAGATTGCCGCCGCGCACCACATCTCCCTCAGCCACCTGCACCGCCTCTTCCGGGAAGAGGGCACCACCACCGTCGCCGTCTGGATCCGCCACCAACGCCTGGAACGCGCCCGCCGCGACCTCGCCGACCCCGCACTGTGCCACGACACCATCCACCAGATCGCCACCCGCTGGGGCTTCACCCGTGCTGCCGACTTCACCCGCGCCTTCCGCACTCACTACGGCATGCCACCCAGGGACTACCGACACCGAGCACTCGGCATCCAGGCTGAGACGCATCGCTAAGCACCGCGCACTCCCTGCTAACGACTTTCCCGCGGCAGCCCGGCAGTCTGCTGAGGTCCCTGCCGGCCGAGCCGGCAGGGACCGCGAAGCAGTACGACCCTGGCCAGTTCCTGAAAGAGCCAGCGGCCAGCATCACACGCGGCACCTCTCGATCGAGGGCCAAAGCCGCGGATGGCACGAGAGGGAGCGTGACGAACCGCACCATTCGCTATCAAATCCATCTCAATGCTGAGGAGTCGAAGTGACACGCACGAAGAGGGCGTTGGCCGTCAGCGCCACAGCCGCTGGAATCCTCGCGGCCACGGCCAGCTCCGCACTGGCTCAGACGACCGCGCCGCCGGAGCGGAACCAGACGATCACGGCACATAACCAGGACCGCTGACGCAAGGGGGAGAACGAATGATGCGCCGCAAGATCCAAAGCATCATGGTGGCCACCGGACTCGCCGTATCCGCGCTGTCCGTACCACTGATCACTGCAACACCTGCGTCTGCGGCTACGGTGCACTGCAAGGACTATCTCAAGAGGCAGGGCTACCTCGTCGGCCCAAAGGTAACCAAGGCCTGCAAGGTGGCCGCCGATGGCGGCGCCTTCCAAGCATGGGTCTGCGAGTCGCGACTCAAGCAGATCGGGGTGCACAGGAGCCACGCGGAAAGGGCCTGCTACTTCGCCTGGCATGAGTAGGGTGCTCAGCCGGTAGGTCCAGCCAGTGCATGGCGCCGGCCATGAAGAAGCGGGGCACTGGCGTGCGGCACATCAACACGCGTGCCTGACGAGCACATTCAGCGGTCCGTGCGAACGCCCCCGGAAGCCCGGCCCGAGCCCGGCGACGCCTGGGCGGCCTGCGCTCCGGGCCGCGCGCTACGGGCGCCGACGCCGCGCCGTCTCGCCCGGGGCGGCGGGTCGTCCACGGTGATGCCCAGGCGCCGGCGCGCCTGGGTAGTGGCAGTCGCCACCGCGGCGAGGGCCAACCCGAGGTCCTCCCCGACGCGGCCAGGGCCGTCCGGCGAGGCCCACAGCATGCTGGTCGTCGGCTCCGGCGGGTGGCCGGCTCGATCTCCTTCTTGCGGCGGCTCCGGCTGCGCCCCACGCCAACGGGCTTGCCGCCGCGGCAGGCTCTTGAGCAACTGCCCCAGGGCAACCGCCAAGACCATCTCATGGGGGGGGACCCTTCCCACCCGAGTGCCCGCTCGGTCCGAGTGCCCACTCGGTGAGTTCCAGGAAGCCGCTCTCGATCCGCTCGATCACCACCGACCGGCCCCGCCGACGAGCGAACCAACTGCCCGCACACCTTCACACTCTCGCTCGCGCGCACCGGGTCGGGAGCGACGGCTGCCCACCCAGAGGAGAGGGCTGCTGTGGTCACGGGCACTCGAAGAGACGAAAGAGTT
The DNA here is from genome assembly GCF_042745235.1 of Streptomyces sp. NPDC058796. Taxonomy (NCBI): domain Bacteria; kingdom Bacillati; phylum Actinomycetota; class Actinomycetes; order Kitasatosporales; family Streptomycetaceae; genus Streptomyces; species Streptomyces sp. NPDC058796. Next base: position 31,526 of record NZ_JBHYOP010000022.1, read on the forward strand.
TCCATGGGCGAGGCAAAGGGACGTGCTCACGGCTACGGCCACGCCGGAAAGGCAGGTCAGGGAAAAGGCTGGCCGTTTCAAGCGTGCCGTCGGCAAGCTCGTGCGCCTGTACCGCCGCCACCACGCGTGGCGTGCCCCGTTCCCGCTGTGGGCGAGGATCGTCTGCGACATCCTGTTCTGGGTCATCACCGCCGCCGCGGCTACGTCGCGATCGGCAGCCTGCGCGGAGCCATCCTCATCGCAGCTCCCCTCCTCGGGTTCCTCGGCCTCGCCTCGAGCAAGGAGCACGACGACGGCATCGACTGGAGCGACCACCAGTGGGAGGGCAACCCAGAAACCCCGGGCCCAAAATCTAGAGCGTCCTCGCGGTGACTCTGCTGCGCAATTCCGGGCTGGGGGTCGGGTCGTCAACCGGTAGCTGAGGCGAGTGAGACGACTGGTTCGGGATCGGCCTTGGTCGTGTTCGGTCCAGTGGGCATCGAGCCTGATCACGTTGATCACGGTCGCAGAGAACACGTGCTGCAAGCCGCACCTTTTGCCCGCGATAGCGGGCATGGCGGATGCCGGCCACATCGAGGGCCTGGTTGTTCGTCCACTCCATGCCGGAGCGCAGGGCGTACTTCTCCTTCCACGTCTGCGTTGTCTGCTGGGTGCGGGCCGCGGCCGGGGTGGTGTGCAGGCGCTCGGGGTGGAAGGTGAGCATGCGGTTGCCGCGTCGGGCGGAGGTGCACTGCGCATGAACGGGGCAGGCGGCACCTCTGCCAACTCCCCGTTTCCCGCAGTGCCTTGCCGGCCGGCCGACGTGCGCCCTACTATCAGGGCAATCGCCCAGTACGACCGTCCGGGGCAGATGCTGCGGACGTATGCCCACGCGGGCGGACGGGAGGCGTGCGGTGTCCTCACCCGCAGCGGCACGTGGCCGCGAGGTGCGGCAGCGGCTGCTGGCGACGGCGGCGGAACTGATCCCGGAACGCGGCTGGACGGCCGTCAGCACCCGGGTCTTGGCCGACCGCGCCGGGGTCGCGCCGAGCGTAGTGCACTACCACTTCCCGTCCCTGGCCGCACTGCTGGGCGAGGCGGCGATCGGCACGCTGCGCGACCTGCTCGCCGTCGCCGGCGAGGTGCTGGAGCAGGCGCGCGCCCCCGGCGAGCTCAGCGACCTGCTGCTGGCCTCGGTCCGGCAGTACACCGGCACGGACTCGCTGTCCCTGCTGTCCGTGGAGACCTACCTCGCAGCCACCCGCGACCCCGAACTGGGCGCCCGGCTCGCAGCCCTGGTGGCGGAGTTTCGGCAGCGGCTCGCGGGGCTGCTGCGCGCCCACCGGGTGCCCGAACCCGAGGCCACCGCAGCCGTCCTGGCCGCCACCATCGACGGCCTGCTGCTGCACCGCGCGCTGCAACCGGCCGACGGGGGCAGTCCCGGCAGTTCCGGCGACGATGCCCTCGGCGCCGTGCTGCGACGCCTGGTCACGGATCGTCCGCAACACGACTGAGGAGATGCACACATGAGGCTCGTGATCTGCGGAGCCGGCCTCACCGGCCTGACCCTGGCCAACCGGGTCGCCGCGCTGGGCGGCGAGGTCGTGCTGCTGGAGCGATCGCCCGCACCGCGCGCCCAGGGGTACATGATCGACTTCTTCGGCGTTGGCTACGACGCCGTCCGGGCCATGGGCCTGCTCCCGGCCGTCCAGGAGGCGGCGTACCTCGTCCCGGAGGCCGCGTTCGTCGACGAGCGGGGCCGTCGCCGGGCGGGAGTGAGCATCACACAGTTCTCCTCCGGCGACATCGTCAGCATCATGCGGCCCGATCTGGAACGGGTCCTGCGCGAGGCGCTGCCGCCGCAGGTCGACGTGCGCTACGGCACCGGGCCGCGGGCCGTCGAGGACCGAGGGAGAGGCGGTGTCCGCGTCACGCTCACCGACGGATCGCAACTCGACGGCGACCTGTTAGTCGGCGCCGATGGCATCCACTCCACCGTGCGGCGGCTGGTCTTCGGCCCCGAGTGGGACTACCTGCGCCATCTTGGCTTCCACACCGCCGCGTTCGTTTTCGACCTGCCCGAGCTGCACACCGTCATCGGGCGGCGCGCCTGCCTCACCGACACGGTAGGCCGGCAGATGGGCTTCTACGCGCTGCGCGACGGCCGGGTCGCCGCCTTCGCCGTGCACCGCACCACCGACCGTACCCTGCCGGACGACGTCCGCGTAGCGGTGCGCCGTGCGTACGGGGACCTGGGCTGGCTGGTGCCTCAGGCGCTGGACCGCTGCCCGCCGTCCGAGGAGGTCTACTACGACCACGTGGCCCAGACCGTGGTGCCGCGGTGGAGCAAGGGGCGGGTGGCGCTGGCGGGCGACGCCTGCTACGCGGTCTCCCTGCTGGCCGGTCAGGGCGCCTCCCTCGGCATCGGGGGCGCCTACCTGCTCGCCGACCGGCTGGCGCGGGCGGGGTTGGTCGAGCACGCGCTGGCGGAGTTCGAGGAGCTGTGGCGGCCCGTGGTCGAGGAGAAGCAGCTGACCGGCCGCAACGCCGCCCGCTGGTTCCTGCCCGCCTCGCAGTTCCAACTGCGGCTCCGCCGCACCGCCCTGCGCCTGGCCCGGCTGCCCGTCGTGGACCGGTACGTCGCCGGTGCACTGGCCGGTAAGTCCTCGGCCCTGATCCGCAACCTGGCGGCCGATCGGCCCTCGCTGCCCGCCCCGCCTTCGCCGGCCTCCGAACGCGACCACACCGCCTGATCGGCCGCGACATTCCCGGCGACGTCATCGACGAAGAGACAGCCGCCGGGTACGACCCTTACTGGCTCTAACAAAAGCTGCTGATCATGAGTCTGTCGGCCTCTCTGCTCGTTTGGTCTGGGCATGGGAAACCGTCAGCCCCGGCCGTGGATCGTGTCGGACGAACCGTGGTCGCTGATCGAGCCGTTGCTGCCGAAGCCAGGTCCGAAGAAGACCGAGGGCAGACCGCGGGTGCCGGACCGGCAGGCCCTGTGCGGGATCCTGTTCGTCCTGCACACCGGCATCCAGTGGGAGTACCTGCCCCAGGAACTCGGCTAAAGCTCGGGCATGACCTGCTGGCGGCGCCTTGCGGCCTGGAACGAGGCTGGCGTCTGGGACCAGCTCCAGCAGCTCCTGCTCAACGAGCTGCGGTCGAAGAACCAGCTGGACTGGGAACGGGCGGTGATCGACTCCTCGCACGCGCGGGCCGCCCGCAGGGGCCAAAAGCGGGCCCAGCCCGGTCGACCGCGCACGGCCGGGAAGCAAGCACCACCTCATCGTCGACGGCCAGGGCATCCCGCTCGCGGTGTCACTGACCGGCGGAAACCGCAACGACGTCACCCAACTCGAGCCACTGCTCGACACGATTCCCGCCGTCGCGGGCCAAGCCGGCAGACCCCGCCGATGTCCGGATGCTCTGCTGGCCGACCGCGGCTACGACCACGACAAGTACCGCCGCCTGCTCTGGCAACGAGGGATCCGCCCCGTGATCGCGAAACGGCGCGAGCCACACGGCACCGGGCTGGGCATCTTCCACTACGTCGTCGAGCGAACGATCGCCTGGCTGCACGGTCTCCGACGCTTGCGCATCCGCTGGGAACGGCGCGACGACATCCACGAAGCGTTCCTCGGCCTCGCCGTCTGCTGGTCACCCACCGCCACGTCCAGCGGCTTTGTTACTGACCTTTCCGCTCAGTTGTCGGGGCTGACATCGCTAGATCCTTGCGGTATGCCGTGGCCATGAGATAGGCGCAGGGTGGTGGTCTCACTCCGCAGGGTCAGGCCGCGCGGGAGCGGGTGCGCATGCTGGCCGCCGATGGCTTTGTGCGGGGTGAGAAGAACACGGTGATCGCGAAAGAACTGCGGGTCAGCGTCCGGTCGGTGGAACGGTGGCGCCGCTCCTGGCGCGAGGGAGGGCGACAGGCCCTGCGCCCGTCGGGCCCGGCCAAGCGGCCGAAGCTCGGCCACAGTGACTTCGCCGTGCTCGAGCCGCTGTTGCTGGAAGGCGCGATGGCTCAGGGCTGGGGGGATGAGCGGTGGACGCTCTCGCGGGTGCGGCTGCTGATTGCCGACCAGTTGGGAGTGTCGTTGTCGATCCGCGGAGTGTGGGAGTTGTTGCGGCGGCACGGCTGGTCGTGTCAGCAGCCTGCCCGGCGGGCGGTCGAACGGGACGATGCGGCGGTGTCCGGCTGGGTGAAGGAGATCTGGCCCCGGGCAAAGCCACCGCGGCGGCGCTCGGGGCATGGCTGGTCTTCGAGGACGAAGCCGCTGTCTCGATGACGTCACACCGTGCACGCACCTGGGCACCCAGGGGGAGCACACCCGTGGTTCGATTCAACGGCGCTTCCCGCGGCCGCATCACGATGGCCGCACTGGTGTGCTTCAAGGCCGGCGAACGCAGCCGTCTGATCTACCGTCCTCGCGTCCAGGGCCATCACCAAGGGGCCCACCGGGGCTTCATCTGGCAGGACTACCGTGATCTTCTCGTGCGGGCCCACCTCCAGCTCGGCGGTCCCATCCTGGTGATCTGGGACAACCTGAATGTTCATCGCTGCAGCCGATTACGTGAGTACGCGGCAGAGCATGACTGGCTCACCATCGTCCAGCTGCCCAGCTATGCACCCGACCTCAATCCGGTCGAGGGCATCTGGTCGTTGCTCCGGCGCAGCACTACCGCCAACGTCGTCTTCCGCGATCGCGACCACCTTGTCCAAGCTGTCCGCAGTGGCCTGCGCCACATCCAACGACGCACCGACCTCATCGGGGAGTGTCCAATAGACGGCGGATCCGATGATCAAGGAGACGCCTGAAGTGAGCGAGACCATCAGCGAGCACGAGTCGGTGGAGGAGCCGGTCGT
>NZ_JBHYOP010000023.1:0-33818 GCF_042745235.1 Streptomyces sp. NPDC058796
CAGGGGCAGCGGGTCGGAGGTGGTGACCAGTTCCCGCAGCGGGTGCCGGGCCAGCACCGCGTCCACCTCCGGCGTCAACGCCGCCGCCAGCCGGGACGCGGCGGGCCGGTCCTCGTCCCGCAGCGCGCCGGCCGCGGCCAGCAGCGCGCGCCGGTCCGCGCCGCCGGGCACCTCCGCGGCGGCCCGCTCGTACAACCGGGCGCCCTCCTCCAGGACCAGGCCGGTGTCGATGCCCGCCGGCACCTTGATCCGCGCGTGGTGCCGCCAGGTGGTGACCGGGTCGCCCCACGCCTCCACGACGTACGTCCACAGTCCCGGTTCGCCGGCGGTGACGGTGGCGCCCCAGCGGTCGGTGCCCGGGGCCAGCTCGCGCATCGGGGTCCAGGGACCCGGCCGGCCCTCCGGGTCCCGCAGTACGACGTTGGCGGCCACCGCGTCGTGTCCCTCGCGGAACACGGTGGCCGAGACCTGGAACGACTCGCCGGTCACGGCCTTGGCGGGCCTGCGTCCCTGACGGACCATCGGGAGGACGTCCAGGACGGGGATGCGTCCGACGACGGGGCCGCCGTCCGCGGACGGCGCCACGGGCGGGGTGTCGCGTGGGGCTCCGCGTGGCGCTTCGGGGCGTGCGCCGGGGGTCGCTCCGGGGGGTGCTGACGAGTGGTGCGTGGCGGGCATGACCGCTCCTGTCCGCGTCAACGTGGGTGGGCGGATGACTCTGGGGAGGTGGGTCCTGCGGCGGTGCGTGTGGGGCGTACCGCAGGAGCCTTCCCACACTCTTCGGGTGGGCAATCCGGCACTTTGATGACTACTCACGCGTATGTCGACACACGCGACGGTCCTGACCGGACGACTTCCCCGCCGGGAGATCGACACGCCGGTGGCTATTAGCCCGTCCGGCGACCGGACACGACGCCGTTCAGGCCGAATCGGAGATCTTCGGGCGAAGCCCCCGGCGAGGGACACATCACGCCGGTAACGTCGTGGGGGTGAAGGCGATCCGTCGACTGACCGTCCGTCCCGTACTCCCCGACTCCCTCCGGCCGCTCAGTGATCTGGCCCGCAACCTGCGCTGGTCCTGGCATCCGGAGACCCGCGACCTCTTCCAGTCCGTCGACCCAGAGTGCTGGGCCGCGTCCGGCCGCGACCCCGTACGGCTGCTCGGCACCGTGCCGCCCGCCCGCCTCGCGGAGCTGGCCGAGGACCGGCGCTTCCTGCGCCGGCTCACCGCGGTGGCCGACGACCTCGACCACTACATGACCGGTGACCGGTGGTACCAGGCGCAGACCGGCCGGCTCCCCGCCGCCGTCGCCTACTTCTCGCCCGAGTTCGGCATCACCGCCGCCCTGCCCCAGTACTCCGGCGGCCTCGGCATCCTGGCCGGCGACCACCTGAAGGCCGCCAGCGACCTGGGCGTGCCGCTCGTCGGCGTCGGCCTGCTCTACCGCCACGGCTACTTCCGCCAGTCCCTCTCCCGGGACGGCTGGCAGCAGGAGCACTACCCCGTCCTCGACCCCCACGAGCTGCCCCTGGCCCTTCTGGAGGAGCCCGACGGCACTCCCGCGCAGGTGGCGCTCGCCCTGCCCGGCGGCCGGGAGCTGCGCGCCCGGATCTGGCAGGCCCAGGTAGGCCGCGTGCCGCTGCTCCTGCTGGACTCGGACGTCGAGGAGAACGACCTCGGCGAACGCGGCGTCACCGACCGGCTCTACGGCGGCGGCAGCGAGCACCGGCTGCTCCAGGAGATGCTGCTCGGCATAGGAGGTGTCCGGGCGGTACGCACGTACTGCCGGCTCACCGGCCACGTGGCGCCGGAGGTGTTCCACACCAACGAGGGCCACGCGGGCTTCCTCGGGCTGGAACGCATCGCCGAACTGTGCGACGAGGGACTCGAGTTCACCTCCGCCCTGGAGGCGGTCCGGGCCGGGACCGTCTTCACCACCCACACCCCGGTCCCGGCCGGCATCGACCGCTTCGACCGCGAGCTGGTCGCCCGCCACTTCGGCCCCGACGCCGAACTCCCGCGCATCGACGTCGACCGCGTCCTGCGCCTCGGCATGGAGACCTACCCCGGCGGCGAGCCCAACCTGTTCAACATGGCCGTGATGGGCCTGCGCCTGGCCCAGCGGGCCAACGGCGTCTCCCTGCTGCACGGCGGGGTCAGCCGGGGGATGTTCTCCGGGCTGTGGCCCGGCTTCGACGCCGACGAGGTGCCGATCACCTCCGTCACCAACGGCGTGCACGCACCGACCTGGGTGGCCCCAGAGGTGTTCCGCCTCGGCGCCCGGCAGATCGGCGTGCAGCGGGCCGAGGACGCGCTGACCGTCGGCGGCTCGGACCGGTGGGACTCGGTCGCCGACATCCCCGACCAGGACATCTGGGAGCTGCGCCGCACCCTGCGCGAGCAACTGGTGGAGGAGGTACGGGAACGGCTGCGCGTCTCCTGGCGGCAGCGCGGCGCCGGGACCGCCGAGCTGGGCTGGATCGACGACGTCCTCGACCCCGACGTGCTCACCATCGGCTTCGCGCGCCGCGTCCCGTCGTACAAGCGCCTGACGCTGATGCTGCGCGACCGCGACCGCCTGATGGACCTGCTGCTGCACTCCGAGCGGCCGATCCAGATCGTCGTCGCGGGCAAGGCGCACCCGGCGGACGACGGCGGTAAGCGGCTGGTGCAGGAGCTGGTGCGGTTCGCGGACGACCCGCGGGTGCGGCACCGGATCGTGTTCCTGCCGGACTACGGCATGGCGATGGCGCAGAAGCTCTACCCGGGCTGCGACATCTGGCTGAACAACCCCCTGCGCCCCCTGGAGGCGTGCGGCACCTCCGGCATGAAGGCGGCGCTCAACGGCTGCCTGAACCTGTCGGTGCTGGACGGCTGGTGGGACGAGTGGTACCAGCCGGACTTCGGCTGGGCGATCCCCACCGCCGACGGTTCCGGGACCGACCCCGACCGGCGCGACGCCATAGAGGCCGACGCCCTCTACGACCTGCTGGAACAGCGGATCACCCCGCGCTTCTACGAGCGGGGCGCGAGCGGGCTGCCCGACCGGTGGATCGAGATGGTCCGCAGGACGCTGAGCCTGCTGGGGCCGAAGGTGCTGGCCGGGCGCATGGTCCGCGAGTACGTCGAACGCCTCTACGCCCCGGCGGCCGAGGCGCACCGCGCGATGGACCCGGACTCCGCGCGGGCGCTGGCCGAGTGGAAGGCCCGGGTGCGCACCGCGTGGCCCGGGGTGAGCGTCGACCACGTGGAGACGTCCGCCGCCACCGCCAGCGCCGAACTCGGCACGACGCTGGGGCTGCGGGTGCGGGTGAACCTCGGCGAACTCGCGCCGGACGACGTCGAGGTGCAGGCGGTCTCCGGCCGGGTCGACACCGAGGACCGGATCACCGACGCGGCGACGGTGCCGCTGAAACCGGTGGGCGGCCCCGACCTGGAGGGCCGCTGGCTGTACGAGGGCCCGCTCGCCCTGGACCGCACCGGCCCCTTCGGGTACACGGTCCGAATCCTGCCCGCGCACCGCCTGCTGGCGTCCGGCGCGGAGGCGGGGCTGGTCGCGGTGCCGTCGGACGACCTGGCCCAGGCGGCGGGGCTGCTGATGCGGTGAGCGCGCCCGGGGGTGACGGGGAGGGAATCTCCCGCCGGGGTCAGTCCTCCTCGTCGCCCCCGCTCAGCCGCCGCAGGACGGTGCCGCAGCGGCGGGCGTAGGCGTGCTGGAAGGCCCGGGCGGCGGGCCCGCCGGCCTTGGCATACCACTTGGCGGGGCGGCTGAAGGCGCGCACGGTCAGCCAGACCGTGCCGTCGCCCGTCCGGTCGACCACGAAGGCCTCCTCGCCGGACTCCGGATGACCGGGCAGCGTGCCGTAGGCCCAGCCGGCCCGGCGGTGCTCCTCCAGCGTCCACACCACCCGGCAGGGCGCCTTGATCATCCCGGCGAGGGTGACGGTGACGTCGACGCCGGGCGCGGCGCGTTCCGCGCTCGCGTCGATGCCGACCCCCATCTCCCGGTGCATCTCCCAGGTGAGCACGGCCTCGGCCGCGCGCCGGAACACCGGTTCGCCCTCCCCGAGGCGGGTGCGCACGTGCATGGGGCGGAAGCCGGGCGGGCAGGCGTCCTGCTCACGGGTGGCGCCGACGTCGTCGTACGTGAAGGACATGGGCACCAAGGGTAGGGCGGCACCCGGGAACCGCTGGTTCCGGGTGCCGCCCGTCACACCGTGGGGCCGCGAAGGGCCTACGGGAAGGTCAGCCGCCAGGAGTCGATGTACCCGGTGTCCTGCCGGCCCTGGTCCTGGACGCGCAGCTTCCAGGTGCCGTTGGCCGTCTCGGAGGAGGCGTTGACCGTGTAGGTCTCGTGCACGTCCTTTGCCGGGTCGTAGCCGCTGCTCTTCAGCAGGTACGCCGTCCCGTCGGGGGCGACCAGGTCGATCCGCAGGTCACCGCGCCAGCTGTGCACGATGTCCACGCCCACCTTGAGGTTGCTCGGCGCGTTGCCCGCCCGGCCCGAGACCGTGATCGAGGAGGTCACCGCCGACCCGTAGTCGGGGATGTTCACGTTCGTGCCGCTCTCGAAGGTCGTGCCGTCGCCACCGCCGCCGTCACCGGGGCGCGGGCCGACGTTGATGCCCGCCCAGGCGTTCTGCACCGCCGTGTACTCGGCGCTGTCGGTGCCGTACAGCTCACCGGCCGCCGCGAGGGTGCCGGTGCGGGCGCCCGCGTAGTTGGTGGTCGACGTGAACTTGGTGGTCAGCGCGCGGAACCAGATCTTCGCGGCCTTCTCGCGGCCGATGCCGGTGACCGGGAGGCCGTCCGAGGTGGGCGAGTCGTAGGTGACACCGTTGATGGTCTTGGTGCCGCTGCCCTCGCTCAGCAGGTAGAAGAAGTGGTTGGCCGGGCCGGACGAGTAGTGGACGTCGACGTTGCCGATCCCCGAGTACCAGTAGTCCTTGGACGCGCCGTCCTTGCTGGGCTTGTCCATGTAGCGCAGCGGAGTGCCGTCGCCGTTGATGTCGATCTCCTCGCCGATGAGGTAGTCACCGACGTCGGAGGAGTTGTTCGCGTAGAACTCGACGGACGCGCCGAAGATGTCGGAGGTGGCCTCGTTCAGGCCGCCGGACTCGCCGCTGTAGTTGAGCCCGGCGGTGTTGGAGGTGAGGCCGTGCGTCATCTCGTGCGCGGCCACGTCGATGGACGTCAGCGGGTTCGCGTTGCCGGAGCCGTCGCCGTACGTCATGCAGAAGCAGGAGTCCGACCAGAAGGCGTTGACGTAGTTGTTGCCGTAGTGGACCCGGGAGTAGGCGCCCACTCCGTCACCGCGGATACCGGAACGGCCCTGGACGTTCTTGTAGTAGTCCCAGGTCAGCGCGGCACCGTAGTGGGCGTCGGCGGCGGCGGTCTCGGCGTTGGACGGGCTGCCGTTGCCCCACACGTCGTCGGGGCCGGAGAAGAGCGTGCCGGTGCCGGAGGTGCCCCGGTTCAGGTTGTACGTCTTGTGGTTGCCGCGGGTCGTGTCGGTCAGCGTGTACGACGACCCGGACTGCGCGGTGCCCAGCGTCACCGTGCCGCTGTACATGGTGTTGCCGGTGCCGTTGTGGATCGCCTGGTACTCGTAGAGCTTGGCGCCGGTGGCGGCGTCGGTGACGACGTGCAGCTCGTTCGGGGTGCCGTCCTCCTGGAGGCCGCCGACGACCGTCTCGTACGCCAGGACCGGGGTGCCGTTCGCCGCCCAGATCACCTTGCGCGGCGCGCGGTCGGCATCCGCTGCCTCGGCACCGGCGGCCTTCGCGGCGGACACGGCCTGCGTCTCGGCCTTCGCGGCGGAGATCTTCGGCCTCACCGTGGCCGGCTTGATCGCCTTCGGGGTGGCCTTCACGACCCGCTCGGTCCTGCCGCCGTCGGTGGTGACGACGAGGTCGCCGCCGAGGACCGGCAGTCCGTCGTAGGTGCGCTCGTAGCGGGTGTGCACGGTGCCGTCGCGGTCCTTGACGACGTCGCGTACGACCAGCTTCTCCTTGGCGCCCAGGCCGAGGTCGTCGGCGGTCTTCGCCTTGGTGGCGTTGGCGTCGCGTATCAGCTCGGCGCGCTGGGCCGGGCTGAGCTTGACCGATTCGGCACCCGGTGCGGGCGCCTGGACGGGCGCCGCGGTGGCGGCTTGGGACTGGACCGCGGTGGCGATCAGCGCGGCGACACCGGCCAGCGCGACGGCGGCGGCGGTGCGGCGGCGGGTGGTGCGGGGGGACGCGGTGTGGGAGGTGCGTCTGTGGGGAGAACTACTGCTCAACACTGACTCCTTCTGCGTGGCCGCGGGTCGCGCGGCCAGGGGAGACCGGTCGGCGGGTGGGCCGGCCGGGCGGTACTGGTTCGGTACGCAGAAACCACGTGCCAGGAGCTGGCGGCCGCACAGCGCTGTCGGGAAAGCTGTGGGGGCGCTGTGGAACGGCCGTGGGAAGAGTGGCAGGCGAGCGATGCTCCTGTCAGGAGCGCGTCAGGAAGTTGGCCGGAAATCGTTCGTTGTCCGGGCGTTCATGTTCGATATACGGAAGGGTTGCCCGGATGTGGTACTGACTGCCCGCTCAGTCAGTAACGGGCCCCGCGGACGGCTCCCCGTGCCAGGAGTTCCACAGCGCCGCGTACGCGCCCCGCGCCGCCACCAGCTCGTCGTGCGTGCCCAGTTCGACGAGCCGGCCGTCCTCCATCACCGCCACCCGGTCGGCGTCGTGCGCGGTGTGCAGGCGGTGCGCGATGGCGATGACCGTGCGGCCCTCCAGCACGGCGGCCAGGGCGCGCTCGGTGTGCCGGGCCGTGGTCGGGTCCAGCAGGGCGGTGGCCTCGTCCAGGATCAGCGTGTGCGGGTCGGCCAGCACCACCCGGGCCAGGGCGAGCTGCTGGGCCTGCGAGCCGTCCGTGCGGTGGCCGCCCGTGCCCAGCTCGGCGCCGAGGCCGTCGGGCAGTTCCCTCACCCACCGCTCGGCACCCACGGCGGCCAGGGCCGACCACAACTGCTCGTCCGTGGCCGCCGGTTCGGCGATGAGGAGATTGTCCCGGACCGTGCCGAGGAAGACGTGGTGCTCCTGGGTGACCAGCACGACCTGGCGGCGCAGCCGCTCCGGCCCCAGAGCGCTCACCGGCACCCCGCCCACCGTCACCGAGCCCCCGGTCGGCGCGTCCACGCCCGCCAGCAGCCGGCTCAGCGTGGTCTTGCCCGCCCCGGACGGCCCCATCACCGCCAGCCGTTCACCCGGCCGCACGGTCAGGTCCACGCCGCGCAGCACCTCGCCGCCCCGGTCGTAGGCGTACCGGACGCCGGTCACGTCGATCCGGTCGTCCGCCGGCACCGGCGAGTCGTCCGGTGTCGCGCGCGGAGCCCGCGCCAGCCCCTCGACCCGCGCGAACGACGCCCCGCCGGCCTGGAGCTGCTCGACGCGCATCAGTACCTCGTCGAGCGGCCCGGCGAGCTGCTGGAGGTACACGGCGCACGACACCACCGCGCCGAGGCTCACCGACCCGTGCGTGTGCAGGACACCGCCGGTCAGCAGCACGCCCGCCACGGGGAGGACGTACGAGATCTCCACCGCCGGGAAGAAGACGCTGCGCAGGAACAGCGTGTGGAACCGGGTGCGCCGCGACTCCTCCAGCGCGCCGCGGTTCGACGCGACGCGGCGCCCGGTCAGCCGCAACGCCTCGACGGTGCGGGCCCCGGCCACCGTGGCCGTCAGGCTCTCGGCGACCTCCGAGTTCGCCGCTCCCTCGGCGAGATAGCCCGCCCGCGCCCGGCGCAGGTACCAGCGCAGCACGCACCAGACCGGCGTCAGCCCCAGCACGCCGACCAGACCGAGCAGCGGGTCGAGCACGAACACGGCGGCGGCCAGGAACAGCGCCTGCACGGAGTTGATCAGCAGCTCGGGCCCGGCGTCGCGCAGCGTCGTGCCGACCGTGGTCACGTCGGCGGTGCCGCGCGTCGTCAGGTCGCCGGTGCCGGCCCGCTCCACGACCGAGGCCGGCAGGGCGAGCGCGCGGTCCACGAACCGCTCCCGCACCCGCGCGAGGGTCCGCTCACCGAAACGGTGGCCCACGTACCGCGCCCAGCGGGCCAGCAGGAGCTGGGCGAGGGAGCACAGCAGGATGGCGAGCGCCATCCGGTCCACGGCACCGACGCCGCCCCCGGCGCGCACCTCGTCGACGATCCGGCCCAGCAGCCACGGGCCCGCGAGCCCGGCGAGCGCCGCCAGCGCGTTCAGACCGATGACGACCGCGAAGGACCGCCGGTCGGCGCGGATCAGGCCGGCCGCCGCGCGGCGGACGTCGGTGCGCCCCGCGACGGGCAGCCGCCCTTCGGACGTCATGGGAGCACCTCGCCCTCGCTGTCTTCCCTGGAGACCAGTGCGCGGTATCCCGGCTCGGTGGCGAGGAGTCCGCGGTGGGTGCCGGTGGCGACGACCTTGCCGTCGACCAGGTGGTGCACCACGTCCGCCCGGTCGAGCAGGAGGGGCGAGGTGCTGGCCACCACGGTCGTACGCCCCGCGCGGGCGTCCCGCAGACGGTGCGCGACGGTGGCCTCGGTGTGGGCGTCCAGGGCGGAGGTCGGCTCCACGGCGAGCAGGATCTCGGGGTCGGCGAACAGGGCTCGGGCCAGGCGGACGCGTTGGCGTTGACCGCCGGACAGGTCGCGTCCCTGGGCGGCGACCTGGGTTTCAAGGCCGTCTGGGAGGGACTGGACTATGTCTTCGGCGGCGGCGGCATGGATGGCCCGGGTGAGGTTCGCCCTCTGGGCTGCCCCGGTGTGCTGTCGGGCGGCTGCGGGCCTGTTGTGGCTGGTCGCGCCCACGGGGCGGAGCCGCCTCTCGGCACCGCCCGCGTCCCTGAGCGGCGTTTCCTGAGCGCCTATCACTTCGCGCAGGGGGCCCGCGAAGAGGTCGGCCTCCGCCTCCGCGACCAGGATGCGGGACCGGACCTGTGCGAGCGGTACCTCGGACAGCGGGACGTCTCCCCAGGTCACCTCGGAGGGGGCGTAGCGGCCCAGACGGTCGACGAGTCCGGCGGCGTCCACCGGGCGGGCGGCGGCCAGGGCGGTCAGGCGGCCGGGGAGGACCCGTACTCCCGAATCCGGGTCGTACAGCACCGACGGCTCGGCGGGGGCGTCACGCGTGCCGGTGTCCGGCTCGGGCTCCAGGCACAGGAACGCCACCACCCGGCGGGCGGCGACCACGCCCCGGCTGAGCTGGTGGCCCATCTCGATGAGGAACGCCACCGGCCAGCCCAGCGCCACCACATACCCGTACACGGACACCAGCTCGCCGACGCTGATGTGCCCCTGCACGGCCAGCCGGGCCCCCAGCCAGGTCACCAGCGCCAGGAACAGCATCGGCAGGCCCACCCCCAGGGCCTGGATCCAGCTGGTCACCGCGCCGACCCGGTAGCCCTGCTCGCGCAGCCGCCCCGAGTCCCGGCGGAACGCGTCCGCGACCAGGCCCTTGCCGCCCAGGCCGTTCAGCACCCGCAGCCCGCCCGCGAGGTCGCCGATCCGCGCGGTCAGCACGGACTGCCGCTCCCGGTACTCGGTCTCCCTGCCCTGCAACCGCCCCATGAGCGGCCCGAGCACCACGCCGAGCAGCGGCACCCCGATCAGCACCACCAGGGCGAGCCGCGTCGACACCGACAGCAGCAGTCCGCCGACGGCCGCGTAGGCGACCACGGCACCGACGCCGGGGCCCACGGCCGTCATGGAGGTGCTGATGGTCTGCACGTCACCCACCCCGATGGTGACGACCTCCCCGGCCCCCACCTGCCGGCGCAGCGCCGCACCGAGCCGCGCGGCGTGCCCGACGACCACCTTGACCGTGCGGAAGTTGGCGTCCATCCGCACCCGCGTCATCGTGCGGTGCCGCATGGTGCCCAGCCAGGCGTTGAACACCCCGGCGGCGACCAGGGCACCCGTCCAGCCCGCCAGCGCGCCCAGGTCACCGGGCGTCAGACCGTGGTCGATCGCCCGCGCCATCAGGTACGGCGTCGCCGCCAGCAGCACCATCCACACACTGGCCAGCACCGCCCCCGCCAGACAGCGCGGCCACTGCCTCCGCACCAGCCACGCCAGATACCGCCAGCCGCCCCCGCGTTCCGGTGTGCCCGGATCCCCGTACGCGTCGATCACCGTTGCTCTCCCCCCGAAGACCCGGCGCGGTCCCGCCCTCACGCGAGACTGTCCCGCCACGCCCGGTGCAGGTCCGCGAAGCGGCCCGTACCGGCGATCAGCTCGTCCGGCGTGCCGTCCTCCACGATCCGGCCGCGCTCCATCACCAGCACCCGGTCGGCGATCTCCACGGTGGAGAGCCGGTGCGCGATCACCACCGCCGTACGGCCCTTCAGCACCGTCGCCATGGCCCGCTGCACGGCCCGCTCGCCCGGGATGTCCAGCGAGCTGGTCGCCTCGTCCAGGATCAGCACCGCCGGGTTCGCCAGCAACGCCCGGGCGAAGGCCACCAGTTGCCGCTGACCGGCGGAGATGCGGCCGCCCCGCTTGCGTACGTCGGTGTCGTAGCCGTCGGGCAGCGCGGCGATGAAGTCGTGGGCGCCGATCGCCTTCGCGGCCCGCTCGATCTCCTCCCGCGTCGCCTCCGGACGGCCGATGGCGATGTTGTCGGCGACGGTCCCGGAGAACAGGAAGGCCTCCTGCGTCACCATCACCACCCCGCGCCGCAGTTCCGGCACGGCCAGGTCGCGCAGGTCGGTGCCGTCCAGCAGAACGCGTCCGTCGGAGGGGTCGTAGAACCGGGCGAGCAGCTTGGCCAGCGTCGACTTGCCCGCGCCGGTCGAGCCGACGACGGCGACCGTCTGCCCGGCCGGGATCGTCAGGGCGAAGCGGGGCAGCACCTCTCCGCCGGTGCGGTAGCCGAAGCGGACGTCCTCGAACACGACCTCGCGTCCGGGATGCTCCGACGCCGGCGGCGGCAGCTCCTTCGGCGCGGTCGGCTCCGGCACCGACGGCGTCTGCGCCAGCAGTCCGGCGATCTTCTCCAGGGAGGCAGCCGCCGACTGGTAGGAGTTCAGGAACATGCCGAGCCGGTCGATCGGGTCGTACAGCCGGCGCAGGTACAGCACCGCCGCCGCCAGCACGCCGAGCGCCAGCGTGCCGTCCGCGACCCGGTAGGCGCCCCACAGCACGATCCCGGCCACGGCCGTGTTGGCGACCAGCCGCGAGCCGACGACGTAGCGGGCCATCTCCAGCAGCGCGTCGCCGTTGGACCGTTCGTGGCGCCGGTTCAGTACGGCGAAGTCGGCGTCGTTGGCCGCTTCACGGCGGAAGGCGCGCACCGGACGGATGCCGTTCATCGTCTCCACGAACTTCACGATCACCGCGGCGATCGCCGTGGACCGCCGCCGGTACACCCGCCCCGCGCGCCGCCGGTACAGCCGCACCAGCGTGTACAGCGGCACGAACGACGCCACCGCGACGCCGCCGAGGCCCAGGTCCAGCCAGAGCAGCAACGCCGCGATGTAGACGAAGGACAGGATGACCGTCACCAGTTCCTGGAGGCCCTCGTCGAGCAGCTCCCGCAGCGACTCCACGTCCGTGGTGGAGCGGGAGATCAGCCGGCCCGAGGTGTAGCGCTCGTGGAAGTCGACGCTCAGTGCCTGCGCGTGCCGGAAGATCCGGCCCCTGAGGTCCAGCAGCACGTCCTGGCTGACCCGGGCGGCCGCCGCGACGAAGGCGTACTGCAGTCCGCCGGCGGCCAGCGAGCAGAGCAGGTAACCGGCGCCGACCGCGATCAGCGGGCCGTGGTCGGCGTCCCGCAGGGCCGGTACGGCCTGGTCGATGGCGTACGCCACCAGCAACGGGCCCGCCTGCACGGCCGCCTGCTGGAGCAGCAGGAGGAAGGCGGTGAGGGCGACGCGGGCCCTCACCGGCGCCAGCAACGAACGCAGCAGGGTGCCGGTCGCGCCCGGCGGGCTGGGCAGGACGTCCCGGTCGAAGGCGTCGTCGGCCGTGCGGGCCGGGCTCTCGGCGGCCGGCTCGTCCCCGGGCCGTTCCCTGTCCGGCGCGGTGGCCGTGGGCGCGGTCATCGGCCGTCCTCCTTTCCGGGCTCCTCCGGCCCGTCGAGCCCGGACATCAGGTGGGCGTACTCGGCGTTGGCGCGCAGCAGTTCGTGGTGGGTGCCGACGGCGGCGATCCGGCCGCCCGAGAGCAGGGCGACGCGGTCGGCGAGCAGGACGGTGGAGGGGCGGTGGGCCACGATCAGGGCGGTGGTGTCCGCGAGCACCTCCCGCAGGGCGGCCTCCACCGCGGCCTCCGTGTGCACGTCCAGCGCGGACAGCGGGTCGTCCAGGACGAGGAACCTCGGTCTGCCGACGACCGCCCGGGCGAGCGCCAGGCGCTGGCGCTGGCCGCCGGACAGGCTCAGGCCCTGCTCGCCGACCTGGGTGCCGGTGCCCTGGGGCAGGGCGTGCGCGAAGCCGGCCTGCGCGACGGCGAGGGCCCGGCCCAGCTCCTCGTCTCCGGCGCCGTCGGCGGCGCCCATCAGCACGTTCTCGCCGACGCTCGCCGAGAAGAGGGTCGGCTCCTCGAAGGCGACGGCGACCAGGGCGCGCAGCTCCTCGCGGGGCAGGGCGGTGATGTCCTCGCCGTCCAGCGTGATCCGCCCGGAGGTGACCTCGTGGAGGCGGGGGACGAGCGCGGTGAGCGTCGTCTTGCCGCTGCCGGTGGCGCCGACCAGGGCCATGGACTCGCCGGGGCGGATGTGGAGGTCGACGCGGTCGAGGAGGGGAGGGGAGTCGGGGGGCGCGTCGGGGTAGCGGAACGTGACCGCCTCGAAGTTCAGCCCGGCGGCCCGCACCGCCGGTCCGCGCTCCCCGCTCTGCGGCACCGGCGCGGGCAGACGCGGACTCCCCGGCGATTCGACCTCCGCGTCCATCACCTCGAAGTACCGGTCCGTGGCCGCCGCCGCCTCCTGGCTCATCGCCAGCAGGAACCCGATCGACTCCACCGGCCACCGCAGCGCCAGCGCCGTGGACAGGAACGCCACCAGCGTCCCCGCCGACAGCGACCCGTCCGCCACCTGCACCGCCCCCACCACCAGCGCCGCCCCGATCGCCAGCTCCGGCAGCGTCACGATGACCGCCCAGATGGACGCCAGCAGCCGCGCCTTGCGCAGCTCCGTCCCGCGCAGCGTGTGCGACAGCTCGTGGAAGGCGCGGGCCTGGCTGCGGTGCCGGCCGAAGCCCTTGATGATCCGGACGCCGAGCACGCTCTCCTCGACCACGGTCGTCAGGTCCCCGACCTGGTCCTGCGCGCGCCGCGCCACCGCGGAGTACTTCTTCTCGAAGATCCCGCAGGTGATCATCACCGGAATGGCGGGCCCGAGGATCACCAACCCCAGCGTCCAGTCCTGGACCAGCATGATGCCGACGCCGACCAGGATCGTGACGCCGTTGACCAGCAGGAACGTCAGCGGGAAGGCGAGGAACATGCGCAGCAGCATCAGGTCCGTGGTCCCGCGCGACAGCAACTGCCCCGAGGGCCACCGGTCGTGGAAGGCCACCGGCAGCCGCTGCAGGTGCCGGTACAGGTCCGCCCGCATCCCCGCCTCGACCGCCGACAGCGGCCGGGCCACCAGCCACCGCCGCAGCCCGAACAGCAGCGCCTCCGCCACCCCGAGGAGCAGCAGGTACAGCGCGCCGAGCCACACACCGGCCGGGTCCCGGTCGGCCACCGGCCCGTCCACCATCCACTTCAGGACGAGCGGGATCACCAGGCCCACGCAGGAGGCGAGGATCGCGATGACCGCGGCGGTCCCCAACCGCACCCGCACCGGCCGCACATACGGCCACAGCCGCAGCAGGGCGCGCACCGTGGAACGCTTCTCGGCAGGGTGGTCCGGGGCGGGGGCGGGTGTCGTGGGCATCAGCAGCGAGCCTACGGTTCACCACTGACACAGGCCCACCGAGTTTCCGCCCGTACTCGGGTCGTACGGGGTCGTACGGGTGCATCAACCGATCGGCTGATGCACCGTCGAGCGCGACGGCCGATGTGCCGTGCACCCGTGTCCCGGGACGCTGGTGCCATGCCCGTCATCGAAGTCAGCGAACTGCGCAAGTCCTACGGCGGCCGGCCCGCCGTCGACGGCGTGTCCTTCTCCGTCGAAGAGGGCGAGATCTTCGGCGTCCTCGGTCCGAACGGCGCGGGCAAGACCACCACCGTCGAGTGCGTCGGGGGCCTGCGCGTCCCCGACGCGGGCCGGGTCCGCGTCACCGGCCTCGACCCCGTCGCCGATCACGAGCAGGTCACCCGCGTACTCGGCGCCCAGCTCCAGCAGAGCGCCCTCCAGCCCAAACTCACCGTCCGCGAGGCCCTGGAGCTGTACGCCGCCTTCTACCCGAAGCCCGTCGACTGGCGACCGCTCGCCGAACGCCTGGGTCTCACCCCGAAGCTCGACTCCCGGTTCGGCAAGCTCTCCGGCGGCCAGAAGCAGCGCCTGTCCATCGCGCTCGCCCTGATCGGCGACCCGAGGGTCGTGGTGCTGGACGAGCTGACCACCGGCCTCGACCCGCGCGCCCGCCGGGACACCTGGCAGCTCATCGAGGACATCCGGGCAGGCGGCGTCACCGTCCTGCTGGTCACGCACTTCATGGAGGAGGCGCAGCGCCTCTGCGACCGGATCGCCGTGATCGACAAGGGGCGGGTCGCCGCCCTGGACACCCCGGCCGGGCTGATCCGCAGGTCGGCGGGTGCCACCGTCATCAGCTTCACCCCGTCCGCCGCGCTGGACGACGACGACCTGAACGCGCTGCCGGGGCTCGCATCGGTCCAGCGCAAGGACGGCCGCGTCACGCTGTCCGGCACCGACGAGACGGTCAACGCCGTCATCACCCTCCTCGCCCGCACCCGCGTCACCGCCCACCAGCTGCGCGTCACCGACGCCACGCTGGACGACGCCTTCCTGGACCTCACGGAGGCCACGGCATGAGCACCGACGTCCTCAACACCGCCGTACTGAAGACGGAGATCCGCCTCTTCGGACGTGAACCCGGCGGTGTCTTCTGGATCCTGCTCTTCCCCACCCTGCTGCTGGTGATCCTGGGCTCCATCCCGTCCTTCCGCGACGCCGACCCGAACCTGGGCGGTCTGCGCCCGGTCGACGCCTACGTGCCGGTGGCCGTCCTCCTCGGCCTGATCGTGGGCGGGCTGCAGGGCATGCCGCCCACCATCACCGGCTACCGGGAGAACGGCGTCCTGCGCCGGATGTCGACCACGCCGGTACGCCCGACCGCGCTGCTGAGCGCGCAGATGATGGTGCTCGGCGGCGCCGCGCTGCTCTCTGCCCTGCTCACCCTCACGGTCGGCCGGCTCGCCTTCGACGTGACGCTGCCCGAGCAGCCGCTCGGCTACCTCCTCGCGCTGCTGCTCGCCCTGCTCGCCTCCCTCGCCCTGGGTGCCCTGCTCTCCGCCCTGTCCCGTACGACGAAGATCGCCACCGCGATCGGGTCGACCGCGCTCTTCCCCGCGATGTTCTGCGCGGGCGTGTGGCTGCCGGTGGAGGCCATGCCCGACGTGCTGGCCGACATCGTCGGCTGGACCCCGTTCGGCGCCGCCGCGCAGGCCCTGAACGACGCCGCGGCCGGCGACTGGCCGGGCTGGGCCCACCTCGGGGTACTGGCGGGCTGGACGGCGCTGCTCACGGCGGCGGCCGCGCGCTGGTTCCGCTGGGAGTGAGCGCCGCCGTGACCCACACTGGTGGCATGGGGGACGTGGCGGGAGTGGAACAGCGCTGGGCGACCGTGCGTCGCTGGGGGCCGTACGCGATGCTGGTCGTCGGCGCCGTGCTCACCGCCGCGACCATGGACGTCATCGGCATGAGCGAGGCCGAGCGGTACGCCACCGCCGTGCTCGTCGTCGCCGTCCTGCTGTGGCAGCTGTGGTGGGACCGGTACTCCGCCCGCACCCGGGACGCCCCGTCACCGGTCGCTGCCTGCTACTACCTGGTGCGGGCGGCCGCCACCTTCGCGCTGAGCTGGCTGAACCCGTTCTTCGCCTTCCTCGCCGCGGTCGGCTACTTCGACGCCGACCGCCTGCTGCCCCGCCGGCTGCTGAAGCCCGGGCTGCTCGTCACCGCCGTGACGATCGCAGGCTCGCAGTCCGGTGGGCTGCCGCCGCACGGGGCGCTGGGCTGGGGGGTCTTCGTGGCGCTGTTCGGCGTCCACCTCGGCATGATCGCCGTCTTCGGACACCTCACCGCCCGCGAGGACGAACGCACCCGTACCCAGGCCGCGACCATCGCCGAACTGGAGCGCACCAACACCGCGTTGCAGCAGGCCCTCGACGAGAACGCCGCCCTGCACGCCCAGCTCCTCGTCCAGGCCCGGGAGGCCGGCGTCGCCGACGAGCGCCGCCGGCTCGCCGCCGAGATCCACGACACCCTCGCCCAGGGTCTGACCGGCATCATCGCCCAGCTCCAGGTCGTCGCGAACGCCCCGGACGCGGACCTCACGCGCAAGCACACGGAGCGGGCCCTGGCCCTGGCCCGGCACAGCCTCGGCGAGGCCCGCCGCTCCGTGCACAACCTCTCGCCGGTCGCCCTCGCCGACGACGGACTGCCGGACGCGCTGAAGAAGACGGTGACGGAGTGGGGCGAACGGACCGGCGTGCAGGCCCGGTTCACGGTCACCGGGACCACCGAGCCGCTGCACGACGAGGTCGCCGCCACCCTCCTGCGCATCGCCCAGGAGGCGCTGTCCAACACCGCCCGGCACGCCGCCGCAGACCGGGCCGGCGTCACCCTCTCCTACATGGGCGACGAGGTCACCCTCGACATCCGCGACGACGGCCGGGGCTTCGACCCGCTCTCCGTGCGCACGCACACCCCCGTCGGCGGCTTCGGCCTCCCCGGCATGCGGGCCCGCGCCGAGCGCATCGCCGGTTCGCTCACCGTCGAGGCCGAACCCGGCCAGGGCACGGCCGTATCAGCTCGCGTACCGTTGGTCCGCCATGACCGATGACGCCGTGATCTCCCTCCTCATCGTCGACGACCACCCCGTCGTACGCGACGGCCTGCGCGGCATGTTCGACTCCGCGCCCGGCTTCCGGGTCCTCGGCGAGGCCGCGAACGGCGTGGAGGCGCTGGAGCGGGCCGCCGTACTCGACCCGGACGTCGTCCTCATGGACCTGCGGATGCCGGGCGGCTCGGGCGTGGACGCCATCCGGGAGCTGACCCGGCGCGGCGCCCGCGCCAAGGTCCTGGTCCTCACCACGTACGACACCGACTCCGACACCCTGCCCGCGATCGAGGCGGGCGCCACCGGCTACCTCCTCAAGGACGCGCCCCGCGACGAGCTGTTCACCGCGGTGCGCGCCGCCGCCCAGGGCCGCACCGTCCTCTCCCCGGCTGTCGCCACCCGCCTGGTCTCCGCGGTCCGCACGCCGGGGACGCCGGGCGGCGACTCCCTCTCCGCCCGTGAGCGCGAGGTACTGGGCCTGGTCGCCCGCGGCACCTCCAACAAGGAGATCGCCCGCGAACTGTTCATCAGCGAGGCGACCGTGAAGACCCACCTCACCCACCTGTACGCCAAACTCGGCGTCAACGACCGGGCGGCGGCCGTGGCGACGGCCTACGACCGGGGCATCCTCGGCTGAACCGGCCGCCTCCGCCTCGTCCGCGCCCACCCCGTCCGCGCCCGCCCCGCCGCCCTCAGCCCACCCTCAGCAGCAGCACCGACCGCGCCGGCACCGTGATCTCCGCCCCCGCGGCGTGCGTCCCGCCCGGCTCCTCCGCCTGCGCCTCCCCGCTGGTGTCCACGACCACCTCGTACCGCTCCGCCCACGGCGCGGCCGGCAGGACGAAGGACGCGGGACGCTCCCCGGCGTGCAGGACGGCCAGGAAGCTGTCGTCGGCGAACGGCGCGCCCCGCTCGTCGCGGCCCGGGATGTCCCGCCCGGAGAGGTACATGCCGAGGGTGGCGGCGGGCGCGTACCAGTCCTGCTCCGTCATCTCGGTGCCCCGCGTGGTGAACCAGGCCAGATCGCGCAGGCCGTCCGCGGAGTGTGCCCGGCCGGAGAAGAAGGCCCGTCGGCGCAGCACCGGGTGCTCGTGGCGCAGCGCGATCAGCCGGGAGGTCAGCTCGAACAGGGGCCGCCACTCCGGGTCGTCCAGCAGGCTCCAGTCCAGCCAGCTGGTCTCGTTGTCCTGGCAGTAGGCGTTGTTGCTGCCGCCCTGGGTGCGGCCGAACTCGTCGCCGGCGACCAGCATCGGCACCCCGGTCGACAGCAGGAGCGTGGTCAGCAGGTTGCGCAGCTGGCGCCGCCGCAGTGCCCGTACCTCCGCGTCGTCGGTCTCGCCCTCCGCGCCGCAGTTCCAGGAGCGGTTGTCGTCCGTGCCGTCCCGGTTGCCCTCGCCGTTGGCCTCGTTGTGTTTGCGCTCGTAGGACACCAGGTCGCGCAGGGTGAAGCCGTCGTGCGCGGTGACGAAGTTGACCGAGGCGTACGGGCGCCGCCCGCCCCACGCGTACAGGTCGCTGGAGCCCGACAGGCGGTAGCCCATCTCCCGGACGTCCGGCAGCGCGTGCCGCCAGAAGTCCCGCACGGCATTGCGGTAGCGGTCGTTCCACTCCGTCCACAGGGGTGGGAAGGCGCCCACCTGGTAGCCGCCCGAGCCCACGTCCCACGGCTCGGCGATCAGCTTCACCCGCCGCAGCACCGGGTCCTGGGCGATCACGGCGAGGAACGGGGAGAGCATGTCGACGTCGTGCATCGAGCGGGCCAGTGCCGCCGCCAGGTCGAAGCGGAAGCCGTCCACGCCCATCTCCGTCACCCAGTACCGCAGCGAGTCGGTGATCAGGCGCAGCACGTGCGGCTGGACGACGTGCAGGGTGTTGCCGCAGCCGGTGTAGTCGGCGTAGCGGCGCGCTTCCGGCTGGAGGCGGTAGTAGCCGCGGTTGTCGATGCCCTTGAGGGAGAGTGTCGGTCCGAGCTCGCCCGCCTCAGCCGTGTGGTTGTAGACCACGTCGAGGATGACCTCGATGCCCGCCGCGTGCAGCGCGCGCACCATCCGCTTGAACTCGCCGACCTGCTCACCGGTGGTGCCGGAGGCGGCGTAGGAGGCGTGCGGGGCGAAGTAGCCGATGGAGTTGTAGCCCCAGTAGTTCCGCAGGCCGCGCTCCAGCAGATGGCTCTCGTGCGCGAACTGGTGCACCGGCAGCAGCTCCACCGCCGTCACGCCCAGCCGCGTCAGGTGCCCGATCGCCGCCGGGTGCGCGAGGCCCGCGTACGTGCCGCGCAGCTCGGGCGGGATGTCCGGGTGGAGCTTGGTGAAGCCCTTGACGTGCAGCTCGTAGATGACCGAGTCCGCCCACGGGGTCTTGGGCCGGCGGTCGTCCGCCCAGTCGTCGTCGTCATGGACGACCACGCCCTTCGGGACGTACGGCGCCGAGTCCCGGTCGTCGCGGACGGTGTCCGCCACGTGCTGCTCGGGCCAGTCCCGGACGTGGCCGTACACCTCGGCGGGCAGGGAGAAGTCACCGTCCACCGCACGTGCGTACGGGTCGAGCAGCAGCTTCGCCGGGTTCCAGCGGGCGCCGGTCCACGGGTCCCAGCGGCCGTGCACCCGGTAGCCGTAGCGCTGCCCGGGCCGCACACCGGGCACGAAGCCGTGCCAGATCTCGTGGGTCAGCTCGGTCAGCCGCACCCGGCTCTCCGTGCCGTCGGGGCCCCGCTCGTCGAAGAGGCAGAGCTCCACCGTCTCCGCCCCGCCCGCCCACAGCGCGAAGTTCGTCCCCGCCACCCCGTCCGGGCCGGTCCGGAACCGGGCGCCCAGCGGCACCGGTGTCCCCGGCCAGGCCGGCACGGCGGGCGGCGGCGCGGCACGCCGTGAGCCGTTGACCACGACGGCGGGACGCGCGGGCCCGTCCTCGGCGGCCTGTTTCCCGGCCACCGCCTCCTGCTCGGCTGCGCTCGACACCTGTCAGCCTCCTGCGGCTCGTGGAACGACGTGCCTCGGACGGGAAGAGCGGAAGACGGAAAAGGGCGTGCGGTGTCCCGACCGCCGCACCCCGTCGCGTCGTCCTCCCCACAGTTCTGCCCACCGCATGGCTCGCACTCACGTTTCCCCAGGGCGGACCGGTCGTTACGGGTGGATGTGAGGCACGTACATGGGCGCGCACGGCGCGCGGCGACCGCTCTGGCCGCCGTACTGACATGGGCAGGACTGCTGGCCGGGGCCGCCGGATGCACCTCCGACGGCGGCGGCGTCGGCTCGGGCATCGGCGAGATGCTCGGCAAACCACCCGCGGCGGAGGACGTCATCCGCGTCACCCCGGACGACGGCAGCAAGGGCGTCCGGCCCGAGGACGAGCAGCTGTCGGTGCGGGTGCCCGACGGCCGGCTGGAGTCGGTGAAGGTCGTCAAGTCGCAGGACGCGCAGGAGACGGAGGTGCCCGGCCGGATCTCCGAGGACGGACTGCGCTGGGAACCCGACGACGAGCGGCTGGCCCTGGCCGCCCGGTACACCGTCGACGCGGTCGCCCTGGACGGCCACGGCCGCCGCTCCGCCCGGCACACCACTTTCACCACCTACGTCCCCGACGAGCGCTTCATCGCCTACGTGGCCCCCGAGAACCGCTCCGTCGTCGGCACCGGCATGATCGTCTCGCTGCAGTTCAGCGACGAGATCACCGACCGTGCCGCCGTCGAACGCGCCGTCGAGGTGACCGCGAAGCCCTCCGTCGAGGTCCGCCCCCACTGGTTCGGCAAGGACCGGCTCGACCTCCGCCCCGAGAAGTACTGGAAGCCCGGCACCGAGGTCACCGTCGACCTCGACCTGCGCGACGTCGAGGGCGCGCCGGGCATCTACGGGCTCCAGCACAAGACCTTCTCCTTCACCGTCGGCCGCAGCCAGGTCTCCCTGGTCGACGCGGCGAAGCGGACCATGGAGGTCCGCCGGGACGGCACCCTGCTGACCACCGTGCCGATCACCGCGGGAGCCCCGGCGACCCCCACGTACAACGGCAAGATGGTCATCACCGAGATGCTCGACGTGACCCGCATGAACAGCCGCACGGTCGGCTTCGGCGGCGAGTACGACATCCCCGACGTCCCGCACGCCATCCGCCTGACCAGTTCCGGCACCTTCCTGCACGGCAACTACTGGGCGCCCGCCGACACCTTCGGCCGGGCCAACGTGAGCCACGGCTGCGTCGGACTGCGCGACGTCAAGGGCGGCGGGTCCGACACCCCGGCGGGCTGGTTCTTCGACCGCAGCCTCATCGGCGACGTCGTCGAGGTGGTCAACAGCAAGGACAAGACGGTCGCCCCCGACAACGGCCTCGGCGGCTGGAACATGAACTGGAAGAAGTGGAAGGCGGGCAGCGCGGTGAACTGACGTCGGCGCGCCTCCGCCGGGGTGGCCGCCAACTCGGTACGGAACGGTGACATTTCCCCTGTCCCCTGAGCCGCTGGCCTGCGGTTACGATGCGCCCGTGCGCGTCGGCGCACTGGGGCGCGGGCCGGATCGGGCCCGGCGAGGGGAGACAAGTTGAACGTGCGTCCGATATCGGGGGCGTCGCCGGCGGGTGCCCGGGGGCGGGGCGGCAGGGGACGCGGCAGGGCACTGCCGGCGCTGGCACTGGGCGTGCTGCTGACACTCACCGCCTGCGGCGGGTCCGGCTCCGGCGCCGGGGCGGGTGGCGACGGCAAGGGCGCCGAGGACTCCACTGCGGCACAGAGCAAGCAGTCCGAGGCGGTCGTCAGCATCACGCCCGAGGACGGGGCCGGGGCCGTCGACACCAGCGGCGCCCTGAAGATAGGCGCCACCCGGGGCAAGCTCACCGAGGTCGTCGTCAAGGACGCCGAGGGCGCGAAGGTCGACGGCGAGATATCCGGGGACGGCGCCACCTGGACGCCGTCCACCCACCTGGCCGCCTCCACCACGTACACCGTGCACGCGGTCGCCAAGGACTCCGAGGGCCGCACGGCCGCCGAGGACTCCCGCTTCACCACCCTGACGCCGAAGAACACCTTCATCGGCCACTTCACCCCCGAGGACGGCTCGAAGGTCGGCGTCGGCATGCCGTTCTCGATCCGCTTCACCCGGGGCATCACCAACCCCGAGGACGTCGAGAAGGCCATCCGCATCAAGACCGAGCCGGCCGTCGAGGTCGAGGGCCACTGGTTCGGCAACGACCGCCTCGACTTCCGCCCGGAGAAGTACTGGAAGGCCGGCACCAAGGTCACCGTCGACCTCAACCTCGACGGCGTCGAGGGCCGCGACGGCGTCTACGGCGAGCAGGCCAAGACCGTCTCCTTCACCGTCGGCCGCAGCCAGGTCTCCGTGGTCGACGCCAAGAAGCTCACCATGGAGGTCGTGCGGGACGGCAAGACGATCAAGACCATCCCGGTCACGACCGGCGCGCCCGGCTACGAGACCTGGAACGGCCAGATGGTCATCACCGAGCGGCTCCCCGTGACCCGCATGAACGGCGAGACCGTCGGCTACGGCGGCGAGTACGACATCAAGGACGTCCCGCACGCCATGCGCCTGTCCACCTCCGGCACCTTCATCCACGGCAACTACTGGGGCGGCGACGCCTTCGGCAACCGCAACTCCAGCCACGGCTGCATCGGCCTGCGCGACGTGCGCGGCGGCTGGGACAAGAAGGCGCCGGGCTCCTGGTTCTTCGAGAACTCGATGATCGGCGACGTGGTCGTGGTGAAGAACAGCAACGACGCGACCATCGCCCCGGACAACGGCCTCAACGGCTGGAACATGTCCTGGGAGAAGTGGAAGGCGTAGCCTCCGCCCCGTACGGCCCCGGTGTCCGCGATCCTCGATGTGAGGTACGGCACCGGGGCCGCTGTCGTTAGTCGCCGTTAACCTGCTGGCATGACCGTAGAACTGGAAGTCGCGGACGGCGTCGGCACGCTGCGCCTCAACCGCCCGCCCATGAACGCGCTGGACGTCGCCACCCAGGACCGGCTCAAGGAGCTGGCCGAGGAGGTCACCCGCCGCGACGACGTGCGCGCCGTCGTCCTCCACGGCGGCGAGAAGGTGTTCGCCGCGGGCGCGGACATCAAGGAGATGCAGGTGATGGACCACGCGGCGATGATCGCGCGCTCCCGGGCCCTGCAGGACTCCTTCACGGCCGTGGCCCGCATCCCCAAGCCGGTGGTCGCGGCGGTCACCGGCTACGCCCTCGGCGGCGGCTGCGAGCTCGCGCTCTGCGCCGACTTCCGCATCGCCGGTGAGAACGCCAAGCTCGGCCAGCCCGAGATCCTGCTCGGCCTGATCCCCGGGGCGGGCGGCACCCAGCGGCTGTCCCGGCTGATCGGCCCCTCCAAGGCCAAGGACCTCATCTTCACCGGCCGCCAGGTGAAGGCCGACGAGGCACTGGCGCTCGGCCTGGTGGACCGCGTCGTACCGGCCGCCGAGGTCTACGAGCAGGCGCACGCCTGGGCCGCCCGCCTGGCCAAGGGCCCCGCCATCGCGCTGCGCGCGGCGAAGGAGGCGATCGACACCGGGCTGGAGACGGACATCGAGACCGGTCTCGCCGTCGAGCGGAACTGGTTCGCGGGCCTGTTCGCGACCGAGGACCGCGAACGCGGCATGCGCAGCTTCGTGGAAGAGGGACCGGGAAAGGCGAAGTTCCTCTGACGGACGCTCGCGCATCGTCTGCCGGAAGTTCGGCCGGTCCACTTGCAATTGACGCGGTGTCTGATCCGGGTCCCTCGATGGGGCGGTTTATGGGAGCCTTAACGCACCATTAAGCGCGTCTTGTCGAGGGAGTCCGTCGCTTGTCCCGGGCCGAGCCGTCCGTGCAGGTCAGTGGGGCTGTTCGCAGCCCCGAACTGCCTGCGGCATATGCCGATCGACCATCGTCGGACCAGGCCTCGGCGGGGGTGTATTCCCCGGGAACGGCCCCGGAGTCCCCCGAGGGCGGCCATGATGGGGGCATGGCGGGGCTGGAGGATACGGAACAGCCGCGGGGAGCCGGACGTGCGACCGCGGCGCGCTGGTCGCCGGCGGTCGAGGACGAACACGCGCTCAAGGCACTGGAGTTGTTCGGCAATCCCACGGAGCGTGAAGTTCCGTTACCGTCCCGCCCCGAGTCCGCCGCCACCGCCCGCCGGCTGGCCCAGGTCATCGCCCTGCGTCAGTGGCAGCTCGGCCCCCGCGTCACGGAGGACACCGTCCTGCTCGTCTCCGAGCTGGTGGGCAACGCCGTGCGGCACACCGGCGCCCGCGTCTTCGGCCTTCACATGCGCCGCCGTCCCGGCTGGATCCGTATCGAGGTCCGCGACCCCTCCCGGGGGCTGCCCTGCCTGATGCCGGTGCAGGACACGGACGTCAGCGGACGCGGCCTTTTCCTCGTCGACAAGCTGTCCGACCGCTGGGGCGTCGATCTGCTGCCGCGCGGCAAGACGACCTGGTTCGAGCTGCGGGTGGTGGACCGGTGAGAGCCCATCTTCCGCCGAGGAAAAGGCGGTTCGGCGGACACGCCACCTAAGGGTGAAGATCCGGAGCCTGCCGCTCCGCACCCGGGATCGTAAGCCCCATGTTCACCACTCGCCTGCGCCGCAGGGGCGCCGCCGCCGTCCTGTCCCTCTCCGCCGTCCTCGCCACCACGGCCGCCACGGCTCCCGGGACGACGGCCGCACCGACGGCACCCGCCGCGAAGGCCGCCCCCGCCTGCCCCCAGTTCGACGACAAGCTCAAGGCCGCCGCCGACCCCGACGTGGACCTCGACCGCATCACGCCCGAGCCGGTCTGGCGCACCACCTGCGGCACCCTCTACCGCAGCGACAGCCGCGGCCCGCAGGTCGTCTTCGAGGAGGGCTTCCACGCCAAGGACGTCACCAACGGCCAGTACGACGTCGAGAAGTACGTCCTCGTCAACCAGCCCTCGCCGTACGTCTCGACCACCTACGACCACGACCTCTACAAGACCTGGTACAAGTCCGGCTACAACTACTACATCGACGCCCCCGGCGGCATCGACGTCAACAAGACCATCGGTGACACCCACAAGTGGGCCGACCAGGTCGAGGTCGCCTTCCCCGGCGGCGTCAAGCGGCAGTACATCATCGGCGTCTGCCCGGTCGACCGGCAGACGAAGACCGAGATCATGAGCGAGTGCGAGAGCAACCCGCACTACAAGCCCTGGCACTGACCCGGCGCCGAGCACCTCAGGGGCGGAGGAACAGCGCCTCCGACCCCACCGGCCGGTACCCCGCCGCCTGGAACGCCCGCAGACCGCGGGCGTTCCCCGCCGCGACCTGCGCCCACACCGGCTCACCTCCGGCCAGCTGCCGCGCCGCCGTCACCAGGCGCCGGCCCAGCCCCCGGTGCCGCGCCCCCTCCGCCACCTCCACCGCGGCCTCCAGCCGCCCGGCGACCCCACGGCCCAGCACCAGCACCCCGCCGTCCGCAGCCCACACCCGCACCCCGTCGCGCCGCCCGCCCGCCGAGACCACCCGGGGATGTCCGGGGTCGGCGACCTCCTCCAGCGCCACCTCCGGCCCGCCCGGCAGCGGAGCCCCGGTCAGCAGCACGTCGACCGTGTCGGTGACCCGCCCGGCCCGCTCCCCGAACGCGCTCAGGAACCGGGGATTCATGGCCGCGGCGAGGGGATCGCACCGCAGCGCCTCCAGCGTCCCGCGCACCCACCCCTCCGCCTCGTCCGTGAAGACGACCGAGTGCGCCGTGAACGCGATCACTCCCGCGTCCCGGTCACCGTGCTGCGGCACCACGGTGATCCCGCCGTCCGCCACCGGGAAGGCGCCCCGCCCCGCCGCCTCCAGAATGTCCCGCAGGCTCTCCGCCACACCGCGCTCCTTGAGTCTCCACCCACTGGAAGGCCCACACTCACACACGTGAACGACGACGGCACCGCACTGATGACCATCGGCGAGCTGGCCCGCGCCACCGGACTGACGGTGCGCACCATCCGCTACTGGTCGGACGAGGGCGCCCTGCCCCCGGTGACCCGCTCCACGGGCGGCTACCGGCTCTACGACGCCGCGTCCGTCGCCCGTCTGGAGCTGATCCGCACCCTGCGTGAACTCGGCCTCGGCCTGGAGGCCGTACGCCGTGTGCTGGCCGGCGAGGAGACGGTCGCGCAGGTGGCGGCGGCCCACGTGAGCGCGCTGGACGCGCAGATCAGGTCGCTGCGGGTGACCCGCGCGGTGCTGTCGACCGTGGCGAGACGCGGCTCGACCGCAGAGGAGACGACCCTGATGAACAAGCTGGCGCGACTGTCCGCCGCCGAGCGGCGGCGCATCATCGACGACTTCATGGCGGAGGTCTTCGAGGGCATCGACACCGCCGACCCCGACATCCGCACCCGTCTGCGCTTCGCCGCGGCGGACCTGCCCGACGATCCCACCCCCGAGCAGGTGGACGCCTGGGTGGAACTGGCCGAGCTGATCCAGGACCCGGAGTTCCGGGCGACGATGCGCCGGATGATCGAGTCCAACGCGGCGGACCGGGGAGCGGACGTGCCCACCAGTTCCTCCCTGTGGTTCGTCAGTCGTCTGGTCCGGCT
This sequence comes from Streptomyces sp. NPDC058796, assembly GCF_042745235.1. Lineage (NCBI taxonomy): Bacteria > Bacillati > Actinomycetota > Actinomycetes > Kitasatosporales > Streptomycetaceae > Streptomyces > Streptomyces sp. NPDC058796. The sequence goes on from NZ_JBHYOP010000023.1 coordinate 26,519, forward strand.
CGCGGGCGACGCGCTGCGGGAGGGCGTCGCGCCCGACTCGCCGCGGGCCGCCGGCATCCTGCGCGCGCTCATCGGCGACGCCGACCCGGCCGTCGTACGGGAGCGCCTCACCTCGGTGACGACCCCCCGCCTCGCGCGCTACCGGGAGCTGTCGGCGATCGTGAACGGCGTGGAGCCACCGTCCGCCTACGAGGAGCAGTTCGGGTGGGTGGTCGCCGCACTGGGCGCTCGCACGGGCGGCTAATCTGACCTGCGTCAGACGCGTCCACAGGACGAGCAGAGCACGGAAAAGAGGGGCGGACCGGTGGCGGACATCGAGGAAGCACGCAAGCAGTTCGAGCGGATCGACACGGACGGTGACGGCTTCATCACCGCGGCCGAGTTCAAGACCGCGCTGGCCCAGGGCGGCGACTGGAACGTCACCGAGTCGGTGGCCGAGGCGATCATCGCCGGCCGCGACCTGGACGGCGACAAGGTGCTGTCGTTCGACGAGTTCTGGGCGCACCTGAACAAGTAGCGACGCCGCGAGGGGCGCCCGACCGGTCACCGGGCGGGCGCCCCCGGTATGTCCGGCCGCGGTGGAATAGCCCGTCCCGTCCAGGGGTTGCTGCTGATCACCGGCGCGTGCCGCCGGGTCCGCAGGACACGACCCCCGAAAGGCAAGGCGAGTCGGCATCATGAAGATCGGCATCATCGGCGCGGGCAACATCGGCGGCAACCTCACCCGGCGGCTGACAGCGCTCGGGCACGACGTCTCCGTCGCCAACTCCCGCGGACCGCACGCGCTCACCGCGCTGGCCGAGGAGACCGGCGCGACCCCGGTGCGGGCCGAGGAGGCGGCCCGGGGCGCCGGGGTCGTGGTCGTCACGGTCCCGCTGAAGGCGGTCCCCGGCCTGCCCTCCGGCATCCTCGAAGGCGCCGCCGACGGCGTGGCGGTCATCGACACCAACAACTACTACCCGCAGCAGCGCGACGGGCGCATCGCCGCCATCGAGGACGAGGGCCGCACCGAGAGCCGGTGGGTCGAGGAGCACCTCGGCCACCCCGTGATCAAGGCGTTCAACGGCACGTACGCCCAGGACATCCTGGACCGCCCGCGCCCGGCCGGCCACCCCGACCGCATGGCGCTGCCGGTCGCCGGTGACGACGAGGCGGCCAAGGCCAAGGTCCGGGCCCTCATCGACGAACTGGGCTTCGACACCGTCGACGCCGGCGGCATCGACGAGTCCTGGCGCCAGCAGCCCGACACCCCGGTCTACGGCCTGCGCGCGGGCGTCGAGGGCGTCACCAAGGCCCTGGCGGAGGCGTTGCCGGAGCGTCCGGCGGCGTTCAGGGGCTAGGCAGGAGCCCGGGGGGGGGCTAAGCCCCCTGGGCCCACTCCTTCAGCGCGGCCTTGCTGCCGAAGTCCGCCACGTTCGTGTCGACCGGGTCGTCGGTGTACTGGTGGAAGCGCCACTTGGCCTGGATGCGGGGCTTGCCGGCCGACACGTAGTCGGCGATCCAGAGGCCGTCACCGGCGTACGAGGTCGTGTCGACGTTCAGCCAGAAGTTCCGGTTGCAGTAGAGAATGACCCGATTGCCGGGCCGCAGCTCTCTCACCTTCCGGATGAACCGGTCCTTCTCCGAGTTGCTCGCGTGGGTGCCCTCGCCCGTCGTCTCCCAGTCGACGGCGAGGATGTCGCCCTTCCTCTCGGGCGCCTTGGAGACGAAGTACTCGGCCTGCGCGGTCAGGTTGCCGGGCCACAGGAAGTGGTAGAAGCCGACGACGAGCCCGGCGTCGCGGCCGCGTTCGGTCTGTGCCGCGAGTTTGGGGTTGACGTACGAACGGCCCTCCGTCGCCTTGATGAAGACGAAGGAGAGGCCGTCCGTGTCGTAGCTGGAGGACTGGTAGGAGCTGACGTCGATGCCGCGCAGCATGCGGACTCCCTCGGATGCCGGTGGGGCTGAAGTGCCTTCGGGGCGGAGGTTGTTGTTATGCCCGGGGGCGGCGGCCGTACGCCGGGCGCGTGGGCGCTCGGCGTACGGCGGTGGTGAACGCCGGTCGGATCAGGGGGCGGAGGTGGTGACCGGGGCCGCCGGGGCGTCCTCGGCGGCCGGTGCGGCCTCGCCCTCGTCCAGGGAGACGTCCTTGGTCTCCTTGCCGAGCAGCAGCGCGACCAGCGTCAGCACCGCCATCGCGGAGAGGTAGACGCCGACCAGCCACGGCGAGCCGTCCCCGGCCTCCCACAGCGCCACCGCGATGAACGGGGCGACGGCCGCGCCGAGGATCGAGCTGACGTTGTACGAGATGCCGGAACCGGTGTAGCGCACACTGGTCGGGAACAGCTCGGGCAGCAGCGCGCCCATCGGGCCGAACGTCATGCCCATCAGCGTGAAGCCGAGCACCAGCCACAGCACCACGCCGAGCGTGCCGAGGCCGATCAGCGGCACCCAGACCAGGCCGAAGACCACGATCGCGGCGGTGATCCAGATCAGGGTGGTACGCCGCCCGTACTTGTCCGCGAGCGGGCCGGAGACCAGCGTGAAGACGGCGAAGAACAGCACGCCGAAGATCATCATCAGGACGAAGGCGGTGTAGCTGTAGCCGAGCCCGGGCACGTCGGCGTCCTCGGCGGTGCGGCCGTAGCTCAGCGAGAACGTGGTCATCAGATAGAAGAGCACGTACGTCGCCAGCATGATGAAGGTGCCGAGGATCAGCTGCTTCCAGTGGCCCTGGACCACGGTGGCCAGCGGCAGCTTGCGCACCTTCCCGGTCTCCTGGGTCTTGGTGAACACCGCCGACTCCACCAGCCGCGAGCGCACCCACAGGCCGATCGCGACCATCACCGCGGAGAACAGGAACGGGATGCGCCAGCCCCAGCTGGTGAAGGCCTCGGACGGCTGGGTGGGGTCGGCGCCGGCCGCGGACGGCAGCAGCGCGCCGATGATCAGGAACAGGCCGTTGCCGATGATGAAGCCGAGCGGGGCGCCGAGCTGCGGGAAGGTTCCGTACAGGGCGCGTTTGCCGCTGGGGGCGTTCTCGGTCGCGACCAGCGCCGCGCCGCTCCACTCGCCGCCGAGGGCGAAGCCCTGCGCGAGGCGCATCAGCACCAGCAGCCCGGTGGCGGCCCATCCGGCCTGCGCGTAGGTGGGCAGTACGCCGATGAGGAAGGTGGCGATGCCCATGGTGAGGAGGGAGACCACCAGCGTCTTCTTGCGGCCGAGCCGGTCACCGAGGTGTCCGAAGAAGACGGCGCCGATCGGCCGGGCCACCATCGCGGCGCCGAAGACCGCGAAGGACGACAGCAGGGCCGTGGTCGGGTCGCTGTTCGGGAAGAACAGCTCGGGGAAGACCAGTACGGCGGCGGTCGCGTAGATGTAGAAGTCGTAGAACTCGATCGTCGTGCCGATGAGGCTGGCGATGAGGACCCGCGACCGGGGATTGACGGGGGACTGGGCTGAACCGGGTGCTGGTGCGGGCATTGCTGTGGTCTTTCACGTGCGAAACATGGGTGTCGCAACGATCTCAGCCGTCTTGTTTTTCGGAAAGCGGGTGTCACCATGTGAGACACCCTGCGGGCCGTGCCCGTCCGGCGCCTTGGGTATGCTCACCCGAACTCGGGCGTACGAGGGGGAGGGCGGCCAGTGCTGACCGAGTCGGTGTTCCGGACCGATGGCCTTTCGCGGAGCGACCGGTTCGACTTCTGGCGGGAATGCTTCGCGCGCACCATGGCGCCCTCGGAGATCACCAGCCCGCGCGCCGACGATTTCTGGGCCCGCCAGCGGGTGCTGCACCTCGAGGACGCGTGGCTGTGGCCCGTGAGTGTCTGCGCGTCACGGTACCGGCGCACCCCCAGGCTGATCCGGCAGTCCGATCCCGAGCTGCTCCACATGACGTTGATCCTTCCCGGCAGCGGATCGGTCCACGTCGACCGCGGCGGCCACCGCAGTGTCAACGACCCGTACGACATCTACTTCCTCGACACCTCCCGCCCCTACGACGTCCGCCCGGACGCCGAGCGGCCACTGGTGGGCGTAGGCGTCGAGATCCCCAGATCCCGGCTCCACCTGCGCGGCACCGGGGCGCTGGACGGCATGCTCGGCCGACGGCTGTCCGGCCGGCGGGGTTTCGGCGCGCTGCTGACGCGCTTCATCAGCCACGTGTCCGACGAGCCGGACGCCTATCAGCCGTCCGACGCGCCGCGACTCGACAGTGTGCTGCTCGATCTGGTGGCCGGGTTGATCTCCCACGAGCTGGACGCCGAAGCGGCCCTTGAGCCGGAGACCCGCACCCGAAATCTCGTCCTGACCATCCGGTCCTTCATCTCGCACAACTTCCACGATCCCCGGCTCACTCCGCAGGCCGTCGCCGCGGCACACCACATCTCCAGCCGGCACCTGCACCGTCTGTTCCAGCAGGAGGGCGTCACCGTGGCCGCCCTGATCCGCCACCGGCGCCTCGACAAGGCCCGCCGGGACCTCGCCGACCCCGCCCTGCTCGGCACGCCGGTCCAGACGATCGCGGCCCGCTGTGGTTTCACCACGCCGGCGCACTTCAGCCGCGCCTTCCGGGCCGCCTACGGCGTCTCCCCCAGCGAGTACCGGAAAGCCGGGCTCAGCACGGACTCCGGTACGGCGCGTCGGAGACGTACGTGTGCCGCTCCCGCGCGGTGACGTCGCGCCCCGTCCTTGACGATCAGCGACACCCTCTTGACGATGCGCGCCGGAGTGGGCTCCTGCTCGGCACCCGTGGTGCGCGGCGAGACCGCGAGACGGCGGGTACGTGGGCGAGCAGAGTGCCGAACCCGGGATGTCCCAGCCTCTGACCAGCAGGGACCTCCATCGAGTTGGGACTTCGCGGGACGGCTGGGACGGCGGTTGGCGATCTCACACGAGGATCGGCCGGCGATTACCATGCTTGCGGTGCGCCGTGACATGAAGGGGGCGGAGCCGCCGATGCCTCAGTGGAAGGAACTGCCGGACGCACTCGACGAGCCGGGGCGTCGGTTCGTGGCCGAGTTGCGCCGGCTCAAGAGCGGCAGCGGCCTCAGCCTCGCCGCCCTGGCGGACCGGACGAGCTGCAGCAAGTCCTCCTGGGAGCGGTACCTCAACGGCTCGTACCTGCCACCGGCCGTTGTCGTGGAGGAGTTGGCCCGGCTCGGCGGTGGGGACGTGGACCGGACGCTTGCTCTGCGGTCGCTGGCCGAGCACAGCTGGTCGGCGGGCGGCGAGGCGAGTGGCTCCGTCACGCCGGACGCCCTGGCGGAGCCGGGGGACGCCGAGTCCGTCGGGGCCGTGGACGCGGAGACCGTGGACGCGGACGCGGCTGCCTCGCCCCGGCGGCCGACGCGCCGTACCGCCCTCACCGCGGCCACGGTCGTCACGATGGGGATACTGGCCGCCGCCACGGTGTTTCTGGTCTCTCGCGGGACGAGCGGAGCCGTGCACGGCGACGACCGCCGCGGCGAGAAGGCCGCGTTCGTCTTCGAACCGGGCCGTACCCACGCCTGCGACATCCACCGCGAAGAGGGCTTGCTGCACGCCGGGCACAGTGACACGCGCGATGCCCTGCTCCAGCAGATCTCCACGAGTTGGCACGTGGTCGAGGCGCAGTGCCTCCTGCAGTACCGGGGCTACTCACCGGGCGTGGTCGACGGCGCTTACGGAGCGGAGACGGAGAAGGCGGTCAAGCGTTTCCAGCAGGCGGCCGGTCTCGTCACGGACGGGCACATGGGCCCCCACACCTGGGAAGCCCTGCGCCGGTGACGCGGCGGAGCGGACCGGAACACAGTCTCCTCGTCCTCGCACGGGAGTTGGCCGCGCTGCGCGCGCGGACGGGGCTGAGCCTGGACGCCCTCGCCCGGCGCACCACGGCGAGCAGGTCCTCCTGGCACCGATACCTCAACGGAACCCTGCTGCCTCCGCGTGCGCTGGTCCAGGAACTGTGCGCGCTGGCGGACGAGCCCGCCACCCGGCTGCTGGCCCTGTGGGACCTCGCGGCCGAGTCCGGAAGTCCCCGCCCGACAGCGCCCCCCGCGCCGTCCGAGCCCGGTCCGCAGGAGCCCTCGGCCTCCCGGGAAGGCGTCCGCTCACGGTTCCGCCGCCCCCTGCTGACGACCGCACTGGCCGGCGGCCTGGCACTGGCGGCCGTACTCACGGCGGTCAGCCTCCCGCGCGACTCCGGCTCCGCTCCCCGGCCCGAGCCCTTGCGCCCCGGCTGCACGGGGGCGGAGTGCACCGGTCGTTCCTCCCAGCCCCAGGCGTGTGCCATCGCGGGCTCCGGCACCCGCACGGTCGCCGAACGGCGCCCTGAACGGGGACCGTCCATGGACATCCGGTACAGCCCTTTCTGCGAGGCGAGTTGGGCGCGGATCTGGTTCGGACGCGTCGGCGACCGCGTCGAGATCAGCGCCCCGGGCCAGGGCACGCGCTGGACCGAGATCAAGGACAGATTCGACGCCGAGGGCTACCTCTCGACCCCCATGGTCGGCGGTGGCCCCGAGGGCCTGAAGGCCTGTCTGATCCTCGACGACACGGGCGAGCGCCACTGCCTCACGTCCTAGGGGCTCGACGACTTCGGCAGACCGGCGGAACGGTCCCGTCCCACCCTGTCCCTTCCCGTCCCACGCGTCCCCGTCCGGGCACCGTCACCGCAGGCCACAGGCTGGGACGTCCTCTCTTGCGAAGTGACGGCGGTGATCGCCCCGGGGCTGTGTCTTACTGGAGAAGCCGCAGGCCACGGGGGTACTGCGGATCTGCGCAACACACTGCATAGGAGCAGCATGAGGTCACGTAAGTCGTTGGTCGGCTCGCTGGTAGCCGCGACCGTTCTCAGCGCGGGCATGGGCGTCACCGCCGCCGCGCCCGCCCAGGCCGCGGGCAAGGCGAACCCGGTGCCCAGTTGCGTCAAGACCAGCACCTTCAACCAGGCCAGCGTCTACACCGTCCAGGTGAGGAACACCTGCAAGGGCGCGATGAAGGTCAAGGTGCAGATGAAGTACGGCACGGACCACCCCTGCACCAGGATCGCGAAGGGCAAGACCGTCCACTTCGACAGCAAGGGCATCAAGGTCTGGAAGGCGACCGTCCGCTGCTGACCGGACGTTCGCCGGCGCTCCGGCCGGGGCGCGCACCTCGCGGCGCCCGCCCCGGCCGAGGCGTCCCCGTCAGCACTCGATGATGTTGACCGCCAGCCCGCCGCGCGCCGTCTCCTTGTACTTCACCGACATGTCGGCGCCGGTGTCCTTCATGGTCTTGATGACCTTGTCCAGGGACACCTTGTGCGAGCCGTCGCCGCGCATCGCCATCCGGGCCGCCGTGA
>NZ_JBHYOP010000024.1:0-30382 GCF_042745235.1 Streptomyces sp. NPDC058796
GAGACGCGACGACATCCACGAAGCATTCCTCGGCCTCGCCGTCTGCCTGATCACCCACCGCCACGTCCAACGCCTTTGTTAGGACCTTTAAGCCTGAACAGCCTCGGTGCGCTCACGCCCGACTTCAAAGGCGGCTTCACCCCCGACGTCCAGACCGCCGACACCGACCGCACCACGATGAAGTTCAGACGGCTGCGCGTGGAGGCGGGCACCAGCCCGTCCACCCCCGACTCCGGGACGCTCATCTCTCTCACATCGGCGGAAACGGCGGGCACTTTGCTCAGCACCCTGGACGCCTCCCGATCTACGGCGAACTGGACCGCATGCGGCCACCTCACCTGTCCTCACCCGCACACCGCTGCCCCACCAAGAGGCGTGTCCGGTGGAGGCGTGCGGGGGCAGGTAAAGGGAACTGGCCTGCGCGTGTCTGGATGAGTAGCAACGGCGGCAACGGAAACGTCAACGAGCCCTGGCAGTGGCGTCGCCGCCGGGATTGCCCGAGCGCGATACGGACGTCCATGACCGCCAGGTCGAACGGCGGCACCTCATACTCGCTGCTCTGGGTGTGCTCGATCCTGTCCAGGGAGTCGTAGGTGCAGATGACGGTGAGCGCGGGGATCTGATCCCCACCCTGACCCACCAGCGGCATCAGGCCGCCCAGCGCGTGCGGGTTCGTGGTCGGCATGACGCGCGCTGCGACCAGTCGTCGCGGCCCCCGGCACCCAGGGAGGAGACGATCACCATGTGCTCCAGGTGGTTGTCCCGGCGCCAGACCAGTGCCGTCTGCGCGGCCAGGTCCAAGGTGGGCACCACGTACAGCACCAGTCGCGCCGGGTCCGTCCGCCACCCGGATCGACACCAGGGTTTTGCCGGTGCCCGTCGCCGACACGAACAGTTCCCGCGCCCCGGGGCGGTGAAAGTGCTGCACGAGTCGCTCGACGGCCTCGGCCTGGTCGGGAAAGAGCCGTGGGGGCCCGAAGCGGCCGCGGCGCGGCAGTTCCACCACAGGGTCATGACAGCTCTTCTTCCGAGTCAGTGGCTCCAGTAGTCGCGGCGGGGCAGTTCGACCCACGCGTCGGGCGGTCCGGTCACGGCGCGCCTGTCGGTCGGGCGCAGGCCTGCGAAGGCGCAGGCGTAAGCGACGGCGTTGTGCTGGTAGAGGTAGGAGGCCAGCACCTCCGTGGAGGTGTCGTTCTCGTCCGGTCCTCCGCCCGGGTGCAGGTCTGAGCCCTCGATCGTTCCATGACGGGCGATGCTGCCCTGGTTGCCGCTCTTGGGATTGGCGTAGAGGCCGTAGCAGAGGGTGCCGGCGGACAGCCGGGCCAGCACGCCCGGCATCTGCGGCGCGTAACCCCAGGGCTGGGTGACGATGCAGCCGCCCGGCACGGACGTCACGCCGACGATCTGCAGGCTCTCGTCCATGTCGTACGCGTAGGGGTCTTCCAGCAGCTCGTCGATGAGGTCACCGTCCACCGGCGTCGCCTGAAGGCGGTGCACCGCCTCGGCCGCGTCGATGCCCGCCACACAGGCCAGGCCCGTGCCGTCGTAGTAGAACTCGCCCAAGGCCGTGGTGAGGCGATGGGCCTCCTGCGCTGCCGCCCGCTCGGTGTCGCTCAGGGACACCCCTTCCGGTACCGGGAACAGCTCGGGCGTTGGTCCGGCCAGGCTGAGCCGCCCCGGTGACCAGCCGCCGAGTGACGGCCGCCAGGGATCGGCCCCGGCGGCGGCGAGCGCTCGTGCGTTGGCCGGCTTGCGGGACAGGACGGCTTCCCACAGTGCCGTCACCCCGTTCTCCAGCGCGTCCACGTCCGCAACCCGGCGGGCAAGTTCCGTAACAGCCTCCGGGGAGCCGAACACCGCTGCGCGATGCAGGGGCCTGCTCCCGTTCCAGCTCTCCGGATCGGCTCCTTGGTCCAGGCGTCGGCGGATGTCGTCGGCATCCGTCCAGTCCCAGCCCATGCCCGCCCAGCCGTCACTCGTTGCCGCCACCCGCTCCCCCTCGAACGCGTCGCTTGCGCTCGCGCCACTTCGGCCCGCGCCCGAGCACCCGTGCGCTACAGGCCGCTGGCTCCCTTCAGGTCCGTTGACCGGACGCTATCACCCCGAACACCGCCGGTACGCTCAACGCACGCGGTCCATACGCTATTGGTACGCGATAGGTGCGTTTCAGGATAGGGTCAGGGGCGGAGGTGTCCCATGTCCGAGTTGTTCGACGCGGTCGACGCGCTGGTCGCGTCCCGCTCCCCGCTGCCGCCGCCGGCTGAGCGCAGGCGGCTGCGCCAGGCGCACGCGCTCACTCTGGACGAGGTGGCCTCCGCCCTGGGTGTGCGGCGGGCGACCGTCGGCGGCTGGGAGTCGGGCAAGGCCGAGCCCCGGCCGCCGGAGCGGGAGGCTTACGCGCGTCTGCTGAAGCAGCTCGCCGCGCTCTATCCCGCCCCCCGGAGCACCGGCGCCCCGCAGGAGGACACGGGCACCGATGCGCCCGCGGCGCAGGCGCGGCTCACGGGCGGCGGGGCGGCGGAAGCTACTGCCACGGCGGAGGCCGAGGAGCCGTCCTCGGCCTCTCCCCCAGCTCCCGTTCCGCACGCGGCAGCGACACAGCGGCCGGTGCCGCGTGCCGAGCGGGCGCCGCAGGGCTCGCGGCGCCCCGCTGCGAGGAAGGCCGCCCCGGCGAACACCCCCGCGCCCGGCGGTGCCTACGCGCACGGTCCGCTGCTCGTCCTCGACGCGGACGCCGACCGGAATGTGACTGGCTACGGTGTCGGCGGTCTGATCCTGGACGTGCCCGCCAAGTCGCTGCCTGCGCTGGTGGAGTGGACGCTCGCCGAGGCACGGCTGGGGTCGGAGAAGCTGCACGGCTCGGGAAAGGACGGCGACCCGCTGCTGGTGCTCACCGAGGCGGCGTGCCAGCGCTACGGCCTGCCCGCCACCTTGTCCGATACCGAGCGGCTTGCCGGGCGGCTGCCGGAAGGACACAAGGTCATCAAGCAGCTTGAGCGCGCCGACTGGCAGCTCACCAAGCGCGGGCTGGGGCCGTGGGCGCGGATCTACCGTCCCGCCCAGGGCAGCCGCAGGCAGTGCGTGCAGCTGTGCATCCCCTCCTGGCGTGCCCTGGACGACCGCTCCTGGGGCCACGCCGCCCAGTTGCCGCCGCCGGAGCTCGCCCGGGTGCTGGGTGTGTATGCGACCCGGGTGATGACGCCGGTCGGCTCAACGGCCGTGACGGGGCTGCATCTGATGACCGCGCTCAACCCGCCGACCCGCGCGAGCGAGCCGGACGCCTCCGGCAAGCGGCACCGCGAGCACCGGCCCGGGGCACTGGGCACGGAGCCGGTGGACCCGGCGCCGTGCGAGGCGATCGACGGACACCCCGTCCTGGCCCATCTGCCCCGCTTCCACGTGCGCGGCCCCGGCGAGCGGCTGTTCGAGGAGGCCTACGACTGGGCGCGGGACCTCACCGACGTCGAGTGCATGCAGCGGCACCTGGTCGGCCTGGATGTGAACCTCGCCTTCGGTGCAGCCGCCAACGGTGCGGTCGTCGGGCTGTCATCGCCGCCCGAGCACGTCACCGATCCGGTCTTCGACCCAGCGGTGCCCGGTTCCTGGCTGGTCGACCTCTCCCACGTCGACCTGTCCCGGGTGAGGATCGGCAAGCAGTGGCGCGACCTCGACGGTGGCCTGCTGCCCAGCCCGTTCACGCCGACCGGCGAACACCCCACCGGTCCGGCCTGGTATGCCACGCCCACCGTGGCCTATGCCGTCGAGCTCGGCTACGACGTCGCGCCCGTCGAGGCCTGGGTGCGCCGGGAGAGCGGCCGGTTCCTGGACGGCTGGTACAAGCGGCTGCGGGATGCCTACGTCGCCACCATGGCGGACCTCGGTGTCGCGGAGAAGCTGTCCCCGCACCAGTTCCTGAAGGCGATGGACGGCTACAAGAGCCGTGATCCGGAGCTGGGGATCGTGGTGGACGCGGTCAAGATGACCGTCAAGGGCGGTATCGGCAAGCTGCAGGAGAAGGCGCGCGGGGGCGGCTGGAAGCCGGGACAGGCCTGGCCCGCCCTCGCGCGGCCGACCTGGCGGCCGGACATCCGCGCGACCGTCATCTCCCGGGCCCGGGTCAACATGCATCGCAAGATGCTCGCCCTGGCGGCGGCCACCGGCCGTTACCCGGTGGCGGTCCTGTCCGACTGCGCCGTGTACGCGGCCGACGGGCCCAGCCCCCTGGACGTGCTGCCGTACGGCACCGACGGCAAGACCGTGCCGGGCTCGTTCCGGCTGGGGGTCTCCCCGGGGATGGTCAAGCACGAGGGTACCCAGAGCGTGCTGTGGGGGGCTGACGTGCTCGAGCAGCTCGGCGCCGACGGCCATGTCGCCAACCTCGCCCGCTACATCAAGACCGGCGAGGTCACCGCCAAGGACACTGGAGAATAGGGAGCGTTACAGGCGATGGTCACGGTCGGGGAAGAACTCGACAAGGCGCTACAGGGGGCGTTCACGCGGCCCGTTCCCAAGTCCGCCGGGGCGCAGATGCGGTACCTCGTCAAGAAGCACGGCGGCCGGACGATGCCGGTGGCCGAGCTGCTCGGCGTCAGCCAGCGCACGGTGGAGCGGTATGTGAAGAACCAGATCAAAAGGCCCCGGCCGGAGCTCGCCGACCGGCTGGAGCGTGAGGTCCGCGTGCGCTGGCAGCCGCAGATCAGGGCGAAGGCGAAACAGGCCGCGGCCACCACGAGCGGCATCATGATCGATGTGCAGGCGAGGTTCGGCTACACCGCCGCTGTCGGCAGCACCGACCAGGCCCGCGTGCGTCACCTCACCCTGGCCCTGCCGCCCCATCACGCCGCCCGCCTCCTTCAGGCCCAGGAAGCCGGTGTCGACGAAGACCAGCTGCGTCAGGTCGCGGCCGAGGCCCTGGGCGAGGTCTACTTCCGCGACAACGGGCGCCGCGCGCACGGTCTGGAAGTGGAACTCAAGGACATCGTGGACCTTCAGTTCGAGCTGTAGGCGGTCAGGGGCGCCGGGACGGGAGAGCAGGAACGATGCCGGGGAGAGCTGTGGCAGCAGGGGTGTTACGGACCGTGCCGCTGGCGGTGAGTTGACCTCGTCGCTGATCAGCCGGGCCGCGGACCGCTATGGCCTGCCGGCTGCCGGTGTGCTGCGGCTGTGGACGTGCCGCAACTCCCCCGCCCGGTTGGACGGCGGCAGTGTGCGGGCCGATGCGGAGATCGTACTCAACGAAGCCGGGCGGGGTGCGCTCGCCGAGCTGTGCGGAGTCGAGCCGGCGGTGCTGGCGCACGCGCTGCCCGCGTTCACCGTGGATGATCCCAAGATCAGCACCAGCCGGGAGGCCGCCCTGGCGCAGGCGCGGTGGCGGGCGGCGGGTGCGGTGGCGGGAGAAGCGGCGTTCGCCTGTCGGTCGTGCACCGCGCGGCGGACCGGGCAGACGGTGCGGGCGGTGCGGTACCTGCCGCGCCGGCAGCGGGTGTGTGTCCGGCACGGGCGGTGGCTGCTGGACGCGGACGCCGACCAGCCGCTGGAACACCTCGACCTGCGCGGCGTCCCGGAGGTGGCTGCGGCACAGCGGCAGTGGGCGGGGGTGGCGCGCCGTGCGGGGCGGGCCGGGGCGGAGGGCGCGGAGGTGTTCGCCCTGGCGCACGCGGTCGTGGCCCGGTGGTGGGAGGAGGCCCTGCACTGGGAGCGGGAGGAGGTCTGGCCGCAGCGCCTGCACCGGGTGGCGGGCGGCAGCGCGGGAACGGATCTTCAGCGGTGGCGGACCGTGGGACGGGACGCGGTCGTCTTCCCGGAGGTGGTGGCCGTGGCCGACGCGCTGCTGGACCCGACCATGGCCGAGCTGGTCTGGGCGGACAGCGGTGCCCGGCGGCCGCGGCCGCTGCCCGCCGACGGGGCGTACTGCCGCCGGCTCGGCGAGCGGGTGGGACGCGCCTGGCTGGGGCCGCTGTCCGCGGTGGACTATGGCGGACCGCTGATCGCCTGGATGGGCGCGGTCATCCGCCGGCGCCGCGGCCAAGGCGGACCGCCCGGGTACGACAACAACCCGTGGTGGGTCCGGCAGGAGCACCAGCCCGCGACCATGGCCGCCCAGCTGCGGGTGCTGGGCAGGGAGCGCACATCGCCCCGGCTCGGGCACCACCTGGCGCGCGGCGGTACCGGCCGAGCAGCGTGCGCTGATCACCGGTCTGGTCAACGGCGCGCAGGAGCAGCTGGCCCAGCTGCGCGGCGCCCAGCAGGGCAAGACTGTTGATGCCGCGCGGCAGTTGCTGGGCAGCCTCGGCCATGCCGCCACGCTGATCGACCAGGCCGTGCGAGAGACCGCGGCGGGGGCACTGCAGGCCGGGGTGGCACTGGAGGATCTGGCGCAGTGGGCCCGGCTGCCTGCCGATGTCCTGGCCAAGGCGCTCGCGAACGACCGCAACGGGCGTCCTGGGGATAAGGGTTGAGCGCGGGCCGCCGCGGTCGCGGGGCGTGCCGACAGGAGGTAGTACATCGCCGGGCACGGGGTGATCAGAATCTGTAAAGACTGCCCATCACCAGGCGGGACGGGCTTGGATGAAGCATGTGAGTGGCAAGGGCGCAGCGGCCGCAGCAGGCGGCCGGTCACGGCAGACACGGGCGGATGCCGGATCCGGGTGGGAGGCGGTCTTCGTCGATCCTCTCGGGCAGGTGGTGCAGCAGCGGTGGGCAGATACGGCCCTCGCTGTGGCGTTCGAGGAGCTGGAGCCGGTGTCGGCGTTCCCCGTGGTGCCGGGGCAGCGGCGGGGGCCGGGCCGGTGCTGGTCGGCCACGACCGGCCGGCATGTGGCCTGCGGATCGGCCGTGATGCGGGCGCAGTTGATGGTGCTGGACCGCGAACCCTGAGGTGGTCGGCCTGGCTGGGCGTCCGGTCCGGCTGCTGTGGCGGGAGGGGCGGCAAGGTGTATTCGTGGGTGCCGCAGCTCTTCGCCCGCTACAGCGGGCCTGACGTCGTCGCTGTTGTCCAACATCGCGGTGCGCAGCGGGGAGATCGCCGACTCGATCGTGCTGCGGCGCACCGAGCGGGAACTGGAGCGGGACCGGCCCGTGGAGGTGGCTCCGCCGGCCGCCTGAGCCGGCGGCCCGGGCCGGGCCGGGGCGCCGGTCGTCAGGGCGCCGCCAGGGCGGCGGGCGAGGGGTGCGCAGCCGACGCCGCGAGGGCGGTGTCCCCCGTCGTGATGCCGGCGAACAGGTCGTCCTCCGGCAGGTCGGCCGGCACCAGGGAGCGCGCCAGCGTGTAGTCCTCGGTGGGCCACACCTCCTGCTGCACGGTCGTCGGCACGGTGAACCAGGAGCCGTGGGGGTCGACCTGCGAGGCGTGGGCGAGCAGGGCCCGGTCGCGCCGGGGGAAGTACTCGGCGCACGGCACCCGGGTCGTCAGGTGCGGCTGGTGGGCCGGCTCGCCGGGCAGCGGGGTGTACGGCACGGTGTGGCCGCGCCGCCGCAGGGCCAGGCGGAGCGCCGTGCTGCGCGCGGGGTGCGAGGTGTGGCCGTAGTACAGCTTGAGGGGCTGCCAGGGTCGTCCGGAGCCCGGGTGCGCCAGGCGGTCACCGGCCGCGCCGAAGGCCGCCGCGGTGACGCGGTGTGCCATGAGATGGTCGGGGTGGTGGCCGCCGTCCTCGCCGGGGGCGGTGACGACGTGCGGACGGAAGCTCCGGATCAGCCGCACAAGACGCCCGGTCGCCGCCGCGAGGTCGGCGCGGGCGAAGCAGTCCGCGGGCAGCGGTTCGCCGGACTCGGCCGGCCCGGAGTCCGGGTAGCCGAGCCAGCGCAGCCGCACGCCGAGGACGCGCCGGGCGCGTTCCATCTCGCGGGCGCGTGTCGCGCCCAGGTCCGCCGGGGCGCCGGAGAGCGGGTGGGCCGGATTGAGGACCGCGCCGCGTTCGCCTCCGGTACAGGTGACCACGAGTACTTCGGCGCCCTGAGCGACGTATTTCGCCAGGGTCGCCGCGCCATTCCCGGATTCGTCGGACGGGTGGGCGTGGACCGCCATCAGCCGGCGCCGTGTCATACCGGTCATGGAGCCTCCTTCACTCGGGTTGTGGTCGCTATCGCATGAAACCCTATGGACGTTGACTCGAGAACCGGTCGAGAGCCGCCTCAGGGAAAACGGGCGGGACGGTTCCCGTCACGCCTGCTCCGGAAAGGTCTCGGGAATGCGGCGAATCGGCTGGATCTCATGCCTCGGGGAAGCACTTTTCGAGCACCTCTCCGGAATTTCGCCAGTAGATTTCGAGAGGTGCGGACGCGTACGGCACGGAAAAGGGCCGCGGCACCCCCGGTGGGGGTGCCGCGGCCCTTGCGCTGCTTCGGCAAACTCACCGGACTTGCGGCGGAATCGTCGGGTGCCGTTGTTGGCGGCGCCACTGCCCTTGATCTTCAGACGGCTTTCCAGGTGGGCGCGCGCTGGGAACGGGCGTTGTCGGCCTTGCGCTCCAGTGCCTCGCGGAACTTGCGCCGGGCCTCGGACTCGGCGGCGTTCTGCTCCGGCTGTTCGGTCATGCATACCTCCATGCGAATTGTCGAACTGCCTCGCTGTGGTATTCGCCGCGACGTCGCGAGTGTGGCCGCCGCCAAGTTCGGCCCGAAGGCCCCGGTCCTTGATCGGCTCGCCGGCGAGCGCCGTCGGCCTCTTCGCACTGGCCCAACTGGAGGTCTCCCTCCTCGGAGCGCCGGCGACCGTCGCGGTGCTCGCCTCGGTCCGCCCGGAGCAGGCCGGGACCGCATCGGGTGTCTCCAACACGTTCCGGCAGGTCGGCAGCGTGTTCGGCGTGGCCCTGACGGGCACCCCGCTGATCCAGCACCCGCACGACGCGGGCCCCGGCGCGATGCGGGGCGTACGGCTGGATCCGGCGGCGCGCGACGAGACGACCGGCCCGCTGTCCTCGGGCGACCTGAGCGTCATCGCGGGGCTGCCGGGGCAGGCGCGGCAGCCGGTGCGCGACGCCGTGGCCCCGATCTTCACCGACGGACTCCCATCGGCTTCACGGCCGCCGCCGTCGGGACCGTCGTCGGGGGCCTGCTGGCACTGGTGAACCTGCCCGGCCACAAGAAGGTGGCCGGGCCAGGGCCGCCGCCGCGGATCCGGCTGGCTTCGGGCCCCGCCGACACCTCCCGTGCCGCCTCCGTGTGACCGCGACCATCACGCACCTGCAACAGGCTCCTCTCGGAGCTCAGCGCAGTAGTCGGAGTGGGAACGCACGGGCCATCGCGGCCATGCCGGCGTCGTTGGGATGCAGGCCGTCTCCGCTGTTGTAGGCCGGGAGCAGTCGGCCGGGCTGGTCGGGGTCGCGGACCGCGGCGTCGAGGTCGGCGACGCCGTCGAAGGCGCCGCTGGTGCGGATCCAGGCGTTGACGTTCTGGCGGACCGACTCCCGCTGTGGCGTGTAGTAGCCCAGGGTGTCACCTTCGAAGGGCAGGATCGTCGCGCCGAGGATCTTCAGGTCGTGCTCGTGGGCGCGCTGGATCAGCTTCTGGTATCCCTCGATGATTTCGGGGGCCGTCACCTCCTCGGAGGCGGGCGCGACGAGGCCCGGTGAGCCCAGGTCGTTGACGCCGAGGAGCACGGTGACCGCACGAGCCCCGGGCTGGCCCAGGACGTCCCGGTCGAACCTCTTCAGGCCGCTCTCGCCGAAGTAGGCGGCGAAGGACTCCGCGGGCGACCCGGGGACAGGGTTCGGGTCGCGCAGCAGCCGGTTGCCGCCGATACCGGCGTTCACGACACCCGTGGGGGCCAACTGCTGGTCCTCACGCAGCCGTTCGGCGAGCAGATCGGGCCAGCGTTGGTTGGTGTCCACGGTGGTGTGCTCGCCGTCGGTGATGGAGTCGCCGAGCGTCACCAGCGTCGAATCCGCGGTGCCCTCGGCGCTGTTGACGGCTACGCCCGACAGGAAGTGCCACGAGGTGGTGGTCGAGGTCGGTGTGAGGTCGGGCTTGCCGGCGACGTCGCCGTCCGCGACGAAGTTGCTCTGGTACGCCGACGCGTGCGTGGTGTCTGCGGGGGTGGGATGCGGCAGGTAGAGGCTGATCACGAGGTCGCCGCCCGGGGTGGTGGGCAGCTCGACCGGGTCGCTCCAGCGCTGGGTGCCGGGCGCGAGGGTGGTCGATGTGCCGCCGTCGAAGCGCAGTTCCCGGTCGGTGCCGGCGTCGATGGCGGTCGCGGGGCCGTCCGCCGCCGGGTGGGCGACGTGTGCCTCGCCGATCGCCAGCGGTGCGGTACCGAACTCGTTGGTGAACCGTACGCGCACGCTGGTTCCGGCGACCGACAGGTGCACGCGTTGCCGCAGCGTCTGCTCCTCGAAGACCGTGGAGTCGGCGGCGGGCACGGCGGTGGGCGGGGCCGCCCATGTGCCGATGAACGCGTTCGCGGTCCCGGCGCCGTGTGCTGCGGGCACGGGGGCGAGGGCGACGACGAGAGCGGTGAGGGGCAGGCCCAGCAGCGTGCGTATGTGTCTGCGCATGGGGCGTATACCTTTCCTGGGTGGTGGATCGGTCGTGTGCGACCGGGAGAGACGGCCGAGGCCATCAGGTGCTCGGGGGTTCACGCCGGGCGGGGTCAGCCGGGCTCTCCGACCTCGCGCGCGAACTCCGCCCACCGGCCCGCGTGCTCCCGCGCCAGATCGGCCACCAGGTCCGCGCAGTGCGAGGGCACCACTTCGGCCATCTTGCGCAGTTCCCCCGGCTCCAGGGCGCTGCGTTGCAGCAGGCGAAGCAGTTGGCGGCCGCTCTCCTTGTGGCGTAGCGACGGGTCGCGCAGGAGCTTGTCCATCGGCGCGTCCTCGACCGGGCGGAGCGGACTGGGCGGACGGGGCACGGTCGTGGTGTGCTCTGCCGCGCTGCCCTGCGGCTCTGGGCACGTCCGGGTACCGATGGCCGGTCGGTGTTCCGGCATGTCCCGTTCCGGTACGGGGGAGCGACCGGAGGCCAGTCGTTTGCGGACGTCACTGACCGTCGCCGGTGAGATGCCGGCCTGCCGTGCCACCTCGCGCAGGGAGGCCTGGGGGCGCTGCGCCAGCAGTTCGGCGGCCTTCCGGCGGCCCTCCGCGCCGTCCAGCGGCCGGATCCTGCCGTCCCTGCCCTGACGGGCCTGCGGGCACGGCTCCGCGCCGGCCGACGCGGACCGCAGGATTGCCACGGTCTTGGCGCCGATGCCCGCGATGCGTGCCACGGCCCGGTCCGACAGGTGCGACCACTGGGCGAGGATGCGCTCCGCCGCCGCTCTGCGGTCCTCCCGGGTCAGGGGAAGTCCGTGTGCCGTGTTGGACCGGACCGCGAGGAGGAAAGCCTCCTCGGCCGCACCTTGGAAGAACTGCACCTCGATGGTCGTACGGCCCTTCGCGCAGGCGGCCATGAGGCGGTGCATGCCGTCGATCACCCGCATCGTGGACCGCTCCACGAGGATCGGCGGAAGCGGCTCGTCGAGTTCTGCCAGACGGGCGACGTGCGCGGTGTCCTCCCCCCTCAGGCGCGGGGAGTAGCCGGGTACGAGCGAGGAGACCGGTACGGACGCGATGTCGTGGTCGAGGGTCCCGGCCAAAGCCGCCGTCATGGTCGGGGTCTCGGATTCCTCTCGCGCCGACTCGAAATGAAGTGCACGGGAATCAGGCATTTGACTCACTCAGCTCCCACAGTTTCGCCTCCATGGCCGCCTGTCCGAGTTCTGTACGGTACACAGATCCGGTATTCACCGACTATGGACGCCTTTGGAATGCGGGTCATAATTGGTGGAGAAGCGCTGAGGGCGGCTCAGGGTTACAGGGTGAGTTCGCTGCCGTCAGGCAGAACCTCGGCGCCTGCCCGTCGCACGGCTCCACCGGCGGACGAGGAAGAGTCAAGGAGGGGATTGGTGTTGTTGAGGTGCGTGTATATCCGGCGCAGCCGCGGATGGCGGGCAAGGGCGGCGAGACTGCCGCCGGGGCCGCTGACGGGAAGATGGCCCATCAGCGCCTGGCCGGCGTCCATGGAGCGCACGGCCGTCCCCAGTTCGTCGGCGCTGAAGAACGTTCCGTCCAGCAGGACGCAGGAGACCGACGCCAGCAGGTCGTCGAACCCGTCCGGCCAGGCCGCCAGGCACGGGGCGTAGACCAGTGCTCCGCCGGTCGCCGGGTCTTCGATGCGGTAGGCGACCACCCAGGGGGCGTCCGGAGCCGGGTCTCCCACGAACTTGGGGGCCTTGGAGCTGACGGGGTGCGCGGTGACGGTGAGCCCGCCGTCCAGTGCGAAGCCGCCGGGCGCGGTGCTGTCGTGCCACCCCCACGGCGCGTAGCGGTCCAGCAGGCCGTGCACGGGCAGGTCGGCGGTGAGCGCTTCGCGTACTGGGGGCGCGGCGTGCACGGTCAGGTCCGTGCCGCCGCGCAAGACGGTCAGCCCCAGAGTGTGGTCGAGTTCGGCGTCAGTGAGCAGGACACCGCGCACGGGGGTGTCCCGTGGGCCGGGTCCCGGCCGCAGCGCGGGCGTGGCCAGGAGTTGGGTGCGGATGTCGGGGGAGGCGTTGAGCAGCCACCAGTCGCGGCCGTTGCCGCTGACGGCGACGGACTCCTGGAAGCGCGCGGGCAGTTCGCCCCGCAGGCAGCGGGTGCACAACGCGCAGGCGCAGTTCCACTGCGGGAAGCCTCCACCGGCCGCGGTGCCGAGCAGGATCACCTTCACGGGGCGACCGGCAGGCGTGGGACGAACGCCGGTGGTGCCCCGTCGGTGACCTCCGCGAGCGCCGCGTCGACCAGCGAGCGGTGCGGGGAGAGGGCGCAGGCCGGGTCCGTGGCCGCGGCGTCGCCGGTGAGCTGGAAGGCTTGACAGCGGCAGCCGCCGTGGTCGGCGTGGCGCTCCGGGCAGGTCCGGCACGGATCGCGCATCCAGTCGGTGCCCCGGTAGGCGTTGAAGGACCGTGAGGCGTACCAGATCTCCGACAGCGGGCGGCGCAGAACGTTCTCCGTCGGCAGGGTGGTGATGGCGGACGCCGCGGGGCACGGCAGCACGTCGCCGGTGGGCGTCACGGTCAGCTGGGTGTTGCCCCACCCGTCCATGCACGGTTTGGGCCGGTCGTCGTAGTAGTCGGCCGCCACGTAGACCAGTTCGGGGCCGCCCACGTGCTTGACGCGGGCCTGTCGCACGGCCTGGCGCGCGGCCGCGAGCTGGTCCGCGGTGGGCATCAGCGCGGCGCGGTTGCGCAGCCCCCAGCCGTAGTACTGGGTGTTGGCCAGCTCGATGCGGTCGGCGCCCAGGTCGACGGCGAGGTCCACGATCCGCTCGACCCTGTCGATGTTCCTGCGGTGGAGGACGACGTTGACGGTGAGCGGCAGCCCGCTGGCGGTGACGGCCTCTGCGGCCTTGCGCTTGGCGCCGTGGACACGGGCTCCGGCGACCTGGTCGCCGAGCCGTGGATCGGCGTCCTGGAGGGAGAGCTGGACGTGATCGACCCCTCGCTGTGCGAGGTCCCGTGCGCGATCGGCGGTCAGGCCGACGCCGCTGGTCACCAGGTTGACGTAGGCGCCGAGCTGCCGGGCGTGGCCGACCAGGTCCGGCAGGTCGCGGCGGACCAGCGGCTCGCCGCCGGAGAAGTGCATCTGCACGACGCCGAGTTCACGGGCCTGGGTGAGGATGTCCGTCCACTGCTCACACGTCAGTTCCTCGGAGCGGGTGGCCAGTTCGAGGGGGTTGGAGCAGTAGGGGCAGTGCAGGGGGCAGCGGTGAGTCAGCTCGATCAGCATGCCCAGTGGTGCGCGAACGGCCGGCTCAGGCATCGAGGTCCACCACCCGGCGCTCCGCAAGCCGCAGGAGCAGTTCGCAGACGTCCTCGGCGCGCACGCCCTCGTAGTCCTGGGCGAGGTGCTCGACGACGCGGCCGACGGTGGCTGTGCCGTCGCAGTGGGCGAGCACCGCCGCCGCGGTGTCGTTGAGAACCACGACGCGTTCGGGCAGCAGGGCCAGTTCGCCGCGTACGGGGTCGCTGGTCAGCCGGACCCCGGGCCGCAGGCGCGGCACGGTGGGCTCGGGAAGGCTGGTCATGACTGTGGGGCTCCGTTTCCCGTGTGGTAGTCGATCGAGTCCAGAACCGCGTTCAGGACCTGGCACTTGAACGCCAGCGCCCGGACGCAGGCCTCCTGCTGTTCCCGGGTGACGGCGTGCCGTGCCACCAGGTCCAGCAGGGATCGCCCCTCGGGGCCGACCACCTCGATCCGTGCGGTGAAGTACTCGAAGCCCTCCTCCGCGATCCACGGGTGGTGCTCCCGGAGCCGGCCGAGGCGGTGGGCGAGCAGTCCGGGGGAGAACAGCTCGGTCAGTCCTGACGCGGCCGCCTCCAGCCATGGGCGGCGTCGGGCGAAGTCCACGTAGGCGTCGACGGCGAAGCGCGTGCCCGCGAGGACGAGGTGCTCGTCGAGCACCTCGTCCTTGCGCAGGCCGACCGCCTCGCCCAGACGCAGCCATTTCTCCGCGCCGCCGGAGGAGGCGTCCGTGCCGTCGTGGTAGACGATTCTGGACAGCCACTGCCGCCGTACCTCGGGCAGTGGGCAGTTGGCCACAATCGCGGCGTCCTTCTGGGGCAGGCACCTCTGGTAGTACCAGCGGTTGGCCGCCCACAGCCGCAGCTCTTCCTTACCCAGCAGACCTTCGTGCATCCGCTGGTGGAACGGGTGGCGGTCCCAGTACGACGACTCCAGCGCGTGCAGCGCCTGCCGGAATTCGGCCTCGCTCCAGGGAGCGTCTACCTCATGCGTCACGGACATCGAAGTGCCTGCTTCCCTTCCTGCGGCAGTGAGTCAGTCGCGGCTGAAGTAGGCGGTGACTTCCATTCCGGTGTCGAAGGAAATGAAATCGGGACGGTGCCATGCTGTCTTGGTGCGGGTTTCCTTGTCGGCAGGCCGCATGCGACGCTCCTTTTCACAGAATGGTGCTTCTTGAATGATCGGGAGCGACACTACCGATGCACGTGAAGGGACGGCAATATCGACCACTGGTGTTCCACTCAAGAAATTGTCCAACGCCAGAAGAGCGTGTACCTCCTTGGCTCCGGCAGCAGTTGGTCCGTGACCCGATTCAACTGGCGGTGACTTCACCTTCTGGTAGCGTGAAGCGCTGCTGGTGTAGCCGAAGGAGAGGTAGCCGTGGTGATCGCGGGTGACGACGACATCACCGGGTGATACCCGGATGTCGACTGCCACCGCTGCGCACGGAAGCGTGCGCGGCCGCGTGGCCCGGTCTCACATGCTCTGACCACTCCACCCCTCTGGGCGTGCTTTGGCGCGCCCGCGTCTTCTGCGAGGCATGCGTATATGTCCGACGCCAGCATCGTCTGCTCGAACCTCTCCTTCTCCTGGCCCGACGGCACCCCCGTGTTCCAGGACCTGTCCTGGACCGTGGGCGAGGGCCGCACCGGCCTGGTCGCACCCAACGGCGCGGGCAAGTCCACCCTGCTCAAACTGGTCGCGGGTGAACTGAGCCCGAACCGCGGGTCCGTGACCGTCAAGGGCCTGCTCGGCTACCTCCCCCAGACCCTGCCCCTGACCGGCGACCTGACCGTGGCCGAGGTGCTCGGCATCGCCCCGGTCATCGAGGCGCTCGACGCCATCGCGTCCGGAGACGTGGACGAGGAGCACTTCGCCACGGTCGGCGACGACTGGGACGTCGAGGAACGCAGCCGTGCCCAGCTCGACCGCCTGGGACTCGACGGCATTGCGCTGACCCAGCGGCTGCACGCCCTCAGCGGCGGCCAGGTCGTCTCCCTGGGGCTCGCGACCCAGCTGATCCGACGGCCCGATGTGCTCCTGCTCGACGAACCGACCAACAACCTCGACCTAGACGCCCGCCACCGGCTCTATCAGGTGCTGGAGAGCTGGAACGGCTGCCTGCTGGTGGTCAGTCACGACCGTGAGCTGCTCGACCGCATGGACGGCATCGCCGAGCTCGACTCTGGTGGTATGCGGTTGTACGGCGGCAACTACACCGACTACGAAGAGGCCGTGCGCGCCGAGCAGGAGACCGCCGAGAAGAACATCCGCACCGCCGAGCAGCAGGTCAAGCGGGAGAAGCGGGAGTTGCAGCAGGCCCGTGAACGAGCGGCGCGCCGGGCGGGTGTCGGAGCCCGGGCCGCCGCGAAGGGCAGCATCTCCAAGATGGCCGCAGGCACGCTCAAGCGGCGCGCCCAGGAGTCGGCGGCCAAGTCCAACGACACGCACGGCCAGCGCCTCTCCGACGCCAAGAACCGGCTGAACGAGGCGAGTCGGATGCTCCGCGACGACCGCAGGATCACCCTGGAGCTGCCCGACACCCGGGTGCCGGCGGGACGTACGGTCTTCCTCGGCGAGGGCATCAACGTCCGGTACGGTGAGCGGGACCTCTTCGCGGGCAAGGGGGTCGACCTCACCATCCGGGGGCCCGAGCGGATCGCGCTGACCGGCCGCAACGGCGTCGGCAAGTCCACCCTGTTGCGCGTCATCAGCGGTGAAATCGAGGCGCGGCACGGGGAGTTCAAGAGGGCGGAGGGGCGGATCGCCTATCTCTCCCAGCGCCTCGACACGCTGCCGCTCGACCGCACCGTCGCCCAGTGCCTGGCCGCCTACGCGCCGCACAAGCCCGAGGCGGAACGCTTGAACCTGCTGGCCCGCTTCCTCTTCCGCGGGGCCGCGGCGCATCTGCCGGTGGGGGCCCTGTCGGGGGGCGAAAGGCTGCGCGCCACCCTGGCGTGTGTGCTGGGTGCCGAACCCGCGCCGCAGCTGCTGCTGCTCGACGAGCCGACCAACAACCTCGACCTCGACAGCGTCGAGCAGCTGGAGGGGGCCCTCAACTCCTACGAGGGCGCGTTCGTCGTGGTCAGCCACGACGAACGCTTCGTCAAGGAAATCCGGGTGGACCGCTGGCTGCGGATGTCCGACGGCCGCCTGCAGGAGACGGGAGCGCCCCACCATGGCTGACGCGTCCTCGCACCCGCCCGGCGGGCAGGACGTCCTGTCCGCCGACCACCGCTCCGCGCACCTGCTCGCCGAGAACCTGCACTGCGTCCTGGGCGACCGCGTGGTGCTGCGCGACGTCTCGCTCAAGGTCTCCCACGGCGAGCGGGTGGGCCTGATCGGCGAGAACGGCCGAGGGAAGTCCACCCTGCTGCGCGCCTTCGCCGGTGAACTCACGCCGCAGCGCGGCGAGGTGGTGCGCGCGGTGACCGGCCGGGTGGGGTTCCTGCCCCAACAGCCGGACTTCCCGGCCGGTTCCACCATCGAGGACGTGCTGTCCCAGGCGACCGCGCAGTTCGAGGAGATGTCCCGGCGGATGCGCGCCGCTGAGGAGCGGATGTCGTCGGACGCGGGTGATCTCGGCGCGGTCATGGAGGAGTACGGCCGGCTCCAGGAGGAGTTCGAGCGACTCGGCGGCTGGGAGCTCGGCGCCCGCGTCGGCGAGGCCCTTGACGTCTTCGGCCTGACCGCACTGGAGCGGACCCGCGACCTGCGGTCCCTGTCGGGCGGTGAGCGGGCCCGTCTCGCCCTGGCCGCGCTGGTGCTCGAGGAACCGGCCGGGCTGCTGCTCGACGAGCCCACCAACCACCTCGACGACCGGGCGGTGAACTGGCTCGTCCAGTGGCTCGCAGCGTACCGTGGGCCGTGTCTGATCGCCTCGCACGACCGGGCCCTGCTGGACGCGGCCGTCACCGCCATCGTCGACCTGGACGGCCCTCGCGGCTCCACCGTCCGTTACGGCGGCGGCTACCGCGACTACCTCGCCGAACGCGCCGCGGCGCGAGAACGCTGGTGGCAGCGGTACCGCGAGTGGAGTAAGGAGCTGGCCGAGGCCCGGCGGCGTGCGCACCGGGCCGCCACGAGCGGGCGCGTCTTCAGCGGCAGGGCCGACAACGACAAGCTGTCCTACGACGCCGCGGGCAGCGGCGCCGAACGGGCCGTGGCCCGGACGGGACGCGCCGCCCAGATGCATCTGCGACGGCTGCTCGACGAAGCGGTGCTGCGGCCGCCGGATCCTCTCGACTTCGCTCCCCTGCAGGACGCGGAGGCGGCCGATGAGCTCCTGGAGCCGGCCGACGGCGTACTGCTGCGGGGCACCGGCCTGCGGGTGGGACAGGTGTTGCGGGACGCGGACCTGGAACTGGCCGCCGGCAGTCGGTACGTGATCAGCGGTCCGAACGGCGCGGGCAAGTCGACGCTGCTGTCAGTGCTGGTGGGTGAGCGGGCCCCGGACGCCGGGGAGGTGCAGCGGGCGCCCGGCCTGCGCATCGGCTATCTGCCGCAGGACAGCGACTACTGGGCGGAGCGGCGTGGCCTCCTCGACACGTTCGCCGCGCGGCGCGCGGCCCACGTCGAGGACGCGGCGACCGAGTTGACCCGGTTCGGTCTGTTCGGTCCCGGGGATTTCGGCACACCGGCCAACCGGCTCTCCATTGGCCAGTGGCGGCGCCTCGACCTCGCATTGCTCTTCGCCGAGCGGCCGCATCTGCTGCTGCTCGACGAGCCCACCAACCACCTCAGCCTGGTCCTGGTCGAGCAGCTGCTGGAGGCGGTGGAGCGCTTCAGGGGCCCGGTCGTGACGGTCACCCACGACCGGGCCCTGCGCGAGCGCTATCGCGACCGGCTCCTGGAGCTGTCCGACGGGCGGCTGACGCGACCCTAGTGTCCTGCGCCAGAGATCCGTCGGCAGAAGCGGGCGAGAGAGTCGAGGATCTCTTCGGCTGTCTTGGTCCAGATGAACGGCTTGGGGTCTTCGTTCCCGTCCTTGACCCAGGCCCGGATGTCGGCTTCGAGGGCCTGCATGTTCTTGTGTGCGCCGCGGCGGATCATCTGGTGGGCCAGGTAGCCGAACCACCGCTCGACCTGGTTGATCCAGGAGGGCCCGGTCGGGGTGAAGGGCAGCTCGAACCCGGGGTGTTCGGCCAGCCACGTTCTACCGCCGGGTCTTGTGGGTGCCGTAGTTGTCCACGATCAGATGGACCTGGAGGCGAGCAGGCACCGCTTTGTCGATCCGGATCAGGAACTCCTTGAACTCCACGGCCGGTGCCGGCGGTGCAGGGCCGTGATGACTTCGCCCGTGGCGACGTCGAACGCAGTGAACAAGGTGGTCAGGCCGTTGCGCACGTAGTCGTGGGTGCGCCGCTCGGGCATGCCCGGCATCATGGGCAGCACCGGCTGGGACCGGTCCAGGGCCTGGATCTGCGACTTCTCGTCCACCGAGAGCACCACCGCACCCTCGGGCGGGTTGAAATACAGCCCCACGACGTCGTAGACCTTCTCCACGAACAACGGGTCCGTCGACAGCTTGAGGGTGTCGGCCGGATGCGGCTTGAGCTGAAACTGCCGCCAGATCCGGCCGACCGTCGACTTCGACAGACCACTGTGCTCGGCCATCGGCTTCCGCGACCAGTGAGTGGCGTTCTTCGGTAGCTGTTCCAGCGTGGTGACCACCACCGCTTCCACCTGATCGATGCTGATAGTCGGTGGTCGGCCCGGCCGGGGCTCGTCGGCCAGCCCGTCCAGCCGCTCGGTGAGAAAGCGCCGCCGCCACTTGCGGACCGTGTCCGCGGTCACCCGCAGATCCCGGGCAACCCCGACGATCGGCGGTACCTCCGGCCCCGCGCAAGCCAGTCCAATCCGCGCCCGCAGGGCCAGAGCCTGGGCCGACGTCGCCCGACGCGTCCACCGCTCCAACACCGCCCGCTCGTCCTCGGACAAGAGCAACGGTTCCAGCTTCGGGCCCCGATCAACTACTGGCGCAGGACACTAGTACTCCAGTCCCAGTTCGCTGTCGCCGCTGGTCAGGGCCCGGGGTTGTGAGGGTACCCGGCTGTTGTGCCGTCAGTTTGCGGCAGACGGGCACGGTGCCGGAGAGCGGGTCGGTGGGGAAGCCGAGAACCCGGCAGGCCCACGCGCCCGCGTCACCGCGGCAGCGTCAGGTCCAGAGCAGGCTGCCGGCCGCCAGGCAGACCGTGGCCAGGCCGGCCGTCATCGCGACGAAGGTCAGCCGCGTGCTGGCTGCCAGCGGGGGCCAGGCACGGACGGGGTCCTCGACGAGACGCTTGGTCGTGTACGCGAGGACCAGTGCGGACGCCAGGATGCCCAGCCGCACGGGGAGGTCCAGGACGCCGTCGGACACGGCGAGGGGCGCCAGGATGAGCAGCGGCCAGTGCCAGAGGTACAGCGAGTAGCTGATGTCTCCGAGGAGTTGCACGGGCCGCGACGAGGTCACCGTGGTGTGCCACTGTCGTTGCTGACCGGTGCCTGCGGCGATGACCAGAGCCGTGCCCACGGTCGGGACCAGTGCCGCGGCCCCGGGGTAGGGCGTGAGGCCGGTGAAGTGGACTGCCGAGCCCACGAGCGCGGTGAAACCGAGGAGGGAGACTCCGTTGGCGACGGCTCTCGGCAGCACGGGTTTCGTGCCGGCCAGTGCGATCACCGCGCCGATCGCGAACTCCCACACCCGGACCGGTGTGATGAAGTACGCCGCGGCCGGGTCGGCTTCGGTGAGGTGGACGCACCAGGCCAGCGAGACGAGCCCCAGCCCGGCGACGCCTGCGAGGCGCGCGAAGGGTGCGCGCAGTTTGAACAGCAGCAGCAGGAGCAGGGGCCACAGGAGGTAGAACTGCTCCTCGACCGACAGCGACCAGTAGTGCGCCGTGGCGGTGACCCGGGCGGGGTCAACGGGATCGGCGCCGAGCAGCCAGTTCTGGCTGTACAGGGCGCTGGCCAGCACCTGACGGGCGTTGTCGGCCCAGCGGTCCTGTGCGACGAGGGTGTGCACGGCGACGACGACGCTGGCGAGCACCAGAAGGGCGGCGGGCAGCAGACGGCGTACGCGCCGGGCGAAGAAGTCCGCGATGCGGATGCGGCCGGTGCCGTCGATCTCGTGGGCCAGCTGTGCGGTGATGAGATAGCCGGAGATGACGAAGAAGGCGTCGACTCCGACGAAGCCGGCGGTGAGCACGGTGGGCCACAGGTGGTGGAAGACGACGAGTCCCACGGCCAGGGCGCGCAGTGCCTGGATGTCCGGGCGGAAGTCGGCTTTCGCGGCACGGGTGGTGCCGGGTCTTTCGAGGGTGTTCTGTCGGGTGGGCATGGCACTCCTGGGCACTGGTCCTGTGTGATCGTGCGGGGAGCGGACCAGTGGCCTTGCGTCCTGGTCACGCGCTGGTGCAAGGACGCTTGTCTTCGGGACCTGTGGGGGGGTCGCCCTCGGCTGTGGACACTCGCAGCACCCGCTTGAGCGCCACACGGGAGGTGCTCGATTCCCGGGGCGTGTCGTCAGCCCGGACGTTCGGTGACGGCCCCGTGAAATCCTCGTCGAGCATGGTGCCGGGCGCTGTGTCCCGAGAACTGTCCGGGCCGGCGTCGTGGCGGGCTGAGCGGGTAGCGGCCGGGGACGCGGTGCGCGGCGAAGACCCGTTCGCCACGTGCGGTGGGCCTGCCGTCCCAGGCGAGCAGGTCGCCGCTGCCCACGCCGAAGCCGCACTCGGTGAAGCCGGGCCGCAGTCCCCGCCCCAGCGCTTGGGTGCAGGCCTCCTTCAGGAGCCACAGGCGCAGCAGGGCGGCCCCGCGCGGCGTCGCCGAGACGCTCGAGCGCGGCTCGTCCGACGGGGGCAAGCAGGTGGCCGCTCAACAGGTCGTAGGACATGCCGCGGTCTGCCGGTTCGGCGTCGACGGCGATGCGGCCGCCGCGGTTGGCGCCGACGGCGATCAGGTCGTCGGCGTGGGTGAACTCACGCCGATCCGGTCGAGGCCGCACAGGTACGGACGACCACCGATCCCTTGCGAGAGGTCGAGCTCCACCCGGTCGGTGCGCAGGGCGGCGGTGGTCATCTCCCTCGCCGCGGCACGGGGAGCAGCGTGCGCGCCCGTATCCAGACGCTGAACGCCTCTCTCGAGCCCGGGTGGAGTCCGCTCGACGGATGCTCCGGTGTTCCTGCGGCCGGGCCCCGGCGCGTCAGAAGCGTTCCGCTGTCGTTCTTCGCGCGGTCCACGGAAAACGCTGCGACACCCGTGATCGAATGTCGCAGCGTTGCCCGGAAGGAGCCTTGGGTCAGCTGGCCTTGCGGCGGAAGTTCCGCTTCTGACCTGCGGGGTTGCCCATGTTCTTGACCTTCGCGCGCCCCTCTTCGTGTGCCTGCTTGGCCCGCGAGGCCTGCGACTTGCGCTGCAGCGCCGCCTTGAACTTCTCCCGTACCGCGTCCGCGCCCTCGTTCCCGGTCTCGTCGTCGGTGCGGTCGTTCTTCGGAGTCTCAGTCATACGGTTCTCCTTGCCGTAAGGAACACTCTGCCAAAGTTGCACGGCAGCACCACTGTCACGATCGGAGCTGGACGGTCGGTCGAGCGTCGCTCGAAGCGTGGTCGCGCCCGTTCGTGCGGAAACCCGGCGGCGAGCCCAGGGATGTTTGCTCGCGCTGGAGCATAAGTCGGCAGATCGATCGGGGTCTCCACGGGGAAGGCCCAGGCGGCGTCCGACAGGCCCAGGGCGGCGCCCGGTGTCGCGGCCTGGCAGCGGATGCGGCACGGCCCGCGCGCCGGGACCGAGGTCGCGGCTCCAGCCGCCTCAGGAGGGGACGCCGGCTCCGGCGTGCGCGAAGCAGTGGACCCGGCAGGCACCGTTTGTCGGACATGCGGCGTCCTCCTCGACAGCGTTGCGGAGTCTCGTGCGCGGTCGTCCCCGCTCAGGCCGCGTACAGGTTGAACGTGGAGCCGCGGCGTGGTCCACGGCTGACGTCGAGGGCCGGGTCGACGGCGAGCATCGCCTGGTGCAGGCGCTGCAGCTGGGGCGAGGGCTCGACACCGAGGTCCTCTACGAGCCGCATGCGCAGCTTGCGGTAGATGTCCAGGGCGGTGGCCTGACGCCCCGAGCGGTACAGGGCCACCATCGCCTGCGAGTGCAGCCCCTCGTGCTGGGGGTGTCGGGCGGTCAGGTCCGCGAGCTCGGCGATGACCTCGGAGTGCCGTCCGAGCCGCAGGTCGGCGTCTATTCGGCGCTCGACGGTGACGAGGCGGCTCTCCTCCAGGCGCATCGCCTCGATCTCCAGGATCGGCCCCGTGCTCACGTCCACCAGAGCGGTGCCCTCCCACAGCCCGAGCGCCTCGCGGAACTGTGCGGCGGCCCGCTCATCGTCGCCCGCCTCGAACGAGGCCTGCCCCCCGGTGACCAGCTGCTCGTACCGGTGCACGTCGACGCATTCAGGGGGTACCTGCAGCAGGTACCCCCCGTGTCGGGTGGCGATGACCTCCTTGGCACTGCCGGGCGTGTCGGGTCCCATGGCGGTGCCGAGGCGCCGGCGCAGCTGAAGGATGTACGTCTGCAGCGTGGTCATCGCGCTCTGGGGCATGTTGCTCACCCAGATTTCCTCCATGAGCATGGACACGGGCACGACGCGGCCCGGATGGAACGACAACAGCGCGAGGATCTGCCTCGGCTTGCTGGCGGTCGGCACGATGGACACCCCGTTGACGTCGGCGCTCAACGGGCCCAGAACCTGAATCTGCACGGCTTCCTCCCATACCCTGTCGAGTCCGCGGTGGTTCGGAACCACCGGCGTGTCGCACGCTAGCCGCGTTCTCCCGGCCGCCTTCGGTCTCTCCACCACGGCTCAAGCACACTCCAAAGCGGCCGGTCGTCCGCTCGGCGCAAGGGAGAGAGCCAGGAGGGGGGCCGATCGCACCGCCCGCGAGGGTAGGCAGTGGGCGGCTGCGCCCTGAGGTTCGGGTGGTCGTACAGCACGGCGGAGCTCTCGCGCAGCCCGTAGACGAGGTTGCTGACGGAGACGAACTCCCCGGCAAGCCCGGTGCCCACGCCGAGAGCGGAGAAGGGCTCGTTGCTCAGTCGCTTGAGTCGCTCGGATCACCATCTGGGGACCGCACGGCTTCTGGTCGGCGGGGACGACCCAGCGAATCATGACACGAAAGACACCTGCTCGACCTGGGCAACCGATGCGCTGGACACCGAGCGCAGGGCCCGGCGCTGCCGCACCGACGTCTTCGTCGACCTCCGGCGTGAGATCACGCGGCGTTACGAAGACATCCGCTCCGCGCTGGCCACCGGCATGAGCAACGGTCTGATCGAGTCCACCGAGCCGCCGACCCGCCGCAGAGTCACCCACCCCCGCGGCAGGCGAGCCCTTTTGTGCCCGGCCCTCACGCCCTGCGCTCCGCGGTCATCCTCTCCAGCACGCGGACGACTTCCGTCGGCGCGGGCTCGGACAGGATCTCGTCCCGTACTTTCGCGGCGCCCTCACGAAATGCGGGATCCTCCAGGACGCGGACGACACTGTCCCGGAATCGGTCGACCGTCAGTTCCCCGACCGGCAACGACACGGCCATGCCTGCTTCCGCGGCCAGCCGGCCCCGTTCGTCCGTGTCCCATCCATGGGGCAGCAGCACCTGGGGCACACCGTGCACCGCCGCGGTGTGCCAGGTGCCGGGGCCGCCGTGGTGGGCGATCGCGTCGCAGGTGGGCAGCAGGGCGTGCATCGGCACGAAGTCGACGGTGCGGACGTTGTCGGGGACGCGCGCGACCGACTCCAGTTGGTGGGCGTCCAGCGTGGCGACGAACTCGGCGTCGATGTCGGCCACGGCCTCCAGCATCTCGTCGGTGGCGATGGCCTCCACCCCGCTGTCGCGGCCCCCGACACCGAGCGTGAGGCACACCCGGCGCCCGGACGGCGGCTTCTGCAGCCAGTCCGGTACGACGGCGGGGCCGTTGTAGTCGACGTAGCGCATGCCGACGGTGGGCAGCCCCAGGTCGAGGCGCATGCTGGGCGGTACGGGGTCGATGGTCCACTGGCCGACGGCCATCTCCTCGTCGAAACCCGGCTCGGACCGCACCCCGTGGCGCTCCAGGGTCCATTCGATCCACTCCGCGAAGGGGTCCTCGCGGTGCTCAGGCTCCTGGCGGCCGAGCAGGTCCAGGAAGGCGCGGCGGGACTTCGTGGTGATGTCCGGGCCCCACAGCAGCCTGGCGTGGGCCGCTCCGGTCACCTTGGCGGCGATCGGGGCGGCGAAGGTCAGCGGTTCCCATATCAGCAGGTCCGGTTGCCAGGTACGGCAGAAGTCGACCATTCCGTCGATCAGGGAGTCGGGGGTCATCAGCGCGAAGAGGTTGGGCGTCAGGGCCGTCTGCATGCCCAGCAGGTGGTCCCAGCCCGCGTTCTCCAGGGTGCCGTCGGCGAAGTCCAGCGACCGCACGTACTTGATCATGTCTTCGCCGACCGCGCTCATGTGCCCGACGAGGTCCACGTCATGGCCCACGGGCACCGCCGTCAACCCGGCGGCGGTGGTGATCTCGGTCAGTCCCGGTGATCCGACGACCCGGACCTCGTGTCCGGCGGCACGACAGGCCCAGGCGAGCGGAACGAGCGGGTAGAAGTGGGTCTTGCTCGTCATGGCGGAGAAGACGATTCTCATCGGAAGTCCTTAGATCTCGACCGGGCACCGGCTGATGCCCCGCAGTACGGGCGAACGGCGGCGACGGACCACGGGGCCCGTCAGTGCCGTGCCGGGCAGCACATCGGCGAGGGCGCGCAGGGCCGCGGCGGCGTGCCTGGCGGCGAACTCCTCCAGCCCGTCGGAGTGGCCGAAGCCCGAGGTCAGGGCCGCAGGTGTGGCCGCGCGGTCCACGTCGAACCGGTCGGGTTCGGCGAACACCTCCGGGTCGCGGTGGGCCGCCGCGAGGGCCACCACCACCACGTCGCCCTCGGCGATCGCCGTCCCCTCGACCGTCTGTCCGGCGGTGGCGCGGCCGACTTCGAGATGGACGGGGGGCGCGGTGCGCAGCGTCTCGGCCACGATGCGGTCCGCCACGTCGGGGTCGTCGGCGAGGCGGCCTGCCAGGCCCGGCGTGCGCAGAGTGGCGAGCGCGGCGTTGGTCACCGTGTTGGCCGCCATCTCGCAGCCGGCGGCCGCCCGAACGCCTTCGGCGCCCGCCAGTCGACGCAGTTCAGCCAGCGCGGCCACGGTCCGTTCGGTCACGGCCAGCGGCTGCGGGGTCAGCCGGGCGTCCAGCGCCGGGGCACCGGAGTGCAGCAGGGCGGCGACGCGTCGCGCGTCCTCGCCGGCCAGGCCGAGGCGCGCGGTGACGCCGCGGGCCGGGGTCTCACGCGCCAGATCCCGCAGCAGATCGAGGCGAGCACCCGCCTCCGCCGCCACCTTCCGGTACTCCGGGACCAGTTCGTCGACTGCCGCGGGCGGCGGCCCCCCGGCCGGCCGCGCGTCCAGGAAGGGCCGCGCCCACTCCTCGGCCGCCTCGCCCCCGGCCCGGGCGAACCCCGGGCCGCGCAGCACCTGAGCGGCGGCGGCGTACCGGGTGACGACCCAGGCTCCGCAGCGGCTGCGGAAAGGCCCGTCGGACGCCGAGCGGATCTGCTCGTACCAGTGGTCCGGTGTGTCGTCCTGCCCGCACAGGAGCATCGCGTACGGGTCGCCGTTCACGCCGAAGGCCCAGTACCAACCGCGGGCCATCTGGAGCCGACTGCCGAGCCGGCTTCGGTCTGTGGTGGTCATGCCAGGTTCCCTGTCCATGTGTGGATGCGGTCGGCGACGGCCCCCGCGTGCTCCTGCACCATCGAGAAGTGGTTGCCGGGCACGTCCGCGCGGTCGTGCGGGAACGGCCACGTGGACTGCCAGCTTTCGTCCTCGGGCCACTCCCCCAGTGCCTCGGTGGCGCGGACGAGCAGCGTCGGTACGCCGAGGTCCCGCGGCTGCCAGGCGCGGGTGAAGCGGTGGTAGGCACCCAGCGCGGTGAGCCGGGTGTCGTCCACCCGCACGCCTTCGCGGCCGAACATCGTGTCGGTCAGTTCGGTGAGCCAGCCGTGCACCGCCTGCTGGCGTCCGGGCGGATAGACGTCGATCAGGACGATGCCCTGCGGCGGGCGGCCCCGGTCGGCGAGTTCGGCGCCCAGGGCGTAGGCCATCAGGGCGCCCGCGGAGTGGCCGACGAGCACGAACGGGCCGTCCGCCGATTTCAGGACGGCGTCCGCCTGGGCGCCGAGGACCGCCGCCATCGACGCGGGCAGTTGCTCGCCCGGCTCGTAGCCCGGCTGCGGCAGCGCGGACACCGGCAGCCTGCCCTTGAGGGCGGCGGCGATCCGGAGGAATTCGTGCGGCCCCGCCACGGGTGCCGTCCCGGCACAGCAGATCACCCGGAGCTGTCCCGGCCCGGCCGCCAGGTCCACCAGGTCGACCGGGGCCGCCAGGTCCTCGGGAGTCTCGAACCGGTCCCGGTGGCCGGCCAGTTCACCGAGCAGTTCCAGGTAGGAGTCCAGGCGTCCTTCCCGTACGGACCGCTCGTAGAGGGCGCGCAGCATGCCGCCGTCGGCGGTGGCCGGGGCCTGCGGTGCTCCGGACGTGAGCAGGGGCCGCAGATGAGCCGCGACGTCGACGACGGAGGGGTGGTCGAACACCAGGGTGGTGGGCAGGGTCAGACCGGTGACCTCCTGGAGCCGGTTGCGCAGCCCCACCGCCGTCAGGGAGTCGAACCCCAGCTCGGTGAAGCGCTGGTGGGGTGAGACCGCGTCCGGGTCCGGGTGGCCGAGCACGGCCGCCACCTGGGCGCGGACCCATGTGGCGAGCGTCGCCTCGGCCTCGTCGGCGGACAGGCCGGACAGCCGTTCCTGCCAGGTGGGCCCGTGTCCGGGGCCGTCCCCGGCGTACGCGGCGGGCGTCTGCCGCACGGCGTCGGGCAGGTCCTCGATGAGCGGACGCGGGCGGGCGGCGGTGAAACCGACGGCGAACCGGTTCCAGTCGACGTCCGCGATCGATACGCAGATGTCCCGCTGGTCCAGGGCCTGCTGGAGGGCCCGGATCGCCTTGTCGGGCGCCATCGGACGCAACCCGCGCCGCATCAGGCCGGGCAGGTCGGCGTCGGCCATGCCACCGTCCGCCCAGGCCCCCCAGGCGATGCTGGTGGCGGCCTTCCCCCGGGCCCGGCGCCGGTGCGCGAGGGCGTCGAGGTGCGCGTTGCCGGCGGCGTAGGCGCCGAGCAGGCCGCTGCCCCAGACCCCCGCGTTGGAGGAGAAGAGCACGAACGTCTCGGCGTCGGGGCAGAGTTCGTCCAGGAGCCGGGCGCCGGCCGTCTTCGCCTGGGTCACGCGCGCCAGCTCTTCCGGGTCGAGGTCGGCGACCGTCCGGCCGTCGGGGACGCCGGCCAGGTGCATCACCGTTTTGATCCGCTCCCCCTGGCCCTCCAGTCCCTCGATCAGTTCCGTCAGCCGGCCTCGGTCGGTGACGTCGCAGGCCGCGAAGGTCACCCGGGCGCCCAGGGCGGTCAGTTCCGTCTCGAGCTCCGCGCTGTGCGGTGCCTGTCCGCCCGACCTGCCGACCAGCACCAGGTGCTCGGTCCCGGTGCGGGCGAGGTGTCGGGCGACGTGCCGGCCGAGGGTGCCGGTACCGCCCGTGACCAGCGCCGTGCCGGTGGCCCGCCACGGGGTCGCGCCGGGCACGAGCGGAGCCCTGACGAGGCGTCGGACGTGGCAGCCGGTCTCGCGCAGCGCGATCTGGTCCTCGTCGCCCGCGTCCGCGAGGCAGGCGGTGAGCCGGTGCAGCACGGGCTCGGTGAGCTGCCCGGGCAGGTCGAGCAGGCCGCCCCAGCGCTCGGGGGCCTCCAGCCCCATCACCCGTCCGATCCCCCAGACCATGGCGTGCGCCGGGTCGGCCGGTTCGGCCTCGTCGACCGCCACGGCTCCGCACGTCACCAGCCACAGGGGCGCTCCGACATCCGCGTCGCCGAGCGCCTGGTGGAGGGCGAGGGTGGCGGTGGCGGCCCGCAGGTCGTCGTCCTGCGCCGTCTCCAGGGCAAGCAGGGAGACCACCGCTGTGATCCCCTGTACCGACTCCCGCAGCTCCTGTGTGAGTCCGTCCCGTCCGGCCACCACGGCGTCGGTGGTGAGGCGCAGCACCGTGCCGCCGGCCTCCTCGACGGCACGGGCCACGGTGTCCTGCCGCGGGTCGGTTCCGGAGCCGACGATCAGGTACCGGCCGGTGAGCGGGGCCACTGCCGGGGAGAAGGGCCGCCACTCGACGCGGTGGCGCCAGTCGGCCACCCGGTCGGGTATCTCGGGCGTCAGCCAGTAGCGCTTGTGCTCGAAGGGGTAGTTGGGCAGCGGGACGGGTGCGCGGTCCGGGAAGACCGCAGCCCAGTCGACGTGTACTCCACCCGCGTGGGCACGGCCGAGTTCGCGGACGAAGTGCCGGCTGTCCGCGTCCCGGTGGAGGCTGCCGAGGACCAGTGCCGCGCTCCCGGAGCGCTCGGCGGTCTCCTGGACGCTGGTGGTGAGCACCGGATGCGGGCTCACCTCGACGAAGGTGTCGTAGTCGTCGGCGAGGGCGGCGTCGATGGCCTCCTCGAAGCGGACCGGGGAGCGGAGGTTGTCGTACCAGTACGCTGCGTCCATGGCGCCGGTGTCGCAGCGCGCGCCGTGCAGTGTGGAGTAGAGCGGCGTCCCGGACGGCCGTGCGGTCACGTCGGCCAGGTCCGTGAGGACGCGCTCGCGGACCCGCTCCATGCGGGGCGTGTGCGAAGCGTAGTCGACGGGGATGCGCCGGGCACGGACGCCGTCGGCGGCGCAGCGCTCCTCGAACGCGGTCAGCGCTTCGGGGTCACCGGCCACCACGACCGAGGCCGGGGAGTTGACGGCGGCGACGCTGATGCGCTCGGGCCAGTCGGCGATCAGTTCCCGTGTGCGGTCCTCGGGCAGCGATACGGAGGTCATGGCGCCGTCACCGGCGAGTTCGGCCAGGGCGCGGGCGCGCAGCGCCACCACCCGGGCCGCGTCCCGCAACGAGAGCGCGCCCGCGACGCAGGCCGCCGCGATCTCTCCCTGGGAGTGCCCCACCACCGCGTCCGGCTCCACGCCGCACGCCCGCCACAGACGCGCCAGCGACACCATCACCGCGAACAACACCGGCTGCACCACATCGACCCGCTCCAAGGACGGCGCGCCCTCCACCCCGCGCACCACGTCCACCACCGAGAAACCCGCCACCTCCGCCAGCGCCTCGTCGCACTCCGCCAGCGCATCGGCGAACACCGGGACCCCGAGCAGACCGCGCCCCATCCCCACCCACTGCGAACCCTGACCCGGAAACACCCACACCACACGACGCCCCCCACCACCCACACCGGTGAGGAGGTCGGGGGCCGGCATCCCCTCCTGCAGCCGTCGCAGGACGTCCTGCGCCGTCTCGGAGTCCTCGGCCAGTACGACGGCGCGCCGCTCATGGTGAGTGCGTGCGGTGGCAAGGGAACGGCCGAGGCCCTCCCATGCGCCCGCGCCCGCGCCCGCGCCCGCCACCACCGGAGCCAGTCGGCGTGCCTGGGCGGCCAGGGCGGTGTCCGTCCGGGCGGACAGCACCAGCGGCACCACACCCGCCGCCTCCAGCACACCCACAGAACC
>NZ_JBHYOP010000025.1:0-28265 GCF_042745235.1 Streptomyces sp. NPDC058796
CGACCCACGGCCGCGACTGACGGTTTCCCATACCCAGACATACGAGCGGAGAGGCCGACCGTCTCATGATCAGCAGCTTTTGTTAGAGCCAGTTAACGGGACATTGGCGGCGT
Organism: Streptomyces sp. NPDC058796; assembly: GCF_042745235.1. NCBI lineage: Bacteria > Bacillati > Actinomycetota > Actinomycetes > Kitasatosporales > Streptomycetaceae > Streptomyces > Streptomyces sp. NPDC058796. Next base: position 114 of record NZ_JBHYOP010000025.1, read on the forward strand.
AGGTGGTGCGGGGCTTCCGCCTCTGCCGACGACAGGCGCGCGTTGGGCGCTGCTTTGCCGAATGAGGCGACAAACGCCGGGTGAGGAGAGTCGGCGGGTGCGGGAGCGGCTGCGAGAGCCGCTGCCGAGGCCGCCGCAGGGCAAGAGAAAGCGTCCTTCTGATCATGGTCGCCCAATGGCAGATCAGCCGGTCAGGCACCACGGCTTCCCTACGGATCGTTGCGCAATGAAGCTCGGAGTCGTCTCAGGTGGCCGCCCTCCTCGAAGGCGCACTGCCGTGGGACACCGGTCATGTCCGTGGCGACGGTGGCCTACGTCCGCTTCGGGGCAGTGGGCCACTGTCAGACCCGGGTGACAGCATGTCCGAAGTGAACGTCCTGAGTTGTTCTCAACTCACGGGCCCAGTCAACGAAGAGGAGCTTTACCCTTGCGACTGCATCGTGTAGCGCCCGGCATCGCCGCGGGCATCCTCGCCCCGGCCCTCCTGCTTGCCACCCCGTCTTTCGCCGCCACGGCGGCACCGACCGCCGCGACGGTGCCCGCGGCGCCCTCGTCCGCGGACGAGCCGGACGCAGACGACCTGAGAGTGGCCATAGCCCGGATCCTCGCCGACCCGGCCAGCGGCCGGCGGGTGACACGAGAAGCCAACGCCCTCCTGGACGCCAACGACCCCGAGGCGATGCGCGCCTGGCTGGTGACCGGTTACCGCATCGCCCAGGCCGAGGACGACCGCGTCGCCATCACGCGCCTGCTCGCCGACCCCGACAGCGGCCGGCGCGTCATCGCGGAGGTCTACGCCCTCTTGGACGCCAACGACTCCGACGCGATGCGCGCCTGGCTGGTGACCGGTTACCGCATCGCCCAGGCCGAGGACGACCGCGTCGCCATCGTCCGCATCCTCGCCGACCCGTCCACCAGCCCGGCCCTGCGCGCGGCAGCCAACGCGGCCCTCGACGACAACACACCCGAAGCACTGCGCCACTTCCTGGAGGTCGGCAGGTACCAGGTCGCCTGACCGGCACGGCTCCGCATCACAGCACGTCCCGGCGGCACCCCCTGCCGCACGCCCGGTCGCCGCAACGACGAGAATCCGGGCGGGGCCGCCAGCACCTCTGTGTACAGGCGGCCCCGCCCGGCAGGCCCTGCGCCGGCTCGGCGCCCTCCGCAGAACTCTGTCGTCTCCCCCTGGTGCGGCACGAGCCACGGACGCCACCAACAGCAGAAAGCGCATCCCTCGATGACCACCCAGCCCCCACCCACCCAGCGCAGCGGGCCGCAGACCGCTTCCGTCGTCACCGACCTGCCGTTCAAGCCTCAGCTCGTCAGAGCGGTATTCAGGGACGTGACCTCGCTGCACGTCTCCCGGCCAGCCGCGTGGGCCGCCGCGTCGGTGACGCGGACCGTGCTGACGGAGATCGTCGACGCCGCGAGAAGCGCGGCGGCCGAGGAGTCCAGGAAGAGGCTGACGCCCAAGGACCTGATTTCGGCGATCGAGCGGAACGTCGAGACGGAGGTGGGATCGGCGTGGTACCTGCACAGCCCGACCTTCCACGGCCTGATAGGCGAGGTACACAACGCCGACGGTACGCTCGTGTCTCTACGTGAGCGCCGCGGGCCGCGTACACCGAGTGGTGTGGCTGGCGCCCACCGTTTCGAAGCCGGTGTGAGAAGGCTGCTGGGCAGCCGGCGGGTGAGGGCGGTCCCGGCGACGGTCCGGGACCTGGACGGAATCGCGAGCGTGTTCCTGACGGCTCTGGCCCGGGACGCGGCGAAGGTCGTCCGTGAGGGCGGGGTCAAGCGGTTCGGGACGGTCAGTCTGGTGGTGCCGGGTGAGCCAGCCCCGGCCCCGCTGCTCAATGACCCGCTCTTCGCCCTGTCCACCCGCCGAGGGGACAGGCGGACTGTCGGCGGGGACGACGTCCTGGCCGCCGTCACGATGCAACTGTTCGGCGATCTCAGACAACGCGCCCTCACCGAGGCAGCCGAGATGACACGTTAGGGCCCTGCTGATCCTGACGTACCGCGGAGACGCCGGCTGACCGATGACTCGGGGATGGACTACCGGTCCGGATCCGCCCGAGTGGCTCTTCCGTCTCTCACGTCACACCCTCGATCAGCGACTTCGCGATGCACCGCTCAATGCGGGGCGGAGTTGGGGGGCAGCTCTAGCGTCCACCGAACAGTGTTGAACCCGTTCAAATCTCGTGGCAACGTGAGCGCTTGCCGATCTGGCGCGCGTGTCGACCAGGGGGACGTACGCAAGGGGGAGTTATGCGTGATAAACGGGGGCGAGGCGCTGCGGTGGGGTTGCGTGGGGTGGTCCCGGCGGCCGCGGTCGTGGTCGCGGTGTCGCTGTTCGCTACGGGGTGCATGTGGCAGCAGCAGAGACTGGCTCGAGCCGACATCCCAGGCACCTGGAAGGGGGGCGAGGCCGGGACCCTGCGCTTCGAGGACGATGGCACTGTCGTTGCAACCGACCTTGCCGAGTACGACCGCGACGGCGACAAGGTGTCCGAGTGCAGCGGTACAGGCGAGTGGGGTTTGTATCCCGACGACAAGGCAGCGAAGCAGTTGTCAATCAGCGTCTGCGACGGCAACCCGTGGGAATTCGGCGGCTCGAAGACACATCCGAAGATGCGGCGCAGCGTGGGCGATCCTGATCAGGGGAACTTCCAAACCCTCAGCCGCGAGGGGTAGGAGCCGTTCGGCTCGTCCGGCCCTGGGCGAAGCACCGCCGTCAGGGCGCAGCTGAGCCCCCGCTGTACTTCTCGTGACCCCGCAATCGTGTCCCCGGTCCCCGGGACCGGCATGACTTCCGCCCGTTTGCCCACGCTCGATGGCTTGTCGGCACCTCTGGCCGCCCACTGGTCCTGGTGGCCTGGAGCATCGGTGCGCCGACCTACGGCTGTGTTGCAGTGACAGCCTCACTGATCATTTCAAATGAGGTTCGCATTCGTCTCAAGCGAATGATCTGCCAGGCGAGTTGGAGCAGTCCGAGGTGGAGGTCCGCTCGTATCTCGTAGCGGGTCCGCAGGCGACTTCCGCACCCTGTGGGGCGACGACGCACGACGCGCCCCCATCGTCCTCGTCGGCAGCGGCAACGCCCGGCAAAAGATCCTCAACAACCCGGCCCTGCATTCCCGCATCCTCGACTGGTACCAGTTCAGCCCCCTCACCCCCACCGAAGTCCCAGGCCGTCATCCCCGCCTACCGGCGGATCTGGGCTGACGCGCATCCCGGACTGATCCTGTACACCGACGACATGGCCGGTCACGGATCGTTCAGGAACTGGGCACGAATTACCCTCCTCCTCCACGACGCCCTCGAAGAGAACCCCGGACTCACCCTGAACAAGGACCTCATGCGCTGGGTACTCAGCCGCATCGTCCCCACCACCCGCCACACCCCGCAACGCTGATGGCCACGCCGGCGCCCCCGGCTGGGGCAGCCGGGGCATCTACGTAGCTCCGGCCACGCGGCGGGCGCCTGACCGCCGGCGCAACGTCCGTCTGCAGCACGTGCCGTGCAGAAGCCTGGGGTCGTCCTGCCGGGGCTCGCCCTGCTGCGGCTACGGCCACGCGGAGATGAGGAGCGCGGTCAAGGCCAGGCCGACGGAGAGCGTGCCGGCGAAGGCGGCACCTGCGCGCGTGATGGCTGCGGGGACGGACGCGTTGTCCCAGCGAGCCAGCGCGGCGGCAGCGGCGCCCGAGGCCAGGGAGACCGTGAGAACGGTAGCGAGGAGGACCAGTACGACCGTTGATCGGGGGGACATGCGTGACACCGCCTGTGGCTCGACGACCGGTTCGTGGAGTGCGCTTCCACGATTTCCCGGCGCTCCCCAGGGGTCGAGCGCTTGGATGTTGTTGCAGGGACAAGCCGCGGGTTGTGTCAGAACAATAGGCGGGAGGGAACGGCGATTTGGGTGAGCGGAATCGTGCCGGGCGGCCGTGGACGGCGGCGCGTGGCCCCAGCGCGGAGATCAACGAACTCGTTGAGACGCTGCGCTCGTGGCTGGACGCGGCCCAGATACCTGTGGCCCGCCTCCACCAATTCCTTACGGCCGAGCACTTCGTCAACGGCCAGGTGCCGTCACTGACCAGGCTCCGCAAGCAACTGGCAGGCGAAGGGTTGTCGTGGGACCTGGTGGAGGCTGTGGCCGACGTCTGCCACCCCGACGACGACAACGAGGCAGCCGGGCGGCGGCTGGTCCCACTGCGAAAACTGTGGCGTCTGGCCCAGACCGCGCCGACGGCCACGGACGGCAGCGGGCCCCAGGTGACAGCGCGCGAGGTCCTTGAGGTCCAGCGCCAAGCCATCACCGCCTACGAGGAACTCAACCGCGCCCGTCGGGCATTCGAGACCAGCGAGCAGGGGCGACAGCAGGCGCTGCAGATCGCCACCATCCTCTTCGGCATGCTCGGCCATGCCCAGGCGAAGGTCCTGGAGCTCACCCGCCGCATCGACGCTCTCCGCTCCGCCCCGCAAAGCCCTGCGGGCATCGACCGCCTCGAACAGACGAGGCGGCGGGCCGAGAGCCAGGAGCGGGAACTGCGCACGCAGCTGGCCCGAGCCGACAGCGACCGCCAACAGGCACAGGCGGTAGCAGACCATGCGGCCCGACGGATCCAAGAGCTCGAGGCCGAGCTCGAGGTACTCAAAGCCAAAACAGAGAACGCGCCCCGGCCCACCGACGAGGCGTTGCCCGCCGTGCCTGTCCCGCCGGCGTCCGATGAGACGAGCCTCGACGCCGTCGACGACACCCTGGAGAAGGTGCGCGCCGCGCTCGACCTGGAGCAAGAAGCCGTTCAAGAGGCCGCGGAGGACCTCGGCATAGGCAGGGCCCCGGCCACCGGCGCGGACGACGGCAGCCGCACGATCCCCGGACAAGCCCTCACAGACGCCCTGCCACGGTCAGCGCTCGCCACAGAGCCTCAGACGCAAGCCAGCGGCCCATTGTTGCCAACAACCGCGCACAACCCCCTGACCCCGCCGTTCGCGCCGGACGGGCCCGTCCGCAACCCCGCACCATCGCCGGACCGCATGCGGCTCGCCTCCGCCGCGGAGACCATCGCCGCCGGCACCAGCATCGAGGAGGTCAGCGCCGGCCTCGGCCGCGCAGCCGTACCCGACTTCGCCGATCACGTCGTCCTCTACCTAAGGGACCCGCTGGAGGACTACGACGCGCTCGTCTTCGGGGCCGTACGCCTGGCCCGCCAGGACGCGGGCGGGCAGGCGGCCCACCCGCCTCCCGCGGTGCCCGAGGCGCTCACCGTCCCCAGAGGCGGCCCGCTGGCCGAGGTCCTCGGCAGCGTCCGGCCTGTCGCCGTCGGCGACCCCCTCTCCCGCGCAGCGCTGGCGGACATCGACGTCCCCTTGGCCGAGGCCCGGGCCCACGCGATCATCGCCCCATTGCACAGCAGAAGGATGCTGCTCGGATGCGCCATCCTCCTGCGGTACGGTCCGACGCCCTATGACGAGTCGGACCTGCTGGTCGCGGCGCAGATGGCCACGCACACTGTCCTCGGCATCGATCAGGTTCTGCTGGCCCAGCGTCAGGCCACGGCGATGATGGAACTTCAACGGACCATGCTGCCCGACAGCCTCGCCCAGCCCACCGGCATCCGACTGGCCTTCCGCTACCTACCGGCCACTGCGACCGCGCGGGTCGGTGGCGACTGGTACGATTCCATCTCTCTCCCCGGCAGCCGGGCCGCCCTGGTCATCGGCGACGTCATGGGCCACGCCAGCGTCTCCGCCGCCATCATGGGCCAGCTGCGCACCTCCGTGCAGACCCTCTCCGGCCTTGACCTGCCGCCCCACGAGGTCCTGCACCACCTCGACGAGCAAGCCCAACGCCTCGGGCCAAGCCACCTAGCGACCTGCCTCTACGCCGTCTACGACCCGGTCTCCCAGCGACTCGCCGTCGCCAACGCCGGCCACCCCCCGCCCGTCCTGCTTCACCCGGACGGCCGGGCGGAGGTACTGCAGGTGCCGCCCGGCGCCCCCATCGGCGTGGGCGGGGTGGACTACGAGACCATAGAGGTCGACGCCCCTGTCGGCGCGATGTTCCTCATGTACACCGACGGCCTGGTGGAGACGAGAGAGCGTGACGTGTGGAGCGGCATCGAGCAGGTGCGCGAACAGGCCGCCGTCGGCCAGCGGGCCAAGAGCGGTGACGTGTTCGACCTCGAGTCATTCTGTGATGATGTGATGGCACCCCTTCTTGGAACAGCCGAAAGATGGCGGGAGGACGACGTCGCCCTGCTCGCCGCCCGTTTCGATGGCATCGCCTCGGACGACGTCGCTCACTGGCCCCTCGAGGCGACGGCCAGGGCGCCACGCGAAGCCCGGGCCCTCACACGGGATGCGCTCTCCCACTGGCGGCTGGAAGAGATGACGGAAGCCGCCGAACTACTGGTCAGTGAACTCGTGACGAACGCTGCGCGCCACACGTCCCAGCACCTGACGCTGCGGCTGCTGCGAACCGACGTACTACGGTGTGAAGTCCTGGACGACGAGCCGAGCCTGCCCAGAGCTCGCCAGCCGGAAAGCTGGGACGAGACCGGCCGTGGGCTCTACCTGGTCAACAGAATCGCGAGGCGGTGGGGGGTCAGCCGACTCTCCACAGGGAAAGTAGTTTGGTTCGAGCTCGCCATCCCCGACCAGAAGCGCCCGCAGGATTTGCCTACAGACGCTGGACCACGGCCCTGAGCTGGTCCCGAAAGCCCGGCTGCCGCCCGCGGCCTGTTCCCCGCGCCCCGCCGCTGGAGCTGTCGTGACGTACGTCAGGGCTTCTGGGACGCCCGGGTGCCAGGCCCGCCGCGCCGGCACTACGAGTCTTCCTCGGGCGCAGCTACCGGTCGTGCTCCTCAGACGGGTTCTTGTCCGGGAGGCAGCAACACGCGGCCGCGTCGTGCGTGTGGAGCGGACCTCCGGGCGCTGTGCCTGACGGTTCGCCGCTCGCTGGGTGCGGACCAGCGGATGTTCGCAATGACCTGCGCGCTTGAGCAGTCGGACCGCCGCCTATTCAACTCCAGAGTCCCGCCATGCACGAGCGCGGAGCCACGCCGAGGACATGTCTGGCCGTGGACGGCGCCGCGCCCGGCGGTTGAGGTCCTGTGCAACGGGTGGGCGAACGTCCGGTCCGAGGCCGAAGGTGGTTTCCCTTGCGGCATGCTGTGGTGCTTTGCGCTTCGGGGCTACTGGGGAGGCGTGACGAGGAAGGTGGACCGAGGGTCGACGTCGGGCGCGTGGGCGAGGGTCGGGAGCTCGTGATCGGGAAGGCCGGCAAGTTCTACGGCAGCCTGCCCGGACGTGTGGGCGGAGCCGATGGACTGGCCGTTGGCGACGGTGGCGTAGAACTGGGCGGTCACCGGCGAGGACTCGGATTACGGCCTGCCCCTGACGCCGCGGCGCCGAGGCGAGCGAGGGAGTCCGCCCAGGTAGACAACGTGCTGTTCTCGCCGGACGTTGAGCCGTTCCCAGCACAGCCAACCCTGCGCCCCCCCTTCAAGAACGAAATGGGCAGGCGCCCGCTGCGACCCCGGCGAGGTCAACATGCGAGCGGCCGACCCGTCGTGAAGGCCGCTTCGCATTCAGTGCCGGTGTTTTCACACCCCACGGGACACCGGCCGGTACGCATTTGGGGTAAAACGCAACCAACCCCGGCTTCGATTGGATCGCGTTGAGAAGGACACCGGGCGACGTCACGCACCGGCCGCCCGAACAGCACTCCCTCACGACGGCTTTCAGAGAACGACGAACGGAGCACGGGGCGATGCCGGAGTATGTGATGGCAGCAATGGTCACCGTCCGGGGGGGGAGGGGGGGGAGGGGGCTGGCGGTCGCCTTGCGCGCTTGGCTGCGGGCGAGAGGGCAGGTCCAGTTGGAGAAGGTTCGAGGGGCGCTCTGCCGCGACGTGGTGCGCGAGCTGCCAGGCGGGAGTCGATTCATCGACAGCACTAACCGCGTGACGATCGAGATCGGACAGGGCAACGACCACGGGCGGAGGCGTAGTGGGCTGGGTCACTGACTGGGCTGGACAGGCGGCCTGCAGCACGACGGACCCCGACGAACTGTTCGTCCACAGCGCGGCGCAGAACCGAGCGAAGACGGTCTGCACCGGCTGCCGGGTGCGCGTGGAATGCCTGGCCGACGCGCTCGACAACCGCGTCGAATAGGGCGTCTGGGGAGGCATGACCGAGCGTGAACGCCGCGCCCTGCTACGCCGGCGACCGACCGTCACACCGACGTGGAGCACGTCCAGATCGAGCTGTAGGTCAGGCTCCTCCTGTACGAGCACCGCACCTTCGGTTGAGCCGAGGCGCGCCGACTGAGACGGCGAAGAACTGCCGACGCAAAGGTGGAAGGACGTTGCTCGGTCTGGGTGCTGACGAGCACTTCAGCCGGGGCTACTACGCAGGAGCCGCTGTCTTGGTCCGTGCGGTTGCGCGCCCACAGCACCCAGCAGCGCCCATGCGGTGGCCTGGTTCGCGCTGATGACGGGTTTGCCGAGGCGTTTCCCAAGGTGGGGGAGGGCGTCGTAGGTGGGCAGAGCGGTGCAGCTGATGAACAGAGCATTGGCTTTGCAATGGTCTCCGGCGACGACGGTGTCCAGTACTTGCTGCTCGTTCACGGTGTAGACGTCCTCAACGGCATCGAGACCCAGCGGTGTGAGGGCCACGACGTCGAAGCCGGAGTCTTCAAGGTACGCGGCCAGCAGACGGTCGACCGGCTCCTGGTAGGGGTGCACGACGGCGAGACGGCGAGCACCGACGGCACGGAGAGCGTCGGTGACCGCTCCGCTGGTCGTCAGCGCCTGCCGCGCACCGTGTTTCCTCATTGCTTCCCGCAACGCCTGCTCACCAGACACGCCGCCAGCGAAGCTGCAAGCGGTGCACAGATACGCCACGGCCTCTGTTTCACATTCAACGAGCTCGTCGACCGGCTCTGCCAGCAGATCCGGCCTGCCGAGGCGGGAGACGAGTTCCAGATTGTCCCGGTAGGGAACCTCTCTCGTGAGGGTCAGCGTGCATTCCACAGTTGGCGGGATCCAGCGGCGTAGCTCCACCTGACGTGTGAAGTCGTAAGAGGCGACCACGCCGACATGTCGCCTCGTCGCAGCACTGAGGTTCTGTGGGCCCATGTCATCCGAGACTAGCGGGACGGGTTCGCGCGCCGCGCTTTCCGAGCCGATCGGCAGGGCAGCCTGCTCATTCGATGCCATCTGTACGACCTCATCAACCTCGATCCCGGAGTCCACGCTGGTCGGCTTCCGATCCTCGTCGAGCGCACATGAGGCGGGTGGCGGTGCCTGGTGCTCCGCTCGTTCGGCGGCGTAACGGCCTGGTGCGTTGGGCAGCATGTGCGGGTCCCGCTCGCCCCACGACGGGCCCGCGTCGTGGACGGCTCCGACTCCGTGCTCGGCGTCGGGGCCGTCTTCGTCTGCGGTCGTTGACCGCAGGTGCGTGCGATGGCCTGCAGGAGCCGGTTGGTGGTGGTCGTCTCGGGTCTGGGTGTGTCGTCGGTCGGATAAGCGGGACAGTGCGGGGTACAACGATTGCGGCTCCTGCTGCCAGGAGCTGGAGCATGCCCGGATGGCTGGGCTGTTCCCACGCATGAACGAAGGATCGACAGTATGGCCAGCGGCACCGTGAAGTGGTTCAACAGCGAGAAGGGCTACGGCTTCATCGCACAGGACGACGGGGGTGCGGACGTCTTCGCGCACTACTCCGAAATCAAGGGCAGCGGGTTCCGCGAGCTGACGGAGGGCGAGCACGTCACCTTCGAGGTGGGACAGGGCCAGAAGGGGCCGCAGGCGCAAAACATCGTCCGGCGCTGACCGGGCGAAGCGATGACCACCAGGCGGCTGCCGGCCCAGGCAGCCGCCTTCCGCATTCGCACCGCCCCAGCTCGGGCAACGAGTGCGCGCGTCAGGCGGACGAAGAGGCACGTAGCGCGCATAAGACGCTGACCGTGGGTAGATGCGTAGGCACTGTGACGACCCAGCCGCGCAAGCAGGACGCGCCGCAGCCACCCGAGCGACAACCGGGAGACGAGAGCGCCACGGAGCTTCAGCAGCTGCGTACAGAAGTGGCACAGCTACGTGAGGCGCTGACGTACCGGCCGGTGATAGACCAAGCCCGCGGCATGGTGATGGCCATCGGCCGCTGCACCCCTGGCGAGGCGTGGGAGGTCCTGGTGGCCGCAAGTCCGTCTGCCCGCGCCGGGCCGCTTCGGCGATCATCCCGTCCATCAGCGTCTGGAAGACGCCCGCGCCCCGCCACCGGACGAAGCAGTCGTAGACGGTCTGCCAGACCCCGAAGTACGGCGGCATCTTCCGCCACTGGGCACCCGAGCGGAACTTCCAGATCACACCCTCGAACCGCTCCCGCAGATGCTCCGGATATGGGCCGGACCTGCCAATCGGCAGGAACGGCTCGATCAACTCCCACTCGCCGTCCGCGCGTTCTCCACGCGCCATACCAGGCTTCTACCACTTGTTCTGCGCCAGCGACGTTTGATCGTCTCGGACCGCCTACCAGCCCATATCCTTCGCTACCTCTTCCTGGGCTGCGGCGATCTCTTCCTCGGTGGACTCAATAACGTCCACCTCCTCCAAGCGCGTGAGCAGGTCCGCGAGAGCCTGTTTCTGAGCCGGATGCGTGATCGGTACGGCATTCAGGTCGGTGCTCATCAGCCAGTCGAACAGCACGATGGCATCGGAACGCCACAGGCGGAGGTCGACAGTTGGCATGGACCCCCATGGGAAACCCTTCTCCATAAGGGCATCATGCCAGGTCAGCGGCATTCGGCATCCTCGTCGCCCCGACCGGGTTCGGACAGGGCGTGCTGGACGTGGTGGGGGAGTTGGTCTCCGGCATCAACGATTCCAGCCGCTGAGTCCAGCACCGCTTGCTGGCCCCTGCAGCCGGTACGACCATTCCACTCACACGGGCGGCGCACTCGGCGAACGCCTGCAAGCGCCCCCTCACCTGCCGTTATCAACGGCTCATGCTCACGACTGTGCTGCGCAGCCTGGCCGCGTCCCTGGCCGTCCTGCCCCTCACCCTCCCCACGCCAGCCCACGCCGTCGAGACTCTGCCGCTGTCGGAGGCCGTCAGCCGGCTGCCGGTGGACGCCGAGTCCCGCGACGGCTACGACCGCGACGCCTTCAAGCACTGGAACAGCGGCGACGATCCGGCAGACGGCTGCCACACCCGCAACGAGGTCCTGAGCCCCTCGCGGAGAGCTGGGACAGCGGAGCGTCCGCGTGGACACCGGAGCGCCGCGAGGCCTACGCCAACGACCAGGGCGCGGCCGCCAGCCTGGTCGCGGTCACCGCGCGCTTGAACCGGTCGAAGGCCGACCAGGACCCGGCCGAGTGGCTGCCGCCGGCCGGGGAGGTGCACTGCCGGTACGTCGCCGAATGGGTGGGCACGAAACTGCGCTGGAAACTGTCGGCCGACGAGGCGGAGGTGGCAGCCCTGGAGGAGACGGCGGCCGGCTGTCCGGACCAGAGCGTGACGTACGAACCGGCCGCGTAACCGAACGGCTCGGCTTGCCGTCCGGTGCGGTGGAATCTCTGCTTGTCCGGACTCTTGCTGTTTCTCGCCACTGTGGCGCATTGTGGCCACACCACCGTCCCACCGGAGCTCCCCGTGCCGGGGTCCGGCACCTCCCGGGGACGGTGGCTGCCTGCCTCTTGTCGGCCTTCCCCAGGCGGATGAGGCGGCACAGCCCTCGCTGGCTCCCCCTCCCAGCGGGGGCATAGCCATGTACCGGCCCACGGGCGCACTGGCGCTGCACGCGGGGGACTGCGGTCCGAGCAGCTTCTTGCGTCCGCTGCCCGCAGTGGGAGTTGTGCCAGTCGGGTGGGTTCTACGCTGCCTGGTCCCATTCGGGAGGGGTGTCCTCGTCCGGCGGGTTCTGCTCGCTCTTCTCGCGGGCTCGCAGGACGGCCCAGGTGAGGGCGGTGAGGGGGGTGAGGTACCAGGGCGCCGGCCACAAGGCCTGCCACCAGTCGGCCTGGGGGGAGAGGAGCAGCTCGGCGGTGGCGGTGGTCATGCCGGCGGTGAGGCTCCAGCACAGCAGGCGTGCGGCGTACTGGACGGCCCGGGTGAACCGGGTGCGGGGGCGGTGGCGGCGTCGGGCGGCACAGGAGGCGGGCATGCGTCTGCCGGGCGAGCTCATCAGCGGAATGTCCTTGACAGCGAGGGTGGTTGCCGCGGTCTGGGGGACCACGCATGCGGGACGGCGTCAGTGTGCATGGTGTGAAGGCGGCTACGCAGGGGCGTCGGGTGTGCGTCTGTTTTCTCTGAGACAACTTGCTCCTGCGTTCCCGATGCACCATGACCAGCGGTGATGCGAGGCGGATGCCGCCTGCGGGTGCCTCTGGCCGGTCTGAACCTGGCCGGAACCGGCCGGTCGCTGACCTCGGGTTTCGGCGTGAACGCCGAGGTCGGAGAGTTCCGGTCAAGTCGGCTCCTGCGATGGGTGACAGAAGCATCAATTTCGCCTGTTTGATGGGGCAGTTGGAGCCCCTGTGCCCGTTATCGGGGGATGAAGCGGTGGGGCTGATTCCGGCCCGCATGCTCTTGATGATTGGGGGGACGCCGCGCCGGTTTGTGTGCTTCTTGTGACAGCTTGTGTGTCGCTAGTGACCATTCTGGTCACCGGTTCTGACTGCCCCGTCCGACTTCCTGTGGGGGGAAGCTGATGTATCTGCGTGCCGCGGGCGCGCCGTTTCGGCGTGCCCGGAGAACACACAGAACCGCTCTCGTTTCGGCGATCACCACCGCTGCTGTGGTGATCGCGGCCTCGCCCGGCCTGGCGGCGACGCCGAAGCCGCAGCTGCCGGAGCCGGAGAGTCCGTGGACGAAGCCGACGAAGGTGGAGGCCCCGGCGACACCGGCCGGGAAGACCACGGCGCCGGCGTCGCAGGCGGAGGCGAAGCCTTCGCCGGAGGTGGCCGCCTGGCGGGCCGCCCAGAAGGCCCGCACCACGGGCGAGCAGCCCGCCAAGACGTCCGGGGCCCGGTCGGCTGCGGCCACCGACTACCTGCCCGAGGGGCAGGGTGAGGTGCCCTGGCACCAGATCGTCGATACCCGTTTGAACGACGCGCTGGTGGCGCGGGTGAACGTCTCGAACGGCAACCTGATGCTGGCCGCGACGGACTTCGACATCGCGGGTGTCGGCCAGAAGCTCCAGCTGGCCCGCACCTACAACTCCCTGGAAGCCCCGTGGGGGAAGGTGTCGCAGCGCTGGTGGCAGGCGTACGAGCGCTACCTGCAGGTCAACGACGGTGAGGTGGACGTCTTCGACGCCACCGGTAACCTGATCCGCTTCACCGCCGAGTCCGACGGCACGTACACGACGCCGCCGGGCTACTCGAAGGACCTGAAGAAGAACGCGGACGGCACCTACACCCTCACCGACCGCAAGTCCGGCACCAAGGACACGTACAACCAGTACGGCACCCTGACGAAGGTCACGGACAAGAACAAGGGCACCATAACCGTCGACCAGCACGACGAAGGCAGCGAGCACAAGGGCTTCAAGCTCACCGAGACCCGCTCCGGCCGCTGGATCGACCTGCTCAAGACCTACCCCAACCAGTGGCAGGCCAAGGACCACACCGGCCGCACCGCCGTCCTCGACCTCGACGGCGCCGGCAACCTCGCCAAGGTCACCGACACGAACGGCAAGGCCACCACCTACGAGTACGACGGCTCCCGCCGCGTCACGAAGGTAACCACCCCTGAGGGCACGGTCACCCTGTTCACCTACGACGGCCACAACCGCGTCCGCTCCATGCAGCGTGCCACCGAGTCGACGTCCGCCGGCCACACGGGCCCGACCTGGCGCTACGACTACACGGCAGCCACCCCCGCCGACGCGGGCACCACCACGGTCACCGACCCCGACGGCGACGCAACGAAGTACGTCCACAACACGGACGGCGAAGTCACCAAGGTCACCGACCCCCTCGGCCACGCCCGCCACTCCACGTACAAGAACCACCTCACCCAGACGGCGATCGACGCCATGGGCACCGGCGCGGACGGCACGGGCGGCAACACGACCACGTACGGCTGGGACGGCCGCAACAACGCCCTTTCCCAGAAGCTGCCGCTCGGCGCGACCGCGTCCGTTTCCGCATACCAGACGGTCGCGGGCACGGACCTGCCCAACGACTTCACGACCGCAGACGGCCGCAAGGACTCGTTCAAATACGACGCCAACGGCAACACGATGTCGGTGACGACGTCGGGCACGGCGGGCGGGGTGAGGGAGTACACGTACAACGATGCCACGCCGGAGTGCGGTGGTTTCGAGGGCCAGCGCTGCACGGCGAAGGACGGCAACGGTAAGGTCACCTCGTTCGAGTACGACGACGAGGGCAACCTGTGGAAGGTCAAGCCACCGGCCCCGCTGGGCGAGACGACGTACTCCTACGACGCGCTGGGCCGCGTGGAGACGGTCAAGGACGGCCGCGGCATCACGACCGTCTACGCCTACGACAACCGTGACCGCGTCCGCGAGGTCTCCTCCACCAACTCGACGGTCACGTTCACCTACGACGGCGACGGCAACATCACCACCCGCACCGACGCTTCCGGCACCACGATCTGGCAGTACGACAAGCTCAACCGTGAGTGGGTCCGCACCCTGCAGAACGGCGCCCAGACCGCCCTGGCCTACACGCCGGGCGGTGACGTCGACTTCTACACCGACCCGACCGGCACCACGGACTACACCTGGGACGCGGCCGGCCGCCTCGACCACCTGATCGCGCCGGACGGCAAGAAGACCGACTTCGACTACGACAACAACGACAAGCGCACCAAGACCGTCTACCCCGGCGGCACCACCCAGTCGGTCACGATCGACAAGAACGGCCGCCCCGAGAAGATCAAGACCACCTCGGGCACCCAGACGTTCATCGACCTCGCCTACAGCTACAAGAACGCCGCGGGCAAGGACACCACCAAGATCCGCACCCGCACCGACAACCTCACCAAGTACACCACCACCTACACCTACGACTCCCAGGACCGCCTCACCTACGCCCTGGAGGCCGACTCCGCCAGCGCACGGAAGGCGTCGTGGCTGTACTGCTTCGACAAGGCGGGCAACCTCACCAGCCGCGACGGCAGCAAGACGGCCTGCCCGGGCGGCACCACCTACACCTACAACGACGCGAGCGAGCTGACCGCCAAGAACGGCTCCACCACCGGTTGGTCCTACGACAAGCTCGGCAACGAGACCTCGGCGGCCGACAACACCCCCCGCACGGGCGAGTCCTGGACCGACTACAGCCAGCTGGCCGGAATCACTGCGGGCGGCACCACGTACGACCTGGTCCACGCGGGCACGGACAACGCGGAGCGCACCAAGATGGGCGGGACCTGGTTCCATCACACCGCGCTCGGTCTGGCGTCCACGACCACGAACGGCGTGGACACCGGATTCATCCGCGAGCCGGCGGGCACGCTGAACTCCATGACGACTGGGGGGAAGTCCTACTACTACCTCACCGACGCCACCGGCAACGTCCTCGGCCTCGCCGACAGCACCGGCAAGCGCACCCACACCTATGCCTACGGCCCCACCGGTCTCCCGCGCACCACACCCACGGAGGCCGTCCCCCAGCCGTACCGCTACGCGGGCGCCTATGCCGACCCGACCGGCCTGTACAAGATGGGTCACCGCTACTACGACCCCACCCTCGGTCGCTTCACCCAGCCCGACCCCAGCGGCCAGGAAGCCAACCCCTACCTCTACGCCAACGGCGATCCTGTGAACCTGGTGGATCCAACAGGTCTCCTGCCTATTCCGGACTGGCTCAAGAGCGGAACAAAGAAAGTGGGGAGCGTATTCGGTAAGTATTCTAAGCCCGCAGGCGTCATCGGGCTGGCCTGCTACGTGAACAACTCGGTCCGAGACGATGATCCGGGTGACCTGACGTGGCAAAATCTCAAGCGTGAAGCGGGCCAGGCTCTTTCCTGTCAGAGCAATTGGGCTGCCTGGAAGTTTTAGCTTCCACGTCTGACAGAACAACTAGAGCGACTGCAGTCAGGCTCCTCACGTCCTGGCTGCAGTCGCAGACCCGATCCAGGATGATGACTTACCCAGGGAGGGAAATGAAGACCTTGATCCGAGAACTTCCCGCAATTATCGGTGTTTCTGCCGCTTGGGGAGTAATCATCTTTATCGGTACGCTGGTGTTCACAGATGTAAGCGTCGTGCAGTCCGCCTCAAGCGGGCTCGGCGCGGCCGCCATGTGGCTTGTCATCATCCTCTGTTGGCGCGCCATTAGAGCGGGCTTTGGTGCCAGGAAATCAAAAGCTGGAATGTGTAAATCCGGCGATCGTAACTGGCAAAGGTAAGTGCGTCGAGTTTCGTTATCTCTGAAGGGTTTCACTCATGGCTAATTTGGGCGGCGCCGAACTTGTAATTATGGGAGGTTTTGTACTCATCGTAGCGGCTACGATCGCAGTGATCGCTTATACGGTTCGACGTCGGAACAGAAACTGAACGCGCGGCGGGAGACCGTATCGGCACAGCGCCGTGAGGCGTACGCCAACGACCTGAGCGCTGCCACCAGTCTGGTCACGGCACGCTCGAACCGGTCGAAGTCCGACCAGGCCCCTGCGACATGGATGCCGCCGACCGCCGAAGTGCATTGCCGGTACCTGCGCGAGACCCTCGGCATCCCCGAGGGCACCGTCGCGATCCTGTACGCGCCCACCCACCGCGACTACCGGCGCACCCAGCGCGCCGCCCTGGACCTGGAGCGCGTCGTCACCCGGCTCGGCCCGCGCTTCATGGTGCTGGCCCGCGCCCTCGCGAGGGGACAGGTCCTGATCCAGACGCGGGCCGGGACACCCCTCAAGCACATGGCCTGGACCTGCGGGCACGCCCGGCCGTCGCGGGCGGCGGCGACACCGCCCGGCTGCTGCGCGAGGCCGGTTCCTGGGACTACCTCCTCTCCGCCAACCGCCACTCCACCCTGACCTGGGAACGGGCTGACGGTGGGCGTGCTCGTTGCGCTCCTTGTATGGGGCGCTGACCCTGGCGCCATGCAGGTGGCGTGGCGGGCGGGCGAGATGAGCGGTGTGACGGTGGTGTTCGTGGCGGCGTGTGCGCTGTGGCTGGTGCTGTGGCGCAGGCGTACCGGACGCGGCCGTCTGGCATGGCCGCTTGTAGCGCTGCTGTGCGGTGCAGCTGGTGTGCTGATCATGGCAGCTATGGCCGGTTGACCGGCGGAAGAAGGAACCGGTCGTCAGCGAGCACCTGGTGCGCGTCGGCGGGGTCGAGCACTGGCCCCGCCACATCGTCCGGGACTACACCCCCGCACCCCGCCGCCGCACCACCGGCAGCGGCGGAGGCGGCCGGCCCACCGGCGCCGGGGACCAGGTCCCCCGCGACCAGCTGCCCGCGCGCGTCGCCCAGCTCCTGGACGCCGACCCCGCCCTCACCGCAGCCGACGTCACCGACCGCCTCGGCGTACACCGCAACACCGCCCAAGCCGCACTGACGGCACTGCGCGCACAGCGGATGGCCGACGTCATGGAGCAGCACACGGCAACGGCAGCACAGGCCGCCGCCACGCTCGGCTACCCCGCCAGCCAGACCCGCCGCGCCGGCGTCCGCGCCGACGCCGTCCTGCGCGGCCGCCAGGTGCGCCCCTACCTCGCCGCCGTCGCCAAGGCCCTCCACACACGCGGCTGGACCACCGCCGACACCCCGCCCGCCGTCCAACACCCCGAAGACGACCTCTGCGCCACCTCGCCACCGGCAGGACCCCCGACCCCACCGACCTTGTGAAGGCCCTGGCAGGTTGAGCAAGCAGCACGGGCGGCAGTCATTGTTGTGATCCGTCGTTCACCGACGAGAAATCCATGCCGTCAGTACCGTGATCCTTATGGGAGATCTGGGCATAGCCCTTATTGCGGCAGGGGCCGCGCTTGCCGGTAGCGCGCTCACGGGCTGGTTCACGATCGCTGCTGGGCGACGCCAGGCAGCAGCGGCCCGGTACGCAGGCGACGAGCAGGCTCGTGCCGTAATCGACACGGTGAACCGGACCCTTGATGAGCAGCGTGCCGCCCGCGTTGAGGAAGCACGACGGCAGGTGTACACCCAATTCCTCATGGCGTTCAACGAGACGCTGAACCTTCTCAAGCCCAGTAACCCACAGTCGGCGAGGCGCAGCGGACTTGAGAAGGTCCACGCGCTGTACAGCCTTGTCGATCTCGAAGGCCCCGAGGACGTACGCGCAGCGGCATCGGCCATGAGGGAAGCCCTCCTGGACGTGGCCGAGTTGCTCGACGACTACCACCGGGACTCCGCGGCCGCGTACGACTGGGAACTAGAGCGCTGCGCCGCCGCGCGCCGCGTCTTCCTCTCTACCACTCACGCGGTCCTCCACGGTGGCGCGTAGGCCGTGATGCGCCACAGGCGCCTCGGGGGCTGAGACAGGGCGCGGCATCAGTAGCAGACGCGCTGACGGCCTTCTGGGGTGTCTAACTCCCACGCGGGAGCAGCGGGCCGGGGCCCGGCCGCCGCGCCGCCGGGGGCGTGTCCGGGGCGCTGCGCGCCCCGGACCGCGGGCTGTGAAACCTGTGGTTAGTGGGGT
This sequence comes from Streptomyces sp. NPDC058796, assembly GCF_042745235.1. Classification (NCBI taxonomy): domain Bacteria; kingdom Bacillati; phylum Actinomycetota; class Actinomycetes; order Kitasatosporales; family Streptomycetaceae; genus Streptomyces; species Streptomyces sp. NPDC058796. Next base: position 18,754 of record NZ_JBHYOP010000025.1, read on the forward strand.
GGCGGTGTTGCAACCAGTTACCACCTGGCGCTGAACGTCCATCCCTCCTATGGACGTTCGTCCGGGGGTGGGCTGATCAGCTTGGCGTTGGCGAGCGCGAGGCCGGCGACCTGGGACGGGGTGGTGCTGCGGCCGGTGTACTGCAGGCGCCCTACGCGGTCGTAGCGGCCGAGCAGTACCGTGCGAGGTGCGGCCAGAATGCCGGTAACCGCCCCCACGATGGCCTCTGTGGTGACCCTGATCTTGTACTTCCTCCAGGAGCGCACGGGCCGATACGGCTCGTCCAGCCTCTTGAAGCACCGACCTTCCGGCCCTGCCGCCGTCCACCCCTGCCACTGGCAGCAAGGGCCGGGTCAGTGGTCGACGGACACAGCGTCGGCGGCCCCGCAAGACGGTCCATGGTTGCGGCCTTCAGGTCGCGGGCTGTGGGTGGGGGCATCTGAGTGCGTTGTGGCGAATCGGGCTCGGTACTGGCTGGGTGAGATGCCGAGTCGGGCTACGAAGATGCGACGTAGTGTTTCTGGGCTGCCGAACCCGGCGGCGCGGGCGCTCTGGGCCACGTTGTGGCCGGCGTCGAGCAGTGCTTTGGCGTGTTCCATCCGTATGCGTTCGACGAATTTGGACGGTGTCATGCCGAGTTCGGTGTTGAACAACCGGGTGAGATGTCTGGGACTGACGCCGACGAGGACGGCCAGCGTATCCGTGCTGTGCTCCAGTGCGGGTTGTGCCGAGACGAGTTCGGTGGCTGCCCTGAGCGCGGGCGTGCGAGGCGCGCTCAGGGTCAGAGGTGCGGAGAACTGAGACTGCCCTCCCGGTCGCTGCATGAACATGACCAGGCTCCGGGCGACGTCGCGGGCGAGATCGGCACCGTGGTCATGCTCGACCAGGGACAGCGCAAGATCGATGCCCGCTGTGACTCCTGCGGAGGTGAAAATGCCACGATCTTCGACGTAGAGGGAATCGGGCTCGACGTCGACATCGGGGTAGGCGCGGGCGAGCAGCTGGGCGTGGCGCCAGTGTGTGGTCGCGCGGTGTCCTGACAGCAGACCTGCGGCAGCGAGGACGAACGAGCCGGTGCAGATGGACACCAGCCTGTGGGCGTGAGGATGGAGTTGCCGGACGGCGCCCGTCAGGGCAGGTGGGATCGGCTCGGTGACGAGGGGATCACCGCCCGGAACGACCAGTGTCTCGATGTCCAGGAGGTCTGCTGCGGCCGAGTGCGCGGACAGGCGCGTGCCGATCGATGTGACGACCGGGTCGCCGGACGGTGACGCGTAATGGAGCGCGTAGCGTGCGCCGAGGCGGTTGGCCTCGGCGAACACTTCAGCGGGACCCGAGACGTCGAGTAGTTTCATGCCGTCGAACACGAGGAAGGCCACACGGTGGACTGTCATGCTGCGGAGGGCTCCTTTCCTTGTGTAGCTCTGACGCGTCCGAGAGCCCAGAGTCCCTCGCCTTGCCTTGCGAACCGCTGGGTCGGCGGTGTGGGAGCGCAGCTGCAGGGTCGGCGCAGCCTGAGCGGGTGAGCCGACCCGTGCTGTCCGATCGCTGTGCACCCGCGACGTCAGTATCGCGGGTCAGCTCATTCGGGCCATGCGTTCGCCCGGATGATTCGGGCGAAGTCCTGGCGCTGGAAGCTGGGGTCGTAATGCGCGAGGACGTCGTCGTTCATGGTGCCGAAGGTGGTGTCGGGCCGGTCGGCCATGCCGTCGTAGAAGGCCTTGAGGATGCGGTTCTTGAAATCCGGTCGGGGGTGGGCGGCCACGACCTCGGCACGGCGTTCGGGGTTGATCTCCTCGAGTGTCAGCCCCAGGACGTCGGTCTCGACACCGAGCGTCACGACGGCAACTTCGGGGGCGAGGTGGAGAGGTACCTCGGGCGTGGTGTGCAGAGCGATCGCCAACCAGACGTTGCGCGCTTCCTCCTCGCTTCTGCCGTGGTCACGGAGGAAGGCGTATGCGGCCTCGGCGCCGTCGAGCTCGAAGCGGCGGTCCTTTGTGCGGTAGGCCGCCGTCAGCCCGAGATCGTGGAAGAGGCCTCCCACGTAGGCGAGCTCGGGGTCCACCTGGAGTCCTCGGGCAGCGCTTTTGAGCATCCCCCACAGAAAGACGCGGTGAGAGTGATGGAAGAGCAGGTCGTCAGCTGACTGGCGCACCAGTTGGTTGGCCTCGCGGGCCAGGGCGGTGTCCGGGACCGTGATCCCGGCGATCGTTTCGGGCACTGTGGCTCCTTGGAGGTCTCAAGTGTCGGTTAATCCCGACTCACCTCCACGCTTCCTTACCGGTGCCCCACCGCGAAGCGTCCGAGCAGACGGGTATCCCTCAGATCCGGACACGCCGTGCGCGTCTGACAGTGGCTGTATGCCGTCGCCGTGGAAGTTGCTTGTCGCTGCTTGATCAGGCACTTCAGACCTGCTGTCGATTCGGGCTGCACAGCTGCTTACGACCTCGGACCTCGTCCCGGTGAGAGACCTCTCGGCTGCTTGGTGCGTCCAGGGCGGCGGGAAGAGCCGTTGCGCTGGGCGTGCACCTTTCGCCTGCGCGGGCGTGTGGCGAGCTGTGGCTCAGTGGCTCGATGTCCTGAGGGCGGCTGCCTGTGCCTGTGCGGTGACGTGGGCGGCGGCGTGTGCGGCCTTCCCGGTGAGCTTCCAGGTGATCATGCGCAGGGCGGTTGCCGGAGCGGGTGGGAAGACGCCGAGTTGCCCGAGCATCGTGATGTCGTCGCGCAGTGCCTCGTGGGTGATCACCTTGCCGTCGCGCAGGGCGAGGACGTGGATCTGCTCGAAGTCGATCTCTCGTCCGGTGGCGGGGATGGCCTGGTCCAGTGAGCCGTCGCGGAAGCGCACGAAGGTGCCTGTGTGGTGCCCTTGCATGCGCAGGCGGACCCAGGCCTGTCCGTCGTCGCCGGTGATGTCCGTGATCGGGAAGCGCAGCTCGCTGAAGGCGGCGCGCATCCAGGCTCCGGAGGCGAGTACGCCGGCGGGGCCCGGTATGGAGCAGGCGGAAGGGCCCATGGCTGCCTCCCGGTTGCGGAAGTCGGCGGCGACCACCTCGGCGGCCAACTGCGTATCTCCGGTCTCCAGAACGGTGAACAGTCCGTGTGCGAGTTCGGTGCTGGTCATTGCCATGATCGGTCATGCCTCTCGTCCGATATGACCGTGCGGTGCGGTCCCTCAATTAAAGTAACAGGCAACCTAATCAATAGTGCACCAAGGAAATGCATAGGATGGGGCCGTGTCCCCGAAGCGCTCCTACGTCTCCCCTCTGCGCGCGCAGGCCGCCGCACGAACGCGGGAGCAGATCCTTCAGCAGGCCACCGAGTTGTTCGCTGAGCGCGGCTACGCACTGGTGACCGTCGCGGACATCGCATCCGCAGCCGGTGTCTCCTCCAAGACGGTGTTCGCGAGCGTCGGCAGCAAGAGCGACATCCTGGACCGGATCGTGGACCAGGGCGTGGCTGCGTCCGGCCACCAGCAGGCCGTACGGCAAGTCCTCGGCCTGGACCGGCCCGAGGCCGTCCTGGAGGCTCTGGCGCGCGGCACCAGAGCCGGCAACGAGGAACATTTCCGTGTGCACGAGGCAATTCGCAAAGCGTTGCCGGTGCACGAGAACGGTGAAGCGCTGTGGCAGCGCGCCACAGCGGCATACCGGGAGGCACTGGTTACGGCCGCGCATCATCTGCATGCACTGGTGGCCCCACCCCCGTGCACTCCACAGGAGACGGCAGACGCTCTGTGGTACTGGTTCGGCCCGTCCGGCTGGCGCACCCTCGTCGTCGACAGTGGCTGGTCCTGGGACCGCGCTGAGGAGTTCCTGCGTCACACAGCCACAGTCACGCTGTATACCCCTCGATGAGCGTCCACCGGTTCCCGCGTCGGTCTGGACCGGCCGTTGGGGGTACAGCGACCACGGTCCATCAGCCGAGCAGGGCCGGGATCCCGGAGTGGCCGAAGAATCCAGGAAGCCCGCCGGTGTGCACCAGGACGGTTGTCTCACCGGGGCGGATGTCCCCGTCGCGGACGGCGGCACGCAGTCCGGCGAGGGCGCGGCCTGAGTAGACGGGGTCCAGGACCACGCCTTCGCACCGGGCGGCCAGTGACAGGGCGTCGGCTGTCTGCGCGGTCAGCGTTCCGTAACCGACGCCGATCTGGTCGGTACGCACCCGCAGGTCCCCGACTGTGAGAGGACTCCGCGTCAGCGCCGCCGCGTACTCGTGGACGGCCGTCACCGCTTCGGGCCGGGCTCCGGTGTCCACTCCGAGAACCCGTCGGGCTCCGGCGGCGGCCACCAGCCCGGCCATCGTGCCGCCCGAGCCGAGGGCCACGACGATGTGCCGAACGCCGGGGCACTGCCCGAGCAGTTCCCTGCCGGCGTCCCGGTAGCCTCGCGCACCGAGGACGCTGGAGCCGCCGAAGGGAATCACGGCGGGGGCCGCGCCCGCCCCGCGCAGTTCCTCGGCGGTCCGGCGGGCTGTCGTCTTGAGACCTTCGCCGTCCACGTCGCCGGCCCAGACCAGGCGGGCGCCGAGAAGGCTGTCGAGCAGGAGGTTGCCGGACGCTGCGGCCGGCGGTTTCCCCGGGAGGACGAGCACCACGTCCAGGCCGAGGCGGGCTCCGGCTGCCGCGGTCAGGCGGGCGTGATTGCTCTGGGCGGCGCCGGTGGTGACCAGGGTGTCCGCGTGCTCGGCCAGGGCCCCCGCCACCGTCCACTCCAACTTGCGGATCTTGTTGCCGCCTCCGGCCAGGCCGGTGAGGTCGTCGCGTTTGATCCACAGGTCCTCGGCGCGCAGCCCGAGGGCTGTGGCGAGCGGGGGAGCCGGTTCCAAAGGCGTGGGCCAGCTCCCCAGTCGCAGGGGCGAGAAGGACAGGTCGGCCGGGTCTGTGTCGCTCTGTGCCGGCTCGATGTTACGAGAGTCCATGAACGTCTCCTGTCCTTGAAGCGGTCTGGCAGGCATGCTGTTTCCTCACCATGCGTCCGCGCAGTGACTTCGGCGGTTCGGCCGCGTCGCTCCGCGAGCATGCGGGTTCGTCGGCTGAGATGGCTGCCGTCCCCCAGCTTTTCCGTGGCGGTGTCGACCCGCCTCGCGCCTGGCCTTCGGTGCCGCACCAGGCGGTGCCATGTGCTGGGCTTAGATCAGCTGGCTCGCGACCTCGATGGCTCCGCAGGAGGTAGCGAGAAGGCCGACGCCTGACGGCTTGACCGAGTACGTCGCAGTGCGTCGGTTCGCTCATGGTCGAGCCGAGGCCACGACGTGAGTTGAAGTATCCGACGGGGCGGCGACCAAGGCGCTGTATGCATTCCCGGCCGGGCATTGCGGCCGGTCAGGTCCGTAGGTGGGCGGCCAGGCGGGCCAGGAGGGAGACGCAGTCGCGTAGTTGTTGCTGCTCCGTTGGGCTGAGTGTCTCGCGGATGGCGGTGTTGAGGCGATCGGAACGGTGGGATCGCTCGGTACGGAGGCGGGCTCGTCCGGTTTCGGTGATGTGGACCAGAAGTTTGCGTCCATCGGTGGGATGGGGCTCGGTGCGGACGAGGCCGCTGGCGCGCAGATCCTTGACGGTTTTAGCTGACGACTGGTGGGTCACTCCCCGGCGGTTTGCCAGTTCGGCCGTGGTTTGCGGACCGGTGCGGTCGAGGTGGCCGAGGACGGCGGCTTCGCCGGAGGGCATGGTGTCCACGGTTCGTACGGTGCGGACCAGCTCTCCGATCACCTGCCGCATATCTTCGGCGAGTGTGTCCTCCTCGTTCATGGGTGCATCCTATGCGGACCGCGCAATCAACGTGTACAAGCAAACTGTACTTTGCTGCAAGTTCGCTCCTGCCCCGTCAAGGCCTTCGGGTACTTCGCCGCTTGGGCAGGCGCCGGTGGCTGAACGCTTCACCCGGCGGGCTGCTGTCGTGTTGCTTCGCCTGGCGGGTCGGCACGACCGGCAGGGGGGTTGGCTGTGACTGCGGCGGGTGATCGAGTGAGGTCACCGAGAGGCAGAACGCTGCGCCGATAGGCGGTGTTCCAGAAGAGTGCTGTCGCCGTGTACGCCGCGGCGGTCGCGCAAGCGATGAGGTGCCAGGCGCCGGCGCGGGTGAAGACGGCAAGGTTGCCGAAGGCGCCGATGGTCTTGGCCAGCAGACCGACGCCGGACAGGCCCACTGTGATCTCGAGCGCGCGATTCAGAGCAGGGGTGGCGCCGAAGAGAATGAAGGCGAACACCGTCCAGCAGGCGAGGTAGCAGCCGAGGGTGACGTGGTCGGTGGGGGGAAGCAGGTGCACGCCGGTCAGCCAGTCGGTCACGCCGATGGTGACCCAGAACAGGCCGAAGGCGGTGAACGAGGTCGCCCCGAAGACATTGCGGCTTCGGTATTCCTGCAGCCCGGCGAGGAGCTGAGCGCCGCCCCCCAGGAAGACGGCGACACCTGTGGCCAGACCTGTTCGTGCGACCCCTCCCGTGTCGGGGAGGGTGCCCACGAAGGTTCCCAGGGCGAACGCCCACAGGCCGAGCGTGTCGGGACTGGCGAGGTGCGGTTCGTCTCGGCCCTGTTGAACAGGGGGTGCTTGATGCGAGGTCATCGTGGTCCGGACTCCGGCCACAGGTTGCGGGTGTCGGGCAGGGGATCAGCGGTGGTGGGATTGACTGCCGCTCCGATGCCTTCCACTGCTGTGACCAGTGTTCGGCCGGGGGAGAGGGTGGCCTCGGCTGCGGACGTCCGGCCGGGGGTGCCGGTGAGGATGACGTCGCCGGGTTCCAGGGTGAGAAAGGTGCTGCAGTAGGCCAGCAGTTCGGCAGGGGTGAACAGCAGATCGCTGGTGGATCCGCGCTGCCATTCGACGCCATCGACGGTGAAGGTGACGGTCAGGTCGCGGGCGTTGTCGAGTTCGTCGGGTGTCACCAGTGCGGGGCCGAGCGGGGTCGAGCGGTCGAACACCTTGCCCTGGAGCGCTTCGGTGGTGCGGTGCTGCCAGTCCCGTAAGGACATGTCGTTGGCCACGGTGTAGCCGGCGATGGCCTCGTTCGCCTCGTTCACGCCGGCGCGGCTCAGGCGCCGTCCGACGATGACGGCCAGTTCCGCTTCACCGCCGATGTGGTCACTGATCCGCGGCAGTGTGATGTCGTCGCGAGGGTCGGTGAGGGTGGAGGGGAACTTAGCGAAGAACGTCGGGTAGGCGGGGGTGGGGCGTTCCAGCTGCTGGATGTGGCTGCGGTAGTTCAGGCCGATGCACAGGATGTGCGCCGGGGAGGGGGAGACGCGGGCGTAGTGGGCGGTCCGCGCGTCGACTTCTCCGGTTTCCGTCAGGTGCTCGCGGCGCAGGTAGGCGTCGACGGCGTGAGAGGCGTCGACGAGGACAGCGCGGTCACCTTCGATGCGGGCCGCGGTGAGGGTGTCGTCGATGCGGAGAGTGGCGAAGCGCACGGCTGTTCCTTGGGTGTCGGGGTTTCACAGCTGGATCGTGGTGCCCGGGGTCAGGCGGGTGATGGGGGTGCCGGTCAGGCCGTTCTCGCCGAGGAGAGTGGCGGTGGACTGCTGGCCGAGGTCGCTGAGCATGAGCTCGTGGATCTGGATGATCTGCTCGGGCTTGACGGCGCGCACGTAATCGGCGGCTTCGCCGAGCTTGGTCCAAGGCCCGCTCGTCGGCAGCAGGAGCGTGTGCACCGAGGCGTCGGGCACGAAGTAGGCATCCCCCGGGTGGTAGAGGACCCCGTCGTCGACGAGGTAGCCGACGTTGTCGGGGCACGGGATGTCCTCGTGGATCAGCGCGTGCCGATGGCCGTGCACGGTGATGGTGAACGAACCGAAAGCGAAATTGTCACCGGCGGCAACGGCCCGGACACGGCCGTCGTGGGAGCCGAGCGTGGCCACCACCGGAGTCGGCGCGTAAACCTGCAGGTCCGGCTGGGCCTGCAGGGCCGAGGACACGATCTCCTCGTCGAAGTGATCGAAGTGCTCGTGGGTGATCAGCACGGCGTGGGCCCGGGACACGGCCTCGGCCGCTTCGGGTGTGAAGGTGCCGGGGTCGATGACGAGACGGGTGCCGTTCTTCTCCAGCGCGACGCAGGCGTGGGCGTACTTGGTGAATCGCATGGGAGGTCCTTCCTGGAACCGTCGATTCCTACAGTTAAACTGTACAACGTAACTGCATGATCTTTCGGGGGAGGCAGTCTGATGCGTCAAGTCGGGGGCCGTGGTGTAAAGCGCGGCGTCGTCAACCCTCGACCCGCCTGATGCCGCAGCGGAGCTCGATCGACTGCGGAGAGAGGGCCCAGCCGAGCCGGACCATGTGATCGCAGCGGCACGGCGCAGCGGCTTGTGCTGTCCGGTGCAATGTTCAGCGTCCCGGTGCCCCTGTCGTTCGGTGTGCGTCGGCTGGAGAGCCGTCGCACTCACTGGTCATCAACAGACTCCGACGATCCCTCGCGCCTCCGCCGTTGCCTACGACGCGACCAGCGCCGACCGGCGCGCACAGCAGCTCCACGAGGCCGGCGCCACCCGCGTCAGACGCCTACTCGTGGCCCCCGGGCAGCTGCCGGACATAGAGACCTCACCGGACCGCCCTGGCCGGGCCCGTCATCGCTCGCCGGGGTGATCAAGGGTCCGGCCGCGTACCCGCGCGACCGCAGCACGGGTAAGCCGCCCATGCGACCTCTTGCGATCAAGCCGGCCTTCACCGCGGCGGCTGCCCTCCTGCTGCTGGCTCCCTCGGCATCCGCGGCGGCCCCCATGAGCGCCAAGAACACGAGCGAGGACGTGACGATCTCCGTCAAGGGCCAGGTCCTGCACGTCGACACGATCACCGTCACCAGCAGCCGGCAACGCAACGGCGAAGCCTTCCGCGTCTACCGGCACACCGGCTCAGCAGCGGCCCAGTCGAACGTCACCCGCTGGAAGACAGCCCGCTACCAGACCGCAGGGATGCCCCGGTTCGCCGCCGCTTCCTGGAAGGTCAACGCCAAGTTCGCGAACAGGACGTGGCTGTGCGCAGTGGCCAGGAAGTCGTCCGGTAACCCCTGTATCCGGTGCACCGCTGACCTGACGCACCCGTGCGCCCGGCCCCACGGGGGATAGGGCCGGGCGCTGTGCCAGGGGCCGGACCGAGGCAACGCCGGGGCACCCTGTATTCGCTATCCGCAACGGGGGGAGCGGACCTGCGATGACCGGATCAACTACCGGCCGCACCCACGCGTCACGCCCACGCACAGGGTCTGCACATTCCGGACCACTCCTGTCTGTACTCGGCCGGACGATCATCCTGACGCGGGGGTGTAGGCCGGTGAACGTGGGCGATTCGGCTCGGTGAGGGGTCAGGCTTCTTTCGCCGGCCCGGGAGGTCGGCGAAGAACCCCCTGCCCTATCAACGAAGCCACGTGGTGCACTCGCTCGGGGACAGCCTGGACCGCGCACTGGAGAAGGCGTTCACCCGCCCCGCTCCTAACTGGCTCTAACAAAAGCTGCTGATCATGAGACGGTCGGCCTCTCCGCTCGTATGTCTGGGTATGGGAAACCGTCAGTCGCGGCCGTGGGTCG
>NZ_JBHYOP010000026.1:0-26900 GCF_042745235.1 Streptomyces sp. NPDC058796
GGGGGGGGTGCCTCTATGTCGTTCGTCAAGCGAGGCGTGGGGTTCTGGGTTCGTAGAAGGTTCCGTCGCGGAGCATCGCGAACAGCACGTTGATCCGCTGGCGGGCGAGGCGGAGAAGTGCCTGGGTGTGGGTCTTCCCGCGGGTTCGGCAGCGGTCGTAGTAGGTCCGGGAGGCGGGATCATGCAGGGCGGCGAACGCGGACAGGAACATCGCCCGTTTGAGCTGGCGGTTGCCGCCTCTGGGGGCGTGTTCGCCGTGGATCGAGGTTCCGGACTGCCGGGTTGCCGGGGCGAGGCCGGCGTATGAGGCCAGGTGGGCGGCGGTGGGAAAGGAGCTGCCGTCGCCGACGGTGGACAGGAGGACTGCGGCGGTCCTGACGCCGATGCCGGGCATCGAGGTCAGGACCTGGGCAAGAGGGTGGGCCTCCAGCAGGGCCTCGATTCTGGCCTCCAGGGCCCGGCGTTGTTCGTGGACGGCGGCCAGAGACTTCGCCAGCGACGGCACGATCACGTCGAGGGTGCCGGTGCCGGGGACGACGACGGTCTGCTCGTCGAGCGCGGTGAAGATGTCGTCGACCAGCCGCTCGGCCATGCGCGGTGCCCTCGGGCGGATGACCTCGACGAGCCTGCGGCGGCCTGCCTTGCGGAGTGCCTGCGGGGATCCGTATCGCTCGAGGAGCCAGGTGATGGCTGCGTGGTCCAGGCGCGGGCCCAGGACGCGTTCGAGGCTGGGGTGGAACTGGGTGAGCAGGCCGCGGATGCGGTTGGAGGTGCGGTTGGCCTCGCCGGCGAGGTCCTGGTCGAAGCCGACGAGCATGGTCAGCTCGGCGGTGACCTCGTCGGTCAGGTCGAGCGTGCGCAGGGTGTGGGGCATGGTGCGGGCGGCATCCGCGATGACGGCGGCGTCCTTCGCGTCGGTCTTGGCTTCGCCCGGGTAGAGGTCGGCGATCCTGCGCATCGCCAGGCCTGGCAGGTAGGCGACCTGACAGTCGGCGTCCCGGGCGACGGACAGCGGCAGGGCGCCGATGGAGGCGGGCTGGTCCACGACCACCAGGACGGTGCCGAACTTGGCCTTCAGCTTGTCGAAGACCGCCCGCAGCTTCGGTTCGCTGTTCGGCAGCGGCTTATCGAAGACCGTCTTCCCGGCCGGAGTCAGTCCGTGTCCGTGATGGGTCTGCTTGCCGACGTCCAAGCCCAGGAAGACGCCCACCCCGTCGATGCTGATCACCGTGCCCCCACATGTGTCGACGTGTGCCGGCCCCGAGGTCGGGAGCCGTTCTCGCGCAGCCACGTTATGCAGACCTGCCGCCCGCGAGCAGCCGGGTATTGCGCCCGGCCAGGCGGTGGTCAGACCTCTGATCAGCGTCTCTGACGGCACCCCTCGGGCCCGGTGACACCACCCCCCAGGTCATCCCTTTGACAGGGGGCAACAGTCATGCCGGGCCCGGAGGCCAGCGGCCCTCTTGCAGGACCGCGAAGAAGATAACGGGGGGTGAGGTTGCGTGGTGTCCGGGGGCGTGCCCGTGGGCAGGCACTGGCGGACGCCGGCCGCCCCGACGCACGGCCCGTTCCCACCCGCCGGGTCCGCCTCCGCCGCCGGGGTCGGGCAGGTCCGGTCGGCCGGGACGGCGAGGCGCACCGCCCGCAGGGGCGGTGAAGGGAGCTGCCCTCCGGGGGCGAGGGGTGCCGCTGCTCGCCGGAAGAAGCGAAGGGCGCCCACCGGGGCGGCGGAACGGGCGCTCATCCGGGGCGGCGGAGGGCGCCTCCCGTCGGGACGGCGCGGAGCGTTGCCGGCCGGAGACGACGGAGGGCGCCGTCCGCTCGGGACGGCGCCCTCTCCGCACGCGGCGGTCCGGTCGCGAGGGACCGGGTGCGTTCAGATGCCCTGCCAGTCGGGCTTGTGGGCGTACGTGTGCCGGAAGTAGTCGGCGAGCTTCAGCTTGGAGGCGGCGGCCTCGTCGACGACGACCGTGGCGTGCGGGTGGAGCTGGAGTGCGGACGCCGGGCACACGGCGGCGACCGGCCCCTCGACGCTCGCGGCCACCGCGTCCGCCTTGCCCTCGCCGGTGGCGAGCAGCACCACGTGCCGGGCCTCCAGGATGGTCCCGATGCCCTGCGTGATCACGTGGTGGGGCACCTGGTCGATGTCGCCGTCGAAGAAGCGCGCGTTGTCGACGCGGGTCTGCTCGGTGAGCGTCTTGATCCGGGTCCGGGAGGCGAGCGAGGAACACGGCTCGTTGAAGCCGATGTGCCCGTCCGTCCCGATCCCCAGCAGCTGGAGGTCGACGCCGCCGGCCTCGCCGAGCGCCTTGTCGTACGCCTCGCACGCGCCCTGTACGTCCGCCGCCGTGCCGTCGGGGCCCATGAACGCGTCCATGCCGATGCCCAGCGGCTCGAGCACCTCCCGCCGCAGCACCGAGCGGTACGACTCCGGATGCTCGGCCGGGAGTCCCACGTACTCGTCGAGCTGGGCGATCCGCGCCCGCGCGGCGTCCACGGCACCCGAGCGCACCTTCGCGGCCAGCGCCTCGTACACCGGCAGCGGCGTCGAGCCGGTGGCCACCCCGAGCAGGGCGTCGGGCTTGCGCCGGAGCAACTGCGCCATGGCTTCGGCTATCAGCTCGCCGCCTGCCCTGGCGTCGGGAACGATGACAACTTCCACGCTTGCCTGCCGTTTCGAAGAGAGGACTCACCCGGGGTCCGGGACTGGCTATGTGGTTTAGACCAATCTAACAGAGCCGGGCCCCGTGGGCGCGTCGAAACAGCCGGGCGGTACGGCCTGACGGTGGCGGTCTCACGCCGGGGTCACGTCAGCGAGCCTCCCGTCGCGTCCACCCAGCTCCCCGTGACCCACCGGCCCTCGCGCGAGGCAAGGAACGCCACCACGTCGGCGACCTCGGCCGGGGTCCCCACCCCGCCCAGCGCGGAGAGCGCCGCCGCCCGGTCCCAGCCGTCCGTGCTCCCGTGCAGCAGCTCGGCCGTGTTGTCCGTGTCGATGATGCCGGGCGCCACCGAGTTCACCGTGATGCCCCGAGTGCCCAGCACCTTGGAGAGGTCACGCGAGAGCACGTCCAGCGCGCCCTTCGTCATCGCGTACGCCATGTTGTCCGGCATCACCGCGGTGCGGGCCAGTCCCGAGGAGATGTTGACGACCCGGCCGCCGTCGCGCAGTCGCTCCATGCCGTGCTTGAGGATGAAGAACGGTGCCTTCACGTTGACCGCGAAGACCGCGTCGTACTCCTCCTCGCCTATCTCCCCGATGGGGCGCGTACTGCCGATCCCGGCGTTGTTCACCAGGATGTCCAGCCCGTCGGCGTGCCGGTCGAACTCCTCCCACAGCGCCTCGGCCGCTCCGGGGGCGCGCAGGTCGGCCTCGATGGCGAACGCCGAGCCGCCCGCCGCCTCGATCGCGGCGACCGTCTCCTTCGCCGCCGCCCCGTTCCTGCCGTAGTGCACAGCGACCCGGGCGCCGTCGCGGCCCAGCCGCTCCGCGATCCCTCGCCCGATGCCCCTGCTCGCTCCCGTGACGAGAGCCGTCCTGCCCGTAAGCACGCCCATGTCGGCGCCCCCTCCGAATTGTCTAGTGGTCGCTACACAAAGGACCGTACAGCAGGCCGGCGGCTTTTTTCTAGTGGCCGCTATAAAATGCACTCCATGGTGAGCAGTGACGAGAAGAACGAACGGGCCGGGATGCAGCCCAGAAGCGCCAGGACCCGTGGCCGCCCCCGCTCCTTCGATCGCGCGACGGCCCTGGAGAAGGCGCTGATGGCCTTCTGGGAGCACGGGTACGAGGCGACGTCGGTCTCCGACCTCACCCGTGCCATGGGCATCGGCGCCCCGAGCCTCTACGCCGCCTTCGGCGACAAGCGTTCGCTCTTCGAGGAGGTCGTCCAGGAGTACGGCGCCCGCTACGGCTCCTTCGGGGACCGCGCCCTCGCCGAAGAGCCGACGGCGCGGGCGGGCGTGGGGCGGATGCTGCGCGAGGCCGCGGCCGAGTACACCGCGCCCGGCCGCCCGCACGGCTGCCTCGTCATCCACGCGGCCGCCAACTGCTCGACAGCCGAGGTCGAGGAGTCCCTGCGCCGGCGGCGCAACGCCAACATCGCCGCGATCGAGAGCCGGATCGACACCGACGTCGCCGCGGGCCTGCTGCCCGCGGACACCGACGCCACCGCCCTCGCCCGGTACGCGGGTGCCATGATCCAGGGCATGTCCCAGCAGGCGCGCGACGGCGCGAGCCGGACCGAGCTGGAAGCGCTCGCGGAAATTGCCCTGGCCGTCTGGCCCCGTGCCTGAGCCAACAGGGTTAGGCTTCTGCCGGGTGCTCGGACGCGCGAGCAGTCGGTGGGCGCGACAACGACAAACGACGTCCATCGCATGGACACGGCGAGTGGTCTAGTCCACAATGGCGACTGAGACACTTGCCGTGAGTATCACGCAAGGTGATCGTCAGGCTTCCGCCTTCCCCGCACAGGAGGGCGGACCGAGGAACCGGTGCTCTCTGCCCTGACTGCCCCGGCTCCTCATCCTTCGGCCGACCGGGACCGCACACCCCACGGCCGTTGTTGCTCCGGGCTGCGGTGCCGGGAGGGTTGAGGGTCCCTCTCAGGCGCCGCGGCCCGCGGGTGTTCCCGGGAAACCGCCAGGTACGCTCAGTCGCGTGCCCTCCATGAACGAACTCGTACGCCAGCACACAGCACTCGACGACTCCGACCTCGAGTGGCTCCACCTGCTGGTCTCGGAGTGGCAGCTCCTCTCCGACCTCTCCTTCGCCGACCTGGTCCTGTGGGTCCCCACCCGCGACGGCACGCGGTACGTCTCCGTCGCCCAGATGCGCCCCAACACCGGACCGACCTCGTACCAGGACGACATGGTCGGCCACCTCGTCCCGCGCGGCCGGCGCCCGATGCTGGACGCCGCCCTGGACGAGGGCCGGATCGTGCGTGAGGGCGATCCGGAGTGGCGTGAAGAGGTCCCGGTCCGAGTCGAGTCCATCCCGGTGCGCCGCCAGGGCCGCGTCCTGGGCGTCATCGCCCGCAACACCAACCTGCTCACCGTGCGCACCCCGAGCCGCCTGGAACTCACGTACCTGCAGAGCGCCTCCGACCTCGCCCAGATGATCGCGGCGGGCGCCTTCCCGTTCGAGAACCAGCAGGTCGACATGGACGCCTCGCCCCGCGTCGGCGACGGCCTGATCCGGGTGGACGGCGACGGCATCGTCCAGTACGCCTCCCCGAACGCCCTGTCGGCCTACCACCGCATGGGCCTCGCCGCCGACCTGGTCGGCCATCACCTCGGCCGGACCACCGCCGAACTCGCCCCGTCCCGCGGGCCGGTGGACGAGGCGCTCGCCAAGGTGGCCAGCGGCTGGGCGCCTCGCGAGTTCGAGATCGAGGCGCACGACGGGGTCATCCAGTTCCGCGCCATCCCGCTCAAACCCAAGGGCACGCGCATCGGATCGCTGGTGCTCCTGCGCGACGTCACGGAACTGCGTCGCCGCGAGCGCGAGTTGATCACCAAGGACGCCACCATCCGGGAGATCCACCACCGGGTGAAGAACAACCTCCAGACGGTGGCGGCCCTGCTCCGCCTCCAGGCACGGCGGATCGAGTCCGACCGGGGCCGCGAGGCGCTGGAGGAGGCCGTGCGCCGGGTCGGCTCCATCGCGATCGTGCACGAGACGCTCTCCCAGAACCTGGACGAGCGTGTGGAGTTCGACGAGATCGCCGACCGAGTGCTGGCGATGGTGGCGGAGATCTCGCCGGGCAAGGTCACGGGCCGGCGCACCGGTCGCTTCGGCATTCTGGACGCGGAAGTCGCCACCCCCCTGTCGATGGTGCTGACCGAAGTCCTGCAGAACGCGCTGGAACACGGCTTCCGGGAGAGCGACACCGGCACGGTCGAGGTCTCCGCCGTCCGCGGCGGCACGACCAAGGAGGCCCGGCTCCTGGTCACCGTCCAGGACGACGGCGTCGGCCTCCCCGAGGACTTCGACCCGCACCGCTCGGGCAATCTCGGCCTGCAGATCGTGCGCACCCTGGTCGAGGGTGAGCTCGGCGGCAGCTTCGACATGGTCCCCGCCCCCGAGCGCGGCACCCGGGTCATCCTGGACATCCCGGTGCCGACGCAGAAGTAGCAGGTGGGCCGTGGTCCGGACCTTGACCGGCCGGACCGTCACCGCTCCGGACAGCAAAAAGCCCCGGACCCGTGAAGGTCCGAGGCCAGTGCTCGTGCGATCCATCGTCCGATGCGCATCGGGGGTACTGCGCGCTGCGGCTCGGGAGCGGGGGTTGTGTACGCGCTGTACACGCCGCCATGCTCAGGCTGTCAGCAGGGGTGGCTGGTCAGGCGGAGGCCTGACGAGCCCGGTTGCGGGCGGCACGGCGCTTCATCGCGCGGCGCTCGTCCTCGCTGAGACCACCCCAGACGCCGGAGTCCTGACCGGACTCGAGCGCCCACTGCAGGCACTGCTCCATGACAGGGCAGCGACGGCAGACGGCCTTGGCTTCCTCGATCTGCAGCAGCGCGGGACCGGTGTTGCCGATGGGGAAGAAGAGCTCGGGGTCTTCCTCGCGGCAAACGGCGCGGTGACGCCAGTCCATGGCTGCTACCTCTCCTTGGTATTACATGCAGGGTGCTTGTGAATGTGAACGCTTTCACGAATCCCTCAACAAGGGAAGGGCCTACCGCCAGGTTGCCCGGCGTGGTCCTGTGATTTGAAGAGGGGTTCCGGTGATCTGTGGAGGCCGGTCTTGCGGGCCGTCCCGATCGCCAAGAAGAGACTCGCAAACCTCGGCGGCGGATACAACCCCTTCCGGAAAGTTTTTTTTGATTCATCGGTGTCGACTAGGTCACAGCCGTACTTCCTGGGGGTGGATCCTGGTCTAAACGTTCGAGTGAAAGGACTTTAGCCCCTTCTGCTCACACAATCACACGCAGTGCACGGCGTACGCCTGTGAACGTCACGCTGGTCCGCAGCCCCAGGTGGTCACCGTCCATCTGGAGGGGCAGTGGCACCTTCGAATGCAAGGTGAAGTCGGTCAGGTCGTGCAGGGAGACGGCGTGCCGGCCACGGGGTCCGCGCTCGGGGGACGAAGTGAGCAACTGGGTCCCATACCGGGCGACCGCGGCCGTCGACAGGCGGCTGAGGCCGAAGACGTCGAGCGCGGTGTCGAACGAGGCCTGCGGCGACGCGTAGATCGGGCGGTTGCCGAGAAACGTCCAGGGGCACGTGTTCGAGACTATGGACAGCACCAGATCGGTGACCGGGTCCTCGCCCGCCCGCTCCAGGGTGATCGTCCCGCTGCGGCGGTGCGGCTCGCCGATGAGCGCGCGCATCACCTGGCGGACGTAGAGGGCGTGCGTCGACTTCTTGCCGCGCTCGCGGTGCTGCTCGACGCGGCCGACCACGCCGGCGTCGAAGCCCAGTCCGGCGTTGAAGGTGAACCAGCGGGCCGGTACCGCCTCGTCCTCCGTGCCGGGCGTGCCGGAGGCCAGACCCAGTCCGACGGTCCGCTCGCTGCCGTCGCGCAGCGCGTCGAGCAGGGCGCCGGTGGCCTCCACGGCGTGGTTGGGCAGACCCAGCGCGCGGGCGAAGACGTTGGTGGAGCCCCCGGGGACCACCGCGAGGCCGGGCAGGTGCTCCGGGTCGGGGCCGGCGTGCAGCAGGCCGTTGACGACCTCGTTCACCGTGCCGTCGCCGCCGAGGGCCACCACCAGCTCGATGTCGTCGCTCTGCGCCGCCTGCCGGCCGAGGTCGCGCGCGTGCCCGCGGTACTCCGTGGTGACGGCCTCCAGCTTCATCTCGCTGGCGAGCGCGTGGATCAGGACGTCGCGCGTGCGCGCGCTCGTGGTGGTTGCCGCCGGATTGACCACGAGAAGTGCACGCATGCTGTGCAGGGTACCTACTGGGCGGTACCCGGCCCAGCCCGAGGGGGAGATCGCGGCGGGCCGCGGTGCGCGCATCGTGCCGGACGCCCCCACGGGAGCCGGTGTCGGCGAGGGCTACCCTTCAGGGGTGAGCAGTGAGCAGAACCCCACCCCCGAAGCCGCCGAAGCCGCCGAAGAGGCGGGCCCCCGCCCCGGGCGGCTGACCGCCGCGGCCGCCCTGGCCGCACTGGAGGGGCTGGCGCTCGTCGTCGGCGGAGCCTGGATGCTGGTGGGTGGTCTCACGGGCCACCCCGACGACCGGACCTCCGCCGTCACCGGCGGCGTCACCCTGGTCGTCCTCGCCCTGCTGCCGCTGCTCGCCGCCCGCGGTCTGCTCGCGCGGCGGGGCTGGAGCCGGGGGCCCGCCATCATCACGCAGATCATGGCGCTGCCCGTGGCCTACAACATGCTGAACGCCGACAGCGTCGCCATCCCGGCGGGCATCGTGCTCGCCGTCGTGGCGGTCACGGCGCTGGTGCTGCTGGTGAACCCCGCGACCACCCAGGCGCTCGGCATCCGAGGCCCCGGCAGCGCGCGGAAGTAGCCGGCACCCGACGCTTTCCGTCGCCGCGGCTACTCCTCGACCAGCAGCTTCTCCCGCAACTGTGCCAGCGTGCGCGCCAGCAGCCGCGACACGTGCATCTGGGAGATGCCGACCTCCTGCGCGATCTGCGACTGCGTCATGTTGCCGAAGAAGCGCAGCAGCAGGATTCGCTTCTCCCGCGGCGGCAGGTCCTCCAGCAGGGGCTTGAGGGACTCGCGGTACTCGACGCCCTCCAGCGCCTCGTCCTCGGCTCCGAGGGTGTCCGCGACCGCCGGGGACTCGTCGTCGGTGTCCGGGACGTCCAGGGACAGGGTGGAGTACGCGTTGGCCGACTCCAGGCCCTCCAGGACCTCCTCCTCCGAGATCGACAGCTTCTCGGCGAGCTCGTGCACGGTGGGGGAGCGGCCGTGCAGCTGCGAGAGCTCCGCGGTGGCCGTCGTCAGGGCCAGCCGCAGCTCCTGGAGCCGGCGCGGCACGCGCACCGCCCACCCCTTGTCCCGGAAGTGCCGCTTGATCTCGCCGACGACCGTGGGGGTCGCGTACGTGGAGAACTCCACCCCGCGGTCCGGGTCGAAGCGGTCGACCGACTTGATCAGTCCGATGGTGGCGACCTGGGTGAGGTCGTCCAGGGGCTCCCCGCGGTTGCGGAAGCGGCGCGCGAGGTGCTCGACGAGGGGGAGGTGCATGCGGACGAGCCGGTTGCGCAGCTCCGCGTACTCGGGGCTGTCCTTCTCCAGGGCGCGCAGCTCGGCGAACATCAGACGCGCCCCGCTGCGGTCCTGCGGGTCGTGGCGCGTGCCCTGCGTGCCCCGTGCGCCCGGAGCCTCTTCTTCGGCGTGTCGCTCGTGCTCGCTCATCGTCCCGCCCGTTGCCCTTTCCCGAGCCTTCGCCTCCGCTCGGACGGGCCGCACGGGGGTCTCCCCGGTCCGCTGCCCGTCTCCCGGGACGACGGCCCCGGGCGAGGCCTCGTCCTGAGGATGCGGCCGGGCCTGCTCGGGGATGCCGTCGATGCCGTCCGCCATGCCTCGGGCCTCGTTCTCGACACGTGTGGCCTCGGCCGGCCGTTCCCGTGTGCCGCGCTCCTCGTCCCGCACCGGCCCGTCCCCGTCCCTCACGCCGGCCCGGGTCCCGCGCCGCGCTGTTTGTACAGGCTGATCGAAACGGTGTTGTCCTCGTCCACGGCGGAGGAGACCTTGCCCGCGAGGGCGGACAGCACGGTCCAGGCGAAGGTGTCCCGCGAGGGGGCGTGTCCGTCCGTGGTCGGCGCCGAGACGGTGACCTCGAGCGAGTCGTCGACGAGGCGGAAGACGCAACTGAGCACCGAGCCGGGCACGGCCTGCTGGAGCAGGATCGCGCAGGCCTCGTCGACTGCGATGCGCAGGTCCTCGATCTCGTCGAGGGTGAAGTCCAAACGGGCCGCGAGGCCGGCCGTGGCCGTACGCAGCACCGACAGGTAGGCACCCGCGGCCGGCAGCCGGACTTCGACGAAGTCCTGGGTCGCGGGCTCGCCTGCGATCTGGGACACCCTCACCTCCAAGGTGGTACAAGCGTTACAGGGCCGAGGGTCACCTCGGGGTAACGCGATACGTGGTTCAGCGGTGACGTTATCGCGCTCCGAACTTTCCTGTCCCCGAGACCCCAACCCCTTGCCGTAACTCATAGTAAACACATGAACACGTACAGTGGCTAGGGGTTCGGCGGGCTCAAATCGGAAGAGCGCGCGCCGGGTTGACGTACCCAGGCCTCAGACGGTCGAACCGTCCCGGACCGAGGTCACACGAGTACGTGATCCACGAAACACCAACGCCAGTTCTCCCCGGGCTCGAAGGTGCGCATCACCGGGTGGCCGGTCTCCTCGTGGTGCGCGGTCGCGTGCCGCCTCGGCGAGGAGTCGCAGCAGCCGACATGGCCGCACACGAGGCACAGCCTCAGCTGCACCGGGTCCGTCCCCTCGGCCAGACACTCCGGGCAGGTCTCGCTGCGCGGCTCCGGTTCCGGGTGCGGCAGCGCGTCGGCGTGCGTGCACTGTTTCATGATTGCCAGGTTACGACGGGCGTGCGGACCACCGCGTGGAGAACGAGGGCGGGCGAGGACGATGGACGTGATGCCGCTGCTGTTGCTGGTGGCGGGCAGCGCCGCGATCGCCGCGGCGGGCCGGCGGCTGCCGGTGCCGGCGCCGCTGCTGCTGGTGGCCGTGGGCCTCGCGGTGAGCTACGTGCCCGGCGTGCCCGACTACACCCTCGACCCGCACATCGTCCTGCCGCTGCTGCTGCCCCCGCTGCTCCACACGGCGGCCACCGACAGCTCCTACCTCGACCTGCGGGCGCAGCTGCGGCCCGTGGCGCTGCTGTCCGTCGGCTACGTGCTCTTCGCGACCTTCGTCGTGGGCGCCGCCGCGTACCTGATCGTGCCGGGCCTGCCCCTGACCGCGGCCCTGGTGCTCGGCGCGGTGGTGGCTCCACCCGACGCCGTCGCGGCCACGGCGGTGGCGCGCCGGGTGGGACTGCCGAACCGGATCACCACGATCCTCCAGGGCGAGTCCCTGGTGAACGACGCCACCGCGATCACCGCCTTCCGGGTGGCGCTCGCCGCGGCGGTCGGCGAGGGCGCCACCTGGGCCGGCGGGATCGCGGAGTTCCTGATCGCGGCGGTCGGCGGCGTCGGCGTCGGGCTGGTGCTGATGGTGCCGCTCCACTGGCTGCGCACCCACGTGAAGGAGGCCCTCCTCCAGAACACGCTCTCCCTGCTGATCCCATTCGTCGCCTACGCGGTCGCGGAGCAGGTGCACGCGTCCGGGGTGCTGGCTGTGGTGGTCGTCGCGCTGTTCCTCGGCCACCGCGCGTGGGAGGTCGATTTCGCCACCCGCCTCCAGGAGGAGGCGGTCTGGAAGATGGTGGCGTTCGTCCTCGAGTCGTCCGTGTTCGCGCTCATCGGCCTCCAGCTGCCCGTGGTCCTCAAGGGCCTCGGGGACTACGAAGGCGCCGACGCCGCCTGGTACGCGGTCGCCGTCTTCCTGGTGGTCGCCGTGACCCGCTTCGTGTGGGTGTATCCGGCGACCTTTTTGCCGCGCCTGTCGGCACGCGTCCGCGCGCGCGAGGGGGACCTGTCCTGGAAGGGGCCGTTCGTGATCGGCTGGGCGGGGATGCGGGGCGTGGTCTCGCTGGCCATCGCCTTCTCCATCCCGCTCACCGTGCACGGCGGCGGGCCCTTCCCCGAGCGGAACCTCATCCTGTTCCTCACCTTCACCACGGTCATCGGCACGCTGGTCGTCCAGGGCGTCACCCTGCCGCCGCTGATCCGCCTGCTGAAGTTCCCCGCCCGTGACGTCCGGGCCGAGACCCTGGCGGAGGCCAACGCCCAGGCCCAGGCCTCCCGCGCCGCGGAGCAGCGCCTGGACGACCTCCTCGCCGACGAGCGCAACGCGCTGCCCGCACCCCTCGCCGACCGCCTCCGCACGGTCCTGGAGCGTCGCCGCAACGCCGTCTGGGAACGGCTCGGCCAGGTCAACCCCGTCACCGGGGAG
The DNA here is from genome assembly GCF_042745235.1 of Streptomyces sp. NPDC058796. NCBI lineage: Bacteria > Bacillati > Actinomycetota > Actinomycetes > Kitasatosporales > Streptomycetaceae > Streptomyces > Streptomyces sp. NPDC058796. The sequence continues at coordinate 11,997 of NZ_JBHYOP010000026.1, forward strand.
AGCGTCGACGACACCTACCGGCGGCTGTCGCGGGAGATGATCGGCGCCGAGCGGGAGGTCTTCGTGCGGCTGCGGGACGGCCGGTACATCGACGACGAGATGCTGCGGACCCTGCTGCGCCGGCTGGACCTGGAGGAGGCGGCGGCGTACCGGGAGACGACGTAGGGCGCCCGGGGTCAGGGGAAGGGGCGGCCGGTGACGACCGCGGCCACGGTGGTCCCGCGCGGGAAGGCGCCCTCCTCGGTCAGCGTGACCAGGGCGTGCAGCATCTTGGCGACGTAGACGCGCTCCACGGGCAGGCCGTGACGGCGCTCGAAGTCCTCGGCGAAGGCCTCGAGCCCGGCGGTGGTGCGGGCGTAGCCGCCGAAGTGGAAGCGGTCGTCGAGGCGCCAGTCGCCGCGCGGCCCGCCGAACGCGCGGTCCTGGAGCCGCCGTATGTCGTCGGCCAGGAAGCCGCCCTTGAGCACGGGTATGCCCACCACCCGGCGTCCCGCGGGCAGCCCCGCGGCCAGCCCGGCCAGCGTGCCGCCGGTGCCGCAGGCGAGCGCGACGACGTCGGCGTGCTCGCCCAGTTCCTCGCCGAGCGCCCGGCAGCCGCGTACGGCCGCCGCGTTGCTGCCGCCCTCGGGCACGACGACCGCGTCCTCGGCGTCCACCGCGCGCAGGAGCGCCGCCAGGACGTCGGGCTCGGTCTTGCGGCGGTACGTGGAGCGGTCGACGAAGTGGAGTCGCATGCCGTCGGCCGCGCACCGGGCCAGCGAGGAGTTGAGCGGCCGGCCGGCCAGCTCCTGACCGCGCACCACGCCCACCGTGGGCAGCCCGAGCAGCCGGCCGGCGGCGGCCGTGGCGCGCAGGTGGTTGGAGTACGCGCCGCCGAACGTGACGACGGTGCTCCCGGTCCCGGCGGCGAGGTTCGGAGCGAGTTTGCGCCACTTGTTGCCGACCAGTTCCGGATGGATCAGGTCGTCGCGCTTCAACAGCAACCGGACCCCGCGCCGCTCGAACCGCTCGTCGGCGACCTCCTGCAAGGGAGAGGGCAGGCGCGGTCGCAGAGCGGCGAGCTCGGAGGTCAAGGTGCCGGTCATGCAGCCATTGTCCCGTCACGCGCTCGGGGCGCACGCCTCACTTCAGCCGGTCGCGGATCCGCTCCCGCATCGACCCCATCGAGAACCCCCGCGGGTCCACCTTCCCCGGCTGCCATTCGAGGTGGCCGATGACGGATCGTTCATTCCAGCCGTGATGGCGGCAGACCGCGGCGGCGGCCCGCTCGATCGCCTCGAGCTGCGCGGCCGGCCAGGGATCGTCCCCGTCGCCCAGGTTCTCGCACTCGAAGCCGTAGAAGTGACGGTTGCCGTCGGTGTTCGACTCGTTGTCCCGGGGCAGCCCCCTCTCCGCGATCACCGCGCGCAGCACGTCGTCGTCGCCCAGTCCGGCGTGGTTGGCGCGCCCGTACCCGACGAGATGGACCCTGCCGTCCTTGGTGATGACCCCGTGGCACAGCGGACCCGGCAGGCCTTCGTAACCCTTGCGGCAGATCTCCACGGTCCGTGCGCTGCCCTTGGTGACCGTGTGGTGGATCATCACGCCGTGCACGGGGCCCCAGGGTCCCTTGTGGTTGCGGTTGTGGTCCCGCCAGTCGCCGACCTGCACGACGGTGAGGCCCTCCGCCTTCAGTGCCTTGAGGAAACTGCTCGCGGACATGGGTGAGGCCACGGCCGACTCCTTCACGCTGCGCGACGACCGCCCGGCGCGACCGCCTCGTACAGTGCTTCTACCGAAATGGAGTGCTCCCTACGACTTGTTCGGTCCCCGTACGAGTCCTTTCGGCCAATGTCATACCGGCCATCGGCTCTGACCTGCGCCGGACAAGTCGCCGATACGTCGAACAAGCTCCCATGTCTGCCCCGGTCGGCGGTGATCCATTCCCGCTCTTTCGGGTAATAGCACCGGCACGCTCCGTGAGGAAGGCTGGTGCACGCACATCGATGCCGGGCGCAGCCGTCCGGCATGACCGGGAGGGCAATTCCTTATGTCGGTAGGCGAAGAGGTCCGCACCGAGCAGACCAGGCCGCAGCAGAGCCTCGGCACGGCGGCCGCGCGGAACCTGGCCACCACGACCAAGTCCGTTCCTCAGATGCAGGAGATCAGCTCCCGCTGGCTGCTGCGCACGCTTCCCTGGGTCGACATCCAGGGCGGCACGTACCGGGTGAACCGGCGCATGACCTTCGCCGTCGGCGACGGCCGGGTCACGTTCGTGAAGACCGGCGACCGCGTCGAGGTCATCCCCGCGGAGCTGGGCGAGCTGCCGGCCCTGCGCTCGTACGAGGACGAAGAGGTGCTCTCGGAGCTGGCTCAGCGCTGCGAGCAGCGGGAGTTCGGCCCCGGTGAGGTGATCGCCTCGTTCGGTGCCCAGGCCGACGAGGTGTACCTGCTGGCCCACGGCAAGGTGGAGAAGGTCGGCACCGGCCCCTACGGCGACGACGCGGTGCTCGGCGTCCTCGCCGACGGTGCCTACTTCGGCGACGAGGCGCTGCTGGACGGGGACGCCATCTGGGAGTACACCGCCCGCACGGTCACCGCCTGCACGGTGCTGGTGCTGCCGCGTCAGGAGGTGGAGCAGGTCGCGGAGCGCTCCGACTCCCTGCGCACACACCTCGAGGAGCGCCGCTCGCTCCCCCAGCAGCCCACCAACAGGCACGGCGAGAAGGCGATCGACCTCTCCGCCGGCCACAGCGGCGAGCCGGACATCCCGCACACCTTCGTCGACTACGAGGCGCGGCCCCGTGAGTACGAACTGAGCGTCGCCCAGACCGTGCTGCGCATCCACTCGCGCGTGGCCGACCTCTACAACCAGCCGATGAACCAGACGGAGCAGCAGATCCGCCTGACCGTCGAGGCGTTGAAGGAGCGCCAGGAGCACGAGCTCATCAACAACCGCGAGTTCGGCCTGCTGCACAACTGCGAGTACGACCAGCGGATCCAGCCGCACGACGGTGTGCCCGGCCCGGACGACCTCGACGAGCTGCTGAGCCGCCGCCGCGGCACCAAGCTGCTCCTCGCCCACCCGCGTGCCATCGCCGCGATCGGCCGCGAGCTCAACCGGCGCGGACTCGTCCCCGAGACGATCGACGTCGCCGGCAACCGCATCCCGACCTGGCGCGGGGTGCCGATCTACCCGTGCAACAAGATCCCGGTCACCGAGGCCCGCACGTCCTCGATCATCGCGATGCGTACGGGGGAACAGGACCAGGGCGTGATCGGGCTGCGCGCCACCGGCATCCCCGACGAGATCGAGCCGAGTCTGTCGGTGCGGTTCATGGGGATCAACGAGCAGGCCATCATCAAGTACCTGGTCACGGCCTACTACTCGGCCGCCGTCCTCGTACCGGACGCGCTCGGCGTGCTGGAGAACGTCGAGATCGGCCGTTGGCAGTGACACCAGTCTCCCGAACGCCGTGTTCCCGCCCGCCCGGGCGGGTACACCCCGGGGGTACGGTCGCGGGCGCACGGGGGGAGGCGAGTCGATGACGGAGGCTCCGCACGGCACCGGTGGGGCGCGCCGGCCCATCGGAACCCTGGAAAGGGGCGAGCGCATCGGCACACAACGGGGGGAGGAGCCGGAAGGCCCGGCCGACGGGCATGAGGCCGCGGTGCTCCTGCGGGAGTCCCGGGCGTCGGTCGACCCCGGGCTGCGGTCCGCCATCGCGTCCCTGCCCGCCGGTATGCGGCGGGTCGCGCTCTACCACTTCGGCTGGCAGCACGCGGACGGCACACCGGCGTCCGGCAACGCGGGCAAGGCGATCCGCCCCGCGCTCGTCCTGGCCTCGGCCGCCGCCCTCGGCGGCCCCGCGGCCCGGGCGGCGGCGGTGCCGGCCGCGGCGGCGGTGGAGCTGGTCCACAACTTCACGTTGCTGCACGACGACGTGATGGACCGCGACAGCACCCGGCGCCACCGGCCGACCGCGTGGACCGTGTTCGGCGACGCCGACGCGATCCTCGCCGGGGACGCCCTCCAGGCGCTGGCCCTGCGGCTGCTCGCCGTGGACCCGCACCCGGCGTCGGCGGCGGCCGCCGCCCGGCTCGCCGACTGCGTCATGGAACTCTGCGAGGGCCAGCACGCGGACACGGCCATGGAGCGGCGCGCCCCGGACGAGGTCACTCTGGAGGAGACGCTCGCCATGGCCGAGGCCAAGACGGGCGCCCTGCTGGGATGTGCCTGCGCGGTCGGCGCGCTCTACGCGGGGGCGGCCGACGAGGAGGTGGAGGCTCTGGACGCCTTCGGCCGGGAGGCCGGGCTGGCGTTCCAGCTCATCGACGACGTCATCGGCATATGGGGCGACCCGCGGCGCACCGGCAAGCCGGCGGGCGCGGACCTGGCCGCCCGGAAGAAGTCGCTTCCGGTGGTCGCCGCCCTGTCCTCAGGCACTCCGGCCGCCGCCGAACTCGCCGAGCTGTACGCGGCACCGTACGACGAGGGCACGGAGGACCTGGAGCGCAGCGCCCTGGCCGTGGAGCGGGCGGGTGGCCGTGACTGGGCGCAGGCCCAGGCCGCCGACCGCATGGCCCGGGCCATGCAGGAACTGGCCCGCGCGGTGCCCGATCCGGAGGCGGCGGGCGGCCTGCTCGCGCTTGCCGAGTTCGTGACCCGGCGCAGCACCTGACCCTCCCCGGCCGTCCGGCGGCGATCGAGCGCCGGACGGCCGGGCACGACACCGGAGCCCGCGCAGGGCCGTACGGACCTGACCGACGTACGGTCGCGCCGCCGAGGGCTCCGGTCCGGCGGGTCCCGCACTTCCCCACGGCGTGCGGGGCCCGCCTTCTCGGCGTTCGTCCGGCTAGGCTCAACCGCCGTACACGCGAGCGGGGTTGAGGCGAAAGGGCGGGCGGGGCATGGGTGTGGCGATCCGGACGGCGGGGGAGGACGACCGGGAACTGGTCGTCCGGCTGCTGGACGAGGCGTTCCAGGAAGATCCGGTGAGCGGCTGGGTCTTCCCCGGTGGGGAGTACCGCCGCCGGACCCACCACCGGCTCATGGCCGCCTTCACCGACGCCGTGCTCGCCGACGGGCGCATCGACCTCACGGAGGACGGCGCGGCCTGTGCGCTCTGGCTGTCCGTGCCCGCGGGAGAAGGCACCGGCGAGGAGCCGGGCGACGACGCCGAGGACGTCCCGGCCCTGGTGCGCCAGGCCGTCGATCCGGACAACGAGCGGGTGGAGTTGATAGCCCGGCTGACGGAAGGAATCCATCCCTCGGGCCGGGCCCACGAGTACCTGTGGATGATCGGCGTGGCCCCCGGCAGGCAGGGCGAGGGCCTGGGTACCGCGCTCATCGGGTCGGTCCTGGACCGGTGCGACCGTGAGGGGCTGCCCGCCTATCTGGAGGCGAGCAGCGACCGCAGCAAGGGCCTGTACGAACGCCTTGGCTTCGAGTTCACCGGCCGGGCCCTGGACCTCCCGGACGGCCCCCGGATGTGGCCGATGTGGCGCGAGCCGCGGCAAACTCCTTGAACCACTCCAGGCGGAGTACTATGAATGGAGTGGTCAAGGGAGAGGACAGCGTCTTGCGCAAGCTCACGTACTTCATCGCCTGCTCGATCGACGGCTTCATCGGCGGCCCGGACGGCGACGCCGCGTTCATGGTCCCGTTCGTCGACGAGGAGTTCCTCGCGTTCCTGAAGTCGGAATACCCGGAGACCCTGCCGACCCACGTCCGTCGGCCGCTCGGCATCGACGACCTGCCGAACAAGCGGTTCGACACGGCCGTCCAGGGCAGGGCCAGCTACGACCTCGCCCTCAAGGAGGGTGTGACCAGCCCCTACGCACACCTGCGGGAGTACGTCGCCTCCCGCACGCTCACGGAGTCGCCCGACCCCAACGTCGAGATCGTCTCGGCGGACCTGGCCGGCAAGGTCCGCGGACTCAAGGCGGAGGACACCGGCTTCGACATCTACCTGTGCGGCGGATCGGCCGTCGCCGGCGAGCTGTTCGACGAGGTCGACGAGCTGGTCGTCAAGACCTACCCCGTGGTGCTGGGCACCGGCATGCCGATGTTCGGGACCGGCTTCGCCGTCACCGAGTTCGCCCCGCAGTCGGTGCGCGGCTTCGGCAACGGCGTCGTGGTGCGGACGTACCGCAGGAAGCGCTGACCGGCGCCGCCTGCTGAGTCAGGCCGGAAACGACCGCACCCGGACCGCCGTGGGCGCCGTGCTCGGCGCCCCGCGGTCCGGGTGCGAGACCGGAAGACCGTGCGACCGTGCGGCAAGGGGCACCGCAGGCCGAAAGGTGTGATCCAGGGTCGGATCAGGCCTTCTTGGTCTCCCAGAAGATCTTGTCGATCTGGGCGATGTAGTCCAGCGCCTTCTGGCCGGTCGCCGGGTCCTTCGAGCCCTTGGCGGCCGACAGGGCCTTCAGGGTGTCGTTGACCAGCTGGTGCAGCTCCGGGTACTTCTCGAAGTGCGGCGGCTTGAAGTAGTCGCTCCACAGCACGGAGACGTGGTGCTTCGCCAGCTCGGCGCGCTGCTCCTTGATGACCGTGGCACGCGTCTGGAAGTGCGGGTCGTCGTTGCCGGCCATCTTCTCCTGCACGGCCTTCACCGACTCCGCCTCGATGCGGGCCTGGGCCGGGTCGTACACGCCGCAGGGCAGGTCGCAGTGGGCGCTGACCGTGACCTTGGGGGCAAACAGGCGGGAAAGCATGAAGCGTTCCTTCCTCGTGATCGTCTTCTCAGGGGGGACATTACTCCCTGGGAGGCGCGATTTCGCGAGTGCCCCCGTGGGCTTAGGACAAAAGTCCGGGGTGAGACTGAGACTGGTGGAGGAAACACCGGGGAGGTGCCGGGTCATGCCGGAGCAGTCGTCGCAGGAGACCGAACGCCCGAGAGGGGCGTTGCCTTTCGGCCCGGCCGAGGTGACCGGGCCGTCGATGGTGCCCACGCTCCATCACGGCGACGTGCTCCTCGTGCACTGGGGGGCTCGGGTCCGGCCGGGTGACGTCGTGGTGCTGCGCCACCCCTTCCAGCAGGACCTGCTGGTGGTCAAGCGGGCCGTCGAGCGGCGCGGGGCCGGCTGGTGGGTGCTCGGCGACAACGCCTTCGCGGGCGGCGACAGCACCGACTACGGGGTCGTCCCGGAGGAACTGGTGCTCGGGCGCGCGCGGGCGCGGTACCGGCCCCTGAAGCCGGGTCAGCGCTCGCCGTTCGCCGTGGGCCGCTGGGCGTTCTCCGCGCTCCGGCCGGTGCTGACCGACCGGTCCGCCTCCAGGCGCTTGCGGGCGCGGTAGGCCGCCACGTTGGCACGGGTGGCGCAGCGGTCCGAGCAGTAGCGACGGGAGCGGTTCGTCGAGGTGTCCAGGTAGGCGTTGCGGCAGGGGGCCGCCTCGCACAGGCCCAGGCGGTCCACGCCGTACTCGGTGAGGTGGAAGGCCAGGCCCATCGCCGCGATGGCGGCGAAACCGGCGGTCGCGTTGGACGGGTGGTCCGCCAGGTGCATGTGCCACAGCGGGCTGCCGTCGTCGTCGCGGTGGTCGTGGCCGGAGATCTGCGGGCTCACCGGGAACTCCAGCAGGAGGGAGTTCAGCAGGTCCACGGCGAGGGTCTCGTCGCCGCCGTCGGCGGCCTCGAAGACCGCGCGCAGCCGCCCGCGGACCGAGCGGAAGCGGGTCACGTCCGCGTCCGTGGCGCGCCGGGCCGCCGACTGGTTGGCGCCGAAGAGCTCGCGGACGGCCTCGACCGAGGTGAGGGAGTCCTGCCCCCGGGCCGGTTCCTCGGTGTTGACGAGACGCACGGCGTAGTCCGAGTAATAGGCCAGTTCCACTTGTAGTCCTTACGAAGGGGCTCTATGGTCGTGCCTGCGGTCAGGTAATGGCTGATCGTGCTTACAGGGTATTACGTGACGCACGCGATGGAGGGGCTCGATGACGGACGCGGACATCACCACGGCCACCACACCCGCAGCCGACTGGCAGGCCTGGCAGGAGAGCTGGGACCGGCAGCAGGAGTGGTACATGCCCGACCGGGAGGAACGCTTCCGGATCATGCTGGACATGGTCGAGGCGCTGGTGGGGCCCGCGCCCCGGGTGCTCGACCTCGCCTGCGGCACCGGCACCATCACGGCCCGTCTGCTGGCCCGCTTCCCGCAGGCCACCAGCACCGGCGTGGATCTCGACCCGGCGCTCCTCGCCATCGCCGAGGGGACCTTCGCCGGCGACGAACGGGTCTGTCTGGTCACCGCCGACCTCAAGGACCCCGACTGGACGTCGAAGCTGCCGTACGACTCGTACGACGCCGTACTGACCGCCACGGCCCTGCACTGGCTCCACTCCGAACCCCTCGCGGCCCTCTACGGTCGGGTCGCGGAGGTCGTCCGCGACGGCGGTGTCTTCATGAACGCGGACCACATGATCGACGAGACGACGCCCCGGATCAACGCGGCCGAGCGCGCGCAGCGGCACGCGCGGATGGACGCCGCCAAGGCGGGGGGCGCGCTCGACTGGTCCGAGTGGTGGCAGCTCGCCGCCAAGGACCCGGTCCTCGCCGGTCCCACCGCCCGCCGCTTCGAGATCTACGGGGAGCACGCCGACGGCGACATGCCCTCGGCCCAGTGGCACGCGCGCGTGCTGCGCGAGAAGGGCTTCGGTGAGGCGCGGCCGGTGTGGTGCTCGCCGTCGGACACGCTGCTGCTGGCGCTCAAGTAGCCCGGGAACAGGCCGAAGGGGCGGTACGGACATCCGTACCGCCCCTTCGGCGTGCCCGCGGGTGCTCAGAGCACCTTGGACAGGAACGCCTGCGTCCGCTCGTGCTGCGGGTCCGTCAGGACGTCGCGCGGGTTGCCCGACTCCACGACCACACCGCCGTCCATGAAGACCAGGCTGTCGCCGACCTCACGGGCGAAGCCCATCTCGTGGGTCACGACGACCATCGTCATGCCGGACTCGGCGAGGTCGCGCATGACGTCCAGGACGTCACCGACCAGCTCCGGGTCGAGGGCCGAGGTCGGCTCGTCGAACAGCATCAGTTTCGGGTCCATCGCCAGTGCCCGGGCGATGGCGACGCGCTGCTGCTGGCCTCCGGAGAGCTGCGAGGGGTAGTTGCCGGCCTTGTCGCCGAGGCCCACCCGCTCCAGCAGGGCGGTGGCGCGCTCCCTGGCCTGGGCCTTGCTCGCGCCCTTGACCTGGACCGGAGCCTCCATGACGTTCTCGACGGCCGTCATGTGCGGGAACAGGTTGAAGCGCTGGAAGACCATGCCGATGTCCCGCCGCTTGCGGGCGACCTCGCTGTCCTTCAGCTCGTAGAGCTTGTCGCCCTTCTGGCGGTAGCCGACCAGCTCGCCGTCGACGTACAGACGCCCGGCGTTGATCTTCTCGAGGTGGTTGATACACCTGAGGAAGGTGGACTTGCCGGAGCCGGAGGGGCCGATGAGGCAGAACACCTCGCCCTGCTTCACCTCCAGGTCGATGCCCTTGAGGACCTCGACGGCGCCGAAGGACTTGTGGACGCCCTCGGCCTTCACCATGGCGGTCATGCGGTGCCTCCCGTCGGCTTGGAGCGGCTGGACAGGGACAGCACGTTCGCCTTGATCTTCTGGAACGGGGTGGCCGGCAGGGACCGGCTCGAACCCCGCGCGTAGTACCGCTCCAGGTAGTACTGGCCCACGCTGAAGACCGAGGTCAGCAGCAGGTACCAGGCGGCCGCCAGGAACAGCATCTCGGCCGGTGCCCCGGAGGTCTGGCCGATGTCCTGGGCCGCGCGGAACAACTCCGGGTACTGGACGACCGAGACCAGCGAGGTCGTCTTCAGCATGTTGACGACCTCGTTGCCCGTGGGCGGCACGATCACGCGCATCGCCTGCGGGATCACGATCCGGCGCAGCGTCTTGGTGTGGCTCATGCCCAGCGCGTGCGCCGCCTCGGTCTGGCCCTCGTCGACCGCGAGCAGACCGGCCCGGCAGATCTCCGCCATGTACGCGGCCTCGTTCAGGCCGAGGCCGAGCAGCACCGTCAGGAACGGCGTCATGAAGTCCGACCACTCGTCCCGGTAGACCGGGCCGAGGTTGATGTACTCGAAGACCAGGCCCAGGTTGAACCAGACCACCAGCTGTACCAGGACCGGCGTGCCGCGGAAGAACCAGATGTAGAACCACGCGATGGACGAGGTCACCGGGTTCTTCGACAGCCGCATGACGGCGAGCAGGATGCCGCCGAAGATGCCGATCGCCATGGCCAGCACGGTGATCAGCAGCGTCTTGCCCACACCGGAGACGATCCGGTCGTCGAAGAAGTAGTCCGGGATCGCGCCCCAGTTGATCTTGCCCTGGGAGAACGCGTACACGACCGCGGCCAGCAGCGCGATCGCGACCGTCGCGGAGACGTACCGCCCGTAGTGCCGGACCGGGATGGCCTTGATGGCCTCCGCCCCGGCCGGCGGGGTGTCGGCCGGGCCGCCCGCCGTCTTGTCGATGTCAACAGTCACGGATGTTGCCTTTCAGCGCCCGCCGGGCGTCACTTGCCGCCGTTGACGGTGGCCTCGGTGACGGCACCTTCCGCCACGCCCCACTTGTCGAGGACCTTCTCGTACTCGCCGTTGGCGATGATCGCGTCCAGCGCCGCCTTCAGGGCGTCCCGCAGCTGGGTGTTGTCCTTGGCGACCGCGATGCCGTACGGGGCGGCCTCGACCTGCTCGCCGACGAGCTGGAAGTCCTTGCCGCCGCCGGAGGTCTTCACCGCGTACGCCGCGACCGGGAAGTCGGAGGAGCCGGCGTCGGCGCCGCCCGCGCGCAGGCGGGTCTGGGCCTGCTGGTCGTTGTCGTAGGGCTCGATGGTGATCTTCTTGCCGGCCGGGCACTTCTCGTTCTCGGCCTTGGCGAGGTCCTCGGAGACCGTGCCGCGCTGGAGGACCAGCTTCTTGCCGCACAGGTCGGACCAGGTCTTGATGCCCTGGTCGTCGCCCTTCTTGGTGTAGATCGAGACACCGGCGGTGAGGTAGTCCACGAAGTCGACGCCCTGGCCGACCTTCTTGCCGGTCTCGGAGTCGATGCCCTCCTGGCGCTCCTTGGTGTCGGTCATCGCCGACATCGCGATGTCGTAGCGCTTGGAGCGCAGACCGGTGATCAGGGTGTCGAAGGTGCCGTTCTCGAACTCGAACTTCACGCCGAGCTGCTTGCCCATGGCGTCCGCGAGATCGGGGTCGATGCCGACCGTCTTGCCGGACTTGTCCTTGAACTCGACCGGGGCGTAGGCGATGTCGGAACCGACCTTGATGACGCCCTTGTCGCGTATGGCCTGCGGCAGCTTGTCGGCCAGCGGGGCGGCCACCGCGGACTGGTCGTCGCCGCCGGAGCCGCTGTTCTCGGTCTGGTCGCCGCATCCGGTGAGCAGCAGGGCGCCTGCGACCGCGATCGCACCGACCGCTGCTGTCCGGGAGTGCGCGGCGGTCGTACGACGGGTGGAGCGTGCGGTCATGGTGGTTCCTCCGGCGGATGAAAGGAGATGCCGATGGGGACGGTGGAGTTCCGGTGGGACGGGGCGCCGGCCGGGGGACCGGCAGGCGCCGTGGGTCGACGAGAGCACACGCCTTCGAGTGTCGCGACCTCGTGTGATTACGGCATCTTGCCATTCGGACTCGGCCATTCAGGGGGGACGTCATGTCAAAATCGGATAACGGGTGACCCCCCGAACCGCACCAGGCCGGTACAACCCGACCCAACCTTTACGGGAATCCCCTCTTCCGGCCGAAAGATCTTCGGCATTCCTGGAAATGCGGAGATGGTCCGGCGGTGCGCCCGCCCGTCAAGAGCTTGTCGCCGAAGCCTGTCAAGGGCTTCCGTGAAGTTGTCTCGATACTCGTCTATGAGTCATGTCACCGGCATGCGGTGCTCGAGGTCCGGCATGTGAGCTTGCACTTATCCGACTCGTCGCAGGGGGCGTCCGTCGGGTAAGAAGGTTCTTTACACCCCTCATCAGGGGCTCAGGGCGCGTGTGCGGCGCGCCCGTCGCGCAGGCCTCCCTGTGGCCCCAACGGCCATCCACCTGTGCGGTGCCCGCCCATTCCTCACCAGGAGTGGACAAACCCTCAAACCATGAACTCTTAAGGGGTAAGACAAGTGGCAGCGGAGATCGTCAATCCTCGCAGCGACAGCGACGCCGGTACGGAGCAGGAGACGGGGGAGCCCCTCGACTCCTTCGACCCGGCGTTCGCGCTGCACCGCGGCGGCAAGATGGCCGTGCAGGCCACCGTGCCGGTCCGCGACAAGGACGACCTGTCCCTGGCGTACACGCCCGGCGTCGCGAAAGTGTGCAGCGCGATCGCCGAGCAGCCCGACCTGGTGCACGACTACACGTGGAAGTCGTCGGTCGTGGCGGTCGTGACGGACGGTACTGCGGTTCTGGGGCTCGGGGACATCGGCCCCGAGGCCTCCCTTCCGGTGATGGAGGGGAAGGCGATCCTTTTCAAGCAGTTCGGCGGCGTGGACGCGGTTCCGATCGCGCTGGACTGCACGGACGCGGACGACATCGTCGAGACGGTGGTGCGGCTCGCGCCCTCCTTCGGAGGTGTGAACCTGGAGGACATCTCGGCGCCGCGGTGCTTCGAGATCGAGCGCAAGCTCCAGGAGCGGCTCGACATCCCGATCTTCCACGACGACCAGCACGGCACGGCGGTCGTGACGCTGGCGGCGCTGCGGAACGCGGCGCGGCTGAGCGGGCGGACGCTGGGTGAGCTGCGCGCCGTGATCTCGGGGGCGGGCGCGGCCGGCGTCGCCATCGCCAAGATGCTGGTCGAGGCCGGCATCGGGGACGTCGCGGTCGCGGACCGCAAGGGCGTCGTCTCCGCCGACCGGGACGACCTGACGCCGGTCAAGCAGGAACTGGCCTCCTTCACCAACAAGGCCGGGCTGTCCGGTTCGCTGGAGTCGGCACTCGCGGGCGCCGACGTCTTCATCGGCGTCTCCGGCGGTACGGTGCCGGAGCCGGCGGTCGCCTCGATGGCGAAGGGCGCCTTCGTCTTCGCGATGGCCAACCCGAACCCCGAGGTGCACCCGGAGATCGCGCACAAGTACGCGGCGGTCGTGGCGACGGGGCGGTCGGACTTCCCGAACCAGATCAACAACGTGCTGGCCTTCCCGGGCATCTTCGCCGGCGCGCTGCAGGTGCGGGCGTCGCGGATCACCGAGGGCATGAAGCTCGCGGCGGCCGAGGCGCTGGCCTCCGTGGTGGGCGACGACCTCGCCGCGGACTACGTCATCCCGTCCCCCTTCGACGAGCGCGTGGCGCCGGCCGTCACGGCGGCGGTGGCGGCGGCGGCCCGTGCGGAGGGGGTCGCACGGCGGTGACCGTGTGACGCCTTGCCTGTGGTGAGCGGCCTCGTCCCTGGCGGACGGGGCCGCTCGCTTTCGGGTTGGGCGGCGTCGGTGTGGGCCGGGGGGGTGCCTCTATGTCGTTCGTCAAGCGAGGCGTGGGGTTCTGGGTTCGTAGAAGGTTCCGTCGCGGAGCATCGCGAACAGCACGTTGATCCGCTGGCGGGCGAGGCGGAGAAGTGCCTGGGTGTGGGTCTTCCCGCGGGTTCGGCAGCGGTCGTAGTAGGTCCGGGAGGCGGGATCATGCAGGGCGGCGAACGCGGACAGGAACATCGCCCGTTTGAGCTGGCGGTTGCCGCCTCTGGGGGCGTGTTCGCCGTGGATCGAGGTTCCGGACTGCCGGGTTGCCGGGGCGAGGCCGGCGTATGAGGCCAGGTGGGCGGCGGTGGGAAAGGAGCTGCCGTCGCCGACGGTGGACAGGAGGACTGCGGCGGTCCTGACGCCGATGCCGGGCATCGAGGTCAGGACCTGGGAAAGAGGGTGGGCCGCCAGCAGGGCCTCGATTCTGGCCTCCAGGGCCCGGGGTTGTTCGTGGACGGCGGCGAGAGACTTCGCCAGCGACGGCACGATCACGTCGAGGGTGCCGGTTCCGGGGACGACGACGGTCTGCTCGTCGAGCGCGGTGAAGATGTCGTCGACCAGCCGCTCGGCCATGCGCGGTGCCCTCGGGCGGATGACCTCGACGAGCCTGCGGCGGCCTGCCTTGCGGAGTGCCTGCGGGGATCCGTATCGCTCGAGGAGCCAGGTGATGGCTGCGTGGTCCAGGCGCGGGCCCAGGACGCGTTCGAGGCTGGGGTGGAACTGGGTGAGCAGGCCGCGGATGCGGTTGGAGGTGCGGTTGGCCTCGCCGGCGAGGTCCTGGTCGAAGCCGACGAGCATGGTCAGCTCGGCGGTGACCTCGTCGGTCAGGTCGAGCGTGCGCAGGGTGTGGGGCATGGTGCGGGCGGCATCCGCGATGACGGCGGCGTCCTTCGCGTCGGTCTTGGCTTCGCCCGGGTAGAGGTCGGCGATCCTGCGCATCGCCAGGCCTGGCAGGTAGGCGACCTGACAGTCGGCGTCCCGGGCGACGGACAGCGGCAGGGCGCCGATGGAGGCGGGCTGGTCCACGACCACCAGGACGGTGCCGAACTTGGCCTTCAGCTTGTCGAAGACCGCCCGCAGCTTCGGTTCGCTGTTCGGCAGCGGCTTATCGAAGACCGTCTTCCCGGCCGGAGTCAGTCCGTGTCCGTGATGGGTCTGCTTGCCGACGTCCAAGCCCAGGAAGACGCCCACCCCGTCGATGCTGATCACCGTGCCCCCACATGTGTCGACGTGTGCCGGCCCCGAGGTCGGGAGCCGTTCTCGCGCAGCCACGTTATGCAGACCTGCCGCCCGCGAGCAGCCGGGTATTGCGCCCGGCCAGGCGGTGGTCAGACCTCTGATCAGCGTCTCTGACGGCACCCCTCGGGCCCGGTGACACCACCCCCCAGGTCATCCCTTTGACAGGGGGCAACAGTCATGCCGGGCCCGGAGGCCAGCGGCCCTCTTGCAGGACCGCGAAGAAGATAACGGGGCGCC
>NZ_JBHYOP010000027.1:0-24004 GCF_042745235.1 Streptomyces sp. NPDC058796
TCACGGCGGCCCGGATGGCGATGCGCGGCGACGGCTCGCACAAGGTGTCCCTGGACAAGGTCATCAAGACCATGAAGGACACCGGCGCCGACATGAAGGTGAAGTACAAGGAGACGGCGCGCGGCGGGCTGGCCGTCAACGTCATCGAATGCTGACGGTACAACAGTCGGAACCGTCGTTCATGAACGAGCGGGACCGGGCCGGTGCGGGGACGGCCGGCCCCGGGCCCGTCGACCCAGGAGGTCCGCTTCACGGGCGGCGAACCCCTGCTGCGCCCAGGTCCCCCCGGCACCGTCGAGCGGTCCGTCGCTCTGGTACCACGCCCACGCCGTCGCCGACCGCCAACGGCACCGGACGGGAGCGGTCCCGGCGATCGGCGGTCGACACCCACCAGCACAGAACCGGGAGCAGGACATGGGACGGGTCACCGAGCGACGGCGCGTGCTGCGCATCCGGGACGGTGGGACGAGCGCCCGCCCCGACACCCTCGTCGCGGAGGAGCCGCTGGAGATCAGACTGAACGGCGAGCCACTGGCGATCACCATGCGTACACCCGGCGACGACTTCGCGCTCGCCGCCGGGTTCCTGGTGAGCGAGGGCGTCCTCGGAAGTGCCGAGGACGTGGCCAGCATCGCGTACTGCGCGGGGGCCGTGGACGGGGGCGGGGCGAACACGTACAACATCGTCGACGTACGGCTGGCCCAAGGCGTGCAGGTGCCCGACGTCTCCCTCGCGCGCAACGTCTACACCACCTCCTCGTGCGGGCTGTGCGGGAAGGCGAGCCTGGACGCCGTACGGACCACCGCTCGCTGGCCGGTCTCCGATCTGCCCCCGGTCCGCGTAGCCTCCGGACTGCTGGCAGCTCTCCCCGATCGGCTGCGGGCGGCGCAACGGGTCTTCGAACGCACCGGAGGCCTGCACGCCGCCGGGCTGTTCTCGCCCGAGGGCCAAGTGCTGGACGTGCGCGAGGACGTGGGCCGGCACAACGCCGTGGACAAGATCGTGGGCCGTGCGCTGCGGTCCGGCGGTCTGCCGCTGTCCCGGAGCATCCTGCTCGTCTCGGGCCGGGCCTCCTTCGAGCTGGCCCAGAAGGCGGTCATGGCGGGCATCCCGCTGCTGGCCGCGGTTTCGGCGCCCTCCTCCCTCGCGGTGGACCTGGCCACCGAGACCGGGCTCACGCTCGTCGGCTTCCTGCGCGGCGCTTCCATGAACGTGTACACGGGTGAGCACCGGATCGACCTGCGGCCGGCGGCCGGCAGAGCACGGCAGCCCGAAGGGGGAGTGGCGGGGTGAGTCGGTACGTGCCGGCGGCCGGCGGGGGCCGCGGCCCTGTCTGCGGCGTCCTCGCCGGCCCGCCCCGGCCGCGACCGGGCGGCGCCGCCCGCCGCCCGCGCCGTGTGGCGATGCTCTCCGTGCACACCTCCCCGCTGCACCAGCCCGGCACCGGCGACGCCGGCGGCATGAACGTCTACATCGTCGACCTCGCGCAGCGCCTGGCCGCCCTCGGTATCGAGGTGGAGGTCTTCACGCGGGCGACGGCCGGGGGACTCCCGCCTGCCGTCCGGCTCGCCCCCGGCGTCCTGGTCCGGCACGTCGACGCCGGCCCCTACGAGGGCCTGGCCAAGGAGGACCTCCCGGCCCAGCTGTGCGCCTTCACGCACGGCGTGATGCGGGCCTGGGCCGGCCACCGCCCCGGCTACTACGACCTGGTCCACTCCCACTACTGGCTCTCCGGCCACGTCGGCAGGCTCCTCGCCCGGCGCTGGGGCGTCCCGCTGGTGCACGCCATGCACACCATGGCCAAGGTCAAGAACGCCAACCTGGCCGACGGCGACACCCCCGAGCCCGCCGCCCGCGTCATCGGCGAGACCCAGGTGGTCGCGGCCGCGGACCGACTGATCGCCAACACCCGCAAGGAGGCGGAGGAGTTGCTCCGCCACTACGACGCAGACGGCGGCCGGGTCGCAGTCGTCCACCCGGGCGTCGATCTGGCGCGCTTCCGGCCCGACCCGTCCGGAGTCGCGGCCGGCCGGGCGGCGGCCCGCGCCCGCCTCGGCCTGCCCCAGGACGCCTTCATCCCCTTGTTCGTCGGCCGCATACAGCCGTTGAAGGCACCGGACGTCCTGCTGCTCGCGGTCGCCCGGTTGCTGACGGAACGTCCGTTGCTCCGTGAGCGGATCACCGTCCCGGTCGTGGGAGGCCCGAGCGGCAGCGGACTGGCGGAGCCGGAGAGCCTCCAGAAGCTGGCTGCCCGGCTCGGCATCGGCGACGTCGTGCGCTTCCGGCCGCCGGTCCGCCAGGAGCAGCTCGTCGACTGGTACCGCGCGGCCTCCGTCCTGGTCATGCCGTCCCACAGCGAGTCCTTCGGCCTGGTGGCCGTCGAGGCTCAGGCCTGCGGCACCCCGGTGATCGCCGCGGAGGTCGGTGGACTGCCGGTGGCGGTGCGGGACGGCAGGAGCGGGCTGCTCGTACCGGGCCACGACCCCGCGGACTACGCACGAGCACTGCGCGGCTTCGCCGACGACCAGGTGCTCTCCGTCCGGATGGGGGAGGCCGCCGCCAGGCACGCGCGCTCCTTCGGCTGGGACGCGGCCGCCACGGCGACGGCGGAGGTCTACGCGGCGGCATGCGCCCCCTTCGCGGAGCCGTAGCCCGGACCATCCCCGAAACGATGGGTGTACGGGGCTTGACCTATCCGGGGCCACGGGGAAACTGTGTTGCACATCAAGCGCGCTGTTGCGTGCTACGCACTCCGAGTTCCGGCCCGCGGGAAGGGAACCTCCTTCTCCTCCCGCCCGCCGCTCACCCTCCCCACGCCCCCGTCCGGAAGGCCGCTGATGAGTACTCCTACGACGAAGAAGCCGGCCCAGGCCCGGGTTCGGCTCGATCCGGCCGTCCTCTACATCTCGGTGACGCTGGCCGCCCTCTTCGTGGCATGGGGGGTGTTCTTCACCGACAACCTCGCCGCGGCGGCCGAGGTGACGCTGGGGCGGGTCATCGAGAACTTCGGCTGGCTCTTCGTCCTGGCGGCCTCCGGGTTCGTCGTGCTCGCGCTCGTGCTGGCGTTCAGCAGGTTCGGCCGCATCCGGCTCGGCAAGGACGACGACCGCCCGGAGTTCAGCACCGCGTCGTGGGTGGCCATGATGTTCAGCGCGGGCATGGGCATAGGTCTGATGTTCTACGGCGCGAGCGAACCGCTCATGCACATGTCCAGCCCGCCGCCCGGCACCGCCGAGGCCGGGTCGCAGGACGCGGCCCGTGTGGCGCTGGAGTACTCGTACTTCCACTGGGCGATCCACCCGTGGGCGATGTACGCCGTCGCCGGACTGGCGCTCGCGTACTTCGGGTTTCGCAAGAGCGGCAACAGCCTGATCAGCTCCGCCTTCCGGCCGCTGCTCGGAAACCGTGTGGATGGGCCGCTGGGCAAGTCCATCGACATCCTGGCCATCTTCGCCACCCTCTTCGGCTCCGCCGTCTCCCTGGGGCTCGGCGCGTTGCAGATCAACAGCGGGCTGAACGAACTGTGGGGGATCACGTACTCCACCGAGCTCGCCGTCTCGATCATCGCCGTCCTCACCGTCCTGTTCGTCGTCTCCGCCCTCTCCGGAGTGCATCGCGGCATCCAGTGGCTGAGCAACGGCAACATGATCCTGGCCGGCGTCCTCCTCCTGTTCGTCTTCGTCGTGGGACCGACGGTGTTCATCCTGGACAGCCAGACCCAGGCGCTGGGCGGCTACCTCGCCTCGATCCCGGAGATGAGCTTCAGGACGGGCGCCTTCGGCGGCGGCGAATGGCTCTCCGGCTGGACAGTCTTCTACTGGGCCTGGTGGATCTCCTGGACGCCGTTCGTGGGCACGTTCATCGCGCGGATATCCCGTGGCCGTACCATCCGGCAGTTCATCGTCGGTGTCATCATCGCGCCGAGCGTGGTGAGCGTCGTGTGGTTCGCGGTCCTCGGCGGTACCGCGCTGAACCGGGAGATGCACGGCGGCGGGCTGTCCGCCGCGGTCGCCGAGGGTGAGGAGGCGGGCCTGTTCGCCACGCTCCAGACGCTCCCCTGGTTCACCGTCACCTCGGTCGTGGTCATCATCCTGGTCGGCCTGTTCTTCGTCAGCGGCGCCGACGCGGCCTCCGTGGTGCTCGGCATGCTCTCCTGCCGGGGCAGCCTGTACCCCGGCCGCCCGGTCGTGATCCTCTGGGGCGCGCTGACCGGCCTGGTGGCAGCCGTCCTGCTGCTGGCCGGCGGCCTGGACGCGGTCAAGCAGGTGGCCATCATCGCCGCTTTCCCGTTCCTCTTCGTGATGATCGGCCTGTGCGTCTCGCTGGTGAAGGCCTTGCGGAGCGAGCCGAGAGACGAAACGGCGTCCCGGGAGCCGGTCGCCGCCGTCGGTGACGAACAGGCACCGGAAGACGGTGTGCCGGCGGCCGAGGGGGCGGACGCACAGGTCACCGGCCGGGCGGCCGGGGCCGGTCCGGGGCCGGGCGAAGCCGAGACCCTGCGCACCTGACGGTGACCGGCCCCTTGACCCGTAGCTTCCCGTCACCGATGCTCAGTTGCGTATAGTGGTGCGTGTAGCTGATTAAGCAACGTACAGAGTTCCGGCCAGAGGAGTAGCCCATGGCTCACGAGGTTCGCGCCGTCGTCGCCCGAGAGAAGGGCGCCCCGGTCTCCGTCGAGACCATCGTCGTCCCCGACCCGGGGCCGGGCGAGGCGCTCGTCGCGGTCGAGGCGTGCGGCGTCTGCCACACCGACCTCCACTACCGGGAGGGTGGTATCAACGACGAGTTCCCCTTCCTCCTCGGGCACGAGGCGGCGGGCCGCGTCGAGGCCGTCGGAGAGGGGGTCAGCGGCGTCGAGCCGGGTGACTTCGTCATCCTCAACTGGCGTGCGGTCTGCGGGCAGTGCAGGGCGTGCAGCAAGGGCAAGCCCTGGTACTGCTTCGCCACCCACAACGCGACGCAGCCGATGACCCTGCTCGACGGCACCCCGCTCTCGCCCGCGCTCGGCATCGGTGCCTTCGCGGAGAAGACGCTCGTCGCCGCGGGCCAGTGCACCAAGGTCGACCCGGCCGCTCCCGCCACCGCCGCGGGTCTGCTGGGATGCGGTGTGATGGCGGGCTTCGGCGCGGCCGTCAACACCGGTGCCGTGGGCCGAGGTGACTCCGTCGCGGTCATCGGCTGTGGCGGGGTCGGCATGGCCGCCGTCGCGGGGGCGAGGCTCGCCGGTGCCACCAAAGTCATCGCCGTCGACCTCGACCCGCGCAAGCTCGAGCAGGCCATGGCCATGGGCGCCACGCACGTGGTCGACGGCAGGGGCGCGGATGTCGTGGCGTCGGTCCGCGAGCTGACCGGAGGCTTCGGTGCGGACGTGGTCGTCGACGCGGTCGGCCGGCCCGAGACGTACAAGGAGGCCTTCTACGCCCGCGACCTGGCCGGCACGGTCGTCCTGGTCGGCGTGCCCACACCCGAGATGACCGTTGAACTGCCGTTGCTCGACGTCTTCGGCCGCGGAGGCTCGCTGAAGTCCAGCTGGTACGGCGACTGCCTGCCCTCCCGTGACTTCCCGGCGCTCGTCGACCTCTACCTGACCGGGCGGTTCGACCTGGACGCGTTCGTGAGCGAGACCATCGGACTCGGCGACGTGGAGAAGGCCTTCGAGAAGATGCACCGCGGTGAGGTGCTGCGTTCCGTGGTGGTGCTGTGATGGCCGGCGCACTCCGCATCGAACGCCTCGTCACCAGCGGGACCTTCAGCCTCGACGGCGGCACCTGGGACGTCGACAACAACGTGTGGATCGTCGGTGACGACGACGAGGCACTGGTCGTCGACGCGGCACATGACGCCGACGCGATCCTGCGGGCCCTCGGCGACCGTCGTCTGTCGGCCATCGTGTGCACCCATGCCCACGACGACCACGTGAACGCGGCACCCGAGCTGGCGGACGCCACGGGCGCCCACGTCCTCCTGCACCCCGACGACCAGGTGCTCTGGGACCTGGCGCACCCGGACCGGCGGCCCGACGGCGCGCTCGCCGACGGTGACGAGCTCAAGGTGGCGGGCATCGGCCTGCGAGTGCTCCACACGCCCGGACACGCTCCGGGGGCCGTGTCCCTGTACGCGCCGGACCTGGGCGCGCTCTTCAGCGGTGACACGCTGTTCGCCGGCGGGCCCGGCGCGACCGGGCGCTCGTACAGCGACTTCGGCGTGATCATCACCTCGATCCGTGACCGGCTGCTGGCGCTCCCGCAAGAGACGGTCGTCCACACCGGTCACGGCGAGAAGACCACGATCGGCGCGGAGGCACCGCACCTCGCAGAGTGGGCCGCCCGCGGCTGGTGACGCGGTGCGGCCCCGCCCCTCGGGGCGCTCGACCGCCACGGTGCCCCTCGGGCGCCGACCGCGGCCGAGCGCCCCGCCCGGCTCACTCGGCCACCACCCCCGCCCCACCACCTCACTGGACGAACCACCGTGTACGACCTCGCTCCGCTGGCCCGCTTCGGCGGGCTCGTCGCCACCGGTCTGCGCGACGTGACCAGCGACGCCGCGGCCCTGGACTCCGCCGGCTTCTGGGCGGTCGTCGCGGACTTCGAAGGCCGTCTGGTCTGCGCCCGGTTCGATGACGTGCGCCCCGAGCCGCCGCCCGCGCCCGCGGCCGGAGCCTGGCGCGGACCGGCCGCCGGCGACTGGACCTCGTCCCTGGACCGCGCCGCCTACACCGCGGGCGTGCGCCGCGTCCGCGAGCACATCGCGGCCGGCGAGATCTACCAGGCCAACCTCTGCCGAGTGCTGTCCGCGCCGCTGCCCGTACCGGCCGCCGACGTCGACGCCTTGACCGCGTTGCTCGCCCGCGGCAATCCCGCGCCGTACGCCGGTACGGTCCGGCTCCCCGCGCACGGCGTCGAGGTGGCCACCGCCTCGCCCGAGCTGTACCTGCGCCGTGTCGGCCGCACCGTGGAGTCCGGGCCGATCAAGGGCACCGGACGCAGGGCGCGGGACCTGCGGGACAAGGACCACGCCGAGAACGTGATGATCGTGGACCTGGTCCGCAACGACCTGGGCCGCGTCTGCGTCCCCGGGTCGGTGACCGTTCCGGCCCTGTGCGCCGTCGAAGAGCATCCCGGCCTGGTGCACCTCGTCTCGACCGTGCGCGGCGAGCCGGCGGGCGGCGCGGGGTGGGCCGCGCTGCTGACCGCGACGTTCCCGCCCGGCTCCGTCACGGGCGCGCCCAAGTCCAGCGCGCTGCGCGTCATCTCCGCCCTGGAGACCGCCCCTCGCGGTCCGTACTGCGGCGGCATCGGCTGGGTCGACGCCGACCGGGGCACCGGCGAACTGGCCGTGGGCATCCGCACGTTCTGGATCGACCGCGCCACCGGGGGAGGGCCGGTGCTGCGTTTCGGCACGGGCGCCGGCATCACGTGGGGATCCGATCCGGAACGGGAGTGGGACGAGACGGAACTCAAGGCCTCCCGACTGCTGAGCCTGGCCTCGTCGAGGCCGCTTCCTGCGGCCGTCCGCCCCCGCGCGGTCTGAACTCCCTCCCGAGAGGCTCGGGACACCGAAACCCCCGGCGGCCGCAGCCGCCGGGGCCGCTCTCGCGTGCCGACGCCACCTCGGCTCCCATGCCTGGCACGCCCGCGCGTGCGCACGACCCCGTGCGCTTCGCCGTCCCCGGAGCCGCCGGTGCGGTACGCCTGCCCCGCTGTCCGTTCCGGCCCCGTCCGTGCCTTGACAGGGACTTCCCACCGCCCGCAGACTCGTTGCGTCAACCGCACTCTGTTCCTCTATATGCAACGAGGTGCCATGGTGATTCCCGTGTGCCGTCTCGACGACCTGCCGCGGGGCGAGTCCTGCCGGCTCGAGACCGACCCGCCCGTCGCCGTGTTCCACACCGAGGACGGCGAGATCCATGCCATCGACGACACCTGCACCCACCAGGACGCCTCGCTGTCCGACGGCTGGCTGGAGGGCTGCTGGGTCGAATGCCCGCTGCACGCCTCGAAGTTCGACCTCCGCACCGGCAGGGTGGACGCCCCTCCGGCCAGGCTCCCGGTGCGCACCCACGAGGTCGTCGTCCGGGACGGCGTGATCCACGTCGTGCTGTCCGACGCCCCGCCGAACCTGCCGCCGTCCTGCGTGGCCGCCCGGATGGCCGGAGGCGCCGTATGAGGACCGTGGCCGTCGTGGGCGCCTCGCTCGCCGGGCTGTCCGCCGCCCGCTCGCTGCGTGGGCAGGGGTACGACGGGCGGCTCGTCGTCATCGGTGACGAACCCCACCGCCCCTATGACCGGCCTCCGTTGTCGAAGGAGTTCCTCGCCGGCGCGGTCGCCGAGGCCGAGCTCTCCCTCGAGGCGGACGGCGAGGACCTCGGTGCCGAGTGGCTGCTCGGCGCGCGAGCCGTCGGCCTGCGGACCCGGGAGCGTTCCGTGCGACTCGCCGACGACCGGGAGGTCCGTGCGGACGGCGTCGTGATCGCCACGGGGGCCACCGCACGGACCTTGCCCGGCAGCGCCGGCCTCACCGGTGTGCACGTGGTGCGCACCCTCGACGACGCCCGGGCCCTGCGGGACGATCTGGCGCGCGGTGGCCGGCTGGTGGTGGTCGGGGGCGGGTTCGTCGGCGCCGAAGTGGTCTCGACGGCGCGTGGTATGGGCCTGGAGGTGACGTTCGTCGTGGCCGGCCCCGCTCCGCTGTCCGGCGTGCTCGGACGGGACATGGCGGCGGCCGTCTCCCCGCTCCACGGCGACCACGGCGTTCGCCTGCTGTGCGGGACCGGTGTGCGCGGGGTGACGGGCGGACCGGGTGACCGCTCCGGAGCGGAGCGGGGGAGGGTGTCGGCCGTGCTGCTCGACGACGGACGCCGCCTCCCGGCCGACATCGTCGTCCTCGGGATCGGCGCCGTCCCCTGCACCGGCTGGCTGGAGGGCTCCGGCGTCGCGCTCGGCGACGGGGTGCGCTGCGGGGCAGACGGCACCACCAGCGTGCCGGGTGTTGTCGCGGTCGGTGACTGCGCCGCCTGGTACGACCCGGCCGCCGCCGTCCATCGCCGGATCGAGCACTGGACCGGAGCCAAGGAGCGGGCGCCGGCTGCCGTCGCCGCCCTGCTCTCCGGCGGTGCCGCCCCGGTCGCCACGCCTCGGCCGCCGTACTTCTGGTCCGACCAGTACGGCGTGCGCATCCAGTTCGCCGGGCACGCCGCGCATGCCGACACGGTGACCGTCGAGGACGGCGACCCGGCCGACCGGAGTTTCCTGGCCGTGTACCGTCGCGCCGGACATCCGGTCGCCGTGCTGGGCGTGGCCCGCACCAAGGAGTTCACCCGCCGTCGGCGGCAGCTGGCCGCCGACGGCGCCCGGACCGCAACCGCATGAGCACCGCGACGTGGACGGGCCGGGGAGTTCCCGCACAGCATCCGCGAGGGCTTCCCCGGCTGGACCGGACCCTGGTCATGGGGATCGTGAACGTCACGCCCGACTCGTTCTCCGACGGTGGGCGGTGGTACGACCCGCGCCGGGCCGTGGCGCACGGCCTGGCACTGGTCGACGAGGGCGCGGACATCCTGGACGTGGGCGGCGAGTCGACCCGCCCCGGGGCGGTGCGCCCGCCGGTCGAGGAGGAACTGCGGCGCGTGCTGCCCGTCGTCCGCGAACTCGCCGCCACCGGTGTGGCCGTCAGCGTCGACACCATGCGGGCCGAGGTCGCCGCTCGCGCCATCGAGGCGGGCGCGGCGCTGGTCAACGACGTCTCAGGGGGACTCGCCGATCCCGCCATGCTGCCGCTGGTGGCGCAGGCCGGGACGCCGTACGTCGCCATGCACTGGCGCGGGCACTCCGACGGCATGCAGGCCCGCGCCGTGTACGGCGATGTTGTCACCGAGGTGGCCGACGCCTTGCGGCTGCGTGTCGATGCGGCGCTGCACGCCGGCATCCCGCCGGACCGCCTGATCCTGGACCCGGGGCTGGGGTTCGCCAAGGACGCCGATCACAACTGGCAGTTGCTCGCCCGGCTGAGGGAGATCGTCGCCCTGGGCCGGCCGGTTCTCGTGGGCGCGGCGCGGAAGTCCTTCCTGGGCCGCCTGCTGGCGGACCCGGTGACCGGCCGGCCCCGGCCGGCCGGGCTGCGGGACGCGGCCACGTCCGCGGTTTCCGTCCTGGCGGCCGCGCAGGGCGCCTGGTGCGTCCGTGTCCACGATGTCGCCTCGACGTCGGACGCCGTGCGGGTCACGGCCCGTTGGGGCCGTCACGCCCCGACGGAGGCGGCATGGACCCTGACGCCGTGAACCCCCGGACGTGGTCGCCGCGAGGGTCCGTGAGCTTCTTGACAGGGCTTCGGGGCCGCCCTCACACTGGCGTTGCGTTCACCGCAATCCGTTTCGTTATACGCACCGAGGTGTCATGATGATTCCCGCGTGCCGTCTCGCGGAGCTCCCGCGAGGCGAGGCCTACCGGCTCGACACCGATCCGCCGGTCTCGGTGTTCCACACCGAGGACGGCGAGATCTACGCCATCGACGACACGTGCACCCACCAGGACGCCTCTCTCGCCGACGGCTGGCTGGAGGGCTGCGAGGTGGAATGCCCGCTGCACGCGTCGAAGTTCGACCTGCGGACCGGAGCCGTCGACGCCCCGCCGGCCCGACTCCCGGTCCGTACGCACGACGTCGTCGTCCAGGACGGCATGATCTACGTCCGGCTGTCCACGGACGCCCCCAACCTGCCGCCCTGCGTCGCGGCCAGGCTCGCGGGCGGTCGCACATGAGGGCCGTGGCCGTGGTGGGTGCTTCGCTGGCGGGTCTGTCAGCAGCGCGTTCGCTGCGGAACCAGGGCTTCGACGGGCGGCTGATCGTCGTCGGCGAGGAACCGCATCGCCCCTATGACCGGCCGCCGCTGTCCAAGGAGTTCCTGGCCGGCAAGACCGGTGAGGCCGACCTCGCGCTGGAGCGGGACGGCGAGGACCTGGCGGCGGAGTGGCTGCTCGGGGCCCGCGCCACCCGGCTCGTGAAAGAGCGGCGTGCCGTGCGCCTCGCCGACGGCAGGGAGGTGCGGGCCGACGGCATCGTCATCGCGACCGGTGCGGCCGCGCGGACGCTCCCGGGCACGGGCGGCCTGGCAGGTGTGCACACCCTGCGCACCCTCGACGACGCCCGTGCCCTGCGGGACGATCTGGCCCTGGGCGGCAGACTCGTGGTGATCGGTGGCGGGTTCATCGGCGCCGAGGTCGCCTCCACCGCTCACGCCCTCGGGCTCGACGTGACGGTGGTCGAGGCGGCGTCCACCCCACTGGCCGGACCGCTCGGTGAAACGATGGGCGGGATCGTCTCCGCCCTCCACGCGGATCACGGCGTACGGCTGCTGTGCGGCGTGGGCGTCAAGGGGCTGATCGGTGGGACCCGGGTCGACGGCGTTGTCCTCGACGACGGCCGCACCGTCCCCGCCGACACGGTCGTCGTCGGTGTCGGGGCGCGCCCGTGTGTCGAGTGGCTGGAGGGTTCCGGCGTCGCGCTCGGCGACGGCGTGCGCTGCGGGGCAGACGGCACCACGAGCGTGCCGGGCGTCGTCGCGGTCGGTGACTGCGCCGCCTGGTACGACCCGCGGGCCGGGACGCACCGGCGCATCGAGCACTGGAGCGGTGCGCGGGAGCGGGCGGACGCGGCCGTCGCCGCCCTGCTGTCGTGGGGCGCGAAGGAACCGGGCGTGCCCCGGCCGCCGTACTTCTGGTCCGACCAGTACGGCGTGAAGATCCAGTTCGCCGGCCATGCGGCGCGCGCGGACAGCGTGACGATCGCGGAAGGCTCCCCGCAGGACCGTGACGTCCTGGCCGTCTACCGGCGTGCCGGGCGCCCGGTCGCCGTGCTGGGCATGAACAGACCACGTCAATTCATGCGATGGCGCAAGCAGCTGGCCGCCCCACCGCCCTGACATGCCGACCGGCCTGCCCCGCCGTTGCCGCGGTGACCTCGGTCCGCGCCGTCTCAGCCCAGGTAACCCATGCGGTGACTGACCTCCTCGGCGCCCTTGACCAACACCGGGGCGAGTTCGTGGATGCGCTCCTCGGTGAGCCGGTAGGCGGGTCCGGAGGCGCTCAGCGCCGCGATGACCTTCCCCTCCCGGTCGCGGACCGGCGCGGCCATGGCGTGCAGGCCCTCCTCGAACTCCTCCAGGCTCCAGGAGTAACCGCGTTCCCGGGCCACGGTGAGGTCCTTCTCGAGCTTCGTCTTCGTCGACAGGGTGCGCGGGGTCACCTTGTTCAGGCCGACCTCCGACAGCAGCACGGCGCGCTCCTCGCGGGGCATGTGGGCCAGCAGGATCTTGCCGCTGGAGGTCGCGTGCAACGGGGTCAGCTGGCCGACCCAGTTGTGCGCGGTGACGGCGCCGGGGCCCCGCACCTGGTAGAGGTTGATCGCGTAGTGCTCTTGCATCACGGCGACGTTGACGGTCTCACCGATCTCCTCGGCGAGCCGCTCGCAGACCGAGCGGCTCTGCTGGGTGATGTCGATCCTGCCGGTGACCGCACCGGCGAGGCGCACGAGACCGAAGCCGAGGCGGTACTTGCCGCGCTCACCCGCCTGCTCCACCAGACCCCGTGCCTCCAGGGCGCCGAGCAGTCGGAACGCGGTGGACTTGTGCACGTCGATCTCGGCGGCCACCTCGCTGACTCCGGCCTCGCCCCGCTGGGCCAGGATCTCCAGCACGGTGATGGCGCGATCGACGGACTGCACGCCGCCGGCCGGAGAACCGGTGGTTTCGTATTCCGGACTGAAGTTGCTCATGGCGAAACTATACGCCCGGTAAACATGGCGGACAGAGGTGTGCGCCGCGGGCCGGCGCGGGTGCATGAGCGTGCGCAACCCGATGCACACGGTGAGGGCTCCCCTCGCCCGGATCGCGAAGGAAGGTGCGATGAGCGGCGAATTCTTCCGCGAGCTGCTGGACGGCGTCCGTTACGAGGTGCTGCCCGCGAAGACGACCGAGGACAAGGTCCTCGCCGATGTTCCCCGCGGCATCGCCGTCACCGTGACGGCGTCGCCGGTCAAGGGCCTGGAGCCCACGCTCGACCTCGCCACCCGGCTCGCGGTGCACGGTTACCGCGTCGTTCCGCACGTGCCCGCCCGGCTGGTACGGGACGACGCGCATCTGAAGGACGTCGTCGACCGGCTCGGTGGCGCGGGCGTCGACGACGTCTTCGTCCCGGCGGGTGACGCCGATCCGCCGGCCGGGCCCTACGGCAGTGCGCTGCCGCTGCTGCGCAGACTCGACGAACTGGGCAGTCCCTTCTCGCAGGTCGGCATCACCGGGTACCCCGAGAGTCACCCGTTGATCGACGACGACCGCCTCGTCCAGGCGATGTGGGACAAGCGGACGCACGCCACGTACATCGTCAGCAACCTCTGCTTCGATCCGGTGGTGCTCGGCGACTGGGTGGGCAGGATGCGGCGTCGCGGCGTGACTCTGCCCCTGCGGATCGGCGTCGCGGGGCCCGTGCAGCGGACCAAGCTGCTGTCCATGGCGGCGAAGATCGGGGTGGGGGAGTCGACCCGGTTCCTGACCAGGCATCCCTCCTGGTTCCTGCGCTTCGCGGCCCCCGGCGGCTACTCGCCGAACCGGCTGCTCGCCCGCAGTGCCGGAGCGCTCGCCGCACCCTCGGCGGGAGTGGCCGGCCTGCACGTGTTCACCTTCAACCAGATCGCCGAGACCGAGCGCTGGCGCCGTGCCCTGCTCGACCGGCTGGGTGGCTGAGCCGCAGTCGGTGCAAGCCGCACACCACTGGTGGCAGGTCCCGGCAGGCCCTCGGCGGCCTGCCGGGACCTGCCGTGTTCCGGCCTGTTCCCCGACGTCACGGGCCCCTTGACACTCACCCCCACGGCGGGCACATTGAGTTGCGCAACATGAACTCTGTTGCGCAGAAAGCAACCAGAACGTTTCTCAACGTCGGAGGTGCGGCGATGGCGGGACCCCGGGTGGTCATCATCGGAGCGGGCGTCGTGGGAGCGGCGCTCGCCGACGAGATCTCCGAGCGAGGCTGGACCGAAGTGACGGTGGTCGACCAGGGCCCGCTCCCTGCCACGGGCGGATCGTCGTCGCACGCGCCGGGCCTGGTCTTCCAGACCAACCCGTCGAAGACCATGACCGAGATGGCCCGCTACACCGTCGAGAAGTTCCGCTCGCTCGAGGTCGACGGGAAGCCCTGCTTCCTCCAGGTCGGCGGCCTGGAAGTGGCGACCAGCCCCGAGCGCGTCGCCGAACTCCAGCGGCGCCACG
This sequence comes from Streptomyces sp. NPDC058796, assembly GCF_042745235.1. NCBI lineage: Bacteria > Bacillati > Actinomycetota > Actinomycetes > Kitasatosporales > Streptomycetaceae > Streptomyces > Streptomyces sp. NPDC058796. The sequence continues at coordinate 14,255 of NZ_JBHYOP010000027.1, forward strand.
GCTGGCTCACCTCCTGGGGCATCGAGGCCCGACTGCTCGGCCCCGGGGAATGCGTCGAGCAGCACCCGCTGGTGAACCCGGACAAGGTCCTCGGCGGCCTGCTGATCCCGACCGACGGACTTGCCAAGGCAGTCCTCGCCGTCGAGGCGCAGATACGGCGGGCCACCGAACGCGGCGTGCGTTTCCTCGACCGCCACGAGGTCCTGGACATCCGGCACAGCGAGAGCCGGGTGACCGGTGTTCTCACCGACCGGGGCGAGATCCCCGCCGACATCGTCGTGTGCTGCGCCGGTATCTGGGGCCCGAAGATCGCCCGCATGGCCGGCATGAACCTGCCGCTCACACCGCTCGCCCACCAACTGGCCTGGACCGGCCCCGTCCCGGCGCTGGCCGGCCGGACCGAGGAGGCAGTGCTCCCGATCCTGCGTCACCAGGACGCCGACCTCTACTACCGCGAGCGCTTCGACGGACTGGGCATCGGCTACTACGGCCACCGCCCCATGCCGGTCTCCGCAGACGACATCCTGTCCGTGGACGACGCCGAAGAAATGCCCTCGGTGCTGAAGTTCACAGAGGAGGACTTCGAGGACGCCTGGGCCGAAACCCGGTCACTGCTCCCCGCCACCCGGGAGGCCAAGGTCGAGGAAGGCATCAACGGCCTCTTCTCGTTCACCACCGACGGCCTGCCCCTCCTCGGCGAGTCCCCGGACATCAAGGGCTTCTGGGTCGCGGAGGCCGTGTGGGTCACCCACTCCGCCGGCGTGGGACGGGCCATGGCCGAGTGGCTGGTGGACGGCCACTGTTCGTCCTTCGACCTGCACGAGTGCGACGTCAACCGCTTCGAGCCGCACCAACTGGCCCCGGAGTACGTGCTGGCCCGCGACTGCCGGAACTTCGTCGAGGTCTACGACATCCTGCACCCCCTCCAGCCGCCGGAGGACCTGCGTCCCCTGCGCACCAGCCCCTTCTACGACCGCCAGCAGGAACTCGGCGCCTTCTTCCTGGAGGCGAACGGCTGGGAGCGCCCCCAGTGGTACGAGGCCAACGCCGGCCTGGTCGAAGGCCGTTCGCTCGTGACGCCCAACGACTGGGCGGCGCGCTTCTGGTCGCCCGTCGTCGGCGCGGAGGCCCAGGTCACCCGAGAGACCGTGGCCCTGTACGACATGACGGCCCTCAAGCGCCTGGAGGTGAGCGGGCGGGGCGCCGCCGCCTTCCTGGAGCGGCTGTGCACCGGCAAGGTCGACAAGTCCGTCGGCTCCGTCACCTACACCTTGCTGCTCGACCGCGACGGCGGCATCCGCAGCGACATCACCGTCGCCCGGCTGGCTCCCGACCGCTTCCAGATAGGCGCCAACGGCAACCTGGACCTCGACTGGTTCACCCGGCACCTGCCCGCCGACGGGTCCGTCACCGTCCGCGACATCACCGCCGGCACCTGCTGCGTCGGACTGTGGGGGCCGCTCGCGCGGCAGGTGCTCCAGCCGCTCACCGACGAGGACTTCTCGCGCGAGGGCCTGAAGTACTTCCGGGCCAAGCAGGCGTACATCGGCTCGGTGCCCGTCACCGCCATGCGACTGTCGTACGTCGGCGAACTGGGCTGGGAGCTGTACACCACCGCCGACCAGGGCCGGAAGCTGTGGGACACCCTGTGGGAGGCGGCCCGGCCCCTGGGCGGCATCGTGGCGGGCCGCGGCGCCTTCAACAGCCTCCGGCTGGAGAAGGGCTACCGCTCCTTCGGCACCGACATGACCTACGAGCACGACCCCTACGAGGCCGGGGTCGACTTCGCCGTGAAGCCCGACAAGGGCGACTTCATCGGCAAGGCCGCACTCGAGCGGCGCAGGGCCGACGTGCGGCGCAAGCTGACCTGCCTCACCATCGACGACCCGCACGACGTCGTCATGGGCAAGGAACCGGTGTACGACGGCGACCGTCCCGTCGGCTATGTCACCAGCGCCGCCTTCGGCCACACGATCGGCAAGGGGATCGCCTACGCGTGGCTCCCGGCGGAGCTCGCCATCCCTGGCCACGGCCTGCGGATCGGCTACTTCGACCGGCGCGTCGAGGCGGTCGTCGCCGAGGAACCCCTGTTCGACCCCACCATGTCCCGTCTCCGTGGCTAGCGCACAGGGCCGACGTACGAGGAAGAGGAGCACTGCCGGTGAACGCACAGCTGCTCGACGGCAAGGCGACCGCCGCCGCCGTCCGCCGCGAACTCGCCGAACGGGTGGCCAAGCTGACCGCCACCGCCGGCCGCCCGCCCGGGCTCGGCACCGTCCTGGTCGGTGACGACCCCGGCAGCCGCGCCTACGTCGCGGGAAAGCACCGGGACTGCGCACAGGCGGGCATCGCCTCCCTGCGCCGTGAACTGCCCGCCGACGCCACCCAGCGGCAGGTCGAGGAGGTGGTCGACGAACTGAACGCCGATCCGGCCTGCACCGGCTACATCGTTCAGCTCCCCCTCCCGCGCCACCTGGACGCGAACGCGGTCCTGGAACGCATGGACCCGGCCAAGGACGCCGACGGCCTGCACCCCGTCAACCTCGGCAGGCTCGTCCTCGGCGTCGACGCCCCACTGCCCTGCACACCGCGCGGCATCGTCGAACTGCTCCGCCGCCATGACGTGCCGCTCGCGGGAGCGCGGGTGTGCGTGGTCGGACGGGGCATCACGGTCGGACGGCCCATCGGCCTGCTGCTCACTCGCAGGTCGGAGAACGCCACCGTGACCCTGTGCCACACCGGCACCAAGGGGCTGGCCTGGCACGTGCGCGAGGCGGACGTCGTCGTCGCCGCGGCCGGCTCGCCCGGCCTGATCACCAAGGACATGCTGCGCCCCGGCGCGGCCGTCCTGGACGTCGGCATCACCCGCACCGGACAGGGGCTGGTCGGAGACGTCCACCCGGAGGCGGCCACGGTCGCCGGGTGGCTGGCGCCGATGCCCGGTGGGGTGGGGCCCATGACCCGAGCCATGTTGCTCGCCAATGTCGTCGAGGCAGCCGAGAGGAACCTGAGCACCGTATGAACGCGCTGAACACCCCCTTGGCGGAGCTGGATCCCGAGGTCCACGCCGCGCTCCGCGCCGAACTCCACCGCCAGCAGTCCACCCTCGAGATGATCGCCTCGGAGAACTTCGCCCCCACCGCCGTGATGGAGGCCCAGGGGTCGGTGGCGACCAACAAGTACGCCGAGGGCTACCCCGGCCGCCGCTACTACGGCGGCTGCGAACACGTCGACGTCACCGAGCGGCTGGCCATCGAGCGGGTGAAGACCCTCTTCGGCGCGGGCTTCGCCAATGTGCAGCCGCATTCGGGTGCCCAGGCGAACACCGCCGTCTTCTTCGCCCTGCTTCAGCCCGGGGACACCGTGCTCGGCCTCGACCTCGCGCACGGCGGGCACCTCACCCACGGCATGCGCATCAACTACAGCGGCAAGATGCTCGACGTCGTGCCGTACCACGTCTCCGAGGCCGACAACCTCGTCGACATGGACGAGGTCGAACGCCTCGCCAAGGAGCACCGCCCCAAGATGATCATCGCGGGCTGGTCGGCCTACCCGCGGCAGCTGGACTTCGCGGCCTTCCGGAGGATCGCCGACGAGGTGGGAGCCCTGCTGATGGTCGACATGGCGCACTTCGCGGGCCTGGTGGCCGCCGGACTGCATCCCAACCCCGTGCCCCACGCGCACGTCACCACCACGACGACGCACAAGACCCTCGGCGGGCCTCGCGGCGGAGTCGTCCTCACCGACGATCCCGACCTCGCGAAGAAGATCAACTCGGCGGTGTTCCCCGGCATGCAGGGCGGGCCGCTGGAGCACGTCATCGCCGCCAAGGCGGTCGCGTTCAAGATGGCCGCGTCCGAGGAGTTCGCCGAACGCCAGGCCCGGACCCTCGCGGGCGCCCGCATCCTGGCCGAGCGGCTCACCCGGCCGGACGCGGAGGCCGCCGGAGTGCGGGTCCTCACCGGCGGCACGGACGTGCACCTGGTCCTGGTCGACCTGCGCGACTCCGAACTCGACGGCAGGCAGGCCGAGGACCTCCTCCACGAGATCGGCATCACGGTCAACCGCAACGCCGTGCCCTTCGACCCCCGGCCGCCCATGGTGACGTCGGGGCTGCGCATCGGCACCCCCGCGCTGGCCACCCGCGGCTTCGGCGACGAGGAGTTCGCCGAGGTGGCCGACGTCATCGCCCGGGCGCTCCGGCCCGAGCCCGACATCGCGGCACTGCGTGCCCGCACCGCGGCGCTGGCCGCCGAGCACCCGCTCTACCCGCACCTTTCCGAAGCAGAAGCCGGAGACGCCCGATGAGTCCCCGAACCCCCGGCGCCGACCTCCCCGACCACCCCGACTGGCTGTGGCGTACGCCCGAGCCCAAGCGGTCGTACGACGTGATCATCGTCGGCGGCGGTGGCCACGGCCTGGCGACCGCCCACTACCTGGCGAAGAACCACGGCATCACCGATGTCGCCGTACTGGAGAAGGGCTGGCTCGCGGGCGGCAACATGGCCCGCAACACCACCATCATCCGGTCCAACTACCTGTGGGACGAGAGCGCCGGCATCTACGAGCACGCGCTCAAGCTGTGGGAAGGGCTGGAGGAGGAGCTCGACTACCCCATCCTGTTCTCGCAGCGCGGCGTGCTGAACCTCGCGCACAGCCTCCAGGACGTGCGCGACAGCGTCCGCCGCGTCGAGGCGAACCGGCTCAACGGCGTGGACGCCGAATGGCTGGACGCCCGGCAGGTCCAGGAGGTCTGCCCGGTCGTCAACATCTCCGAGGACGTGCGCTACCCGGTGCTGGGCGCCACCTACCAGCCGCGCGCCGGCATCGCCAAGCACGACTACGTCGCCTGGGGCTTCGCCCGCTCCGCCGACGCGGCCGGGATCGACATCATCCAGAACTGCGAGGTCACCGGCATCGACGTGGTCGACGGCAGGGCCGTCGGAGTACAGACCACGCTCGGCCCGATCGCGGCGGGGAAGGTCGCGCTGTGCTCGGCCGGACACACCTCCGTGCTCGCCGCGATGGCCGGCATCGACCTGCCCGTCCAGAGCCACCCGCTGCAGGCGCTGGTCTCCGAACTCCTCGAACCGGTGCACCCGACCGTCGTCATGTCCAACGCCGTCCACGTGTACGTCAGCCAGGCGCACAAGGGCGAACTGGTGATGGGTGCCGGCATCGACGCGTACAACGCCTACACCCAGCGCGGCGCCTTCCACATCATCGAAGAGCAGATGTCTGCCGCCCTGGAGCTCTTCCCCGTCTTCGCCCGCGCCCATGTGCTGCGGACCTGGGGCGGCATCGTCGACGTCAGCCCCGACGCCTCGCCGATCGTCGGGCTCAGCCCCGTCGACGACCTCTACCTCAACTGCGGCTGGGGCACCGGCGGCTTCAAGGCCACCCCGGGCCTCGGCTGGGTCCTGGCCCACACCATCGCCCACGACAGCCCACACCCGCTCAACGCACCCTTCTCGCTCGACCGTTTCACCACCGGCGCGCTCGTCGACGAGCACGGCGCGGCCGCGGTAGCCCACTAGGGAGCCGAACCCATGCTTCTCATCCCCTGCCCCTGGTGCGGGCCCCGTGACGAGGCCGAGTTCCACTACGGCGGCCAGGCGCACGTCCCCTACCCCGAGGACCCCGCGGCCCTGACCGACGAGGAGTGGGCGCGCTACCTCTTCTTCCGCGACAACCCCAAGGGCCCGTTCGCCGAACGCTGGAGCCACGCGGCCGGCTGCCGCCGCTGGTTCAACGCGGTCCGGGACACGGCGACGAACGAGGTCCTGACGGTCTACCGCCCCGGTGAGGACCGCCCGGCGACGACCGAACGGCGCCCCGTGGCCGACGGGCCGCTCCTAGCGACGTCCGCCCCGCGCCCGGTGACTTCTCAGGCCGGTCCGGCCCGTCCGGACTCCGAGGAGGGGGCTCCTCCAGGGCCGAAGCGGGGGGCCGCCGGCGCGGCCCTCGGCGCAGCGGAAGGGGCTGTGCCCCTCCCGGCCGGGACGGGCACAGGCGCCGGTGGCGCGGAATTCTCCGGCGGCTCCGCCGCGGGCCAGCCGTTCCGTCACCCCACCCGCGGCCGGATTCACCGCGACCAGCCGCTGACCTTCACCTTCGACGGCATCGAATACCAGGGCTGCCGAGGCGACACCCTCGCCTCCGCACTTCTCGCCAACGGTGTGATCCGGGCCGGCACGAGCATCAAGCTCGGCCGCCCGCGCGGCATCTTCTCCGCGGGGGTGGAGGAACCCAACGCCGTCGTCCAGATCGAGGCCCCCTTCCCCGAGCCGATGCTCCCCGCGACGACGGTCGAGCTGTACGAGGGCCTGGTGGCCACCAGTCTGCCCGGCCAGGGCCGCCTCGCCGCCGAACCGGACCCGGCCCGCTACGACGCGGTACACGCCCACTGCGACCTGCTGGTCGTAGGGGCGGGTCCGGCCGGTCTGGCGGCGGCCGCGGCGGCCGCGAGCAGCGGGGCCCGCGTCATCGTCGCCGACGACCGGCCCGAACCGGGCGGCAGCCTGCTGGGCACGGGCGAACTGCTCGACTGGGTGGCCGAGGCCGGGCAAGAGCTCGCTGCCGCACCCGAAGTGCGCGTGCTGCGCCGGACCACCGTGTTCGGCCACTACGACGACAACCACCTGCTCGCCGTCGAACGCCGCACCAACCACCTCGGCGCACAGGCCCCCGAGCATGTCTCCCGCGAGCGCGTCTGGCGCATCCGCGCCCGGCACGTCGTCCTGGCCACCGGGGCGCACGAGCGCTCACTGGCCTTCGCCGACAACGACCGCCCCGGCGTGATGCTGGCGGCGTCGGCCCGCGCATACGCCAACCGCCACGGCGTCCTGCCCGGCCGCCACGCCGTCGTCTTCACCACCAACGACAGCGCCTACGCCGCCGCCGTCGACCTCGCCGAGGCGGGCGTGGAGATCGCGGCGATCGTCGACACCCGGTCCGAGCCGGGCCGGTGGGCGGACCGCGCCAGGGCAGCCGGGATCGAGGTGCTGCCCGCACACTCCGTCATCGGCACGGAGGGCGGAGAGCGGCTCACCGCCGTGACCGTCGCCCCGTACGGGGAGTCCGCGCCACGCAGGGAGTTCGCGGTGGACCTGCTGCTGGTCTCCGGAGGCTGGAACCCCGTGGCACACCTGTTCAGCCAGGCGGGCGGCAGGCTGCGCTACGACGACACGCTCGGTTCCTTCGTCCCCGGCGCCTGTCGCCAGGCCGTCGAGGCGGCCGGCGGCGCGAACGGCACCCTGGACCTCGCCGGGGCACTCGCCGAGGGCGCCGCGGCGGGTGCCCGCGCGATCCAGGCCGCGGGCTACACCGCCGCGGCGCCCCGCCTGCCCGACGTGGCCGCCGTGCCGCCGTCACCGCCCATGCACGTCTTCCTCGTCCCCGGCGAGGCCGGCGCGCCCCGCTTCGTCGACCTCCAGCGCGACGTCACGGTCGACGACCTGGCCCGCGCGACCCGCGCGGGTCTGCGCTCGGTCGAGCACACCAAGCGCTACACCACGGCAGGCACCGCCAACGACCAGGGAAAGACCTCCGGTGTGCTGTCCAGCGGCATCGTCGCCGAACTGCTCGGCGTGGACATCTCCGCCCTCGGCACCACCACGTTCCGGCCGCCCTACACGCCGGTCTCCTTCGCCGCCCTCGCCGGTCGTGACCGGGGCCGGCTGCTCGACCCCGTCCGGGTCACGGCGCTGCACCAGTGGCACGTCGACCACGGCGCTCTGTTCGAGAACGTCGGGCAGTGGAAGCGGCCCTGGTACTACCCCCAGGGTGGTGAGGACATGGACGCGGCTGTGTCGCGCGAATGCCGGGCGGCCCGGGAGGGCGTGGCGTTCATGGACGCGTCCACGCTCGGGAAGATCGACGTGCAGGGCCCGGACGCGGGCGTGTTCCTGGACCGCCTGTACACCAACATGATGAGCACCCTGAAGGTCGGCATGATCCGCTACGGCGTGATGTGCCGTCCGGACGGGATGGTCTTCGACGACGGCACCGTCATCCGCCTGGCACCGGACCGCTTCCTGGCCACCACGACCACGGGCAACGCCGCGGCCGTGCTGGACTGGATGGAGGAGTGGCTGCAGACGGAGTGGCCGGAACTGCGCGTGCACTGCACCTCGGTGACCGAGCAGTGGGCCACGGTGGCCCTCGTCGGCCCGCGCTCCCGCGAGGTGCTGGCCGAACTCGCGCCGACGCTGGCGGTGGATAACGACAGTTTCCCGTTCATGGCGTGGCGGGACACGACGGTCGCCGGCATCGAGGCGCGAGTGTGCCGGATCAGCTTCTCGGGCGAACTGGCCTACGAGATCAACGTGTCGCCGTGGGAGGCGCCGGCACTCTGGGAAGCGCTGTACGAGGCGGGGCGGCCGCACGGCATCACCCCTTACGGCACGGAGACGATGCACGTCCTGCGTGCGGAGAAGGGCTACCCGATCGTCGGCCAGGACACCGACGGCACGGTGACGCCGCAGGACCTCGGCATGAGCTGGGTGGTCTCCAAGAAGAAGCCGGACTTCGTCGGCAAGCGTTCCTTCGCCCGTGCCGACACCGTCCGCCCCGACCGCAAGCACCTGGTCGGCCTGCTGCCCGAGGACCCCGGGACTCTCCTCCCCGAGGGCACGCACCTGGTCACCGACAGTGTGCTGCCCGCGCCGCCCGTACCGATGCTCGGCCACGTCACCTCCAGCTACCGCAGCGCGGCGCTCGGCCGGACCTTCGCGCTCGCCCTGGTCAAGGGCGGCCGCGACCGCGTCGGAGAGCGGCTCTACGCCCCCGTCGGCGACCGCATGGTCCCCGTGACCGTCGCCGGCCCCGTCCTCTACGACCCCGAGGGAGCCCGCCGCGATGGCTGACGCCGTACCTCCCGTCCCGCGCCGCAGTACCCTGGCGCACATGGCGGACCGCCTGGCCTGCGTCGGCCGGGACACGGGCGGAGCCCTGGAAGTCGCCGAAGTGCCGATGCTCGCCCAGATCAGCGTGCGGCTCGATCCGAAGGGGGCGGCAGCGGACGCCGTCGGGCTGGTGCTCGGCCTGCGACTGCCCGTCGAACCCGACACGGCCGTACACGCCGGGAACCTGACCGCTCTGTGGCTCGGTCCCGACGAGTGGCTGGTGCTCGGGCCGCCGGGCAGCCGGCACGACCTGGAGAGCCGCATCCGGGAGGCCGGCGGTGACGAGTTCGTGTCCGTCGTCGACGTCTCCGCCCAGCGGACCACCCTCCTCGTCGCCGGACCACGTGCCCGCGACCTGCTGGCCCACGGCTGCTCGCTGGATCTGCACCCGCGTGCCTTTCCGGCCGGACGCTGCGCCCAGACCACCCTGGCGCGCGCGCAGGTCGTGCTGGTCGCGCCGGACGGCCCCGGGGCCGGGTTCCGGGTGCTGGTCCGGTCGTCCTTCGCCGGCTACCTGACGGACTGGCTGCTGGACGCGTCCACGGAATGGAGGGCCTGAGGCCGGACACGCACCACCCGGCCGCGCGGTCGACGAGAGGCCCGGCTTCTCACCGCCGGCCGCGCCCGTCCCGGTGGACCGCTGTGGCTCGACGCGGACCACCGGGACGGTTGTCGTTGCCGTTCGTAGCCGTTTTCCCACCCCCGGCCGCCTGCTCTCCTCCGGCCGTGCAGCACACGGAAGGGGGGCGCCCGGTGGGGGGGCGGGCGGGGGGGGTGAGGGGGCGGGTGGGGGGGGTGGGGGGTCACCGGCGGGGCGGGTGGCTGGTTGTGTGGTTGCTGCGGC
>NZ_JBHYOP010000028.1:0-22651 GCF_042745235.1 Streptomyces sp. NPDC058796
GACCCACGGCCGCGACTGACGGTTTCCCATACCCAGACATACGAGCGGAGAGGCCGACCGTCTCATGATCAGCAGCTTTTGTTAGAGCCAGTTACGGCTGCCAGGCCGGCGCGTGAGGTGGCGGTGTCCCGGTAGGCAAACGGAGTGTCGTCGTCTATCTCCTGCCAGGCGGCGCCGGGGGTGGGTGTGAGTGAGGGGTCGATGGCCTGTGCCTGGCTGGCGAGGATGCGGGCGTAGGCGGTGACTTTCGTGTACTCGTCGGGATAGCCGGCCGGGCTCGGCTTGCTGGACAGCATGAACTGGGCCTGCAGGCCGTCGGTGATGGGGCGTGCTTCGGGGTTGGCCAGGGCGAGGGGGCGGCCGTGCTCGTCACACGGCGCTGTCCCGCCGAACCAGATGCGGTGGTCCGTGCCGGAGACGATGCGGTCACCGCTGGCGGTCACGGGGTAGGCGAGGAAGCCGTGGTCGACGGTGCGGGTCTGGGTGACGTACGGGATGTGGCGGACGATCAGGTGACCTGCCTGCAGGGCGACGTCGTAGCCGTCGTCGAGCAGGCGGGAGAGGTCCAGGTCACGAGCGAGAGGTGTGGTAGACATCGAAGACCATTCCCTTCTTCACGCGGACGCTGTGGCCGGCCGTCAGGCTGCCCGCGCCGTGACCGTCGTGGCCGCGGCTGTAGCGGACGGTGTAGGTGTCCTGCTCGGTCGGCAGTTGGCCGGGGTAGGCCAGGCCCACGACCTGCTCGAAGGTGATCTCCTTTGCCTTCCACTCGTGCGGGCGGGCGTTGACGACGATGGTGATGGGCCTCGGCCCGTTGTGGTCGTGCGGCATCGCGATCCTCCAGTGCTGTTGTGTCGTGAGTCTCGAGGGGCGGAGGGAGGGTGGTACACCGCTCGGCGCCGCCCGCGTCCAACGGGTTCTGCCGCGTTGCCTCATCGCCCGCCGCTGCGGCGGGCGATGAGGCAACGAGCCTGAACGAGCTACTACTTCTTCGGCTTCTTCGCGACTGTCTCGTTCACGGTCGTTTTCGGGCTGCGGCGCACCGCCGACTGCTTCACGAACCGGCCCGTGACGGCACTGCGGCCCCTTTTGCCACCAGATCCGCTGCTCTTGCTCGGCATGACATTCCTCCTGCCTCAGAGGCCTCTCTCGCCTCTGCTCACGATCAAGTGCAGCACAGGACGACATCACGACACAACTTTTTCGAGGGACAGTTTGACTGTCATACATCTGCATGGAGAAGGCCGCCCTGACGAGGGCGGCCTTCCACCGCAGCTCTACGTCGTGGGATCCGCGATGACGCCGAGGTTGATCAGACGGTAGTTCATGGCCATGTCGCTCATCCGGAAGCGTTTGGCCATGAGCTGGACCAACTGCTGCGCCGTGCGGAACTCCGCTTCACGGGCCGCGCGGCGCACCAGAGACTCAGGGGCGAGCAGCGCCGCCGCGAAGCGGTTGGCTTCCATTTCCTCACGGTCCGTGGCCATGCTGGACACCGTGTCGCGGAAATTGACACGGGTATCCGTGTCCAGGATCAGCGGGCGGCCGCGGTGCAGTTGCAGATGCCCGAGCTCGTGAGCCACCGTGAAACGCCGCCGATTCACGTGATGCTTCTCGTTCATGCCGATCACCCGTTCGTCCCCCCGGCGCAACAGCATGCCGGAGACGTCGTCCGGCATCTGCTGCGGAACGACGAGCACACCCAGCTTCTCGGCGAGCAGCACCGGATCGATGGGCTCCTTGTCGAGGCCGAACTGCGCCAACAGCGCCTTGGCGGCCGCGTCAGACCTTGCCATCGGACACCCCCCGCTCAAACGCTGCCGACGCCAGAGACGCCACTGTATCTGCGAGATAGTCAGGCAGCCTGTCCGCATGGTCCGGCTCCCGCAGACTCGGCAGCAGATCGGCCGGCTCCACTCCCAGCGCCGAGGCAAGGAGCGCCAGCCGGTAAGGCGGAGGGGACTGCGCACCGGATTCGATGTTCGTGATCGACCCACGCGTCAAGCCCGCCTTGCGGGCCAGCAGCTCCTGGGTCAGCTTCGCGCGCGCTCTCGCCTCGCGCACCCGTTGCCCGATTTGCATGTTGTAAGCCCGTTCGACATCGTCCACGCCGCTCCCCTGAATGACAGCCACACTGGCAGTCCAAGTTAGCTCACCCTCATCAAGACCACCACAGCGCCCCGGCACAAGAGCGCCCACCAGTCCACTGGCCAGCGCAACGACGTCGGTCCGCCGACGACAACGCCGGGGAAGGCACTCAGGAGAAGGCCCGACACGAAGCGCTTCCCGCGCACGGCTGCCACTCACCGAGGGACCGCTTCACCTCTTCGCGCCTGCCAAGGCAGCCAAGGTCCTGTACACACGGGCATCTGTGTCCCCGAACCGCCCTGCCCCTCTCCCATCGTCGGCCTCTCCCCCCGACTGCGCCCGCAAGCAGCGCCGACGCAGCCGCACGTACTGGCGCACACACGCACCGCCGTGGGAGCAGTGCTCTGACCGTGCCCGGACGCCGTCGGCCGTGTAGCCGCTTCCTTGGTCGACAACTACGCGCATGTGAGGAGGCGGCTGCTGGCCCGGGGAGCATGTCGGCTGAGAAGACCGCGGCCGTCCGCCCAGCGGAACCCTGCCATGTCGGTTGGCGATCCAGTGGACGCATGCGGGGATGACGGCCTGGTTTTCCCCGGGCGGCTCGGGTGCCGATCGCGCGACTGGAGTCCGCCTTGTCGGCCCAGAGCCTCATCGGGACTGTCTCTCAGCGACCGTGCGCGACCATGAGCTCGTGCACTGGCCGGTGCGTCACCCACGCGGTGGGGCTGCCTCTTGGCGCGCGACGGCTGCGCGCCGGTCCTGGTTAATGCGTGTCCGACTGGTCGGCGAGGCGGGGAGCGCGGCCTGGTCGCGTTCTGCGCCGGCCGAAGGAGTCCGATCCGTGCAGGGGGCAGGACCATCGGCGCAGGACGGACCCGAAGATGTCGATGGTCGGGCTGTCGTTGAGGGACCAGGCCTTGCGGATGCGGGTGATGAGAGTACGGGCGCTGTGCGGCGAGATCGTCAGTTCCAGACGTGCTTCAGCGAGCCGTTCGAGTGCTCCGTAGGGGCCCTCCGCCTTGGCTTCTTCGGTGCGGCGGTCGAGACCGGGAGCGGTGAGGATTTCGAGGAGGGTGAGCGAGAAGTAGCTGTATGCGGCGGCTTCCTCGATGAGCTGGCGGGCGCCGTCCGCGATGTCAGCGGAGAGGGGCCGGGCGTCCGCGGGCTGGTGGGCGAATTCTCCGAGCGCTTGTCGCAGCGGGCCGTCGGTGCACTCGCACTGTGAGGTCTTGAGGTGCCCGCAGAGCGTGCGGAGGTCGCTGAGGATGCCGCTGGTGTCATGAGTCCACTGCTGCTTGCCGAGCAGGGTCCGAAAACCGGCGAGGGTTTCGGAGAGTTCTTCGAGAATGAGCTCACGGGCGATGTGGGCGAGTTCGTGGGTGCGGGTCTTGACCTGAATCTCTTCGATCTGCAGGCCGTAGCGGAGCAGATCGCGCAGGAGTCCGCCGGAGAGGCTGTGTGCCAGAAGCGCGGTGTGGACGGTGTGGTCCTGGGAGCGCCTGTCGAGGATGGTCTTGGCTTCTTTGAGGGTGCAGGCCTCGACATGGACGATGTCGTCGAGCGAGCTGTCGGTGACGTCGCGGTGGGGCAGGCCGCGGCGGACGAACGCGGCGCCGACGTCTTCGGCGACGGAGATCAGGTAGTAGACGTGGCGCACGCCCAGGATGGCCTTGATCTCCGCGAGGAAGGCGAGGGCCTGGGCATCGGAGCCGAGCCGGTCGACTTCGTCGATGCCGATGAGGACCCGCTTTTTGCGGCGGGCGAGCGTGTCGGCGATTTCGGTGAGCAAGTCACGGAATTCTTCGACCAGGGCGGGGAAGTTCGGCGGCACTGTGGAGATGGACGTCGCGTGCGAGCCGCCGAGTGACATGATCTGGGCAGTGCCGTTGGAGAGGGTGTTAGTCGTCGTCTGGATGGTCTGCAGTCGGTAGAGATGGTTCTCGCAGCGGGTGACGAGGTGGGGTTTGGCCGGTCGGGGCTTCCATCCGGCAGCGCGGGCGAGAAGGGCGCCAGCGACCATTCCAGCGAGGCGGCTCGGGTTTTCTGGGTCGGCGAGCAGCGCGTAGGTCGAAGGGGTGCTAACCAAGATGTACACCAGGTACGTGCCCAGACCGGCAGCGAGGAGCCGGAAGACGTCGCTGGCGTAGATGGTCCAGTAGCCAATCTCCATGTGGGCTGCGCGGAACTGGGCGAGGTTGCTGGCCGTCCAGGAGTAGAACCATCCGCCGGCCAGGAGCGCGGTGACGGAGATGGTGTTGAGGTGGACGTGCGGGGCGAGCTGGCGGATCTGCGGATCGAAGAAGGCACTGCCCAGGCTGGCGAGGGCCAGCAGGATCCCGAGCTTGGCGCCCAGTCTGCTCCACAGTCTCCCTAGGAATCGGGGAATCCACGGGTCGTGGCGAGAGAGCCACCAGGCGATGCCGGCGACGATGACCAGGACGCTCGTCACGACGGCGTCGCCGTTCCAGACCTCGCGGAGCCAGGCGTGGACGGCGTGGACGGCAGTGCCTGCGGTTTCGGTGGCCGAGTTCTTGTACTGGTCGTACAGGGAGCGGGCCGCCGATGAGACACCGAGGACCAGCAATGCCCCCGCGGGCAGCGCGAACGAGGACCAGCGGACCAGCGCTGTGAGGCGGCGGCGGGTGCTTTGAAGCAGGCGGTGGAACGGGGACAGTCGGGCGAACTCCGGTACCGGGTAGTTTTCGTAGTCCATGTACTTCTGGCACAGGCGCACGGAGAGCGAGATGAGGAAGTCGTGCGGGGCGTAGGTGGCCGGAGCTTGGGCTACGAAGCCGAAATCGGCCTGATGTGCCGCGTTTTCGAGCAGGGTGGACTTGCCGACGCCGCGGGGACCGCAGACTGCGATGGTGCCTTCATCGAGGTGGCTGAGCTTTCGCTGCAGCTGATCCATGGCCTCAGTGGGGATGGCGAAGCCGGGCGCTCGCGGTGCACGCAGGCCGGTGGAGGTTCCCTGTGGGACGAACAGGGAGTCGGGATCATCGCCCAGGAGATTGCGGATCATGGCGTCCATCACGGGAACGACGCCGTCGTCGTACAGGATCTCGCCCCAGAGCACGGCGCGGTAGCCCAGTTCGACGCGGGCCCCAACGCAAGAAATGGCGAGCGATCCGGCGATCAGGCAGTAGCGGAGGTTGAACCAGACAGCGGTGCCACTCCAGAACAGAATGAAGGTCAGCAAGGATCCGCTGATCAGAGCGATCAGCAGAGCCAGCACACCCCAAGTGGTGAGCACGATGAACCCTGCGCCCAGCAGCACGCTGCAGACGACCTTCCAGGGCCACTCGGCCTGATCGGCAGCTGCCTGCTGCCTGGCCCGGACGCGCTCGAAGTCGACTGCGGCTTTGTCGTACGCGGTCTTCTGGAGCGCGCCGTCGACCTTGGTGTAGACCGCGGCACGGTACTCCGGGGTGTGCATGTCGTTGAAGACGTCACGGCGTGAGGCGCCAGGCCGTATGCCGAGCTTGTGTGCGCGCGGAGGGGCATCGACGGCCGCCTCGACGCACCGCTCGTAGACCTCGTCCCGGCTCGGACTTCTGAAGAGCTGCACCATCTGGACCACTGGAGCCAACCAGGGCTTGTTCAATAAGGACCACAGCATCCGCGTCGCCTCCCCCAGGTCTTCGGCTCGCGGATGCTAACGCCGCTCAGCCCCGCATCGCAGGCGCGCTCCGGGCCCGTGGCTGAAACACGTCTCCATGCCGCGAGAAGAGAGCGGATGCCCCGGCAACGCCCCCACCTGACAGGGAGGATGAGGGTTATGACCTTCTCTTGGAGGATTCCGCCGTGGGAACGCTTCGAAGACTGCAAGTACCTGGCGGTGACCTTGACGGACGCCGGTGCCGGCCAGTTCAGATCCAACTCGGAAGGAGTGCGAGGCGATGACCCCATCGAGGCTCTGGCCGACCTGCTGATGACTCCCGGGTCTCTGCTGGGGCTCATGCCGTCGTATCCGGCGCTCATCGGCGTCGTGGTGAGGCGTGGGATCAACACAGACTGGATCGCGGAGCCTCCGGTCAAGGTGGCCCGGGACGACCGCGGCCGGTGGCAAATCGCCATCGCCGAAACCGACCTGCCGGATGTCACGGTGTTCACGCCGACGGAGATCACCGGTCTGGTGAGCCGTCTGCGGTCCCAGTATGGGCGTGCCGGCTGAGGCGTCTCGCCCCGCCGTCCCAGGGACCGCCGAATGCTGCGCAAGCAGGTCCGACAAGCACCCCTCCTCACCGACCCCACACGTGGGGCTGCTTCGCTGCCAAGCGGATCCGTGCCGTCACCGAACTGCTGTCTCCCAGGCGAACGGTGGAGGCGTCCACCGCCAGTGTCAGTCTCTGGCAAAGGCCCGCTGTCTGTGGTTTGTTGCTGGCGTGTTACTAAATCGGGCAGTGAGCCTTGAGTGAGGCAATCTCCAGGACAGCCGGGAGGACCTGCTTGTCGAGCGGACCGGCGAATTCGGTGGACTCACTGCTCCACAGGTTCACGTTGAACTCCAGCGGCTGGTCGGGGATCGGTGTCGGGTCCCATGTCGCCCGCTCGTGCATCGTGGTCCCGTCCACCCTCCACCGGATGTAGTCGGGCTGCCAGTCGATTTCGTAGTCGTGGAATGCTTCCGACGCGTCGAAGCCCAGGTCGATGACGGTGGGCGTGCCGCGGTAGCCGTGCTCAAGTCGGGTGCCGGGGTTGCCGGGGTTGTAGAAGACGTTGATGAGCATGCAGGTGGTGTCCCGGCCGAGGATCTCAATGTCGATCTCTTGGCGGGGGGCGTTGCGGTGGAGGAACAGTCCCGTCACCAGGCCTGGTCCGGAGGGGACGCGCAGGCGTGCGTTGAAGGAGCCGTAGGTGAAGGATGGGCGGCTGGCTATTGCGGCGCCGGTGAGGTCACGGACTCTGGTCGTCTCTTCTCGGAGCGTGAGGGAGGCGGGCCCGTGCAGTGGCAGGGTTGCGTTGCCGGGCCGGAAGAGGGCTCTGTTGCTGGGGAAAGTGTCTTCTCGGAGGTACCAGTGACTGTCCTCGAGCCGGGTGCCTTCGTGCCAAGTGATCGCGTTCTGGCTGGGCTGGAGAGCAGGGTCTTGGCGGGCTGGCGTTTTGGGCATGATGCCTGGCCATCCCGCGCGTTGGACGATCCAAGGGCTGGTGTCCCAGGCCAGAGGGCGCCCTGAAGGTATCGCGTCGCTGTGTGAGCGGGCTGTGACGTGTCGCTGGCCCTGCTCCGGCTGGCTGGGCCAGGGGTGGGCGGGGTAGTCGCAGGCGAGGAAACGGGCGAGTGTCTGCCAGGGGTCGGGGTCGTCGGCCGGCATAAGGAGTCGGCGTTGCGGCCGTTGCATCTCCCACGCCTCCTGGAACGGGGGCGACGGCTGTGCCGTCGCCGTGGCAGTCGTCATGATGAGACGTACCCGGGTCGAGGAGACGATGCCTGCGACCTCCCGCGGAGTGAGGGAGCCGATGTTGACGTAGGCGTCGAAGATGCGGCGCCGGCTCCCGCGGACGAGCGCCTGGGTTTCGTGGGCGGGCAGCGCCGTCAGGTCGCTGGCGCAGCGCAGCCCCAGAACGGAGAGGGCCTTGGCGACGGTGGTCAGGCCGGTTCCGGGTTCGCCGATGACCAGGATCGGTTCTCGGGCCGGGCGGTGCGGGAGAATTTGAGGTGATTCGCGTCGGAGGGCGCCCACCTTCGCCAGGACCGGCATGACCGAGTAGGAGTTGCTTGAGTCGATGCCGGGGCGCTGCTGGATGACCGAGCGGTCGGTCATCTGCACGTGAAGGCGGGGGAACTGCTGGTTGATCCACAGGTCGATGGGGCCGTGGGCCGGCAGTTGGTCGAGGAGTTTGCGTGCTCCGGCTTGGGAGAGGACGTAGCCGGAGAGCTGCCACACTCCCCCGCTGGGAGGCCGTAGCAGCGGCCTGGTGCGGCGTCGTGATTCTGTCTTCTCACCGGTCTCCTGGTAGGAGAGATAGAGAAGGTCGACGGAATGGCCGGCATTGGATGCTTCCTGTATGTCCTTCCAGGCGTTGTGGAGCACGGACATGCAGGTCCGGGTGATGTACGCGTCGTCTTCGAGTATCAGAGTGTAGGGCGCGTTGCTGGCGGCGATGAGTTGCCACACGTGGATGTGTGAGAGGGCTACCGCGATCTCTTGCGGTGTCATGTCGATGCGCGTGGCGCGTGCGGCGTCGTCGATGGTGAGGTGAGGGTGTGGGTCGATCTGAAGTTGCTCGGCCAGGGTGTAGGTGGGTTCGAGGAGGTTCGGCGGGGGCGGGCCCTGGAGGTATCGGGCGTCGACGGCTGGGAAGCGCCTGGCGAGGGTGTGCAGCGGGTGCCCTGTCGCTTCTCTGAGCCGGCCGAGTTCCCGGTTGACCATGGTCCACCGTTCCTGGGCACGGTCGAGGTTGATCACGTAAATGCGCTCGATGACGGTGGTCTCGTGGTGGGACGAGAACGCGCGACTCCATCGTCGGGCAGGCAGGCGTCTGGTGCGGTAGCGGACGCGGTCCCGCAACGGGACGGACAGGTCATGCAGAGAGTTGATGTTCATGAGTGGAAGACACTGCCTTGGTGGTTCCGGAAGTTGCGGCTGAGTGGGCGTCTGGCCCAGGGGTCACTGCTGCTGGCTCCATAGGCGCCAATTGCGCTCGTCATCGCGGTAACTGAGCGGCCAGCGGCTCACAGCCACGGTGTCCCAGTCCAGGAGAATCTCGGCGTCGACTGGTTGTCCAGCTTGCTGGCAGTGGAGGGCATGGCTGGCGAGTGCGACGGTGAGGTTGCCCGGCCCCGTCGTGGACTGGATGTCCAGGCGTCCGCCGGGGTGGGCCAGGAGCGCAGCCGTGGATGCCTCCAGTGCCGCGACGACGACCGGATGCTCGGCGGGAGCGATGATCGGGTTGTTGTTGACGTAGTGGATGAACCTGTCGCCATGGCAGTCGGCCGTCAGGACCTGCCGTGGGTCTGCCATGGTGTCGGAGATTGTGTCGTAGCACAGTGCCTGCAGGCGCAGCCGCGAGTCGCGGAACAGCGGGGTCCAGTCGGTGCCCTGGTAGACGTCGTCCGCGTCGACGTAGAAACCGCCGTTTCGGGCGAGGTAGCACAGCCGGAAGTAGTCGCTGCGCATCGCCGGGTGAGCACAGGAATCGAAGGCTGCCGTGTGCGCGTCTGTGAACTGAGATTTGATCAGTGAGCGTGCCGAGCCGTCGTCGTAGACCACCCGCCGAAACCCCTGATCTTCCAGCGCCGCCCAGCTCATCATGCACTCCAGCACGTCGGCAGGGATGTCCGAGGTGTCGTCCCAGAACTGGACGATCACGTAGGGGATCGTGGAGGCCGGGGCCGCTGTGGTGGGCTGGGACAGCATGCTCGTCAGGTGCCGAAGGTAACGGGACCTGCGTGCGTGGTCTTCCTGGATGTCCTGCGCGGTGAGAGTGCATTCCCCCACCGTCTGCGACAGGTCGCGCCGCCCAGGTGGCGTGAGGGCGGTCATCGGCATTCCTGCCGAGAGGTCCCTCTGATGGAATCCGCTGCTCCGGGCCACGGCACGTCCCCCTTACCTTCCTGTTCTGTGGCCAGTGTGGCAGCAGGCACTGACAGCATCGGTTCCCGCCACCCGGTCGGGCACCGACCGTGCAGCCCTCCGTGCTCTTTTCACTGCTCGTACCGGTGCTCGGCATCAACCAGGCATGGACAACTCTCCCCGGGACCGATGCCAGCAACCGGTGCCGTGAGCACATGGTCGGTCTCGTAGTACTTCGTTACGTTTGAGTGATCTGCTGGTGGTGGGCGTCCTCTCCGGTATGAGGTTGGGGAGGCGGAACGGCTCCGGGGAGTTGTCGGACTTGGTTGCCGCCGACCTCCATGGCCTGGTGAGCGTCTCGTACTCCCCTTCCAGGCCATCCCGGTAGAAGGCGGGATCGTCCCAGTCAACGGGATGCCCCATTCCTCGACGCAGGCGGTCCGCACTGCGATCAGTTGCTTCTCCGTGAAGACGGAGCGGTCTTCGCCTCGGGGCCTTGCCAAGTGAGCGGGCCGGCCCCCTCCGCCCCTGCGGCGTGCGAGAGTCTCACCTCTGCGCCTGCCCGCCAGGCCGTCCGGATGCGGTGACGGTGGTGAGTGCAGTCGCACCGACCGCCACAACGGGAACGATCGCTTCCGAGCAGTGGGCGAGCGCCAGAACTACGACAGCGACCATGGACGTCAACGCGGTGAGGGCGCCGATCAGGCTCAGCCACCGCGAAGTTGACGCCGTCACGACGTCGTGGGGCTCGCGACGGGTCCCTCTTTCATACTCCCTCCGTCGATCCCGGTTTTCCAGCGGCCCCATGCCTGCGCTGCCGGTCACCCAGCCGGAGCAACCTGCGTCGCACCCGCTCACCGAACTGCTTCGGGTTTGTGGCGCCGCTGCGTCGCGCGGCCTCGGTCCAACTGCGAACGGAAGAGTCACGGACATAGAGGAGGGCAACATCCCGCTCATCCGGGTCAAGCGCGGCCAGGACCTCCCTTACACGCGGATCATTGATGGTCTGATCGGTGCAGGATCCGTACGGCCGGACCGTGTCGGCTGCCAGGTCGCCGAGGGTGAGCCCGTCCGTGGTCGGCGCGTCGAGCAGGGTCACCCGGCGGCCCTTGACCTTGTGCTCCCACAGTGGTTGGAGCTGAGTGTGGGTGCGTTCGGCCTCCCGTTTGACGTGCCGGGGGATCAGGAGTCCGGCGTCGTCTTCGTGCAGAATCGGGACCCAGTCGCCCATCAGCGCCATGGAAGCGGCCTCTCGCCACTCGGAACTGTTCACGCCGCGGATGCCCAGCGTGTGGCGTGCAACGTGTTCGACCACCTCGTGATGCCCGTGCACTGCCGCGTGCTGGCCCTCCAGCAGGCTGGTCACCGGCCCGTAGAACAGTGCGTACCTCCGTGCCATCTCCACCGCTACGGCCCCCAGTACCGCCTGCTCGTGGGCGGACAGAGATGTGCGGGGCGGAAACGTATGCGTCCGAATCGTGAACCGAGTGGTGATGTTGGCGACGGGATACTGCAGATCGATGTAGTCGAGACCCTCGACTCCCACGGGCGGCGGCACGGGACGTAATGCGCCCACAGTCTGTACTCCTCCTGCTAAGTAGCGGTCTGGAAGGGCGGTGAAGCCCTACTACAAGGCCCGGCAGAGACGCCTTTCAGCACTGTCCCGCCAAAAAGTGATACATGTCACACACGTCCTCGTCGTGCTGGACCGGACCTGAACGGTGAGGAACCCGAGTTGACAGAAGGACCCACTTCAGAACCCGAGTTGACAGAAGGACCCACTTCAGCCGAAGGCGTCCGGAGCCAACGAAGGTGTCCAGTCGGCCGCGAATCCACCGAGTGACAGTGCGAGGTGTTGGCTGCCGGAAGGTAACGGGGCCGGACGACGTGCGCTTTGCAGGCGCGGACGGTGCCCCAGCTGCCAGGGTTCCACGCAGACGAGCCGTCCTACTTCCTGAAAGCCATCCGCAGCACGGCATGAACGTCCAGGTCATCGCCCGTCGACGGCACACCGCTCTGGTGGTCCGCGCGACACCCACGACATGACCGCTGCCCCCGCCCACGGCATCGTCCAGGTATGCCACACCCGACGGCCCCTCTTCCTCGCCAACCGCGCCTACCAGGGCTGGCCCCGTCCGGCGCGGCGTCGGCGCGCCGGCTTGTGCACGGCTGGTGCAGCCCCTTGCCGACCGCAGCAATCGGTTGATCACGGCATTCCCATCCGGGGCTTGCAAGCGATGCCGCGGCAGTCCTGGCGGTGATGCCTGGTTCTCGGCTCCAGCCGCGTGCCTCGTTCTCGGTCGCCGTCGAGAGAGACAGCAGGTTCTGATCCCCGGCGACGCTAAAACGACGAGCCGCCAACTGCCCTGTCCCAAGCAAAACGCGGGCAAACCGCGCTAGAATGACCAGTTCAGAGAGGGTAGAGCCCGCGCGAGCGGGGATGACTCCTGGAACTGCAGCCCGCGGGACGACCCAGCGAGGTAGAGCCCGCGCGAGCGGGAGTGACCCGGTCATGACGGTGCGCAGGTTCTGCGGCACCGCGTAAGCGCACTCAAGCGGGAGTGACCCGTGCTCAGGCCTTCACCAGCTGACCGTCAGTCTGGAATGCCCGCTCCGGCGGGAGTGGGGTAGTAGGCGGGAGGTCCTGCGCGAGCAGGAGGTGCCCCCAGGGCCCCTGTCGCCCTCGTCGCTGCACCGGTAGCACCCGCACGAGCGGGGATGACTCCTACTCCGCGATCCGCCGAGCGAGATCGCTGCCGTAACGCCCGCGCGAGCGGGAGTGACCCGTCGCCGTCGGTACGGTCGCCGAAGTGCGCTCCATGGTCTCGACGATGAGGCATGGCCGGCGCGAGCGGGATGCTACGTCCTTCGTGGCACCATCCTCGGCGCCCAGACCTTCGAGCCCACAAGAAGGGGTGACTCGTGCTGTCAGCCCTGCCAGGTGGTCATTGGCCAGCAGAGCCCGCATGAGCGGGAATGACTCGGCGGCCCTGTTCAGCTTGCTGCTCCGGCCAGGCTGTAGCGCCCGCGCAGGCGGGGGTGCCCCAGACTTCCTGCCAGGGCGGAGACCGCGGCGTTGCATAGTCCGTGCGAGCGGGAATGACTTATCGTCGGCTGATCCAGGTGCAGCACATGCGAGCGCAGTCGACTGCGAAGCGTGTGTAGACCATCTCGCCACCGCTCAGCGCGAAACAGCAGGTCACAGTCCGCGTCGTATTGTGATTCTCGGTGGACCGAACTCGTGATTCTCAGGTGCATGCATCAGCAGTTCTCATGCTGTGTCTGAAGCAAACCCATGACATCCCTACAACTAGCGGGCCATGGACATCTCTCAGCTGACATCTAAATGAGAATCGCGTGCGGCTCGGACGTGAGAGTCAGCAGCCCGTCGACCACCGCCCCGGAGACCGCGCGCGAGTGGCTGACGTGGGCGCCCGTCGGGATGGAGACGCGGACTTCAGGCGGCTCACCGAGCCTACAAAACCCTTGTCTGGCTCCTGCACTTGTGACGTTTCATCGCCTTCGTCGGAAGATCACGTAAATGACACCGAGGGCGATCGCAGTGCCGATGAAGGACCACTTGGTCAGCTCTTCGCTGTACGGAACCCAGATGATGGCCGTCTGGTGCACCGGTCACCTCCTGCGCGATGCCAGGACAAGCAGGACCGCTCCTCCTACGGTCAACAGCCACTGACACCAGAACGGATCCACCGCGCCCTGACAGACCGTCCTGCAAGGCCATAACGGCTAGGACGGTACCTGCGATGATCGCGACGGAGCGGATTTCGGCGGGGGCCGGGTGAAGACCTTCCGCTCCGCCCGCGCGAGGGCCTCCAGGACCTTGCCGCGGTGCGGGGTCGGCTGCTGCTCGTAATCGCGACCAGTCGGCCATGGGCCGCCTGTGGACAGAGCTCTGGGCCCCGAGCCCAAGTCGTCTGCTGCCGAGTGGGGGTTGACGGCGCAAGGCAACGCGTCTTGGGTTGGGCCACGTCCAGAGTAAGGGGGCTGACAGTGAGGATGTCCCTGGCGTCGTTCGGGGGTCTGACTCCGGGTCTGACTGACGTTTCGGCTGTCCGTCTGTTGAATTGTCGGCCACCGGACGACGCCGCCGCGTGTGCTCGCGGGTGTCCGTGACCTCATAGGAGCTTGGCCACCAGCCTCATCACTGTCTCGTCCGTCGGCCCGGGCAGCACACGCCGATCCGGTACCCATACGGAAGGACGGCAGAGCCGAGGATGACAGCGCCCGAGATAGCGGTGATCGGCGGAATCGACACCCACACCGACGTCCACCAGGCCGCAGTGATCGACTCGGTCGGCCGCCACCTGGACACGCAGCCGTTCGAAACGAACTCGGCCGGCTACGAACGACTGCTGGCCTGGCTACGTGTCCAGGGCGAGGTCATCGCGGTCGGGATGGAGGGCACCGGCGCCTACGGTGCCGAACTCGCCCGGTTCCTCACGGCCAACGGCATTACGGTCGTCGAGGTCGACCGCCCGGACCGTAGGGCCAGGCGGGCCCACGGCAAGTCCGATCCGATCGACGCCTACGCTGCTGCCGCCGCCGTCCTGTTCGGCCGCGCGAGCGGAACGCCGAAGAGCCGGGACGGGATCGTGGAAGCGATCCGCGCTCTGCGCGTGGTCCGCAAAAGCGCCGTGAAGGCCCGGACGCAGACCATCAACCAGATCCGTTCTCTGATGGTCACCGCGCCCTCCGCCCTGCGGGACAAGCTGCGAGGACTGCCCACCAGCCTGCTGATCGACACCCTCGCTCGGATCCGGCCCGCCAGTGATCTCACGGACCCGGCCTGCGCGGCCAAGACGGCACTTCGCCGCCTCGCCCGGCGCTATCAGGCCCTTCAGCAGGAGATCAAAGAGGCCGACGCGGACCTGGCTCCCCTCGTGACCCGGGCGGCACCCAGCCTTGTCGCCCTGCCCGGGGTCGGCACGGAGACGGCCGGCCAGTTGCTGATCACCGCCGGTGACAACCCCGACCGGCTCCGGTCGGAAGCGTCTTTCGCGCACCTGTGCGGGGCCGCCCCGATTCCCGCCTCGTCCGGCCGGACCCACCGTCACCGCATCAACCGCGGCGGGGATCGCAACGCCAACAGCGCCCTCTACACCATCGTCCTGGTCCGCATGCGGCACGACCAACGAACCCGGGACTACGTCGCCAAACGCACCGCCGAGGGCATGTCCACCAAGGACATCATGCGCTGTCTGAAGAGGTTCGTCGCCCGCGAGATCTACAGGCACCTCAGGAGCACGAGCATCCTGAACACGGCAGGCTCGACCGACGCCAGATCATGACGCCGACCGGCTGCCGTCCGCGACATCGAGGTCGAACGACGCGGCCGCGGTCAGCCGCTCGACAAACTCCGTGAAGTCCGTCGCCAGCGGGAGCTCCGTTCCGTCGTCCACGTCGAACCACGACACGGACGGCTCCCCGAGCCGGCCGCAGGCCCGGTAGTCGAGAGCGATCCAGCAGTGACCATCACCGGAGAGCAGAACCAGAGGCGAAGGAAGGCCCCACTCCTCAACCAGGTAAACCGAGTCCAGCAAGGACGCCTGGCTGTCGTGACGGCCGATGCCCCTCAAGTCGTCGAGCGGAACGTGGTTCTCGCTCCACGACGTAGGCACATCGGTCGGGAACGCGTTCCACGACTCCGCGACCAGGCCGCCGTTCTGGACCCGCAGGATCTCCAGCAACGAGGCCGGCAGGCGAACGCCGAGCTGGCGCTCGGCGTCCTGGATGACCGCGTCGGTCAGCGGGGGCTGAACCCCATACAGACCCTCGCCCCAGAACGTCGTCTTCACCTCATCGAACCAAGCCACAAACGCATCCTATGGACTCAGCAGATCAGCTTGACGATCTATAGGAGCTTCAATGGAACTGTTCAGGTTCTCCGACCGTCTGTCGCAGTGTTCACGTTGCCGAGGTGACCTGCTCATGAGCGGGATGGCGCCGCAGGAAGATGAATACGGGCGGCCGATCCACCTGGAGCTGTGCCCAGCCTGCGATACCGGCGACGCCGACCGCCCGGCGGCCGGCTTGTTCGTTCAGTGGTTCGCCGACGGCGGTGGCCACGACGAGAGCCGTGTCCAGGAGGGGGCGCATCTGCTGATGGAGTGGGCGAAGGAGTGCATAGCTCACGGCTAGACCTTCAAGGATGCCCCGCCCGAACAGCCCTGCACGCTGTCTGGCGGCCCGTGACGGCAGGCGAAGGTCGGCAAAGCTACTTGGCCAGCTGAAGCACTCACTCACACTCGCGGGCTCGCGGACTTTTCGGGGCGCGGCTGCTACAGGGCCGAACTCGAATCTGGGTGCTCGATGTCCGTGAAGCGGACTTCTTCCAGGCTGCCGACGCGGCGGACGCCGCCCTGGAAGCAGACCTCCTTGAGCACTTCGGTCGCAATCCCCCCGGAGTTTCTGGTCGCCGGCGCTGTCGAGGAGGCGGGCGACGGGACGACGGTCAGATGTGCCCTGGCCTGTCGACCGATCCGCGCGGCAGAGTCCATACGGGGACGGGGGCCGATGAAGATACCGCCCGTGGTCCGCCCCGCATCAGCAGGGCGTGGGAGACGCCGCCCGGTGAAAGAGCCTGATGAGCCACGCCAGTATGATTTACTGCACATCATTCGGGGTATGCATGACTCATGCATGAAGAAACCAACACAGCGAATCTTTTAGGGGCCGCCGCACTTGCCCTCAGTGACGTGGTAGTCGCCGAGGCGACACGGGCGGCCAGCACCAGTTCGAGCGGAGCTGCCGCGCTGGTGGTGTTGTCCACAGACCCGGGCCTGAGCGTCACCGAGCTGGGTCGGCGGGTGGGACTGAGCCAGTCCGCGGCGGCCCGCATGGTCGATGGCCTGGAAAAGCAGGGACTGGTACGCAAAGAAGCCAGCTGGGGAGCGTGGGTACGCCTTCAACTCAGTGATCTAGGCGCCCAGGCAGCACACACTCTCCTCGCCTGCCGCAGCGACGTACTGCGACAAGCGCTGAGCCGTCTCGACGACGGCGAACGGGAGCAGCTCGGCCAATTGCTGGGCAAGGTCCTGACAGGTCTGTACCAGCAGCCCGGCGACGCCGAACGCATCTGCCGGCTGTGCGACCGGTGTGCCTGCATCCGGAACGGTGCGACCTGCCCGGTGGGCCAGGCGGACCGGGACCACCGGGCAAGCCACGAGCACGACCATGGGTGAACTGCTCGCCCTACTGTCCGCCCTGTGTTTCGGCATCACGCATTTCGTCAATGGTCTGGTCTCGCGCCGACACAACGGGCTGACCGTCGCACTTCACGCCCAACTGGGCGGCACCGTACTCGGGCTACTCCTGGCCCTGGTTCTGGACGGTGGAACCGCCTCGCTCGCCGACTACGGTTGGGGCGCGCTGTCAGGAGTGGGGACAGGAGTCGGGGTCGCCTTCCTGTACCGGGCGATGTCCCAGGGGGCGATGAGCGTGGTCGTCCCGGTCAGCGATGTCGGAGCCGTGGCTCTTCCAGTCCTGGTCGGAGTCTGTTTCCTCGGAGAGCGCCCAGTCCTGCCTGCATGGGTGGGGATCGCCGCCGTCCTGCCAGCGCTGTGGCTGGTCTCGCAGAAGCCTGCGGATCTCGGCGACAAGCAACGTCAGGCGATATCCGCAGGAGTCCCCAGTGCCTTGATTGCCAGCGTGGGATTCGGCGTGCAGTTCCTCGCCATGGCGCAGGTGGGCACGGACAGCGGCTTGTGGCCGGTGGTGCTGAGCCGGGTGGTCTCCGTCCTGGTCATCGCCGCGGTCCTGGCTTCCTACGGTGCCCGTTGGAGGCTAACGGGCAAGCCGTGGGCGGCAACGGTGGCGGCTGGTGCCCTGGGCACACTGGCGATCGTGCTGTATCTGGAAGCCACCAGACAACAGCTCATGGCCATCGCCACCGTACTTTCCGCCCTCTACCCCGCCATCCCTGTCCTCCTCGCCCTGGTGCTGTTGAAGGAGCGTCTGAACCGTCGGCAGGCCGTCGGCCTCGTCTGCGCGGCACTCGCGATCGGGCTTATCGCACTACGCTGAACCTGCTGGCCCGCTGTCGCCAGGGGCCAGCGGGCGCGTTCACACCCCCAGGTAGGACATGACGTGCTTGATGCGGGTGTAGTCCTCCAGGCTGTAGGACGAGAGGTCCTTGCCGTAACCGGACTGTTTGAACCCACCGTGTGGCATCTCGGCGGCGACAGGGATGTGACAGTTGATCCAGACACAGCCCGCGTCAATCTTCCGCGCCATCGTCATCGCGCGCTGATGGTCTCGCGTCCAGACCGAAGACGCGAGACCATACCGCACACCATTGGCGAGACGGAGGGCGTCTTCGTCACTGCTCGACGGCTGGACGGAGATGACAGGGCCGAAGATCTCCTCTTGGACGGCTCGGTCGTCCTGGCGCAGACCCGTTACCACGGTGGGTTGGTGGAAGTACCCCGGAACCGGCAGGGCCTCGCCGCCCGTGACCACCTGGGCGTGCGAGGGGAGGTTCCGAAGATGCTCCTGGACCCTCGCGAGCTGCGTGGCACTGTTCAGCGGGCCGAAGAAGACGGTCGGGTCATCGGGGGCGCCGGTCGTGAGACCTTTGACCTCCTGCGTGAGCGCCGCTACAAATTCATCGTGCACGGCCTGGTCCACGATGACCCGGCAGGCCGAGGCACAGTCCTGTCCGGCGTTGAAGAGTGCTGCCTGGGCGATCCCGCGGGCTGCCTGGGCCAGGTCGGCGTCGGCGGCGACAACCACCGGCGCTTTGCCGCCCAGCTCCAGATGAAGGCGTTTTACATCGACGGCAGCGGAACCGGCCACCTCGGTTCCCGCACGGACGCTCCCGGTGACCGACACCATCGCCGGCACCGGGTGCCGAACCAGGCGTCGCCCTGTCTCCCGGGAACCGCAGACGACGTTGAACACGCCGTCGGGCAAAAACTCGGCGGCCAGTTCGGCGAGCATCAAAGTCGTCAGAGGGGTGGTGTCGGAGGGTTTCAACACCACTGTGTTGCCCGCTGCGACGGCCGGAGCGAACTTCCACACGGCCATCATGAGCGGGTAGTTCCATGGCGTGACCTGCGCGCACACGCCGAGCGGCTCGCGACGCACGAACGACGTGTGTTCCGCGATGTATTCACCCGCCGACTTGCCCTCGAGGAAGCGCGCGGCTCCCGCGAAGAAGCGGATCTGGTCGATCATGGGGCCGATTTCCTCGGCCGCCGTGATATGCAGCGGCTTGCCCGTATGGATAGCCTCCGCGCGGACGAACTCGTCGGCGCGGCGCTCGAGAGCGTCGGCTATGCGCATCAGGCTGAGTTGCCGTTGCGCTGGCGCGACGTCCCGCCATGTTTCGAACGCAGTGAGCGCAGCGGTGCAAGCCGCATCCACATCTGCGTCCCCGGACACAGGTGCGGCGCCGGTAACCTCGCCGGTGGCAGGGTCGGTCAGGACAAGCGTCTCTTCGGACCGGGCCTGATGGCGACGGCCACCGATGAAGTTCTCCAGTGTCTTTTGCGCTGTCACTGGCCTCACCTCGGCACGGGTGTGAATTCACGGCTGGCGATGTACGTCGGCCGTGCGGACCCGCACGCGCTGCCCAACGCACCAGGCACCAGGCCGTTTCGCCGCCGAACAAGCGAAGGACCACGCACCGCCGCCCGCTCGTGCTCGCTCGACGAGGGTCGGAGTCAACCAGCGTGAACTACGGGGTCGAAGTTGACGATGCAGTGTCGGCACTCGGCCGTGGCCGTTGAGCCGGGTGACAGGCAGGTGCTGACCATGTCTATCGGTGCCCTACCTGCCTCGGGGTGGGGCCGCAGGTAGGTGCTCGCCCCGTCATGGCAGGTGGCCCCTGGTCCTCTCCCTCGGGGCCAGGGGCTATCTGGGGGTCGACGCGGTACGCGGGCGGCTGGGCTGGAAGTACCCGCTGGGTTTGGAGCTGTCCGATCCAGGGTTCGATCACTCGGTGCTCACCGAGTTCAGAGACCGGCTGATCGCTGGGAATGCCGGAATTGAGCTTCTGGACCGGGTCCTTCAGGCCGCTGCGGGGCGCGGCTTGCTCAAGGCCGGCGGCCGTGCGCGCACGGACTCCACGATCGTGCTGTCCGCCACCCGACAGATCAACGGACTGGTGCGGCTCGGTGAGACTTTGCGTGCCGCGTTGAACAGCGTGGCGGCCTGCGAGCCGGAGTGGGTGGCCGGCTGGGCTCCGCCTGAATGGTTCGACAGGTACGCGATCCGGTTCGAGGACACCCGGCTACCCAAGGGCAAGGCCAAGCAGATTGAGCTGATCGAGCAGATCGGCGCCGACGGGCTGGGACTTCTGGAAGCCGTACATGCACCCGGCGCCCCTGCATCCCTATGGTCACTCGGCCGGGTCCAGACCCTTCGGCAGCTGTGGATCCAGCAGTACTTCGTCGACAACGGACAAGTCCATCGCCGGGATCTCAAGGACCGCCCGCCGGGCGCGGAGCGGTTGGTCACGCCCTACGACACTGACGCACGGGGCAGCGTGAAGCGCGGCATGATCTGGGACGGCTACAAGGTTCACCTCACCGAGACCTGCGAGCCGGACAGCCCGAATCTGATTACACACGTCGCCACGACCGATTCCACCGTCCAGGACGTGCGGCTGGTCGCCCCGACCCACGCCCACCTCGCCGAGCGCGACCTTCTGCCCGACCGGCACCTGGTCGACGCAGGCTACGCAACAGCCAGAGAGGTGGTTGCCGCCCGCGAAAATCACAGAGTGAACCTGATGGGCCCAATCCTCGCCTCCACCAGCTGGCAGACCAAGGACGGCGGTTTCTCCCAGGCAGACTTCGCCATCGCCTGGGAAAACCGGCAGGTGACCTGTCCGAACGGCGCGACCAACAGCCGTTGGGCCGAAGACCGCTCCCAGGAGGGGGCATCTGTGATCCGAGCACGATTCCCGCCGACTGCCTGCCGTCCCTGCAAGGCCCGGGAGCAGTGCACCCGTTCCAACAGCAAGTGGGACATGGGCCGTCGGATCGCTCTCCGCCCGCAAGCGGAGTATGAGGCGATTCAGCAGGCACGGCCCAGGAAGACACTCAGGAGTGGAAGGAGCAGTACGCACACCGGGCCAGTATCGAGGGCACCATCTCCCAGGGCGTTCGGGCCTTCGGTCTGCGGCAATCCCGGTATCGCGGCCTGGCCAAGGCCCGGCTACAACATCAGCTCACCGCCACCGCTATAAACTTGCCACCGCCTCAACGCCTGGTGGACCGGCACCCCAAGGGCCTGCACCCGCACTTCCCATCTGGCAGCCCTGCGGCCGGCTGCGTAGAGCTCGTGCGCGCTGAGCACTTCCCTACGGTGCCCCGCGGGAGGTGGCCCAGAGATTTCTCACCCAGATCGCCCGGCGAAGAAGTCCGCAAGGGAAGATGCGAGCGCTTCTGGAGCCTCTTCGGCCACGTGATGCCCGGAGTCGATGCCGTGGCCGCGTACGTCCGGTGCCCACTGACGCCAGATCTTCACCGGGTCCCCGTACAGGTCCTCGAGGTCGTCCCGGAGCGACCAGAGGATCAGCGCCGGGCACTGGAGCTGTGTCCCGGCGGCGCGGTCGTCCTCCTCGTGCCGCCGGTCGATGGTGAGGCCGGCCCGGTAGTCCTCGAGCATCGCCCGCACCACATCTGGGTTTCTCGTGGCCGCGCGCCACTCGTCATAGTTCTCCTGTCCCATGCTCTGGGGGTCACCGTGGTACCAGCTGTCCGGATCGGCGTTGATGACCCGCTCGGGGATGTCCGGCTGGGCGAAGAAGAACCAGTGCCACCACTGCGTGGCGAACTCGGTCGTGATGCGGGACAGGTGCTCGGTGAGGGGCAGACCGTCGATCAGCGCCACCCGCGAGACTGCGTCGGGATGATCGAGTGCGAGACGCAGCGCGACACTGCTTCCGCGGTCGTGCCCGGCGAGCGCGAACCGGGCATGGCCGAGGGAGCGCATCACCTCGACCACATCACCAGCGACGGCCCGCTTGGAGTATCCCGCGTGGTCTGCGGTAGGCGCCGGACCGGTGGACCGGCCGTATCCCCGGAGATCGGGACAGACCACGGTGAAACCGCGCCGGACGAGGAGCGGAGCGACGCGATGCCAGGTCGCAGATGTCCGGGGGTGGCCGTGCAGCAGCACCACCGGCGGCCCTTCCCCGCCGTAGCGAACGAAAATCGATGCTTCATCGACCTGAACCCGCTTGGTCTCAAAGCCCTCGAACAAGGCCCGAACCTCCCACCCTCGTTGGTACACCGCCCACGGCACCTATCGGCCCAGGACAAGCCCGCACTCGCCCACGGGGACCACCAGGCCAACAAACTGCGCAAGCTGCCCTTCGTCGACGAGTGCTAAACCGACACAACTTTCCTCTTGCCCCCGCGAGTGCCGTGGACACAACTGCCTGATTCGCCAACAGTGTCGCTGCAATGCCGGGGGCGCGGTGCTCGTGTGGGAGCCGGCCTACAGCTCGAGCCGCTCCAGGTCGGTGAACTCCACGTCCAGGCCGTGCGCGCGGGTGTTGTTGGCGCGGAAGTACATCTGGGCGAGGCCCTCGGCGGCGATCTGCCGGAGCTGGTCCTCGCCGACACCCTGCTCCCGCGCGGTGAACAGCTGGGCGGCGTACTCGGGCGGCAGGGCCTGGGTGATGTCCCGGACCCGGGCATCATCGGTCGTACCTCCGGCAGCTTCGAAGCCGAAGCGGGCGCGAGTGGAGACGACCAGCCCGGTCGTGGTCGCCGCCTTCTGCCTCGCCTTCGCGCGGACCTGCGGCTGCCACCTCTTCTTCATTTCGCCTTCCAGGCGGGCGCGCAGCTCCTGGCGGGGCCGCTTGAGCTTGCCCGTGACGTACCGCTCCACGGTGCGCTGGGAGATCCCGAGGGCCTGGGCGGCGGCCTTGGTGCCCTTGAGCTGCTTGACGAGGTACTTCATCTGGGCCTGGGCGCTCTTAAAGGTCCTAACAAAGGCGTTGGACGTGGCGGTGGGTGATCAGGCAGACGGCGAGGCCGAGGAATGCTTCGTGGATGTCGTCGCGTCTCTCC
>NZ_JBHYOP010000029.1:0-22483 GCF_042745235.1 Streptomyces sp. NPDC058796
GAGCGGGTCCCCTCCGGGCTGCGCCCGGAGGCAGCGAACCACCGCGCTGCGCGCGGTGGTTGCGCTCCCGCTCCGCGTGAGCGCTGCTGCTCGCTGCGCGAGCAGCGCACCACCCCGGCGCAGCCGGGGTGGTGACGCTCCGTCCGCTGCGCTCCCGGAGCGGTGGCCTGCGCTGCGCTCTAGCCACCCGGGCGCGCTGCGCCCCGAAGGCCGGCCCCGCTGCGCGGTGCCAGCAACGGGCCTGCGGCCCGGGCAGCGAGGCGGAGGGGTGGCGGGGGTCGGTGACCCTGCATCAGGTGCCTCATCAACCCGCCTCCAACATCACCCAACCAACCCTGTGCTTCAAAATAAGTTCCAGACCAACTCTGGTCCAGCCCAGCCCCTACCCCCGATCTACCGGACGGAATTCTGGTACCAAGGATCAGTGAATCTGCACAGTGCTCAACCAACCTGCGCAACCACACCCTGATTCCAGAAACCCGCAACTCAGACTGCTAGCCCACCCGCATTCTGATCAGAATCAAACGAGCCGAAACAGCCACTGCCCCGCTCACTCAACCTGCGCAGCCCCAGGCCAGGAAGCGCACCAACTACGCAGATTAGCTGACCCTCGACAGCTGCCGACGAGCCGATGGGGGCCGATCGGATGGCGCAGCATGTGCAAGAACCCCTGCTCACTCCTTGGCCTGGGTCGGGTCCGGCCGGCCAACCTGCGGACCTGATGGCTCTCTTTGGCATGATGCCGCCAAGGGGGTGTTCATGAAGCATGGAGTATCTAGGCGGTACAGGGCTGCGCAAGACGAGGAGGCCGAGGGCCTCCGTGTGCACCTGATTCGCATTTCTCGACGCCGTAAACGCTTACAGTCGGCTGGCGCTAAGAACTTGCGTGATGTGCGAAAACGCATTGCGGAGGCAGTGGCAGCCGGAATCAGTCTCGAGAAGACCGCCGCAACGAGCGGATACAAGCTCGAGACCGTGATGCGTTGGCTGAGCAAGCAGAAAAAAGGGGCTCGAGTCGTCTCGGTCGAGAGCGCTCAGTGTCGGCTTGAGCTCATTGATCAGCAGCGTCGCCGCATGATTCAGAGAGACCTGGAGATTTCAGCCAGGGCTAAGGCGCTTGTGCGAAAGGCTATGGCCGCGGGCATTGCGGTTGACGAGTTCGCTCTCCTGACCGGCTACACCAAGCCACGAGTCACGAAGTGGTTTGCGTCGGTTCGTCGCTCTTTGGAGCAAGCTCAGCGCCAGCGGGAGCTAATCGCCATCC
Organism: Streptomyces sp. NPDC058796; assembly: GCF_042745235.1. NCBI lineage: Bacteria > Bacillati > Actinomycetota > Actinomycetes > Kitasatosporales > Streptomycetaceae > Streptomyces > Streptomyces sp. NPDC058796. Next base: position 1,265 of record NZ_JBHYOP010000029.1, read on the forward strand.
GGCGGGGCAAAGGGAGCCGGCCTCCCCAACATCTCTCGGAAGCAGAGTATGACCAGTGGCTTGTGGAGGCTGACTACAAACGCAGGAAGGTCCTGCGTCGGTACGGCTTGTGGTCGCAGAGTCGCGGACCCAACCGCCAATCGACCCGGCGAGGGAGGGGGCGTAAGCGTCAGCAGACCACCCATAGCGTCCCTCAGAAGCGCCTGAAGAAGGGCTCCGGGAAGCGCCGAAAACGCCCACGGAAGTGAACTGCGTCACTCTCGCGCGCCTACGCACGCGCGTAGGCGCGCACGCCCTATGACTTCAGCGTTAGTTAACTGACCGGTAAGTTGCGTTGCAGGCCACCAGAATTGACGGCTCGTCTGGGGCTAATGTCGCTGCACTCCCTCAGCGGAGTACGCACCAGTCAGACCGCCTCAGCAGGCGGCGGGGCGTGAACGACAGCCTCGGCTGCACCAGGCCGAGAAACGAAGCGGGGCCTGCCTGTCGGAATCTTTGGCGGATCGTGGCAGGCAGGCCCCTAGACCCTGGAGGGCCTATCCATGACGGTACACATCGACGAGCAGCCCGAGCGGGCCGGCAGCTGGGGAACGGATCGCAACGGGAGCAGTGAGCTGCCCATGTCTCCACCTGTCCCCGTGCCGCAGCCCCACAGCACCAAAATCAAGGTGCTGGTGGTGCTTCTGGCCGTCGTGACAGGTATCGCTTCGGCCTTCGGCGCCTACATCATCGGCACCCACGTGGCGGAAGGCGCTGCTGAACCAGTCATCTGGGCAGCGGCAACGTTCGCTGCCACAACAACACTCATGATCCACCTGAGCGAAAAAACCGGTCTCATCGAGTGACCGCTAGATCCCCGTTGCCCCAAGGAAGGGCCCAGGGGGCGATCTGACGGCCTAACGGGTCGCCTCCCTATCCCGAGCCTCCTCGGCAGGCTGCACGGCGGCGGGAGCGCCATATGGGGCTCCCGCTCAGCCAGCTGGCTCCGGAGCAGGGCACGAACGATCTCGCTCTTGTCGACGGGCCACCCAACTTGACTGCGCAGTTCTAGAGTCGCGCAGCATTGCCCGCAGGCGGGTCGGCAGGCCCACAGGGGCTCTGGTGGTGCGCTCGTCGGGGCCGCACCGAGCACCTGGCTCGCGCAGCAGATGGCCGCCGGCCTCCTGCTGCGGTAACACCTGACGGGAGACGGACAGGGCAGGAGTCGAGGTGTTGCGGACCACTTGCCCACTACATTCGGCGGATGGATGCAACTGAGCACATCGTCGCCCTTATCCGCAGGGCACTGGACGAGTTCGATGATCACCCGCTGCACGTCTCGGTCCGGCGTGCCGTGCGGATAGCCAGCCTCATCGGTGACTCACACGCCGCTGTACGGCTCGGGCTCGATCTGCAAGACCGCGGGGGTGACCCAAACCAGCATCGCGGTGACCTGCAGCGATTGATGACCGACCCATCGCTGTGGGGCGACCGTGACGGGACAAGTCCTGATGTCTCAGCTATGCGCGAGTACTTGAAGGACCGCGAGAAGAGTGACGAACCAGGCATGATACTGGCCCACTCACTCGCCGACATCGAGTACCTCACGGAGAAAGTGCCCAGCACGAGCAGCGCTGCCAGCGTCAAGGCGGACATGGCCCTTCTGGGGATTCAGGACCGAGCACGGCTGCGCACTTTCTCCTACCTGGTGGCATGGGAACGCCGTTTCGGCTACACGTCCGTAAATGAATCGATCTTCGGCAGCTACAAGGCTGAGGTCGACAAGATGCTTGCCGAAGGTGTCCCCGACCTGGTCGAGAAGTTCACCGCCGTCTACCGGCGGATGAACGAGGCTGCTACCCGCACACCAGAGGGCCCCGGCGCGGAGGAACTCTCTCAGGCCCTCACGACGTGTCGTCGGATCCTGGAGGCAGTCGTCGACCACGTTCTCCCGGCACAGGATGACCTCAGCGAGTCAGGGCATAAGCTCGATCAGCCCTCGTACCGCAACCGTCTGTTCGAGTTCATCAAGCAATCCAACAGCAGTAGGTCCGCCGCCAAGGTAACCGTCGCCCTGGGTAAGGGTCTCCATGAACGGTTCACCGCCATCGACGAGATGACCAACAAAGGCGTCCACGCCGCCGTAGCCCTCCAAGCGGCCAACCTCTGTGCACTCAACACCTATGTCCTGTGTGGAGAGATCCTGCTTCTCAAGCACCACGTTGATAGCGATCCCGCAGCGGTCCGCGCCAAGTCTGGGAGGTCTGCCGACACCGCAACGGATAGCGCAAGCTAAGGGTTGTCCCGTAACTGCTGGTCACAGGTGAGATGATCTTGCTGTGTCTGGTGTGATCACGGCGTCGGAGCCGTCCTGGATAGCCCCGTTCACCGGGCTGAGCCCGCGCCAGTTCGGCAAGCTAATCACTGCGCTCCGGCGTGAGGGGGCGGATCCGGTACGCAAGGGCCGGCCCTGGAGTCTGTCGCTGGAGGACCGGGTCCTGCTGGTCGCCGCGTACTGGCGCACGAACCTGACCCTGCGGCAACTGGCCCCGAGCCGGTAGGCCCGTCCTTTGCACGTAGGTGAGCAGTACTTCTTCGGACGTCCGGTGGGGCCAGGATCGGGCAACGATAGGTCGCACCACGGTCCCTGGCACTGCCCCCTCTTCCCCATCCAGGCACTGTACGACTGCTTCACGCTCGTCGGCACCGCCTGGGACGCATCACCAGGTCGGCACCGCCTACAGCGATCACGCCCTGGAGCCGACGGGATGCGGTGTCCGCTACGCCCACCGCATCCCGATCGCGGTCAGCTGCTCCACCCGCTCCGGGGCCAGCGTCGCGGCCCGGCTGCGCTGGTTGCCGATCCACGCTCCGAGCTTGTGCTCTCGCTCCTCCTGGTCCTCGCCGACGGTGCGCTCGACGTGCTTGCGGGGTACCTGGAGGTGGCCCTCGCGTTCGTAGAACTGCTTGGCGGCCTGGTAGTTCAGCGCCCACTTGTTGGCCTGCGTACGGCGCGGGGTGGGCTTCTCGTCCTCGTCGGCGGGCTCGATGCCGAGGACCTGCTCGCACATCCACTGCTGCACGGTGGTGAGCCTGTCCCACCCGAGCCGGACCGAGCGGACCCACCGGCCGAGGTCTTCGCCCTGGTGCACGACGTCGCCCGGCGACGTGGGCAGCGGGTGGCCGGCGTCCAGGCGGAGCCGTACGAGGTGGAAGGCGCGCTGCCACTCCACCGGCCAGGCCGGGCACCAGGAGGGGTCGATGTCCTCCAGCTGCTCGCGCCTCACCTCCGAGAGCGTTCGCCGCCGACTCCACCGGCAGGCCCTCGGCACGCCGCTGCTCGATCTCGGCCGCCTTGCGGGCGGCGGCCCGCTGGTTCTTCAGCCAGATGCCCACCCGGTAGCCCTGGTAGGTGGCGTCCAACGGGGCCAGGAGATGCCCGTGCTCGGCCGCCCACCCACACGCCGCCGCGAGACCTTCCTCCCAGGCGACGTCGAAGTGCGACCACACCATGCCCAGCTTCTCCAGCTGCGCGACGCGGTCGGCGTCCATGTCGCCGCGGGCGTAGGTGCGCCGGCTGTCGGCGATCCACTGACCCAGCGGAAAACCGGCGAGCGTGGCCGGCCACCCCTCGGCCTGCGCCTCCTGATCGTCGGCGGCGGGCACCCGGTAGGCGAAGGGCACCTTCAGGTCGCCGTGGATGCGGACGTAGAGGGCGGCGGCCTCGATGCCACGCCGCCAGTGCGCGTGCTCGGGGTTGAGGACCCGCAGGTTGATGAACGCGGCCAGCTGCGCCGGATCGCGCGGCGTGGAGAACTTCAGCAGGGCCCGGGCCGGCATCGACAGGCCACGGTCACTTCGGCCGCTCCCGCCTTCCTCGCTCTCCTCGCTGCTGGAGCGGCTCTGCACGCCCCTCACGCGGCTTTGCGCCTGCTGCTCGGCGAGCTGCTCGACCACTCGCGCGTCGTGCGCCCGGAGGGCGGTCAGCAGCTTCGCCAGCCCGCCGAACGCGCGCGACGTGAGCATGCTGTCGGCCGTCTCACCGGGCCCGAGCAGAACGGGCACGACGAGCGAGGCGACCTTTCCCTCGCCGGGCTGCATCCGCAGCGCGCGGCCGACGGCCTGGACGAGGTCGGGCATGGAGCCGCGCACGTCCGCGAAGTACACGGAGTCACATTCCCGGGTGTCGACGCCCTCTCCAAGGACCTTCACCGAGCCCAGGAAACCCTTCTCCACGATCGTGCCGTCGGCGGCGATCCCGGACGCGAATTCCGCGAGCACCCGGCGCCGGTAGGCGGGCTTGTGCTCGCCGCACAGCCAGCTGGCCCAGATCGTGCGCGGGTACAGGACGGGGTCCTCGGCGCGCAGCTTGGCGGCGACGTCGGGCAGGCCGGCCGCGAACGCTTCGGCTTCCTTGACCTGGTGGTGGAAGGTGAGGGTGCGCCGAAAGCCTTCCTCGGACGACGCCTTGAGCAGTGCGGTCTGGAGGGCTGCGAGCCGGGCCCCGCGGACCTCGTCCGAGCGGGCCTCGGCGCCCAGGAGCTGCGCGGCCTGGAGCTGGGTGTCGGTGATGTCCACGCACACCACCTGGTAGGGGGCGCAGATTCCCCGGTCGATGGCCTCCGAGAGCGTCAACGTGTACGCCCTGCTGCCGAACGGGCTGGCGGGGTCGTCGTCCATGCTCGCGACCAGCTCGCCCGGGGCGCCGACTGCCTCGTCGTCTCCGAGCTGCCACAGGCGCGGCGTGGCGGTCATGTACAGGCGCCGTAGTGCCGGGATGCGGGTGTTGTCGTGGACGACCGCCCAGGGCTTGCCGATCCGGCCAGACGTCCGGTGGGCTTCGTCCACGATGATCAGGTCCCAGCCCGGCAGGCCCCCCTGGTGCGCCCGTTCCAGGGTGCCCAGTCCCAGGGAGGCGTAGGTGGCGAAGACGGTGACCGTGTCGAACGGCCGCACCCAGTCGATCAGCTCCCGCACGTCGGTGGTGCTGGGGAAGGCCGCGCTCTCGCCCCGCAGCGAGGAGACGCCGATCATCGGGCCGGTGCGGCCGGCCTCGCGCCAGGCCGCCTCGGTCTGCGCCAGCAGATCCAGCGAAGGCACCAGCACCAGCACGCGGCCCGCCCGCAGTTCCTGCGCGCTCTGCGCGGCCACCAGGGTCTTGCCCGAGCCGGTCGCCATGACGACCTGCGTGCGCAGCCCGCGCTGAGGGACGGTACCGGCCGCAGGCACCTCAAGGGCAGCCCGTACGGCGTCGACAGCCTCACGCTGGTGAGGGCGGAGTTTCGTCATCAGCAGAGTCCTTTGCGGTGCCGTGAGATGAGGTGGTCGGAGTCCGCTACCGACGGTCACTTACTGTTCTCCCGGCCGGCGAGGATCTGACGGCCCCGGTCGGCAATGCCCTTCACCGTGGGCGCGGACAGTCCGAGCTTGTTGGACAGGATGGTCTGACCGCCGCGGCCCATGGTGTCGATGGCCCGAGCGAACGCGACCTGCCGCGCGACGGTGGCCTCCTTGTACGCGGCCTCCGCCTCCAGGTAGGCGGCGTGCGCCTTCTCCGCCTTCTCCTCCGCCCGAGCGCCGGTGTCGTGCCGGTTGACGATCTCCCAGTAGGTGTCGGAGTCGATGTCGTCCACGCTGCTGGTGACACCCGCCTCGGCGAGGTCATCGAGGATCGCGTCGAGGTCGAAGCCGCCGCTGTCCCCGTCCATGGTGAGGCTGACCTGGTAGGCAATATCGGCGCGGTTCATGACGTCCCCCTCGCGTTGCCGGAGGGACGGTCCCTCCCGACACCCACAAATTTAGGGGGGTCCTAACAAAAAAGCAAGGGGGGTCCTAAGTTTCACTCCGGGACTCCCGCATCTGCTCATGCAGCGGAGCCGGGCCGGCGGCACCTGCAGGGAGCGGCGCTACTCCGTCGAACCAGGCCGCTCCCGCGGCTGCCAGGGCGCCGGGGAGCAGCAGGACGGAGCCGGGAATGGGCCGCTTCGGCGGGGCCGCGAAGCGCCGCCCTCTGCTACTTCTTGCGAATCGCGCCCGTCGCGAACCAGTGGACCAGGAGAGCGGCAGTGTGGACGGCGGTCTCGGCGGCTTCCTGCGTCACTGGTCGGCTCGTGGGTCCGCCTGCATGGCGGTCACGTTGCCCGTGCCAGAGAAGGTTGAGAAGTTCAATGACCGCATTGATTTCCGCAAGGTTCCCCGATCGGTCGTGCACGACCATCTCATACTTGCTTCTGCCCTGATCAAGAGTCGATCGCACTGCTCCCAGGGTCGGTTCAGGTGATTTGGGAAGAAACAGGGGATTGGCTATGGCTTCTACCGCCTTGATTGAGTGGGAGTAGGCAGCACTGGGGTTAGGACTGATCCCGTAGGCCGCAGCAAAAGCTTCGCGGAGGTGGGTGCCCGCTCCCTGCGTCTGCTTGTCCGCAGCCTGCACCGCGGCATCCAAAGACCTACGCAGGGTTTCATCGACTCTGCGACACAGCCCGTCCTTGTCCGAGTTGATCGTGTAGGCAGATCCTCCTTCGGTAAGGATGAGATCCAACTCCCTACGAAGTTCGTGGACGGGGAGCCCGTACCTCCCCGCTGAATACGGGTTGACGTCCGCGAGACCAGCCAGCAAGACATCGATGATCTCTATGAAGATCATCGGTTCGTTCTTATCCTGATAGTTGGCAAGCGCTTCATTCGGCGCGCGACTGTTGAGGACTCTGGACGGCAGTCGCAGACGCAGGCAGACAAGGTCAACCAGCGGATAGTTGCTTAGGACTTTGTGGGCCCACTGCCTCACGGGTATGGCCAGGTGGTCAGGAAGCTCCTCGTAGAGGACTTCTGCATCCTGCTTGCCGTCGAGGCGGTCCGTCAGCCGCCGCCATGTTCTTGTCACGCAGGCGAGTCTATTTCCACAGCGTCCTGCTCATCCTGTGCTTTTGTCACCGATAGCAGCGGAAGCGGTGGCGACCAAGAGGAGCGGGGGCTTCGGCTGGACGCGTGGATCGGACGCGCCCGATGGAGGGTTGTACGGGGTGGCGCCATCGGCCAGCCCCGTCGCGGGCGACATTCGCGAGTGGCTACAGGTCCTGGACGGCGCGCAGGGCGGCATCCACGCGGGCCATGGCCGCGGCATCGACCGGGCCAAGGAGCTTGGCGCCGTCGAACCGGTCGACACGAAGCTGTGCGATGTTGACGGCGACGGCGGTGCACGGGAGTGGGTCGCCAATGACGACGGACATCGCGGTATCGGGGTAGCGGCCGCTGTCGTGCAGCACGATCACGAGAACCGCGCCGTAGACCTCTTCCAGGCCGGTCAGGCTGATGATCAGGACGTTGCGGCCGTCAGGGAGCGACCAGATCTCCCCACGGTTCACAGGGCGTCGCCCTCGCCCGCCAGGTCGTCGCCAAGGCCGAGCGTGGCCAGCTGCTTCGCGGCATCGAGGGTGGCGGCACGGCGCGCGGCACGCACAACGTACGCATTCACGCTCAGGCCGGCCTCGGACGCGGCGGCCCGGATCGAGGGGGCGAGATCGTCCGGAACGCGCAGGGTCATCGTGATGACAGACATGGTTGCAGGATAGCCACCGGATTGTGGTGGCGTAAGGCGCGTGGTGGGTCCTGCTGAAGGGGCACGCCTCCGGACACGGGACGAGTGCCCATCCCCAGCACTGGCCTCTCCCTCGGCCGGTAAACAGTCCGCTACGGGAGGAGTGGCGGATCGATGGCTTCCTGCTGACGCTCAAACTCCTCGATGGCCTCGTCTGCTGCTGCCTGGTGTTCTTCCATCGCCCCACGGAGGTGCTTGTTGGCGAAGGCCCAGCTCGAACTTGGCTGCGGCAGTCGCTTTCGGTCCAGGCGCGCCTCCAGGACTTGGCGCACGTCCTCGATGGCGATCTGCTGGATATACAGGACGGCCTCGTCGCCGGTCATGTCGCGCAGTGACGCGGCGTCGGAGATCATGTGGATCGAGGCGTTGAGGCGCTGGCGGACCTTGGGGTGACGGAAGCCGAAGATGAGCGCGTAACAGTCTTCGGTGAACTCCCACTGAGGTATCCAGCCGCTCAGCGCTCGGGTACCCATCCGCACGGGACGCAGGATCGCCAGGAGCTTGGCGGCTGCTTGCTGCTCCGCGGTGGCCTCTCGACCCCATCGTGAGTCGCGGACCACGAAGTAGTTGCCGAGCAGGGCTATCACTGCACCGAGAGGGCCGCCGACCAGGCCGCCGATGATCGCTTCGGACATGTCCCGAGTCTGCCAGCGTCCGGTGCCTGGAAGGGCAGGTTCCGCCCTGGCACGGGAGCGGGGCAGACGCTTCCTTAGCAGCCGTAATCCCGCCCCCGGTTCGTCCGCTCTACCCCCAGGTCTGGTGGCAGAGGCCCGCCAGGTCCGACACGGCGACCCCGTCCGCGCGGTCGCACAGCTCCCGCAACTGCTCACGCGGCTGCGACCCGGCCGACGGCATCTGCGGGACGCGGCGCTGCACCCTCGAGCGAGGCCGCTCGCGCGGTTGCACAGGGCGCTGGGGAGCAGCGGGACGGAGCCGGGGAGTGGGCCGCTTCGGAGGGACTGCGGAGCGCCGCCCCTCGGGGGCCTGCGTATGGCGCTTGGGGGTCCTGTCGCTCTTGGCTGTGCGTCGTGGCCGGTCGGGCGCGATCCTGACGAGGGCGGAACGCCCGGAGGGCTGGGCCGCGGGCACGGTGGACGTCGACACGGCCGGACGGTCTGGGACGGCGGGGCCGTGCACGCCTTGCGGGCGGTCGTCGGCCGGGAGCGAGGGAGTCACCGTGGCGCAGCCCGTGATGCCCAGCAGGAGCAGAAGGGTGAGCAGTCGAGGTCGCACCGGCCCACTGTGCGCAACCGTGGATGCCAGCGGGCGGCTGCCACGCGGTCAGGCGCCACAAGGAAGGACGAGCCCGAGCGGTGCTGCCGTAGCTCATCCCGTCACTCGTTCCCATGTGCGGGACGTCGAAGCCGGACAGGCGTGGAGCAACTACCTATCCACGTTTTCGCTCGCCCAGCTCTTGGCATGGTTCACCCTCTAGGCTTGCGCCATGCAGCATGAGCATTCTTCCTACCGGGTACCCACGGGGCGGCCGTTCTTGTTGCGGGAGTTGCGCAACAAACTACCGGGCGTTGATGACCGGATGCTGTACTTGGATGCTCCCGCCGATCCCACTGAATACGAGGACATCGCTGACGCGTTGTGGGAAGTGTTTCTGGTGGCGAGGAACCTCGCTCCTGCCCGCAGCGCTACCGGCTGTGCGGACCATCCGAGTGGCCCTGTTGACACTGAGGCGCCGGAGGGCTGGAGCCGTTGTCTGCTGTGCAACAGTCGCCGCAGGATCGGCCGTCCCAACGTCAAAGCGGCGGAGAACGCCTCCAAGTACCGCTGGGCCGTGCCCGATCCTCCGTACGATCACGCGAAGCTGATGGAGGTTCGAGGGGCGCTGAACCACGCAGTACAGGACCTTGACTACCGGTCTCCCGATGACGCGTTTCAGCAAGTCGCGGATCTTGTTCATGCGGCGTTTGTCATCGCTAGAGAGTTGTCCCGGCCGCGGAGCACTGGGTGCCAGCGGCATCCAGGAGCACCGATCGACGCAACAGCCGCTGGGGGACCCAGGTGCATGTTCTGCGTGGCTCAAGAGCGCCGACGCCAAGTAGGACCGCCAGCCGTGAACGTCCGTCCCAGTCGCCCTGTCCCTAGGGTTCGCACGCCAGCGAACCGCCGTTGGAGTGCACCGCCGTCATCGCCAAACACCCAGCCGACGTAAAGGATCTTGCGTTCATGCCCATGCCCAGCGAACACCTCGCGACCGCGGAAAGCCTCGGGGCCCGCGCGGTTGAGTGGCTCACAGACGGCCAACTCGAACTAGCCGGCGCTTACCGCGACATGGCAGCCCTCCACCTGAGTCTGGCCCAAGTGAGGCACGCCATCATCGGCGATACTCCGCCTTCCTCTCGTCCGGCGCCACCCCTGCCGGACTGGTGCGGGGCCTGCGAGGGACCGGACCTCAATATGCGCTGGGTTTCTGTTGATGGCCCTGATGGGGGCGAGTCGATGCGCCGCTGTCCAGACTGCAACCCCTACGCGCATGGAACTGACCTGCCCCGGCAAGCTGAGACGTCACCGTCTTCCGAACGAGACGATGCCCCCGTGATTTTGGGCGACGCCTGATGACCGACACCAAGCTCGCGGACGCCTACGGACGTGGGCAGTAGGCCACATGACTTCGAGGGGCGCGCGTCGAATTCCCCGGCTTGCCGTTCAGGCGCCGAAGTGCGCCACAGTCTTCGAGGACAGGTCCGGGCGGGCCCGGTGGAGGCGTACGGGGTGGCGCCATCGGCCGGCCCCGTCGCGGGCGACGTCCACGTCGACTTCCACCACCAGTTGCGGGTCGACGAGCGTGACGTCCAGGACGTCGCGGCTGCCCCACCCGGCGGTGAACGACCGGCCCGCCCACGGATGCTCGCCGACCGCCGGCGCCAGCGCATCCGCGAGGGCGGGCGTCGCGGTGCGGGCGAGAGGGACAGTGCGGCCAACGTAGCGCAGGCGGCCGGTGTCGTCGTAGCGGCCGAGCAGCAGCGTGCGAGGGGTCGCGGGCGTGCCGGTGACGGCTCCGACGATGGCCTCGGTGGTGACGCGGACCTACTGGCGAAGAGGCGGTATTCGATTCATGCACTATTCCCGCAACGGCATGCTTCAGATGGTGAGCAAAGCCTGCCGTACCGCCGATGCGGAACCTACTAGTGAGCCCTCCCGGGCCGTTGCCCAGGGCACCGGTCATCCAGCCGCTGGTGCGTCGTGGGAGAACCTGTATCCGGCGAAGTCGGCGAGACGGACGTAGCCGATGCGTTGGTAGAGCGCGTTGCTGGTGGGGTTGTCCGGGTCCGTGAACAGGACGACGTCCGTCGCGCCCTCAGCCAGCGCTGCCCGGCTCGCCTTGACCGTCACAGCGCCCGCGTAGCCGCGGCCCCGGAGATGGGCCGGGGTGTAGACGGGATCCACTCGGACCATGCCGCCGATGACCGAGGTCGCAGCCGCCATCGAGACGGGGGTGCCGTCGAGAGTCTCCCAGAAGGTGAAGTGCCGGTCGCCGAAACGCGAGTCATCCCAGGAACCGGCGTCGATCAAGTCGATAGAGGACTGCTCCCCGACGTCGACGCAAAACTCACGGCACCAGCGCACGACGTCTTCGCGGTCTGCCCCGTCCGTGAGACGGCCCCGGCCCTCCGGGCGTGGCTGCGGCGGGGTGAGTGTGCCGAGACGGTAGAGATGCGTCCGCCAGAAGAGGGTTGGCGCCGCGCCCGTGTGGCGCTGCCAGGAATCGGCGAATGCGGTGGCGGTGTCATGGTCCGCGATGACGTTGGCGGGCGAGTGGCCAAGGACGGCCAGATGAGCGGCGAGGGCCTCGGTCTGCTCGACAGAGAGGGGGGTGAGGCCCAGGCGTCCGCGCGAAGTGAGATAGAAGATCGCGTGGACCTCGCCTCCGAGCTCCAGCCAACCGAAGACGGCGGTGACGGGGCCGTGTGCATCCGGCCTGCGAATCCGCAGTTTCTCGATGTCCGTCAGCGGCGTGTTGTGCAGGGCGGGGCGCGAGCGCAGGAAGTCCCCGGCTCGGGCGAGGAAGTCGTCAACGTCTTGAGTGAGGTGCCAGTCTTCCAGGAGCATGCTTCATGATCCTAGATCTCCTCGACTCGGGGAGCACTTGCTCAACGCCTTTCAGCCGCGTGACGTTCTGGGGCATGTCCCGACAGTCCACGTACCGAGGGCTACGGCCAAGCGGGCTGACCAGCCGAAGGCATCACTCGACAGGCACCGCCCCGTCAGAAGCCGAAGGAGTTGTGCGGTTCGGGGTCGGTCCAGAACATCCGAGCCAGCCGCCCGATCGCACCGTCGGTATGCGGAGTCATGTGGCCCGCGTACGCCAGGTGGCGCGCCGACAGGCCCCCGAAGTAGAGCGAGCTGAGCGCGGAGAGCGTGATGGTCAGGTCGGGCGTCTCGGCGGTGGGAACGCACGTCACCGTGGAGCCGTCTGCCTTCAGATGCCAGGTCCTGTTGTTCGCCGGGCACATCCGGTCGTCGTCGATGGTGAACGTCAGCTCGCCGGGCGTCAGGTACGAGCGTTGCGTCAGGGCGCGGGGGACGTCGAGCAGGCGCGCCCAGAGGTTGTCGGTCTGGCGGGTGATGCGCATTGCCCGCGGGTTCGTGAGCATCCACCTCAGGGGTTCGTCGCGCGGTCGGCCGGCCGCCACGACGGTCTTGGTGAGGTCGAAGTCGATCAGCAGTCCCCACAGGGCACGGTAGGCCACCGGGTTCGTCGCCTCCAGGGCTTCCACCACGAGCGTTCCGGCGCGGTCCGTGGTCGGTGACCACGGCAGCCGGAAGTTGGCGATGCCGTCCACCATGCCGTACTGGTCGCGGTGGGCGAGATAGCGCAGCGGCCCGTTGGTGCCGTCTGCTTCGTCGGACAGCCCGTCCCAGCGCTCGGGGAGAGGGCCGAGTTCCCCGACGCGGTGGGCACGCACCTCCGCGTGCACTTGAGGCCACGCCTTCTTCGCCTGCGCAGCGTCAACCAGTTCCAGCGACCCGGGATCGGGCTTTGCCGGCAGGAGAGCGGCTTCGTGACGGGCCAGCTCCCACCGGGTGCGGTAGGTCACGGGCGAGAACCCGAACCGCCCGTAGATGCTGCCCTCACTCGCACTGAGCATCGCCAACGGCTCGCCACGCTCCAGGGCCGCATCGAACATCGCCTGCATCATCTGCCGCAGGTACCCGCGCCGACGGTACGTCGCGATCACTCCGGTGGCAGTGACCCCGGCCATCCTCCCCGTTCTTCCGCCGGGAACCGTCACCTCGAAGGAGATGGTTGCCGATGCGCCGACGCATCTGCCGTCGACGAACGCCGCGATCGGGTGGAACGCCTGGTCCTTGATGTCTGCTGCGGCCCACTTCTCAAGCTGTTCCGCACTCGCAGGCGTGCGCGGTGGGGGCCACGGCTCAGGGCCGCCGTGCCACGCCGCGTCCGCGGGCTCCCAGCTCGGCAAGCCGTTCGCGTACGGCAATGCCCGGTAGTACGCAGCCATCTCATCGTGTCGCGGCGGGCGGACCTCAGTCACCATGCCGGACATTGCATCCACCGCCTCAACAGGCGAGCAACCGAATATCCGCTGGGCTCGCGCGTCGGAGAACCTGGCCATGCGCGGCCAGCGCCGGGACCTTGCAGGCGCTGCTGCGGGTGGGCCTGACAGGCTCAAAGCCGGAGGTGGTGGTTCCCGCCGTCGATGTGCTGGCGGGACTCGCAGCCGGCGGCCGCGTCCTTGAGCTAGGCATCGGGACGGGACGTATCGCGCTGCCGCATCGTGGCCGACGGGGCGCCGGTGGAGTGGGGTCTCGCGTCGGTGCGGCGCGTCGCGGTTTCCCACGAAATCCGGTGGAGTCTCAGCGGTCGGAAGTGGTTGGGTCCTGCTCAATGCTTCGCTGACACGGCCTGGCACAGTGCGAGGCGCGAGGTCCGAATCGCAGGCGCGGTCTAGCCCGCGTGTCGTCGAGTGATGGAGGTATCGCGGTGGCTGGTTATGGGGCGCTTTCCGACGTGTACGAGTGGCTGATCGGGGACGACAGGTTGACCCCCGCCAAGGCAGCCTCGGTTTACTACAGCGATGTCGTGGGCTCTCTGCCGCCCAACGCGCGCGTCCTCGACTGCGCGTGTGGAACCGGCCAGCTCGCCGTCGGTCTCGCGAGTCTTGGCCTTGACGTGGTCGCCGCAGACGCCAGTGATGGGATGGTTCGCCGGACCGAGAAGGTCGCCGACGAGCAGGGTGTCTCGCTTCGAGCCCTCCGCGCGAGTTGGGACGAGCTGCCCGACCACCTGGAGGACTCCACGTTCGATCTGGTGTTCTGCGTCGGCAATTCGCTCGGGCACGCCGAAGGCGCAGCCGGGCGCCTGACCGCACTGGAAGCAATGTCGCGGCTGCTGCATCCGGGTGGACGCCTTGTGCTCCATTCACGCAACTGGGAGCTCGTGCGATCCGCCGGCTCACGGGTAGACGTCCGCGATCGACTCATCCGCCGCAACGACCGCGATGCGGTCGTCAGCTACTACTGGCAGATCGAGCAGCGCTGGGAGCAGGAACACTTCCTTGAGATCGTGGTCGCCCAGATCGAGCCGGACGGGGCAGTGCGAGCCTGCTCGGAGCGGTTGTCCATCTGGCCCTACCGGTACGAGGACCTCGTGACGCAGTTGCGGAGCGTCGGGCTCACGGTACAGTCCACCACCTTCGCCCCCGAGAGCGATGGATACCTGGTGGTCGCCAGCCGCGACCAGGCGCGAGGCACGTCTGAGCCGGCGCGCTAATCCGCTTTTCGTCGTTGTCGTTGCCGACGCGCCGGCTCGCAACCGCTTGCAGCGGGTCTTCGCCAAGTGTTTAGCAGTTGCTGCGGGTGCGGTCCTCGCCGCGCTGGCTGTCAACAAGTTTGCTACTCCGTCCTATCGTTGCCTGATGCACACACCCCATCAACTCGTTTGGTGCGGGTGCGGGCGAGTCGCCGCCAGGTAGTCGGACCAGTTCTTGCCGGCCATGGCTGCGAAGCGTTCTGCGGTTCTCGGCTGGATGCCGATCAAGTCGGAGAGCACGACGGGTGGCAGGTCGGCGAGCGCTTGCATCATGGCCGTGTTCCGGGCTGCGCGGGCGGGCAGGCCGTAGCGCTTGAGTTTGTTGGACAGTCCTGCAGGGTTGCGGGGGCGCCCGGGGGCTCGGCCCGGCAGCAGGTACCTGGTGGCTTCGTTGCCGTGCCGGGATCCGTCTTGGAGGTGCTCGTCGATGAGGCGGGCGAGCTTCGGTGGTAGGACGACGGCGTGGCGGATGATCGTCAGGTAGGTGTGATCCGCGTCGTGGTGAAGGTGGTCGGTGGTGAGTTCAACGATGCGGGTCAGGGGGAGGGCGTAGAGGCGGATGAAGGCTGCGGCGATGCGAACGTCCGACGGGAGCGAGGGGTCGTTCAGGCAGCGGCGTAGTTCCTCGTAGTGGTCTTCTTCGATCTGGAAGTGGCCGGGGAGCTGGGAGGGCGGGTGTTCGATGGTCAGGTCGGCCCGGGTGAGGTGGCGGGCACCGGCCCAGCGGATGAAGGGGATGGAACGGGCGCGCAGGGCGGGCCTGGAGATTGCCCAGATGTCCAGTGCTTCCTGTGTGAGGCTCTGGAGGGTTTGTTGCTGGGTGTCCAGCCAGGTGAGGAAGTCGATGGCGGCGCGGATGTTGCCGCAGTCGCCCTTGTGGGCGATGTAGGTGTAGCGGCCGCGCGCCGAGCGCCGGCGGGCATCGCGGACGATGTGCCACTCGGCGAACGGGCGGATCAGGATCGCCTGATGTCCTGGCAGCTTGGCCAGCGTGCGGGCCGTCCAGTTGATGAGCAGGGCAAGGTTCTCATCGCGTTGCGGAAGTAGGCCTGCGGTGGTGAGCAGGCTGCGGACGTAGGTGGTGGCGTGTCCTTGGGGCAGCGCGTCCAGGGCCGCGTGGTCGAGTTTGGCGGGAGCGGTTACCAGCTGCCCCAGAAGGCGCGCGGCGGGGCTTCGGCGCAGCCAGGCCAGGACGGGGTAGGGGTTGGGAGCGTCGCTGAGTACATCGGCGAGCGGCTGCAGGGAGGCGTCGAGGGTTGTTCCGTCGCGTGAGAGCAGGCTGGTCACCTTGGCGAGCAGGGTGCAGCGTGGACAGCGGCGTCCCGGCAGGAGGTCAGCCGGTTGCTGGCAGGACGAGCAGTAATCGGGCCGCTCGTCCGGGAAGGAGCACGCCTTACAGATCCGGCCGCCGTCTGGGCTGCGACCCACGAGTATGCGCTGCCGGTCGCACATCGTGCACGATTCCGGCTGTGTCAGAGCAGTCCGGTAGCACAAGGGGCAGACGGGGCCTACCGGCCAGAAGATGCCCACCTTCCGCTCCTGGCCGCACAGTGCGCACGCGTGTAACTGCCGCTTGCGGGCCTCGTATGGGACGCACCCATCGCAGTGGAAGGGTCCATTGCCGTGGTTGATGTGGTGGCCGCGACGGATCCGGCCGCATACCGTGCAGAGCTTCTCCGGCCGCACGTAGCAGCGGTAGCAGATGTCGGGGGTCTCGCCTTTTGCCCGCACCCTGATGGGCGCCACCTGCTTGCAGATGCCGCACCGGCGCGCAGGGCCCGTGTAGCAGGTCCCGCAGACGGGCCCGTCGGCGGTCAGCGCGTTCGCCCGCCGCCGGCGGCCACAGCGGCAGCACGTCTGGAGCTTCTTGGGGGCGCAGGTCTGGCACAGGTAGGTGCCGTCGGGCAGGTGCCGGGTGGGAATCATCATCCGCCGGCAGCTGCCGCACTCCTTGCGCGAGCCTGGCTCCTTCTCCTTGCATACTTGGCAGATCCGTCCTTCCGGACGTCGTGCCACTGCCTTCGCGAGCTTGCCGCACCGCGCGCACCGGACTGCCAGGCGCTTACTGGAGCAGCCGTAACATAGCCGCCCTTCGGGTCCGGCGTAGGTCGGCAACGGGTTCGTCCGTCCGCAGTCGGAGCAAGGGACCAGGCCCACTTTCTCGCCGTGACCGGCCTCGATCAGCAGTGCGATCAGCCGTACCCCGCAGGGCGGGCAGTCCGGCGTCGGCACACTCAGCGCGTCGGGTCTGGACGCGAGGTAGCGCAGCAGGCGGAAGGCGTTCGGACCGCTCCAAGCCCGCGCCTTCTCGACGAACTCCTGAGCCTGCTCCATGCCGAGGGAATCTCCGACGGACAGGTTCAGCAGGACGACGATCCGGTCACGGGCCCCGGCCAGGTCCTCGCGCAGCCGTATCTGGTCCGGGGTGAGGTACTTCCTCACTGCGCACCCGGGCGCCGGATCGTGGTCCTGCGCTCCGTCAGCGCCAGCGGTGCCTCCTCGCCGCCCGCGGTCTTCTTCACCTGCGCGTTGACGACCGTCGGCTTGATGAGGTCGTTCGGGGTACAGCCGAAGATGTCGCACAGGGCGACCAAAGTGTCCATGCTCATCCGCTGTGGGGGCTGTGTCACCAGCCGGTAGACCTGCTCACGCGACAGGCTGACGCCGCGCTCCGCGAGCAGCGGCACGAGGTCAGAGGTGTGGAACATCTCCTGCTCAGCCATGATCTGCCGCAGCCGCCACTCGTAGCCCATTTTCTTGATCATGTCAGGTCCCAGTCGTCGCCGAGCCGGCGCTTCAGCGAAGCCTCCAGCAGGTGGTTGCGGTACTCGTCGGAGACGCCCATGTAGATGGCTGTCGTCGAGCCGTGGGAGTGGCCGACCTGCTCCTGCACGAACCGCGCGGGGTAGCCGAACTCCGTCAAATGCGTGATGTAGCTGTGGCGCAGACAGTGCAGATCGAGGGCTCCATCCAGGCCAGCCGCGTCCCGAGCCGCGGTGAAGGCTTCGTTGATCGAGCGTGGCGACATTCGCCCGGCCCGCTCGGTCACCCACAATGCCGGATGCCGGCCCGGCGCCAGACGGGGACGCACCTCATGCACCCACTCGCCCAAGACGTCGACTACCCAGTCCATCTCCGGCACCAGCAGCACGGTCCGCCGCTTCGGCGGCGCCCCATTGGACGATTTGCCGTACCGCACCGCCATTGAGCCGAACTGCCCGAACTGCGGGCTCTTCCGATGCCGCCGGAAATCCACCAGGTCGACCATGGAAGACTCGGTGCGCCGGGTTCCGAAGGCGTAGATCGTCTTCAGCACCGCAGCATCACGCAACGCGGTCAGCATCCCCTTTCGCCCGTGTCCACGGGCCTGGGCCGGCCGGGCATCAGCCGCGTCGAACAGGGCCTGGACCTCATCGTATGTCAGCGGCCGACGCCGCGGGTCGCCCTCGTACTCCAGCGTGTGCACCACCGAGTTGGCCTCGTGAAAGACGACCTGCGGCGCCTGCCCGAACCGCTCCTGACAGGTATCCACCCATCCGTACCGGCGGTCCAGCAGATACTCCACGAACAAGGTGATCGTCACCTCGTACGTCCTCGCCGTCGACATACGGATCGGATCGGCGCCGCTACGCAGGTGCGCGATGAACGCCTCGCCGTCCGCTGGAGTCCATTGCCACGGGTACAGCCCCGTGAACACCTCGAACCGGTTGATCAGACGCAGCCGCGGTTCAATCGTCGAAGCCTTGAGGAACCGGGCGCGTTGCTGCCGGGCCCAGCCCTCCTTCATCGCCGTGAACACCGCTGATTCCGGGGCCAGGTGTACGACGTTCGGAGCGAGGAGGAGCCGCGCCGAACTGGGTGCTTCAGCGACCATGGCGACTGTTGTATCAAACGCATCAATGTTGCGTCTATTGCTACCGCCCTGGTCATGGCTCCGCTGTGACGCCGACGTGACAGAGGAGTTGGAGGGATGATCAGCGGAAACGGTGATTCTGGCGAGCTGCGGGATGTTGCATCAGCTGCAATTCATCGCGTTTGACTGGGAACGGGCGGTGATCGACTCCTCGCACGTGTGAGCTGCCCGACGGGACCCAAAACCGGGCCCAGCCCGGTCGACCGCGCACGGCCGGGCAGCAAACACGACCTCATCGTCGACGGCCAGGGCATCCCGCTCGCAGTGTCGCTGACCGGGGGAAACCGCAACGACGTCACCCAACTCGAGCCGCTGCTCGACAAGATTCCAGCCGTCGCGGGCCGGGTCGGCAGACCCCGGCAACGCCCCGATGTACTGCCAGCCGACCGCGGTTATGACCACGACAAGTACCGTCGTCTACGCTGGCAGCGCGGCATCCGGCCCGTGATCGCCAGACGGGGCGAGCCCCACGGCACCGGCCTGGGCATCTTCCGCTACGTCGTCGAGCGCACGATCGCCTGGCTTCACGGCCTCCGCCACCTCCGGATCCGGTGGGAACGACGCGACGACATCCATGAAGCGTTCCTCGGCCTCGCCGTCTGCCTGATCACCCACCGCCACGTCCAACGCCTTTGTTAGGACCTCTTATGGCCGGGCGTCGTCGCGCGGAGGTCTGTGGTCATGCCGGGCACGGTCATCGACGTCAGGCCCAGCCCCAGGTCAGCGAGCGGAAGGACATCTTGTCTTCGTGCCCATTGCTCGCGATAGTGGCGGACCGCTTGGTCCTGGGCCTCCAGTCGGGCCGCTGCGGCGCCCGCAGCGTCGGCGATGAGGGGCAGTTGTGCGGTGGTGAGCCAGCCGTGCCAGACGGCGAGGTCCGAGGCGGTGCGCTGCTCGGCCTGCGTGCGTGCTGCCGCGCGCAGGGCACGGAAGGCAGCCTGGCCGTGCCCCGTGGGGACGACGGCCGCGTTCAGGCAGGCACTGCCGAGTGCCTCGTCCGGGCCGTTGTCGCGAGCGTCCAGCGCACGGATCGCCGCGGCGTCCAGCAGTCGCCGTGTGGCCGGCTCGTCGAGTCCGTGTGTAGCAGCCAACTGCCGCAGCTTGGTGATGTGCTTGGCTGCCGAAGCGGTCAGGGACGCTCCGCTGCGGCGGGCCGCCAGGGCGTCGGCCAGGTCTTCGAAGGTCTTGGTGGTCCTGGCGGTGACGAACAGCAGTTCGTCACCGGGTCGGCATTCGCCGAAGGCGACAGACCGGCACCACTGGTCGACGGTGTCCTCGAAAGCTTTGCTGCCTGCGGTGAGTTTGGCCTGCATGAAGGCGCGGGTGCCGTCGGCAAGGTCGACGACGACGTCATCGACGTGCAGGTCCGCCTCCATACGGACCAGGACAGGGCACGCGTTGGAGCGCAGCCATGGCACCGGTTCGCCCAGCAGGCCGTAGGTGGCGAGCAGCGCGGCCACGCCGGCACGGTGGTTGGCGCCTGCCTCGTTGCTCGCCCCGCCGAGCGCGCCTCGTTTTGCCGTGTGCATGCCCCTCTTCCCGCATGGAATCAGACTCGTCGTCACAGTGACGGCCAAGTACCAGTCTGTCCTGCCACGATGCTATGCCGACAGATCGTGGTGTCTGTCGAGGGGCGGCGGGGCTGATCAACGGCAGACCCCTCGTGTCCTGGTATCGACGGCCGTGGAGGGTGTCGGCCGGTGGGGCGCTGAGCGGACCGTCTGGCCTCGCTGCTTCCTACCCGCTCCTGGGGCGGCACGCACGGGAGGGATGCTCTTGTGCGGCTCAGTGGCGCCGGTGCCAGCGCCGTCGCAGCCTGTCCAGCAAATTCAACCTGGTCTGGTTCTCCGCCATGCCGAGCTGTTGGCGGTCGCGGTAGCGGTTCTCGTCGATCTCCTCGGCAGAGTAGCGGCGGCTCCAGTGAATCCTGCCGTGCCGGATCCAGTAGTGCGACTGGCAACGCAGGGCCCAGTTGCCGACCGAGGGGGCCAGGGAGACGCTCTCGCCGTCGTAGGTCAGGGCCCACTGTGCGGGCGACAAGGGGGTGATGACCTCGTTCCCGCAGCCACAACAGCACAGATGGCCGCACGTGCGGTACGGGAGCGACACGTACAGCACTCCCGGTTTCATCGAGGTGGGGAAGGTCCCGACGAATGCCGGGCGCAGTTCGTCGGTCTCGGTCATGGCAGGTCCTCGTTGGCGATCTCGTTGGTGATCAGCGAGTAGGTGGCGAATTCCTCGTCGGTGGCGTCTGCATAGACGCCGATGGCTCGTTTGAAGCGGATGACGGCCAGGACGGCGTTCAGTGCGTTCAGGTCGGCGGTCTGGATGTTGCGTCTGTAGACGTCGCGTTCGGCTGCCGGTGACGGGATACGCCGGCGGGCCTGTTCCCTCCGTCCGGGCAGGCTCGTCGTCACCCGCAGGAGCCCGCTGAGGCTGCCGTCGATTTCTTCGATGCCCATGCCCACGTCGATGAAGGGCACGTCGCGGTCTTCGAGCCGGTCCATGAGTGCCGGTTTGCCGGCCGCGTCGTCGGACGCGAGGAAGACGAACGTCGCGCCCTCGAGGAGATCGAGGTTGTCCTCGTCCAGGTACTGCTCGCAGGCGGTGACGCCGCGGTGCATGTGCGAGTAGAGCGAGGCGAAGTACGCGGCCTTGTTCGGGCGGCTGCGCAGTGTGTCGACGGTGGGGGCGCCTGGGGCGCGGAAGGCGTTGTGGTTGTCGAAGGTGTCGCCGTCGATGAGCAGGATGGTGTCGACTTCGGTCTTGGCGATCTGGTCCAGGATGTAGCTGCCGGTGCCGCCGAGGCCGACAATCACGATGTGGTGGCCGCGGTAGCGGCGGTTTAAAGGTCCTAACAAAGGCGTTGGACGTGGCGGTGGGTGATCAGGCAGACGGCGAGGCCGAGGAATGCTTCGTGGATGTCGTCGCGTCTCTCCC
>NZ_JBHYOP010000030.1:0-21847 GCF_042745235.1 Streptomyces sp. NPDC058796
GCCAGCAACGCCTGCGCCTCGATCGGATCCCCCAGCACCGTCCCCGTCCCATGCCCCTCCACCACATCCACCTCATCCGGCACCAGACCAGAAGCCGCGAGCGCTCCACCGATCACACGCTGCTGCGCCGGGCCACTGGGAGCGGACAGACCATTGCTGGCCCCGTCCTGGTTCACCGCACTCCCCCGCACCACCGCAAGCACCCGACGCCCGTTGCGCCGCGCCTGCGACAACCGCTCAAGCACCACCAGACCCACACCCTCGCCCATGCCGAAGCCGTCCGCCTGCTCGGAATAGGCCTTGCAGCGCCCGTCGGCGGCGAGCGCGCCCTGCCTCGCGAACTCGGTGAACACCTCGGGACCCGCCATCACCGACACCCCGCCGGCCACCGCCAGCGACGCCTCACCGTCCCGCACCGAACGCGCCGCCAGGTGCAACGCCACCAACGACGAGGAACACGCCGTGTCCACCGTCAGCGCCGGACCCTCAAGACCCAGCACGTACGCCACCCGCCCCGAAGCGACGCTGGCGGTGTTGCCGGTGAGGAGGTAGCCCTCGACCTCGTCCCGTCCTTCGACCGGTCCGGCCGCGTACCCCTGGTGCGACATGCCGACGAAGACGCCGGTGTCGCTGCCGCGCAGGGTCTCCGGCCGGATACCCGCGCGTTCGAACGCCTCCCAGGTGACCTCGAGCACCTGGCGCTGCTGCGGGTCCATCGCCAGCGCCTCGCGCGGCGAGATCCCGAAGAACGCCGGATCGAAGTCCCCCGCGCCATCGAGAAAACTGCCCATGGGGCGGCCGGTGCCGACGGCCGGCGCGCCGCGCCGCTCCCAGCCCCGGTCGTCCGGCGCCACGGCCGACGCGTCGCCACCTTCGGTGATGAACTCCCAAAGTTCGTCGGGGGAGTTGACGCCGCCGGGGAACCGGCAGGCCATCCCCACCACGACCACCGGGTCGTCCTCGTCACCCACCGCACCGGAAACGTCAGCGGAAGCGGGCCGCGGATCCGGCCGGGACTCCGCCTCGCCGAAGAGTTCGGCCTCCAGGAAGGCGGCGACGGCCTGGGCGTGCGGGTGGTCGTAGACGAGGGTCGCGGGCAGGCGCAGACCGGTCGCGGCCGTGAGCCGGTTGCGCAGTTCCACCGAGGCCAGCGAGTCGAAGCGGAGCTCACGGAACGCCCGTTCCGGCTCGATCCGTTCCGGGTCCCGGTGGCCGAGCACCGATGCGGCGTGCTGCCGCACCAGGTCCAGCAGCGCCCGTGCGCGCTCGGCGGCGGGCAGGTTCGCCACCCCGCCGAGCGGTGTCCTGTCCGAGCCGTGCGCACGACGCACGGCCTCCCGCGCGTCTCCGGCCTCCGGCAGCGCGTCGAACAGACGGGTGGGCCGCTGCGCGGTGTACGCGAGCAGGAAGCGCTCCCACTCGATACCGATGATCACCGGGCACACCTCCGCCCGGTCCAGTGCCGTCTGCAGGGCGTCGAGGGCCTCTTCGGGTGCCATCTCCACAACCCCGTGCCGGCGGAAGCGCTCCGCCACGGGGCCTTCCGCCATGCCGCTGCCGGCCCAGGTGCCCCAGGCCACCGATGTCGCGGGCAGCCCTTCGGCGCGCCGCTGCCGGGCCAGGCCGTCGAGGTAGGCGTTGCCCGGGGCGTAGCCGCCCAGGCCCGGCGCGCCGAACGCGGAGGCGAAGGAGGAGAACAAGACGAACGCGGTCAGCGGCGCGTCCGCCGTGAGGTCGTGCAGGTTCTTGGCGCCGAGGGTCTTGGCACGGCCGGCCCGTTCGATGCGCTCGCCGGTCAGGGCGTCGAGGGTGCCGTCGTCCAGCGTGGCCGCGGTGTGGAACACCGACGTGAGCGGCTGGTCGTGGGGCAGACTCCCGAGAAGCGAGCGCAGCGCGTCGCGGTCGGTGACGTCGCACGCCGCGAAGGTCACCTTCGAACCCAGCGCGCCTATCTCCGCGGCCAGTTCGTCGGCGCCCGGGGCGTTCGGCCCGCTGCGGCTGGTGAGGACGATGTGCGGGGCGCCGCGTCGGGCGAGCCACCGGGCGACGTGCCGGCCGATGCCGCCGGTGCCGCCGGTGACCAGCGCCGTGCCGGTCGGCTCCCACGTGCTCGGCGCGGCCTTGGGCGCGGCCCGCTTCCAGCGGCGTACGAACACCTCCTGGCCCCGCAGGGCGACCTGGTCCTCACCGCTTGCGCCCATCAGCACGCCGGCGAGCGAACGGGTGATCCCGGCCGCGGGCGCGGCGGACACGTCGATCAATCCGCCCCACAGAGCGGGGTGTTCGAGGGCGATGACCCGTCCCAGGCCCCACAGGGCCTCCCGGGCGGGGTCGGCAGGCCGCTCGTCGACGGAGGTGACCTGGACGTCCTCGGTGAGGCACCACAGCGAGCCGTCGAGGCCGGAGTCGGTGAACGCCTGGGCGAGCACGACGGTGCCGCCGAGCGACGGCAGGCCCAGGGGCGTGCCGACGCGCTCGCCGTTCTCGCCGGAAGTCTCGGTCAGGTCCGCGTCGAGGCCCTCGTCCGTGCCCTCGTCCACGGCAAGCAGCGAGAGCACTCCGACCCGGTCCGCGCCATTGGCGGCGCTGCGCAGGGCCGCTGCCAGGTCCGTCCGCGTGGGCGCGGCCGTGAGCACCAGGTCCGTCACCGTCGCGCCGGCCGCTTCGAGGGAGGCGCGCGCGGTCTGCGCGACCGCCTCCGCGGTCCCGCCGCCCCGGACGACGAGCCAGGTGCGCGGGCCCGCCTCGGAGGGTTGTGGGGCGGGCACCCGCTGCCAGTCGATGCGGTAGCGCAACGCGTCGGCCGCCGGCGCGCCGTGGCCCGTCCCGCCGGCGGTGGTGCCCGCGTCCGGGGCGGGCTCCCACCAGTAGCGCTCCGGCTGGAACGTCGAGGTGGGCAGCGGCACCGTGCGCGCCGGGACGCCGAGGAACACCGAGTCCCAGCGCACGGGGACGCCCGCGGCCCACGCCGTCGCCAGGGAGCGGGCGAAGTCCTCGGGTCCCCCGTGGCCGCGGCGTACGGTCCCGACCGTGGTCAGGTCGGCACCGACGTCGTGCCCGGTCTCCTCGACGGCGGTGGTGAGCACGGGGTGGGCACTGAGTTCGATGAAGTACTGGAATCCCTGTTCCGCGAGCGACCGCACGGCGGGTCCGAACCGGACGGTCCGGCGCAGGTTGCGGAACCAGTACGCGCGGTCCAGTGTCCGGGGCTCCGCCCAGTCGCCGGTCACCGTGGAGAAGAACGGCACGGCGCCGGGCAGCGGCTCGATCCTCCCCAGCTCCTCGTGCAGGGCGGCGCGGGCCTCCTCCATGTGCGCGGTGTGCGACGCGTAGTCGACGGGCAGGCGCGTGGCCCGTACGCCCTCCGCGACGAGGGCGGCGACCAGGTGGTTCAGGTCGTCGTCGGGGCCGGCCACCACCACGGAGCGCGGCCCGTTCAGCACGGCGGTCTCCAGTCGGCCGTCGTAGGGGACGAGTCGACGCGTCAGGTCGTCGGGGGTGGTGGCGACGGCGGCCATGCCGCCGTGTCCGCGCAGCCGGCCGATGACGCGGCTGCGGACGGCCACCAGGCGGGCCGCGTCGTCCAGGGACAGGGCGCCGGCGACGCAGGCGGCCGCGATCTCACCCTGGGAGTGCCCGATCACCGCGGCCGGCTCGACGCCGTACGAGCGCCACAGCGAGGCCAACGACACCATCACCGCGAAGAGGACGGGCTGCACCACGTCGACGCGGTCGGTGGACAGACCGGCGTCGGGGCGGCCGTCCGCGGCGGCGGCCTCCGCGCGCAGGAACGGCAGGACATGGAAGTCCAGGTGCGGCTCCAGTGCGGCGGCGCACTCGTCCAGAGCGCGCGCGAACACCGGTACGGCGTCGTAGAGACTGACCGCCATACCCGCCCATTGCCACCCCTGGCCGGGGAAGACGAAGACGGGCGAGGCCTGCGGCCGGGCGACCCCCACGGCCGCGTGCTGGCTGTCGCCCTCGGCCAGCGCGTCGAGCACGGCGAGTGCCCCGGTTCGCCCGTGCGCCACGAACGCGGCGCGGTGACGCGCAGCCGCGCGGGTGGTGGCCAGCGAGAACGCCACATCGGTGGCGGCGAGTTCGGGGTGTTCGCGCAGGTGCGTGGCGAGGCGCCCCGCCTGTGTCCGCAGCGTGGTCTCGCTGTGCGCCGACACGGTCCAGGGCGCCACGACGCGGCCGCGACGCCGGTCACCTCCCGCAGCCTCGTCACCCACCGCACCGGCGGCGGGCTCCGGCCGGGGCGGTGCCTCGACGATGGCGTGCGCGTTGGTGCCGCTGATGCCGAAGGACGAGACACCCGCCCGTCGGGGCCCCGGCCCGTCGGGCCAGGCAACCGTTTCGGTCGCAAGTCGCACCGCGCCCCGGGACCAGTCGACCTCCGTGGAGGGGCGGTCGGCGTGCAGGGTCGGCGGCAGTGTGCCGTGACCCATCGCGAGCAGCATCTTGATGACGCCGACCACGCCGGCGGCGGCCTGGGTGTGCCCGATGTTGGACTTCACCGAACCCAGCCACAGCGGGCGGTCGGCGGGGCGGGCCGTGCCGTATGTCTCGATCACGGCCTGCGCCTCGACCGGGTCACCGAGCCGGGTGCCGGTGCCGTGCGCCTCGACCGCGTCGACGTCGGCCGCCGACAGTCCCGCGTCGGCGAGTGCCCGCCGGATCACCCGGGCCTGGGCCCGGCCGTTGGGCGCGGAAAGGCCGTTGCTCGCGCCGTCCTGGTTGACCGCCACCGCCCGGATCACGCCCAGGACGGGGTGGCCGAGACGCCGGGCGTCGGAGAGCCGCTCCAGGAGGAGCACTCCGGCACCCTCCGCCATCCCGAAGCCGTCGGCGTCGGCGGAGAACGCCTTGCACCGGCCGTCGGGAGCGAGCGCGCCGAGGCGGCTGAAGTCGACGAGCATGCCGGGCGTCGGCATCACGGTCGCGCCACCGGCCAGCGCCAGGTCCGTCTCCCCGGCGCGCAGGGAGCGGCAGGCGAGCTGGAGGGCCACAAGCGAGGACGAGCAGGCCGTGTCCACGGTGACGGCCGGTCCCTCGAGGCCCAGGGTGTAGGCGATGCGTCCGGAGGCGACGCTGGTGGTGGTGCCGGTCACCAGATAGCCGCCGACGTCCGCGGCGCCGTCGGCCAGGCGCGGGCCGTACTCCTGGGCGATGACGCCGGTGAACACGCCGGTGGGCGTGGCGCGCACCGACTCGGGGGAGATACCGGCCCGTTCGAGTGCTTCCCAGCTGACCTCCAGGAGGAGCCGCTGCTGCGGATCCATGGCCAGCGCCTCGCGCGGCGAGATGCCGAAGAAGTCCGCGTCGAAGTCGGTGGCTTCGTGCACGAATCCACCGGAGCGCTGCCGCACCGTGCCCGGGCGCCTCTGGTCCGGGTGGAAGAGTGCCTCCAGATCCCAGCCTCGGTCGGTGGGCAGGCCCGCCACCGCGTCGTGTCCGCCCGAGAGCAGCTCCCAGAACTGCTCGGGGGTGCGCACTCCGCCGGGCAGTCGCACCGCCATGGCGACGACCGCGATCGGGTCGTCCGCCGTGTGGCCGGCTCCCGGCTCGGGCCGCTGCGTGGCCGGTTCCGCGTCCGGTCCGGTGCGCGGGCGCAGCAGGTCGTACAGCGCGTCGGTGAGGGCGCGCGGGGTGGGGTGGTCGAAGAGCGTGGCGATGCCGATGTCCTGACCGACGGCCGCCGCGAGGCGGTTGCGCAGCTGCACCGCGAGGACGGAGTCGAGCCCGAGATCGGCGAAGGTGAGCGAGCGGTCCGCGTCCTGTGCGCCGGCGCCGGTCACCGCGGCGGTCTCCGCGTCGACCAGCCGGGCCAGCCGCTGACGTATCTCGTGCTCCGGCGCGTCCGCCGTGAAGAGCCCCGAGCGGGAGGGCTCGGCGGGCTGTGCGCCGAGGTCCGTCCCGGCAGGCGGGAGGTCCGGCAGCTCGGCATCCGGGGTCTGTTCGGCGCCGGGGAAGGCGGCCGTCCAGTCGACCTCCACCCCGTGGACGTACGCCTCCGCCGCCGCGGTCAGAAAGCGCCGCAGCCCGCCTTGGCCGCGGAGCAGCGTGGGCAGCACCGCATGCCCGGCGCCCGCCGCGTCGAGGGTCTGCCGCACGGCGGACGCGAGGACGGGGTGCGGGCTCACCTCGATGAATACGCCCTCGCGGTCGCCGGCGCAGGTCCGCACCGAGCGCTCGAACCGCACGCGGCTGCGGAAGTTCTCGCACCAGTAGTCCGCCGTCAGTTCGCGGGTGTCGAGGATGCCGCCGGTGAGACTGGAGTAGAAGGGGGCGGTGCCCGCGTCGGGCGTGAACCAGCCGAGCGCCGCGCGCAGTCCGTCGGTGACGTCGTCCATCTGCGGGGAGTGCGCGGCCATCGAGACGCCGATCACCTGGGCGCGGACCCCTTCGGCGGTCAGCTCCGTCACGCAGCGCACGATCGGTCCGGTCGTCCCGGCCAGCAGCACCGAGCGGGGGCCGTTGACGCCGGCCAGGACGAGGTCCGGGCCCCAGGAGGCGAGGCGCGGCGCGATCTCGTCGGCGGGCAGAGCCACCGACGCCATGTCCCCGTTGCCGACGAGGGGCATGAGTTCCTTGCTCCACAGCGCCACCGCGCGGGCGCCGTCCCGGAGGTCCACGCCTCCCGTGGCGTGGGCGGCGGCGAGGTCGCCCATGCTGTGGCCCACGACGGCGTCGGGCCGGACACCGAAGGACCGCCACAGTTCGGTGAGGGCGGCGCTGACCGCGTAGAGGGCCGGCTGGACGATCTCGACCCGGGGCGTGGTGCCGGCGGCGGCCACCGTGGCGAGGGCTTCGGTCAGCGACCAGCCCGACTCGACGGCGAAGACATCGGCGCACCGCGCCATCGCGTCCGCGAACACCGGTGATTCGCCGACGAGTTGCATGGCCATGCCCGGCCACTGAGATCCCTGGCCCGGGTAGACGAAGGTGACGGGTGCCGCGGCGTCCGCCGTTCCGCGCGCGACCGCCGGATGCGGGCTGCCGTCAGCGATGGCGGCAAGCCCGTCGCGGAGTTCGGCACGGGTGGAGCCGACGATCACCGCGCGGTGGGGCAGGCGCCGGTCCTGGCAGGCGAGCGCGGCACCGAACGCGTCGGCGCCGAGGTCCGGCCGTGCGTCGAGGTGGGCGGTGAGCCGGCGTGCCCAGGCGCGCAGCGCGCCGTCGTCCGCTCCCGACAGGGCCCACGGCAGGACCGCCCCTTCGGCAGCTGCAAAAGTGTTCTCAACCTGACGGGAACTGCCGTTCACACCTGACTCCTAGTCGTCCACACATACCAGGGAGCGGGCCTCTGCAAAACATGGCCTGCGGAAATGCCGGCCACACCGACTGCGACCTGACCGAAGGGGAGAGTCACCACAGAAATAGTCAATCGACTGTACCCCATAAACGGTCTACTACCGTTGACCAGTGGCCAGTTGAACGTACACTAGCCAGCGACCCCGACCAAGGCTTCTATGGTCGACAAAATCGAATCGTTTTCAAGAATACGCAGGTCACAGGCGCCACTTCAGTGGCGGGGCACGCATATCCCAGCGATGGAATATCGACCATCAAGCTTCCCTTTAGCTGGTCTCGACCAACCTGCGCAATGATATGGCCGACGCGATTTAGGCCGCCCGTAACCGGCAGCGCCAACTCCTGGACAGCGGCAACCAATCGAAGGGCCGGTGAGCCTTGCTACCCGAGGAAAAATCCCAAGCGCATTCCCCTGCCGACACGGCCGGTGACCGGGGAAGCCTGTCCGAACGGCTGCCGTCGCTGACCGGGTTGAGGTTCTTCGCCGCGCTCCTGGTGTTCGTCTGCCATGCGCTCAGCCAGTTCAACCCGCAGGCGGATCCCGCCTCGCGCGACCTGGCCTACTTCCTGCTGCCGGCCGGGCCGGTCGGCGTCTCCTTCTTCTTCGTCCTCAGCGGGTTCGTCCTGACGTACGCGGCACGGCCGGGTGACACGGTGCGGCGCTTCTGGCGGCGCCGGCTGGTGAAGATCTACCCGAGCCACGTCGTCACCTGGTCGGCCGGTCTCGTGCTGGCCTGGGTCACCGGCGCCGTCGTGACCACGTCGACGACGGCCGCAGCCCTGCTGCTCGTCCAGGCCTGGGTGCCGGACATGATCCTCACCGCCACGGTCAACCCGATCTCGTGGACGCTCGCCTGCGAGCTGTTCTTCTACCTGCTGTTCCCGTTCCTGTACCGGGGGCTGCGCCGGCTGCCGCGGCACCGGCTGTGGCCGGCCGCCGGCGTCCTGGTGGCCCTGGTCATGGCCGTTCCGCACCTGGCGCGGCTGCTGCCCGGGGAAGTCGTACCGCTCGCGGGCTGGACCCAGACCCAGTTCTGGCTGGTCTACACGGCGCCCCCCGTGCGGCTCCTGGAGTTCGCGCTCGGCATCGTGCTCGCCCTGCTCGTACGCGAGGGGATGTGGCCCGTCCTCAGCGTCAAGCTCGCCGCCGTTCTGTGCGTGGCCGGCTATGCAGTGGCCGGGGTGACGACGATGGTCACCGAGATGCCCCACCTGTGGGCGATGGCGAGCGCCACTGTCCTCCCGCTGGCCGTGCTCATCCCCACGGCCGCCGTCCGCGACCGCGCGCATCTGCCCTCCCTGGCGCGCCGTCCGCGCCTGGTGCGGCTCGGCGAACTCTCCTTCGCCTTCTACCTCGTGCACCACATGATCCTCACGGCCTTCTTCGCCGCGCTGCCGGACGACGTCCGGCCGGGCCTTCCCGCGCTGACCGGCCTGGCGGTCGTGCTGTTCTTCGTCTGCTGGGCCGCTGCCTGGCTCCTGCACACCGCCGTCGAGCTGCCCGCCATGCGCCGCTGGAGCCGCCCGTCGGCCACCCTCCGCGGACCTCTCACGCCCCACCCGGCACCTGGGCACTCCGAGCCCCTCACCGGTGAAAGGACACCATGAACCAGCCGCACCTGCCCGAGGTCCTCGACCTGAGCGACGAGCTCTTCCACACCGACCAGTACGCGACGTACCGGGACATCCTCGAGCACCGTCCGGTGACCAGGGTGCGCTTCTACGACGGTTCCTTCGTCTGGCTCGTGAACCGTCACGAGGACGTACGCGCCGCCCTGAGCGACCCCCGGCTGAGCAACGACCCCACCAAGCAGTCGGACATCGACCTCTCGGCGGCCGCCGGCATCCCGGCGGACCTGGTCGAGTACTTCCAGCGCAACATGTTCCGCAGCGACGAGCCGGACCACGGACGGCTGCGCAAGCTCGTCTCCCGGGAATTCACCATGCGGCGCGTCAACGCCCTCCGCCCGCGGATCCGGGAGATCGCCGAGGACCTGGTGGAGAAGTTCGCCGCCACCGGCGGCGGGGACCTGGTGGGCGCGCTCGCCCGCCCGCTGCCGCTCACCGTCATGTGCGAACTCCTCGGTGTCCCCGATGCGGACCGCGCGGACTTTCAGCTCTGGTCCCAGCACGTCGTGGAGAGCGATCCGGCGTTCGCGGAGCGCAACGCCGCCTCGTACCGCGCCCTCTTCGAATGCATCCGCTCGCTGATCCGTCGCCGGCGCGACGAGCCGGGCGATGACCTGCTGTCGGCCCTGGTCGAACTGCGCGACTCCGGGGACAGCCTCTCCGAGGACGAACTGATCTCGACGGCGTTCCTGCTGCTCGTCGCCGGGATCGAGACTACGGTCAACGTCCTGGGCACGGGGTCCTTCCTCCTGCTGACCCACCCCGACCAGCTCGCCCGCCTTCGTGCGGACGACGGTCTCCTGGGGTCCGCCGTGGAGGAGATCCTGCGCTACATGGCGCCCATCGAGATGACGAGCAGGCACGCCCTGGAGCCCGTCGAGATCGGCGGGGAATCCATCGACGCGCGGAGCACGGTCCTGATCAACCTGGCCGCCGCCAACCGCGACCCGGCACGGTTCACCGACCCGCAGTCCTTCCGGGCCGACCGCAGCGACGGCAGTCACCTCACCTTCGGCCACGGCATCCACTACTGCCTCGGTGCCGCGCTGGCACGGGCAGAGGCGGAAGTCTTCTTCGACGTGCTCCTGAAGCGCTTCCCGACCCTGGAGCTCACCCTTCCCAGCGCTGACCTGACGTGGCGTCACGTCTTCATGCGCGGGCCGCTCGAGCTGCCTGTCTCCTGGCGGTGACCCCGTGAAGCGTGTCCTCACCGACCTCGCGCTCTTCGGCGGCCCCGAGGCCTTCCTGCGCCCCCTCCTGGTGGGCATGCCGACCGTCGGCGACCGGGCCCGGTTCCTCGCCCGTCTCGAATGGGCCCTGGACAACGAGTGGCTGACCAACGGCGGCCCGCTGACCACCGAGCTGGAGGGCCGCATCGCCGACCTGACCGGCGTGCGGTACTGCGTCGCCACGTGCAACGCCACCGCGGCGCTCCAGCTCGTACTCAAGGCCTCGGGGGTCACCGGCCAGGTCATCATGCCGTCGCTGACCTTCGCGGCCACTCCCCACGCGGCGAGCTGGGTGGGGCTCGAGCCGGTCTTCTGCGACGTCGACCCGGTCACCGGCTGCCTGGACCCCGCACGGGTCGAGGAGCTCATCACCCCCGCCACCGGCGCCATCCTGGGCGTTCACCTGTGGGGCCGGGCGGCACCGGTCACCGAGCTGGAGAAGCTCGCCGCGGAGCACGGCCTGAAACTGTTCTTCGACTCGGCCCACGCCTTCGGCTGCACCTCCGGCGACCGGCCGATCGGCAGCTTCGGGAACGCGGAGGTGTTCAGCCTCCACGCCACCAAGACGGTCATGGCCTTCGAGGGCGGGGCGGTGACCACTGACGACGGCGAGCTCGCCGAACGGCTCGTGGCCCTGCGCAACTTCGGTATCGACCGGGACAAGTCGGTCACCTCCGTCGGCATCAACGCCAAGATGAGCGAGTGCTCGGCCGCCATGGGCCTCACCTCCCTCGACGCCTTCGAGGAGACCCGCGAACGCAACCGTGAGAACCACGCCCTCTACCGGTCGGAACTGCGCGGGGCTCCCGGCGTCGAGGTGCTGCCCTTCGACGAGAAGGAGCGCAACAACCACCAGTACCTGATCCTGCTCACCGACCGTGCTGTCACCGGTCTGCGCCGCGACCGGCTGCGGACCCTCCTGCAGGCCGAGAAGGTCTTCCCCCAGCTGTACTTCTCGCCGCCCTGCCACCTGATGCCCGCCTACCGGGCCGAGCCCCCGCTCCGGCTCGAACACACCGAGCGCCTGTCCGAGCGGGTACTCGCACTGCCCACCGGGCCCTCGGTGTCCTTCGAGGACATCCGTCGAGTGTGCAGCATCATCCGGCTCGCCGCGGAGCGCGGCGAGCAGATCGAGGCGATGTGGGCGCAGGCAGTGCCCGCATGAGCGTCATCGGTCCGAAGCCCGACCCGGAGGTAACAGTTCTCGTGGACACCGCCCAAGCGATCACGCCCGCGCAGGCGATCGAAGACGTGGCACGCCCCGGCGGGGACCGTGCCGCCGCGATCCACGCCCTGCGCACCCGCCTCGCCCTCCTCGGCGACACCGGTGAGGGGGCCACCGAGCGGGCCGGGCACCTCGTCGACCTGGCTGTGCGGTACGGCTCCCATCCCTTCACCACCCTGGAGCAGGCCCGTCACCATCTGGACGTGGACCGCGCCGGCTTCGCGGCGCTGCTCGGCCTCTTCCGCCGCATCCCCGAGCTCGGGACAGCCGTCCAGCGGGGCCCGGAGGGGAAGTACTGGTCCAACACCATCCTGCCGCTGGAACGGACGGGCGCGCTCGACGCGGTGGTGCGCCGGCGACCGGCCTTTCCCTACAGCGTGGGCCTCTACCCCGGTCCGACCTGCATGTTCCGCTGCCACTTCTGTGTACGCGTCACCGGTGCGCGCTACGACTCCTCCGCCATGGACGCGGGCAACGCAATGTTCGCCTCCGTCATCGACGAGGTGCCCGAGACCCAGCCCTCCACGGTGTACTTCTCCGGCGGGCTCGAACCGCTCACCAATCCCGGACTCGGTGAACTGGCGGCGCGCGGCGGCGCACGCGGGCTCGACATGACGCTGTACACCAACGCCTTCGCCCTCACCGACCGAACCCTCGAACGCCAGCCGGGGCTGTGGTCACTGCACGCGATCCGCACCTCGCTGTACGGCCTGAACGACAGCGAATACGAGGCCACCACGACCAGACCGCGCGCCTTCGGGCGGGTCAGCGCCAACCTGGCCGCGTTCATGGCCCAGCGGGCGCAGCGCGACGCCCCGCTCCGCCTCGGCCTCAACTACATCATCCTGCCGGGGCGGGCCGACCGGCTCATGGACCTCGTGGACTTCGTGGCCGACCTGAACGAGCACTCCCCCGGCCGCCCCCTGGACTTCGTGACGGTGCGCGAGGACTACAGCGGCCGTGAGGACGGCCTACTCGCTCCTGCCGAGCGCGCTCGACTGCAAGACGCGCTGCGGGACTTCACCGCGTACGCACGGGAGCGGACTCCCGCGCTGCACATCGATCTCGGTTACGCCCTGGAGAGTCTGCGCAACGGGGTGGACACCAAGCTCCTGCGCATCAGCCCCCAGACCATGCGAAGCTCCGCGCACGCGCAGGTCGCGGTGCAGGTCGACCTGCTGGGTGACGTCTACCTCTACCGCGAGGCGGGGTTCCCCGAACTCGCCGGCGCGCACCGCTACATCGCCGGGCGCGTCACCCCGGCCAAGAGCCTGCACGAGGTGGTCCACGAGTTCGTCGAGCGGCATCCGCACATCGAGCCGCGGCCCGGCGACGAGTACTTCCTCGACGGTTTCGACCAGGCCGTGACCGCACGCCTCAACCAGATGGAGCAGGACATCGCCGACGGGTGGCAGGAGCACCGGGGTCTGCTGGGCGCGGACACCGCGGGGTGAGCGTGGAGCGCCGGACTCAGCGGGCGGACACCCGTTCCTCCAGGGCGGACACCACGCCTTGGGGACTTCTCTCGGCACGGGCCTCGTCGCGCAGCGCGCGGGCCCGGTCGAGGAACGAGGGGTCGGCGAGCACCCGGGCAACGCTGTCGCGCAGGTCCTCGGCACTCACCTCGCCCTCCTTGAGGTGCACGCCCGCGCCCGCGGCGGCCGTCTGCTGCGCGCGCAGGACGGTGTCCCACAGGTACGGCACCATGATCTGCGGCACGCCGTGGTAGAGGGCCGTCGACCAGGTGCCGTTGCCGCCGTGGTGGACGACGGCGGAGCAGCCCTCGAGCAGTACGTCCATCGGGGCGAAGTCGACGACCCGGACGTTCTCCGGGAGCGGGCCGGCCTCGGCCAGGGCGGCGGCGTCGGCGGTGACGACGATTTCGGCGTCGACCTCCGCGAGAACCCGCAGGTAGGAGTGGAAGACGTCCGGGTCGGCGGTGAAGCCGCTCCCGGTCGACCCGGTCGTCACGCACACTCGGCGTCGCGGCGCGGCCTCCTTCAGCCAGTCGGGAACCACGGCCCGGCCGTTGTAGGGCAGGTACCGCATGCCCACCGTCGGCAGCGACAGGTCGAGCCGGAACCGCTCCGGCAGCATGTCGACCGACCACTGGCCTACCACCAACTCCTCGTCGTACGCCACCCCGTGACGCTCGGCGGCCGCCGTCAGCCAGTCGCGCAGCGGGTCGGGACGCTGCCCGGCGGGCCGCTGCGCGAGCCGCTCCGTGAACTCCCGGCGGAAGTGCGCGTTCAGGTCGCTCGCGCTCAGCACCCGTGCGTGGGCGGCGCCGCACGCCCGGGCGGCGATCGCCCCGGCGAACGTGTACGGCTCCCACAGCACCAGGTCCGGGCGCCACCGGCGGGCGTACCCGACGAGGTCCCGGACGAACGACTCGTCGTTGATGATCGAGTAGAAGTAGGGAACGGACAGGTCGTACAGGTTGAACAGATAGTCCCAGTCGCTTGTCTCGGGCCGGGACAGATCGATGTCCGCGGAGTACTTCCGGAGTTCCGCGCCCTTCTCCCTCATCGCTTCGAGCAGCCGGTGGTCGTCGCCCACCGGTACGGCTGTCAGTCCGGCGCCGGTGATCGCGTCCGCGAAGCCGGGCTGACTGGCCACACGCACGTCGTGTCCCGCGGCGCGCAAGGCCCCCGCGAGCGGCACGAAGCCATGGAAATGCGAGGTGTGCGCGAAAGCCGCGATCAGCACACGCATAACAAACTCCCCAGGGGCCGGAACGATGGACGGGACGTCGCCGATTGTGCCGCGCCGCCCGGGCCGTGAACACGCGAAGCCGCCCTCTCTGGACCCGAGGACGAGTACTCCTTGAGCGGGGTGCGGCGGCCCGTCGCGAAAGGCGGCAACACATCACGAAATGAGGCAGCAGCCATGACAGGTCCCCCTTCCTCCGACGCCGGGTGGGACGCGTCCCACCGCCCTCTGGTCGTCGTCCTGGGCGCCTCCGGGTACATCGGTTCCGCCGTGGTGCGGGAACTGTCCCGCCGCCGGATACGGCTGCGCGCGGTGGCGCGCGGCCCGTTCGCCGTGCCGGCCGGCGGCCGGGCGGCGACCGAGGTGATGCGCGCCGACCTCACCACAAAGGGCGCCGTCGCCGACGCGGTCCGCGGCGCCGACGCGGTGATCCACCTGGTCGCGCACATGAGTGGCCGGGGCGCGTGGCGGTCCGCCGCGTCGGACCCCCGGGCGAAGCGGGTGAACGTGGGCCTGGTGCGTGACGTGATCGCACAGTGCGCGGCGGCGCCCGGCGGAGGGCCGCCCCCGGTCCTGCTCCTGGCCAGCACCAACCAGGTGGCGGACGACGGCCCCCAGCGCAGCGCCTACGCCCGGCAGAAGGCCGCCGCGGAGCGGTACCTGCTGGATGCCGCGGCCCTGGGCGCTGTCCGTGGCGTCGCGCTGCGCCTGCCGACCACCGTCGGCAGCGCGGCGGGGGTGGCGCCCGCGATGGCCGGCCGGGCCCTGTCCGGCGAGGCGCTCACCATGTGGCACGACGGCACTGTGCGGCGCGAGTTCCTCGACGTGAGCGACGCGGCCCGCGCGTTCGCCGTCGCGCTCGACCACGCGGCGGCCCTCGACGGCCGCGCCTGCGCGGTGGGGGGGCACGTCGTCGCGCTCGGCGACCTGTTCCGGACCATCGCCGACACGGCGGCCCTGCACACCGGACGGCCCCCCGTCCCGGTGCTGTCCGTGGACGCGCCCGACTACGCCGAGACCGGTGACCTCCGCGACCTCGTCATCGACTCGTCGGTCTTCCGGGACGTGACGGGGTGGCGCCCCGAGGTGCCCCTGCGCCGGGCCGTCGACGATGTGGTGGCGGCCGTCGCACGACGCCGGGCGGAGGCCTGACCCGGCGGGTCCGTCACCTTCCGTGCTGCGCGACGGCGCGGACCTCCTCGACCAGCCGCGCCTGTTCGACCAGTGCCGTGCCCGTGAGCGGGGACGGGGTGGCCGAGCGGATGCCCTCGACGAAGGCCCTCACCACGGAACGGAACTGGTCGTGCGGGGGTACGAGCAACTCCTCGTGCCTGCCGCCCCGTTCGAGGTGGATCACTGCCGTGTGGTTGGCGGGCGGCGTGTAGGCGCGGGGCACCGTGATGCGGCCCCGGGAGCCCGTGAGCTCGTACCGGCCGCGGTAGGCGTGCTCCAGGCCGAACCCGAGCTGGGCCACCGCGCCGTTGGGCGCCGTGAGCAGCGCCGCCCCGCCGGTGTCGACTCCCGTGCGCGGGTCCGGCTTGAGATGCGCCCCGGCCACTTCGAGGCCGGTCCCGAGGTGGCGCAGCGCGGTGCGCAGCGGATAGCCGCCAACACCGGTGAGCGCACCGCCGTCCAGGTCGCGGCGGTGACGGATGTCACCGGGCGGTTTGCCGGGGATGGCGAACTCGGCGGTCAGGGACCTGAGGTGGCCGATGTGCCCGGCGGCGAGCAGTTCGTCGACCACCTGGTGCTGGGGGTGGCACAGGAACATGTAGTTCTCGAACAGCGCGCGGCCGCGGGCGCGGGCGAGGTCCCAGAGCTGCAAGGCCTGCCGTGCGCTGCCCGTCAGCGGCTTCTCGCACAGGACGTGCTTGTCCGCCTCGAGCGCGCGCCGTGTCCAGTCGGCGTTGAGCGCGGGCGGCAGCGGAACGTAGACGGCGTCGACGTCGGGCCGGCCGAGCACGGCCTCGTAACCGGTCACCGGTTCACCGCCGAACCGTTCGGCGAACGCGGCAGCCTTGGCCCCGTCCCGGCTCCCGACGGCGACCACCTCCACCGCGGGATCGGCGGCGAGCGCGGGCAGCATGCGCCGCCAGGCGATGTCCGCGCAGCCCAGCACGCCCATCCGTACGCTGCCCATGCCTGTCCCCCTGTTCCCGAGCACGCGGCCGGTGGCCCCGCGGGCGGGGCCACCGGCCGCGTGCGACTGTTCGCCGGCTCAGCGCAGGGCGGCCTCGATGAGGTCGGCGGCGCGTCGGGTCCCGCCCTCGGCCAGCAGTTCGGCGCGCAGCTCGTCGGAGCGGCGGCGGACCTCCGGGTCACCGGTGAGTTCAAGCAGCGCCGTACGCAGTGCCTCGGCCGTGGCGTCGGCGGTGTCGATGCGCCGGGCCACGCCGAGCGCGACGAGCCGGTCGGCGTTGCCGAACTGCTCGGCGCCCTGCGGCACGGCGATCATCGGCACGCCGGTGTAGAGCCCCTCGCTGCTTCCCCCCATGCCGGCGTGGGTGACGAAGGCATCGGCCTGCTCCAGGATCGCCAGCTGCGGCACCCAGCGGTGCACCTCTACGTTGGAGGGGATGTCCCCGAGCTCCTTGACGTCGGTGTGCTTGCCGACCTGGAGGACGACGTGCCAGCCGTCCAGGTCGCCGAAGGCCGCCAGACACCGGCGGTAGAACTCCACCTGCTGGGTGTAGGCGGATCCGAGGGAGACCAGCAGCACCTTCCCCGCGTCGGCCGGGCGGGTCCAGGTCCCCTGGTCGGATCGGTCCCCCAGGCAGGGACCGACGAAGGTCACCACGTCGGTGTCCACCCGGTCTGCGTTGGGCTGCATGGCCTTGGTGATCAGGGCGATGGACCGGGCGGGCATGCCGCTGAACGCGTCGACGTCCAGCGTGGTCGCTCCGCACCCGGCCAGCCAGGAGGAGAACTTCTGCCGGTACGCGTCGGCGCCCGGCAGCCGCATCAGCTGGTCGCCGACCTCCTCCTGGTAGCCCTTCCAGGCCACGAAGGTCGGGGAGAGCTGGATGAGCGGACGGCCCTGCGCCTCGGCGAGCGCGCGGCCCGTGTAGGACCCGATGTCGTACAGGTAGAGGTCGGCGGGGTCCTCGTCGTAGTGGACCCGCAGCTGCGGGAGCGCCTGCATCGCGTCGTCGAGGAAGAGGGTCATGGCCGAGATCGGGTCCTGCGGCCAGTTGTTGTCGACGACGGGCAGCGTGGTGGTGCAGGGGACGAACTCGGCACCGGTAGCGGTGATCTGGTCGGCGACGATCGGGTCGTCGGCGTACGTCACCCGGTGCCCGCGCGCGACGAGTTCACGGATGACCTCGATGCCGGGCAGGACGTGGCTGACGATGGGGCTGCCGATCATCGCGATGTGGCGACGGGACATAAGGTACGACTCTTTTCGGTGCTACGGCTTATCGGTACAGGAGGGGTTCGGGCGCCGCGGCCCGCGTCAGCCGTAGAGCTGGGGAAAGTGCATGCCGCAGACACTAACCACACCCACCGGTTCCGGAGAAGTGCCGGACGCCTCGGTCAGCGCGCGGGTGCGGCCGCGTGCGGAGCATGCCGTCGCGCGCCGTGCCCCTGATCGTTTGCGCAGGTGCTGAGCGCCGAACGGCCGGACGGGGGCAACCTGCCGGTGTGGACGCGAGCTCCCACACCGATGGCGGTCGCCATGCCGAAACAGCCGAAAATCACCGGCGCTTGGCCAGTTGCCGCCCCACCGGCATTTCCTCCGCGGACGTCACGGGCACGGCGAGCGCCGCTTCTCCAGCGGTCTTCTTGCGCCGCTCAAGCGCCGCTCTACCCTTTTCCGCCAGTCTCTCGTTCTGTGCCATGCGGTGATGCCGCCTCGGTCGGCCTCCTCGGACTACGGATGAAACGGCGTGCGAATCCATGCATGACTCCTCCCCCACGAACTCCGCTGCGGACGGCCCTTACCCGCCGGTGCCGGCCACGTCGTCGGCGGGCGGTTTCCAGGTGGTCCTGGACGACGTCCAGCACTCCCGCGGCACCCGCCGCCTGCTGGGCGGGGTGCATCAGTCCGTGGCGCTCGGCGAGCGCGTCGGCGTCATCGGGGAGAACGGATCGGGCAAGACCACCCTGCTGCGGCTGCTCGCCGGGGTGGAGAAGCCCGACGAGGGCCGCATCCTGGTACGTGCGCCGGGCGGCGTCGGCTACCTCCCGCAGCTCCCCGAGTCGGCACCCGAGGACACGGTACGGGACGCCATCGACCACGCCTTGGCCGAGCTGCGCGCGCTGGAGCGGCAGTTGCGCCGCTGCGAGAGGGACATGGCCGAGGCCGAAGGCGATGACCTCGCGGCCCTTCTGACCGAGTACGGCGATCTCACGGAGGCGTTCCAGGCCCGGGACGGCTACGCGGCCGACTCCCGGGTGCGGGCCGCCCTGCACGGCCTGGGGCTGGCGTCCGTGGACCTCACCCGGCGCCTGGCCGGCCTGTCCGGCGGCGAGCAGGCCCGCCTCGGGCTGGCCTGTGTGCTCGCGGCGGCGCCGCAGCTGATGCTGCTCGACGAGCCCACCAACCATCTGGACCGGGCCGCCCTGGAATGGCTCGAGGATCACCTGCGCTCCCACCGCGGCAGCATCCTCGTCGTCTCTCACGACCGCGTCTTCCTCGAGCGGGTGGCCACGGCCCTGTGGGACGTGGATGCCGAGCGGCACACGGTCCACCGCCACGGCGGCGGCTACGCCGGCTACCTCAAGGCCAAGGAGACCCTGCGGCTGCGTCGGGAGCAGCAGCACCAGGAGTGGAAGGACGATCTGGCGCGCCAGCGCGAACTGACACGCGCCGCGGCGAACCACGTGGCCGCCGGGCCGCGGGCCAACACCGATCGGACGAACGGCCGGCACCAGCGCAGTGTGGAGAAGCAGATCTCCGCCCGCGTGCGCAACGCCAGGGAGCGGCTGCGCCGGCTCGAGGAGAACCCGGTCCCCCGCCCGCCGCGGCCGATGCGCTTCGCACCCCGGATCCAGGGCGGTGACGCCACGGGCGACCCGGTGATCGCCGGGCTGCACCACGTAGTGGTGGAACAACGGCTCCACGTGCCGGACTTCGAGGTGCGTGCGGGCGAGCGGGTCCTGATCACCGGCCCCAACGGGGCGGGCAAATCCACCCTGCTGCGGGTACTGGTCGGCGATCTGGAACCGGACCGGGGCACGGGCACGCGTCCGGCGCGCACCGGCTGGCTGCCGCAGGAGACAGCCGTCACCGATCCCGGGCTCAGTCTCCTGGACGGGTTCCGAGCGGGCTTGCCCGGCGACGTGGAGGCGCACCGCGGGGCGCTCCTCGGCCTCGGGCTGTTCAAGCCGTCGGATCTGGCGACGCCGGTGGCGGGGCTCTCCGTCGGGCAGCGCAGGCGCCTCGCCCTGGCCCGGCTGCTGCACGACCC
Organism: Streptomyces sp. NPDC058796; assembly: GCF_042745235.1. Taxonomy (NCBI): domain Bacteria; kingdom Bacillati; phylum Actinomycetota; class Actinomycetes; order Kitasatosporales; family Streptomycetaceae; genus Streptomyces; species Streptomyces sp. NPDC058796. The sequence goes on from NZ_JBHYOP010000030.1 coordinate 19,524, forward strand.
CGTCGATCTGCTGGTGCTCGACGAGCCGACGAACCACCTGTCACCGGCGCTGGTGGAGGACCTCGAAGAGGCCCTGTCGCACTATCGGGGAGCGTTGGTCGTCGTCTCCCACGACCGCATGCTTGACCGGCGGTTCACCGGGCGCACAGTACGCCTGGAGAACGGCTCCATCCGCAGCTGATGCCGCTGTTGCGTCATATCGACCTGTGGGACGGTACGACCCAACGGCGAAAGGAAGAGCCCTCTCATGGCCAAGGACGGATTCACGGACCCGCGCATCGTCCCCCACGAGTCGGATCACGAGCGCGACGCGCGTGAGCGGCTCACGAAGCTTCTTGTCGGCAGTCCCATACCGCCCCAGTACCTGATCGACAACCTGCCCGTCTATCTGCGCCGCCACCAGCTCGCCGACCTGCTCTCCATGGACGCGCTCTACCGCATGCTGCCCGAAGTGCCCGGCGTCGTCATGGAGTTCGGCGTGCTGCACGGCCGTCACCTGGCCACGCTGACGGCCCTGCGCAGCATCTACGAGCCGTACAACTCGCTGCGGCGCATCATCGGTTTCGACACGTTCACCGGCTTCCCGGACGACATCAAGGACGTGGACAAGGTCAGCACCAGTGCCGTCGCCGGGCGTTTCGCGGTGCCGGAGAACGAGGTCGACCATCTGCGCGAGGTCCTCGCGGCCCATGAGGCGTCCGAGCCGTTCGGGCACACACAGCGTTCCTTCGTGGTGCAGGGTGACGTGCGCGAGACCGTTCCGCAGTATCTGGAGGAGAACCCGGAGACGGTCATCGCCATGGCCTACTTCGACCTGGATCTCCACCAGCCGACCAAGGAGCTCCTGGAGGTGATCCGGCCGCACCTGACCAAGGGCAGCATCCTCGCGTTCGACGAGCTGGCCCACCCGAAGTGGCCCGGTGAGACCACCGCGCTGCGGGAGGTCCTCGGCCTGGACTGCGCGCCTCTGCGCCAGCTGCCCGGCCGTGAGCCGCCGGTCATCTACATGAAGTGGGGCGAGTGATCGGATCGCGGGCCTCTGTGATGACGACTCGACCCATCGGCGCGACCGCGCCCACGACCGTCAGGGAACTCTCCGTCGAGGGCGCCTATGAGTTCACTCCGAAAATCTTCCCCGACCGGCGCGGCCTGTTCGTGACCACGTACCAGCAGCCGCAGTTCACGAGGACGAGCGGGCACGCCATGCCCGTCTTCCAGACCTGTCAGAGCCGGTCGAGCCGCGGCGTGGTGCGCGGTGTGCACTTCACTGCGACACCGCCGGGCATGGCCAAGCACGTCACGTGCGGGCGTGGCCGGGCGCTGGACTTCGTCGTCGACCTGCGGGTGGGATCGCCCACGTTCGGCGAGTGGGACACGGTGGAGCTCGGCCAGGACACCTTCCGGTCGACGTATCTGCCGATCGGTGTGGGCCATGGGTTCGTCGCACTGGAGAACGACACCACGTTGGTGTACCTCATGTCCGGTCCGTACGTGGCGGAACACGAGCTCGCGGTCTCCCCGCTGGACCCGGAACTCGCCCTGCCTCTCACGCTCGAGGGCGCGGAGCCGGTCATGTCCGAGCGTGATGTCGCGGCCCCCACGCTGGCTCAGGCGCTGGAAGCGGGCATCCTGCCGGACTACGCGACCTGCCTGGAGCTGGAGGCGGCGCTGTAGAGGCCCGCCACCGCACGGAGGTGACCGCCGGGGTGCAGGACGCCCCGGCGGTCGCGTCCTCAGTAGCGGTAGTGGTCCGCCTTGTAGGGGCCCTCGACCTTGACGCCGATGTACTCGGCCTGCTCCGGACGGAGCGTGGTCAGCTTGACGCCGAGGGCGTCGAGGTGGAGGCGGGCGACCTTCTCGTCGAGGTGCTTGGGCAGCACGTAGACGTCGGTCGGGTAGGCGTCGGGCTTGGTGAACAGCTCGATCTGGGCCAGGGTCTGGTCCGCGAAGGAGTTGGACATCACGAACGACGGGTGGCCGGTCGCGTTGCCCAGGTTCAGCAGGCGGCCCTCGGACAGCACGATCAGGACCTTGCCGTCGGGGAAGGTCCAGGTGTGGACCTGCGGCTTGACCTCGTCCTTGACGATGCCGGGGATCTTGGCGAGGCCGGCCATGTCGATCTCGTTGTCGAAGTGGCCGATGTTGCCGATGATCGCCTGGTGCTTCATCCTGGCCATGTCGGAGGCCATGATGATGTCCTTGTTGCCCGTCGTGGTGACGAAGATGTCGGCCTGGTCGACGACCTCGTCCAGCGTCGTGACCTGGTAGCCGTCCATCGCCGCCTGCAGCGCGCAGATCGGGTCGATCTCGGTGACGATCACCCG
>NZ_JBHYOP010000031.1:0-18896 GCF_042745235.1 Streptomyces sp. NPDC058796
GGCACTCCCAGGGAGAGATCGCGGCGGCCTGCGTCGCGGGCGCGCTCTCGTTGCGGGACGCGGCCCGGGTGGTGGCGCTGCGCGCCCGCGCCCTGACCGGACTGCGCGGCCACGGCGCCATGTTGTCGCTTCACCTGGGTCGCGCGGAGGCGGAGAGGCTGCTGGGCGTCGCCGCGTTCAGCGCGCTGGAGCTGGCCGCGGTCAACGGCCCCGACGCCGTGGTGGTGGCCGGTGATCCCGAGGCGGTGCACCGCTTCAAGGAGCACTGCACCGGGGCGGGCGTCGACGCGCGGGTGCTCCCCGTGGACTACGCCTCCCACACCTCCCATGTGGAACGCCTGCGGGAGGCGGTCACCGCACCGCTGTCCGGCATCACTCCCCGTACGCCCGACATCCCCCTCTACTCCACGCTGCGGGGCGCGTTCGCCGACGGCCCCGACCTCGACGCCGCCTACTGGTACGAGAACCTGCGCCGCACCGTGGAGTTCGAGGCCGCGATCGAGGCGCTCGGCGCGGCGGGCCACGACGCGTTCGTCGAGGTGAGCCCTCATCCGGTGCTGTGCGCCGGCATGCAGGACACACTCGGCGACGCGCGCACCGTGGTGGGCTCCGTCCGACGCGGCGACGACACACCCGAACGCTTCCTGGCCTCCCTCGCCGAGGCGCACGCGGGTGGGGTCGCGGTGGACTGGCGGGCCGTGCAGGGCGACGGCGATCCGGCCGACCTCCCGGTGGATCTGCCGACGTACCCCTTCGACCACGAGCGGTTCTGGCTGCTGCCCGACGTGACGGGCCTCGCCCGCGCCGCCGACGCGTGGCACTACCGCGTCGGCTGGCAGGAAACCGCCCCCACCGCCACCGGCGGCCCGGCCGGACGCTGGCTGCTCCTGCTGCCCGCCACGACCGGCGGCGCCGAGCACGCCTGGTGCGCCGCGGCGGCACAAGGCCTCGCCGACCACGGGGCCGTACCCCACCCCGTCACCGTTCCGCTCGACGATCCGCATGCGTCGACCACCGCCGTACGCGACGCCCTCGCCGGCCAGGCCGAGTCCGGGGCGTACGCGGGGGTGCTCTCGCTCCTCGCCCTCGGAGACGCGGACGCCGCAGCCGAGGCCACGCCGGACCTCCTGCGCGAACTGGAGGCGGCGGACATCGACGCACCCCTCTGGCTGGCGACGTGCGGCGCGGTCACCACCGGCGCGACCGACCCCGTGACGTGCCCGGCCGGAGCGCAGATGTGGGGCCTCGGCCAGACAGCCGCCCTCGAACGAGGAGCGCGGCACACCGGCCTCGTCGATCTCCCACAGGAGGCGAACGAACTCCAACGTGCTCTGCTCGCAAGGGCGTTGACCGGTACGGAGGACCAGATAGCGGTCCGGCAGGGCGCCGTCCTCGCGCGCCGGTTGCTGCCCGCCCCGCCGGCTGCGGACCGGGCACCGGGCGCCGCCGAAGCGGTCGTGCCGCAGGGGACGATCCTCGTCACCGGCGGCACCGGCGGCCTCGGAGCGCTCACCGCCCGCCGTCTCGCGGCCCGGGGAGCCCAGCACCTGGCCCTGGTCAGCCGCCGCGGCCAGGCGGCGCCGGACGCGGCCGCGTTGGTCGAAGAACTCACCGGCCTGGGCGCCCGGGCCACCGTCCACGCCTGCGACATCGGCGTTCCGGAGGCGGTGGCCTCCCTGGTCGACGGGTTGCGCGCGGACGGCGCGACGATCACCGGGGTCGTGCACGCGGCCGGGCTGAACCAGCGGACCCTCCTGCGGGACATGACGCGCGAGGAGTATCGCGAGGTCCTGGCCGCCAAAGCGCACGGTGCGCGCAACCTCGCGGACAGCTGCCCCGACCTGAGCCTCTTCCTGCTCTTCTCCTCCGGCGCCGCCGTGTGGGGCAGCGCCGGGCAGGGCGCGTACGCGGCGGGCAACGCCTACCTGGACGCCTTCGCCCAGCACCGCCGCGCCCAGGGTCTGGCCGCGACCTCCGTGGCCTGGGGACTGTGGGCGGAAGGCGGCATGACGGACGACGAGCAAGCCGTCGCCCGGCTCCGGGACCGGGGAGTGCGCCCCATGCCCGGCGACCGGGCACTGGAGGCCCTCGAAACGGTGCTGGCCGGTGGCGAGAGCACCGTGGTCGTCGCCGACGTCGACTGGCCGCGGTTCACCGAGACGTACGAGGCCCTCAGGCGGCGGCCGTTGCTCGGCGCGCTCCCGCAAGCCCGGGCCGCCGCGCCCTCCGCGGCGCCGACACCGGAGGCGGGAGCGGACCTGCGCGAGCGGCTCGGCGAGCGGCCGCCCGCCGAGCAGCACCTCGAACTGACCCACCTGGTGCGCTCCCACGCCGCCGCGGTCCTGGGACACGAGGACACCCGCACGGTCGGGGTGGACACGGCCTTCCGTGAACTCGGCTTCGACTCGCTGGGAGCCGGGCGGATGCGCAAGAGCCTGAGCGCGGCCACCGGCCTCACCCTGCCCTCGACCCTGATCTTCGACCACCCCAACGCGGCCGCCCTGGCGGACCACCTCCGCTCCGAGCTGTTCACGGGCCCCGGCCACGAGGACGTCGTCACCGCGGCGCTCGGCGGCCTCCACCGGCTGGAGGCGCACCTCGCCCACGTGGCCGGGCCGCAGCGCGCCGAACTGGCCCGGCACCTCGAGCGCGTACTGACCGCCCTGCGGACCGGCCCCGGCCGCGACGGCGAGTCCCGCGGCACCCCGCCCGCCCCGGAACCGGACCTCGCCGAGGCCGGCTTCGACGAACTGCTGGAGGCCCTCGGGCGCGAGCTCGGTGACAACGGCCAGCCGACGGCGAACAGGTAAGGAATCAACACGGTGACGAACGACAACGACAAGGTCGCTTCATACCTGCGTCGCGCGACCCTTGACCTGCGCGCGGCCAGGCAGCGCGTCCACGAGCTGGAGGCCGACCCGATCGCGATCGTCGGCACGGCCTGCCGGTTGCCCGGCGGGATCGAGACTCCCGAGGACTTCTGGAAGGTGCTCGCGGCCGGCGAGGAGCGGCTGTCCGGCTTCCCGGACGACCGCGGCTGGGACCTGGCGGGCCTGTACCACCCCGACCCCGACCACCCCGGCACGACCTATGTGCGCACGGGGGCGTTCCTGAAGGGCGCGGGGGAGTTCGACGCCGCCTTCTTCGGCATATCCCCGCGCGAGGCCGCCGCCATGGACCCGCAGCAGCGCCTCCTGCTGGAGACCTGCTGGGAACTGGTGGAGAACGCCGGCCTCGATCCGCACACCCTGCGCGGCACGGACACCGGCGTGTTCCTCGGCGTCGCCCGGCATGGCTACGGCGACGCCGCGGGCTCCACCGAGGACGTCGAGGGATACACGGTCACGGGGGTCGCGCCGTCGGTGGCGTCCGGCCGGATCGCGTACACCCTCGGGCTCGAAGGGCCCGCCATCACGCTGGACACAGCTTGCTCCTCCTCCCTCGTGGCCCTGCACCTGGCGGTGGCGTCACTGCGCCGCGGCGAGTGCGACGCGGCGATCGTGGGCGGCGCCGCCGTGATGGCCGGCCCCGAGGTGTTCGTCGACTTCGCCCGGCAGCGCGCCCTCGCCTCAGACGGCCGCTCCAAGGCGTTCGGCGCGAGCGCGGACGGCTTCGGCTTCGGCGAGGGTGTCGCGGTGCTCTTCCTCGAAAGGCTGTCGGTCGCCCGGCGCAACGGACACACCGTGCACGCCGTCGTCCGCGGCACCGGCATCAACCAGGACGGTGCCAGCAACGGTCTGTCCGCACCCAGCAGAGCCGCGCAGCGCAAGGTGATCGAGCAGGCGCTGGCCAACGCGGGCGTCGCCCCCGGCGACGTCGACGCGGTCGAGGCGCACGGAACCGGCACCACCCTCGGCGACCCCATCGAGGCCCACGCCCTGTTCGACACCTACGGCCAAAACCGCGACACGCGGCGACCGTTGTGGCTGGGCTCTGCGAAGTCGAACATCGGCCACACCCAGGGCGCCGCGGGCGTGGTCGGCGTCCTCAAGATGGTGCTCGCCCTCCAGCACGAGCGGCTGCCCAGAACCCTGCACGCGCAGGAGCCCTCGCCGCACGTCGACTGGTCGTCGGGCGCGATCGCCCTGCTGTCCGAGGAGCGGGCCTGGCCGCGCGGCGAGCGGCCCCGGTACGCCGCCGTGTCGGCGTTCGGCATCAGCGGCACCAACGCCCACGTCGTCCTGTCGGAGGCCACCGAGCCCCGGGAGACCGAGGAACGTACGACGGAGCCGCGGCCGGTGACGGAGCACCGCCCGGTGCCGCTGGTCGTCTCCGCGCGGACCGAGGAGGCGCTGCGCGCCCAGGCGCGGCAGCTGTCGGCCGTCGTCGCGGACGATACCGTCCACCTCTGCGACCTCGGGCTCTCGCTGGCCACGACCCGGGCCCGGCAGGAGCACCGCGCGGTGGTCCTGGCCGGCTCCCGGGAAGCGGCCGTGCGGGCGATGGGCGACGTGGCGGCCGGTCGGGCGCGTGTCGGGGGGACCGTCGAGTCGGGCGGACGCTCCGCCGTGTTCCTCTTCCCCGGCCAGGGTTCGCAGTGGGCCGGGATGGGCGCCGACCTCCTGGAGTGGTCCCCGGTCTTCGCCGAGACGATCCGGGCCTGCGACGAGGCGATGGCCCCGTGGCAGGACTGGTCGGTGGCCGCGGTGCTCCGTCAGGAGCCCGGCGCCCCCGGGCTCGACCGGGTCGACGTGGTGCAGCCCGCGCTGTTCGCGGTGATGGTGTCACTGGCCGCGCTGTGGCGCTCGTACGGTGTCGAACCGGCGGCGGTGGCGGGGCATTCGCAGGGCGAGATCGCCGCGGCGCACGTCGCCGGGATCCTCACGCTCGAGGACGCGGCCCGGCTCGTCGTCCTGCGCAGCCGCCTGCTGCGGTACGTCGCAGGGCAGGGCGCGATGGCGGTCGTGGCGCTCGACGAGGCGGCCGTAAGCGCTCTGCTCGCACCGTACGAGGGCGCCGTCGAGGTGGCCGCGGTCAACGGCCCCGCCTCCGTCGTCGTCTCCGGTGAACACGACGCCGTGCACGCCCTCGTGGCGGCCTGTACCGACCAGGGGGCGCGGGCCCGGGTCATCGACGTCGACTACGCCTCGCACTCCGCGCAGATGGACCAGGTGCGCGAGGAACTCGTCGACGCGATAGGGGACATCAACCCCGTCCGCGCGCGCGTCCCCTTCTACTCGACGGTGACCGGCCGCCCGATGGAGGGCGAGGAGCTGGACGCCGACTACTGGTACCGCAATCTGCGCGAGCCGGTGCGCCTCCACGAGGTCGTGGGGCTTCTCGGCGACGCGCACCACGACGCCTTCGTCGAGATCAGCCCGCACCCGGTGCTTGCTGCGACGGTCGAGGAGACGCTCGACGCGCAGGGCCGTGAGCCGGGCGAGGCCGTCGTCGTCGGCACGCTGAGGCGGGCCGCCCCCGGCCCGGAGTCGTTCCTCACCTCCGTGGCCGGCGCCCACGTCGCGGGCGTGGACGTGCGCTGGCAGCCCGCCTTCCCCGACGCGCGGCGCGTGCCGCTGCCCACCTACCCCTTCCGGCGCAAGCACTACTGGACGTCCACCGCCGCGCCTGCCCGCGGCGCCGATGACGTGACCTACCGCGTGGCGTGGACTCCGCTGCCGACGCGGTCGCCGTCCGCCACGGAACCGGCCGGATCGCACGGGACCTGGCTGGTCGTCACCCCGGCGGCTGCCCCCGCCTGGGCCGCGCCGCTGATCGACGCGCTGCGCGAAGCCGGCGGCACACCGCTGGAGTGCGTCCTTGCCTCGGACTCGGACCGCGCCGCGGCCGCCGCGGCCGTCACCGCAGCCACGGCTCGCACCACCGGGCTGCGGGGCGTGGTGTCGCTGCTCGCGGCCGACGAGACGGACCACCAGGGCCTCGCGGGTGTGCCCGCGGGGGCGGTCGCCACCCTGACGCTCCTCCAGGCCCTCGGCGACGCGGGCGTCGAGGCGCCGCTGTGGTGCCTCACCCGGGGCGCCGTACAGACGCCCGGTGACGACGGCATCGGATCGTTCGCGCAGTGCGCCGTGCACGGTCTGGGCCGGGTCGCCTCCCTCGAGCTCGGGCAGCGTTGGGGCGGCGTCCTGGACCTGCCGCACGACACCGTGGACGAGACCCTGCTCGCCCGGCTGCCCGGCATCCTGGCGGGCGGCCGACGGGGTGAGGACCAACTCGCCGTACGCGCCGACGCGTTGTACGGTCGGCGTCTGGTGCGGGCTCACCTGCCGACCGCCGCCGACGGCCCGGCCGCGCGCCCGCACGGGACCGTGCTCGTCACCGGAGCGGACGGGCCGATGGGGCAGCGGCTCGCCCGGTGGGCGGCCGACAGCGGCGCCGACCACCTCGTCCTGGTGGGAGGGGGAGCCGAGGACCTGTCCGGCGTGGCGGAGGCCGGCACGACGACCGTCACCCGCTGCGCGGCGGACGAGGACGCCGTCCGGGCCGCCGTCGAAGCCGCCCCGCACGACGTCACCACCGTCCTGCACGCTGCGACCCGTCCGGAGTTCGGTCCGGTCCTGGAGACCGGACCCCAGGACTTCGCGGCCACGGTGCACGCCAAGACCGGCCTGGCCCTGACCCTCGCCCGGGTCCTCGAGGGACAGCCGGTGGAACGGGAGATCCACTGCTCCTCCGTGGCCGGCGTCTGGGGCGGCGCGGGCATGTCCGGATACGCGGCGGGCAGCGCCTGGCTCGACGCGTTCGCCGCGCACCGGCGTGGCCGGGGCCACCCGAGCACCGCCGTGGCCTGGAGCCCCTGGGCCCTGCCCGGTACCCCGGACGGCACCGCACAGCCGGCGGCGCAGCGCGGACTGCGCGCCCTGACGCCCGACCGCGCCCTGAGCGTGCTGGACTCCGTGCTGAACGCGGGGGAGAGCGTCGTCGCGGTGTCCGACGTGGACTGGCCCGGCTTCGCCGCGGGCCGTCGCGCCCTCCGGCCGACCGCGCTGTTCGAGGAGATCACCGAGGCGCGCGAGACACCGGAGCCCGCGGCGGCGAGCGCCGCGGGGGACAGCGGCCCGGCCACCGAACTGGCCGGCCGGCTGGCGGCCCTGTCACCCGCCGAGCGGGAGGACCTGCTGATCGACGTGGTCGGCGAGGCCACCGCGGCCGTCCTCGGACACGACAGCGCACGCGACATCGGCGGCCGGCGGGCGTTCACCGAACTGGGCCTGGACTCGCTGGGCAGCATGCAGCTGCGCAAGCGGCTCGCCGCCGCCACCGGCCTGCGCCTGCCCGCCTCCCTCGTCTTCGACCACCCGACCGTCACCCGCCTCGCCCGCCACCTGCTCTCCCTGCTGGCCACCGGAGCCCGGCGGGAGAGCACCGCCGACGGGGACGGCGCCCCGCGGACCGGCGAGCAGGAGCCGATCGCCATCGTCGGCATGGGCTGTCGCTTCCCCGGCGGCATCGGTTCGCCCGAGGAGCTGTGGCGGGCCGTCGCCGAGGGCCGGGACCTCACCGGCGGCCTGCCCCAGGACCGCGGCTGGGACCTGGCAGCCCTCGTCCACCCCGACCCCGAACACCCCGGCACCAGCTATACGGACCGGGGCGGATTCCTCACCGACGCGGCGGGCTTCGACGCGGACTTCTTCGGCATCACTCCGCGCGAGGCGCTGGCGATGGACCCGCAGCAGCGGCTGATGCTCGAGGTCGCCTGGGAGGCCGTGGAACGGGGCGGCATCGACCCCGACCTGCTGCGCGGCAGCCGCGTCGGCGTCTTCGTGGGCTCCAACGGCCAGTCGTACATGCCCCTTCTGGAGAGCGAGGCCGCCCGGGTCGAGGGCTACCAGGGACTCGGCAACTCGGCCAGCGTGCTCTCCGGCCGGATCGCCTACGTCTTCGGCTGGCAGGGCCCGGCCATGACGGTGGACACGGCGTGCTCGTCGTCCCTGGTGGGCATCCACCTGGCGATGCGGGCGCTGCGCGGCGGCGAGTGCGCCATGGCCCTGGCGGGCGGGGTCACCGTGATCTCCGACCCGTACACGTTCGTGGACTTCAGCAGGCAGCGCGGCCTTGCCGCCGACGGGCGGTGCAAGCCGTTCGCGGCGCAGGCGGATGGCTTCGGCCTCGCCGAAGGCGCCGGCGCGCTGCTCCTCGAACCCCTCTCCCGGGCCCTGGAGTCGGGGCACCCCGTGCTCGCGGTGCTGCGCGGCAGCGCGGTCAACCAGGACGGTGCGAGCAACGGCCTGGCCGCGCCGAACGGCCCCGCTCAGGAGACCGTCATCCGGCAGGCGCTCGCCGACGCCCGGCTGGCGGCGGCCGACATCGACGTGGTGGAGGCACACGGCACCGGCACCCGGCTCGGCGACCCGATCGAGGCCGGTGCGCTGCAGGCGACTTACGGGGCCCAGCGGCAACGACCCCTCGCGCTGGGCTCGGTGAAGTCCAACATCGGCCACACCCAGGCGGCCGCCGGTGTCGCCGGAGTGATCAAGACGGTGCTCGCGATGCGGCACGGCGTGCTCCCGCGCAGCCTGCACGCCGAGAAACTCTCCCCCGAGATCGACTGGTCGGCGGGGACGATCGAGGTCCAGCGGGAGAACGGGGACTGGACGCGGGGTCCGCGGGTGCGCCGGGCCGGGGTCTCCTCGTTCGGCGTCAGCGGCACCAATGCCCACGTCGTCCTGGAGGAGGCCCCGGCAGAACAGGCCCCCACCGGCGGCCCGGCCCGGCTGCCCGCGGGCGGCACCCTGGCCGCGGACGCCGTGGCGCTGCCGCTCTCGGCCCGGACGCCGACCGCGCTGGCCGCGCAGGCGCGTGCGCTGGCCCACCTGCTGCGCACCTCACCGAAGATCTCCCTGGCCGACACCGCACGCACGCTCGCGGCAGGCCGGGCCCGGTTCGAGATCAGGGCCGGAGTGCTCGCCGACGACCGGGAGGACGGCCGGGAGGCGGCGTGCGCGGCCCTGGACGCCCTGGCCGACGGCGAGGCCGTGGCGGACGTGGTGCCGCCGCGGACGGCGGCCGACCGCAGGGCCGTGCTGGTCTTCCCCGGTCAGGGGTCGCAATGGACCGGCATGGCCCGCGACCTGCTCGACCGCTCGGAGGTCTTCGCCGCCTCGATGGCGGAGTGCGCGGCGGCGCTCGCTCCGTACACCGACTGGGACCTGCTCGCCACGGTGCGCGGCGACGGGCCCGAGGACGCGTTCGAGCGGCCCGACGTCGTCCAGCCCGTGCTGTTCGCGGTGATGGTGTCGCTGGCGAGGCTGTGGCGGGCCCACGGGGTGGAGCCGGCCGCCGTGGTCGGCCACTCGCAGGGCGAGATCGCCGCCGCCTGCGTCGCCGGAGCCCTCACCCTCGACACCGCCGCGAAGGTCGTGGCGCTGCGCAGCAAGGTGCTGCGCGAGCTCAACGGACAGGGCGGCATGGCCTCGGTCACCGCCACGCCCGACGCGCTCGAGGCGGCCCTGGCACCGTGGGACGGCCGGCTGAGCGTGGCTGCGGTGAACGGGCCGCGCTCCCTCGTCGTCGCCGGAGAGGCCACCGCCCTCGACGGGTTCCTCCGGTCGCCGCAGGGCGAGGGAATGTCCCCGCGGCGGATCGCCGTGGGTTACGGCTCCCACTCCCCGCAGGTGGAACGGATCGAACGGCGACTCGCCGAGGAACTGGGCAGGATCGAGTCCCGGACCGCCGCCGTGCCCTTCTGCTCCACCGTCACCGGTGGCCCGCTCGACACCGCCGGGCTCGACGCGGCCTACTGGTACCGCAACCTGCGCGGGACGGTCCGCCTCGACGAGGCCGTACGGCACCTGATGGGCCAGGGCTTCGACACCTTCATCGAGGTGAGCCCGCATCCGGTGCTGCTCCCCGGCATCGAGCAGACCGCCGAACACCTCGGCAGGGACGTCGTCACCCTCGCCTCCCTGCGCAGGGACCGCCCCGGGCCGCGCACCTTCCTGCGCGGACTGCTGGAGGCCCGCGCCGAAGGCCTGCCCGTCGACCTCGCACCGGCCGCGGGGCGCGGCGGCACGGCGGCGCCGTTGCCGACCTACCCGTTCGAGCACACCTCCTTCTGGCCGCGGCCGCGGCCGCGCCGCACCCTCACCGACGCCGCCGCGCTGGGCATGGACCCCGTGGCCCACCCCCTCCTGTCCACGGCGCTGGAGACGCCCGACGGCGGGCACATCCTGACCGGGCGGATCGTGCTCGGCGACCAGCCGTGGCTGGCCGACCACGCCGTCGGCGGCGAGACGCTCTTCCCCGGCAGCGCGCTGGTCGACCTGGCCCTGACGGCCGGCCGGCACGCGGGCACGCCCGCCGTCGATGAACTGGTGCTCTGCGCCCCGCTGGTGCTCGGCGCGGCCACCGCCGTGCGCGTCACCGTCGGCGCGCCCGAGGCGCACGGCACCCGCACCGTGGATGTGCACGCCCGTGACGCGGGCACCCCCGACGCGCCTTGGACCCGGCACGCGACCGGTGTCCTCGGCGAGGCCGCGTCACCGCCGGACGCCCCGGTGGTCTGGCCGCCGTCGGACGCCCGTCCCATCGACGTCGACGCGGCCTACGTGCGCCTGGCCGAGCGGGGTTACGACTACGGGCCCGCCTTCCGGGCGCTGCGCGCCGCGTGGCAACGCGGCGACGAGGTGTTCGCCGAGGCCGAACTCCCCACCGCTGCGGGGGCCGAGGGGGCCGACGACGACCGCTACCCGCTGCACCCCGTCCTCCTCGACGCCGCGGCGCAGACCCTCGGCCTGAGTTCCCTGGCCGACCGAGAAGGGGCGTTCCTCCCCTTCTCCTGGAGCGGGACCACCCTGTACGCGTCCGGGGCCACGGTCGTCCGCGTGACGGCGGTCCCGGCCGACGGCGCCGCGATGAGTTTGTCGGTGACCGACCCCACCGGAGCGCCGGTGGCCCAGGTCGGCGCCGTGACCGTGCGCCCGGCCGGCGGCGCGCCGCGCCACGGGGACGCCGAGGAAGCGGGTGCCGACGACCTCTACCGGCTGTCCTGGCGCCCCCTGCCGGAGAGCGGCGGCACGGTAGTGCGCTGCGCGACCGTCGGCGGCGGCCTGCCCGGCCTCGGCAAGGACCACCCGGACCTGGCGGCCCTGGCGGCGGCAGTCGCGACGGGCGAGCCGGAACCCGAGGCCGTCTTCGTGCGCTGCCGTCCGTGGCGGGCCGCGGACCCGGCCACCTCCGTACGCGAGAGCGTGCTGCACGCGGCCGGACTCGTCCGCCAGTGGCTCGACGCACCGGAACGCTCCGGACGCCTGGTCTTCCTCACCCGGCACGCCGTGAGCGCGGGCCCCGCCGACACGGACGCGGATCCCGCACAGGCGGCGGTCTGGGGCCTGGTCCGCTCCGCACAGGCCGAGTCGCCGGGCAACTTCGTGCTCGTCGACAGCGACACGGACCCGGCGGCCCTCGCCCGGTTCCCCGCCGCGCTCGACCATCCGCAGGTGGCGTTGCGCGGCGACCTCGCGCTCGTGCCGCGGCTGTCCGCCACCCGCGGCGCGGCGGCCCTGCTGACACCCCGGACGCCCGTCCGCCTGGAGCCCGCGGGCACCTCCCTGGACGCCCTCGCCTTCGCGGCGGCGCCGGACGCCGGGCGGCAGCCGGGCCCCGGCGAGGTGCGGGTCGAACTGAGGGCCACCGGCGTCAACTTCCGCGACGTCCTGATCGCCCTCGGCATGTATCCGGGTGACGCCGTCATGGGCACCGAGGGTGCCGGGGTCGTCACCGCCACCGGACCGGACGTCACCGGCATCGCGGTGGGCGACCGGGTCATGGGCCTGTTCGAGGGCGCCTTCGGGCCGGTGGCGGTCACCGACCACCGCCTGGTGGTCCCCCTCCCCGGGGGGTTGAGCACCACCGAGGCCGCCGCCCTGCCCATCGCCTTCACCACCGCGCACTACGCGTTGCACGACCTCGCCGGCCTGCGGCCCGGCCAGAGGGTTCTGGTGCACGCCGCCGCCACCGGCGTCGGCATGGCAGCGGTCCGCCTGGCCCGCCTCGCCGGGGCGGAGGTCTTCGCCACGGCCAGCCCCGCCAAGCACGACATCCTGCGCGGACTCGGTCTCGACGACGACCACATCGCCTCCTCCCGCCGGACGGGGTTCGGCGAGCGGTTCCGGTCCGTTTGCAACGGCCGCGGCGTCGACGTCGTGATCAACTCGCTGACCGGCGCGCTGCTCGACGAGTCGGCCCGTCTCCTCGCCGAGGGCGGGACGTTCGTCGAGATGGGCAAGACCGACCTGCGCGCCCCGGAGCACTTCCCCGGACGCTACCTGCCCTTCGACCTCGCCGACGCGGGCCCTGACCGGCTCGGCGAGATCCTGGCCGAGGTCGCCGCCCTCGTCGCCGACGGGAGGATCGGCCGCCTCCCGGTCACGGCGTATCCCCTGCAGCGGGCCTCGGCCGCGCTCCAGCACATGAGCACGGGGCGGCACACCGGCAAGCTGGTGCTCGTCCAGCCGGCCCCCCTCGACCCCGAGGGCACCGTCCTGGTCACCGGCGGCACGGGCACCCTGGCCCGGCTCCTGGCCCGCCATCTGGTGACCGAGCACGGGGTACGCCACCTGCTGCTGCTCGGTCGCCGGGGACCCACCGCGCCGGGGGCGGAGCAGTTTGAGGCGGAACTGGGCCAGTCGGGTGCGACGGTGACCACGCTCGCCTGCGACGTCTCCGACCACGCCGCGCTGGCGGCCGTACTCGACGGCATCCCGGCCGACCACCCGCTGACCGGTGTCGTCCACACCGCCGGGGTCCTCGCCGACGGCCTGGCGGCCTCCGTGGAGGCCGACACGCTGGCCGAGGTGTTCGCGCCGAAGGCCGACGCCGCCTGGCACCTGCACGAGCTCACCGCGCAACTGGAGGTGAACTTCTTCGTCCAGTTCGGCTCCGGTGCCTCCGTCCTGGCCGGCCCCGGCCAGGGCGCGTACGCGGCGGCCAACGCCACGCTGGACGCGCTGGCCCACCACCGGCAGGCGCGCGGGCTGCCCGCGACCACCCTCGGCTGGGGCCTGTGGGAGGAGGCCAGCGGCCTGACGGGCGCCCTCGACGAGCGGGACACCCGGCGGATGGCCCGGGCGGGCATGCGGCCTCTGCCGACCGCGCGTGCCCTGGCCCTGTTCGACCTCGCGGTCCGGCGCGGCGACCCGGTCCTGTTCCCCCTGGGCCTGGACACTTCCCGGCCGCAGGACCCGGACAGCGCGCCCGAGGTGTTGCGCGGGCTCATGCACACGCCGTTGCGCAGGGCCGCCCGCGAGCAGACCGGCGGCGCCGGACTCGCCTCGCGCCTCGCGCCGCTGCCGCGCCCCGACCGGCTCGCCGCACTGACGGAGGCCGTACGGGCGCAGGCCGCCGCCGTGGCCGGATACGACACGGCCGAATCGGTGGCGCCGGGGCGGCAGTTCAAGGACCTCGGCTTCGACTCGCTGGCCTCGGTCGAGGTGCGCAATCGCGTGGGCACCGCGGTCGGCCTGAAGCTGCCGAGCACGCTCGTCTTCGACCATCCGACACCCGAGGCGGTGGCCGTCTACGTGGACGGCCGGCTCTTCGCGGACGCGCCCGGCGCCTCGCCCGCGGATCCGAGCCGCCCGGTCTTCGAGCACCTGACCGCGCTGGAGACGGCGCTGGACGGCTGGCACGAGGGCGCCGACTCCGGGGGGACCGCCGAGGAACGGGCCGGTCGGCGCAGATCGATCGAGGCGCGGTTGACCACCCTGCTCAGCAGGTGGAGCGCCCTGAGCGCCACCGGCGGCGGGGAGTCCCGTACGGCCGTCGACGTCATCGGCGACGCCGACGACGAGGAACTGTTCGAACTTCTCGATCAGCGGTTCAGTGAGGAGAAACGATGAGCGGGGAGCAGGAGACCACCGAGGGCAAGCTGCGCCGCTACCTGCGGCGCACGGTCGGGGACCTGGAGGCCGTGAGCGCACGGCTGCGGGAGACCGAGTACCGGGCGGGCGAGCCGATCGCGATCGTCGGCATGGGCTGCCGGTTCCCCGGCGGCGTCGACAGCCCCGCCGCCCTGTGGGACTTCCTCACGGCGGACGGCGACGCCGTCTCGGGCCCGCCCGCCGACCGCGGCTGGAACACCGCCGAGGCCGACGCGCGCAGCGGCGGGTTCCTGCACGACGCCACCGGCTTCGACGCGGACTTCTTCGGCATCTCGCCGCGCGAGGCGCTGGCCATGGACCCGCAGCAGCGGCTCCTCCTGGAGGTCGCCTGGGAAGCCCTGGAGCGCGCCGGCTTCGACCCCGCGTCGCTGGCCGGCACCGCCACCGGGGTGTTCGCCGGGGTCGGCGCCGTCGACTACGGGCCGCGCCCCGACGAAGCGTCACCGGACGTCCTCGGCTACCTGGGCACCGGCACGGCCACCAGCGTGGCTTCCGGCCGGGTGGCGTACGCGCTGGGCCTCGAGGGGCCGGCGCTGACCGTGGACACGGCCTGCTCCTCCTCCCTCACCGCGATCCACCTGGCCATGCAGTCGCTGCGCCGCGGGGAGTGCACGACCGCGCTCGCGGGCGGCGCCACCGTCATGAGCACTCCCGGTGCGTTCACCGAGTTCCACAGCCAGGGCGGGCTCGCCGCGGACGGCCGGTGCAAGCCCTTCGCCGAAGCCGCCGACGGCTTCGGACTCGCCGAGGGCGTCGGCCTCCTCGTGCTCCAACGGCTCTCCACGGCCCAGCGCGAGGGCCGCCGGGTGCTGGCCGTGCTGCGCGGCTCGGCGGTCAACCAGGACGGTGCCAGCAACGGCCTCACCGCCCCCAACGGCCCGGCGCAGCAGCGGGTGATCCGCCAGGCGCTCGACGACGCCCGGCTGGGCCCCGCCGACGTCGACTACGTCGAGGCGCACGGCACCGGAACCACCCTCGGCGACCCCATCGAGGCACACGCCCTGCTGGAGACCTACGGCGCCGGGCGGGCCGCGGACACCCCGCTGTGGATCGGCTCGGTGAAGTCCAACATCGGCCACCCCCAGGCCGCCGCCGGTGTCGCGGGCGTGATCAAGACGGTGCTCTGCCTCCGGCACGGTCTGCTGCCCCGCCTCCTCCACCTCGACGCCCCCTCCTCGCGCGTCGACTGGGAGTCGGGCGCCGTCGTCCCGCTCACCCAGAGCAGGCCGTGGCCGCGCGGCACGCGCACGCGCCGCGCGGGCGTCTCCTCGTTCGGCATCAGCGGGACCAACGCGCACCTCCTCGTCGAGGAGGCACCGGAAGCAGACCCGGCCCCCGAGAGCCGGGACCCGGCCCCCGGGCGCGAGGAAGCGGGCCCGTATCCGCTGCTCCTGTCCGCCCGGACCGAGGACGCCCTGCGGGACCAGGCAGAGCGCCTGGCCGCCCACCTGGAGCGGCCCGACGCCGTGCGGCTGCCCGACGCCGCCCTCACCCTCGCCACCCGGCGCACCGCGTTCACGCACCGTGCCGTCGTCGTCGGTGACCGCGCCGGCACCCTGGCGGCTCTGCGCGCCGTCGCAGCGCAAGAGCCGCATGCGAAGGCCGTCACCGGCCTGGCGCGGCCCGGCCGCAAGGTCGCGATGGTCTTCCCCGGGCAGGGGTCGCAGTGGGCGGGGATGGCCTCCGAGCTGCTCGCCTCCTCACCGGAGTTCGCCCGCTCCATGGGTGAGTGCGAGCAGGCGCTCGCCCCCCACGTCGACTGGTCGCTGACCGAGGTGATCGCCGGCGGCGCACCCCTGGAGCGGGTGGACGTCGTCCAGCCCGCGCTGTTCGCGGTGATGGTGTCGTTGGCCTCGCTGTGGCGCTCGTACGGCGTCGAGCCGGCCGCGGTGATCGGGCACTCCCAGGGTGAGATCGCGGCCGCCTGCGTCGCCGGCGCCCTGTCCCTGGAGGACGCCGCGAAGGTGGTCGCCGTGCGCGCCAAGGCGCTGCGCTCCCTCGCCGGCACCGGTGGCATGGTCTTCCTGGCCCGCACCGAGGCGCAGGCCCGGACTCTGCTCGCCCCCTACGGCGCCCTGTCGATCGCCTCGGTCAACGGCCCGGGCGCGGTCGTGGTGGCCGGCCCCCGCGCGGAGCTGGACGCGCTGCTCGACGCCTGTGCGGCCGACGGCGTCCGGGCGCGGAACATCCCGGTGGACTACGCCTCCCACTCGCCCATGGTCGAGCCACTGCGCGAGGAGCTGACGGCCGCCCTCTTTGGTGTCGTCGCCCGGCCCGCGGCCGTGCCCCTGTACTCCACGACGACCGGCGAGCCGATCGACACCGCCCTCATGGGCGCCGACTACTGGTACCGGAACCTGCGCGAACAGGTGCGGTTCGAGACGGGGACGCGTCTGCTGGCCGAGGCGGGCTTCGACGCCTTCGTCGAGGTGAGCCCGCAGCCCGTCCTCACCGCCGGCATCGAGGCGACTGTGGAGGCCCTGGGCGCCGACGCCGCCGTCCTCAGCACCCTGCGGCGGGACGCGGGGGGCGGGGACCGGTTCCTGGCGGCGCTCGCCGAGGCCCATGTGTGCGGCGTACGGGTCGACTGGCGGCCCGTGCTGCCGGACGCCGCCGTGGCCGAGCTTCCCTCCTACCCCTTCCAGCACCGCCCGTACTGGCACACGGCACCCGGCCGCCGCGCCGATCCCGCCGGCCCCGCCGACCAGGGGCGGCGCTACCGGGTGGAGTGGAGGGACGCCGCGTGGCAGACGGCACCCCCCGTCGGGCACGTGCTCCTGGTGACGGGCCCTGGCGTCCCGGACGCCTGGCACGCGTCGGTCCGCGCGGCCCTGGAAAATGCCGGTTCCACGGTCGAATCCGTCGACTGCGGTGGACCGGCACGCGGCGCGACGGCGGCAGCCCTGGGCGCGGTCGGCGGGGATCCGACGGCCGTGGTCTCGCTGCTCGCCCTGGAGGCGGCCGACGACGGATCCGCCGACGAGCCGCGGCTGCCCGCGTGGCGGACCCTGACCCTCGCTCAGGCCTTGGGCGACGCCGGAGTCGAGGCGCCCCTGTGGGTGCTGACCCGGAGTGCCGTGACCGTGAGCGAACAGGACGGTGAGCCGGATCCCGCGCAGACGGCGGTGTGGGGTCTTGGCCGGGCCATCGGCCTGGAGCGCCCCGCGAACTGGGGCGGGTTGATCGACCTGCCCACGCCGGACGAGGACCTCGTGGCGCCGCTGGCGGCGGTCGTCGCCCGGCCACGGGACGAGGACCAGGTGGCACTGCGCGCGTCCGGCGCCAGGGTCCCACGGCTGGTGCCCGCCCCGGCCGACGTGCCCGCCCCGGCCGGCACCTCCGCCTCCGCCTCCGCGAGCGGCCGGTCGCCGCGCGGCACGGTCCTGGTGACCGGAGGCACCGGCGGCCTCGGCGCTCATGTCGCCTGCCGCCTGGCGCGCGAGGGCGCCGCACATCTCGTCCTCACCAGCCGCGGCGGACCCGACGCCCCGGGCGCCGCGGAACTGGCAGCGGACATACGCGCATCGGGCTCCGGAGTGACCCTGGCCGCCTGTGACGTCACGGACCGGGCCGCGCTGGCCGCGCTGCTCGCCGCCGAGCGGGAGGCGGGCCGGGATGTCGACGCCGTCTTCCACGCGGCCGGCGTCCCGCAGTCCACGCCGCTCGACGACATCACCGAGGAGGAGTTCGCCCACGTCACCGCTGCCAAGACCATCGGGACGACTCACCTCGACGAACTCTGCCCCAACGTCGCCGAGTTCGTCCTGTTCTCGTCGAACGCCGGAGTGTGGGGCGCGGCCCGTGCGGGAGCCTACGCGGCGGCCAACGCCTTCCTGGACGGCTTCGCGCAGCGGCGTCGTCACCGCGGACTGCCCGCGGTGTCCGTCGCGTGGGGGCTGTGGGACGGGCCCGGCATGGCCGGTGCGGCGGGCCAGGACTTCCTGCACCGCCAGGGCGTACGGCCGATGCCGCCCGAGCAGGCCCTCGCCGAACTGGATACGTGCCTGGAGCGCGACGAGGTCTGTGTCTCCGTCGCCGACCTCGACCGGCCCGCGTTCCTCGACCTCATGGGCGCCGCACGGCACCGCCCGCTGTTCGACGAGCTCGCACCCGCCGCGTCCTCGGCGGGGGAGCCGGCGGAGGAAGCGCGCCAGGGCGGTTCCCGGCTGTACGAGAAGCTGCTGCCGCTGTCGGCCAAGGAGCGCCGGAGCCGCCTGCTGCACCTGGTGCGGGGCGAGGCGGCCGCGGTGCTCGGGCACACGGACGCCAAGGCCGTCGACCCGGACCGGGCCTTCAGGGACGCCGGGTTCGACTCGATGACCGCGGTGCAGCTGCGCAATCGGCTGACTGCGGCGACCGGCCTGCGCGAGGCGTCCACCCTCGTCTTCGACCGGCCCAACGCCACCGCTCTCGCCGACTACCTGCTCGATCGGATGTTCGAGTCCGAGCGGTCCCCGGCCGGCGAGCCGGAGCCGCGGCCCGCTGCCGCTGACGTTTCCGGTTCCGTGGGGGACGAGGACGACCCGGTGGTCGTGGTGGGGATGGCCTGCCGGTTCCCCGGCGGCGTCAACTCACCGGAGGAGCTGTGGGAGTTCATCGCCGCAGGCGGCGACGCCGTCTCGGAGCTGCCCACCGATCGGGGCTGGGACCTCGACCGCCTCACGTACGCCGCCGCCGAGGGTACGGCAGGCCCCCGCTACGGCAGTTTTCTCGATGCCGCGGGGGACTTCGATCCGGCGTTCTTCGGGATCTCGCCGCGCGAGGCGCTGGCGATGGACCCGCAGCAGCGCCAGGTGCTCGAGGTCGCCTGGGAGGCGATGGAGAACTCCGGCATCGACCCGCGCTCGTTGCGCGGCAGCGCCACCGGAGTCTTCCTGGGCGCCGCCTACCAGGGCTACGGCCACGGGGTCGAGCTCCCCGAAGGCAGCGAGGGCTACCTCCTCACCGGTGGTTCACCCGCCGTCGCTTCGGGGCGGGTGGCGTACGTGCTGGGTCTTGAGGGTCCGGCGCTGACGGTGGACACGGCGTGTTCCTCGTCGTTGGTGGCGTTGCACC
>NZ_JBHYOP010000032.1:0-15522 GCF_042745235.1 Streptomyces sp. NPDC058796
CGTTCACCGACTCGATCGCGTTCGTTGTGCAGACGATCCGGC
The DNA here is from genome assembly GCF_042745235.1 of Streptomyces sp. NPDC058796. Lineage (NCBI taxonomy): Bacteria > Bacillati > Actinomycetota > Actinomycetes > Kitasatosporales > Streptomycetaceae > Streptomyces > Streptomyces sp. NPDC058796. Next base: position 43 of record NZ_JBHYOP010000032.1, read on the forward strand.
GGATCTCGGTGTCGAACCGCAGGAACGGGGTGAACTCCTCCCACGCGTTCTCCGTAAGTTGTTGGGTGGCCCGGGAGGGCTGGGTGTGGCACAGGCGTTCTTGTCTGCAGTGGCTCTGTGGGAGTGGCCGCCCGGCCCTCCGGGGCGCCCTGGCTGCTGATTGAGATGTGCGCTTCGGTCGCTGATTACGGAGATGACAGCGGGGTGTTCCTCGGGCCGACGGCATGCCGTGTGGAACGAGGAGGGGCAAGTGAGCAAGCGACGGGCCTGCGTCTGGGCCGGCATCGACGCGGGTAAGGGCCACCACTGGGCTGCGGCGGTCGACGAGACCGGGGCGACCTTGTGGTCGAAGAAGATCGACAATGACGAGTCGGCGATCCTGAGCGCGCTCGCCGAAATCCTGGACCTGGCGGATGAGGTCCGCTGGGCGGTTGATATCTCCGGCACGGCCTCCGCGCTACTTCTGGCCCTGCTCGCGGCGCACGGCCAGCAGGCCGTCTACGTTCCCGGCCGCACGGTCAACCGGATGGCTGGGGCCTACGGGGGCGAGGCGAAAACCGATGCCCGTGACGCCTACATCATCGCCGAGACCGCCCGGCACCGCCGGGACTTTGCGACCATCGATGTGCCCGCCCACCTGGCGGCCGAACTAGCCCTGTTGACCGCCCATCGCTCTGACCTGGTTGCAGACAGGGTGAGGATGATCAACCGTCTCCGCGATGTCCTGACCGGCGTCTTTCCCGCTCTGGAACGGTCTTTCGACTACTCGGCTCACAAAGGTGCCCTGGCGCTGTTGGTCGGCTATCAGACCCCCGCCGCGATCCGCCGCCGCGGCCGAGCCCGGCTCACGGCCTGGCTGGCCAACCGGGGCGTGCGCAGCGCTGACGCCGTCGCGGTCACTGCTCTGGAGGCTGCCCGGACCCAGCAGACCGCGCTGCCCGGCGAGGAGGTCGCCGCCCAAATCGTCGCTGACCTAGTGCTTTGACCGCATAGGTTCACCGGGTTCGAGAGTTGTGAGGGACCGGACGAACGGTTCGCGTGCTGGGGTGAGACGATCGCGCCGTGACCATCCACCTCCATGACTTCGATGGCGAGCACTCGCTGACGTTGGATGCCGGCGGCCTGGCTGCCGATGCCGCAGTAGTTGCCGCCGGGCACGAGCCGAACGGGTACTTCTGGGAGGGTCTCGTGCGGTTTGCCTGGCCCGATATTGCCGAGCAGGTCGATTTCGACAGCGAGGCTGGCATGTTCTGCGCGGTCGGCAGTTCGAGCGACCTCGCGCGACTCAAGATGGCTGTTGAATCCGTCATCACGAGCCCCGAGGCAGTCCGCGACATCATTGCCCGTGCGGAGGCTTCGGGCTTCGAGTTCGACGATTAACGCTGTGACTTCGCCGGGTTGAGCGGGGTCAGACTGCGGTCGGCAGTGGCCTGCCGCCCCAGCGGAGACCTCGTTCGCTGCGCACGCGTGCGCGTTCGCGGCGTTGGGCGGCCAGGACGTCGGGGTGGCGGGCGTTCTGGCTGCGCCAGCGCAGGTAGGCGTGCAGGGCCCAGGTCTGGACGGTGTGGTTCGGATGGCGGGAGTTGGCGAGGGTGAACTGCCGCAGTGGCCCGAAGTGGGCCTCGATGGGGTTGGCCCAGGACGCGTAGGTGGGTGTGAAACACAGCTCGACCTTGTTCCTGGCCGCCCACATGCGGATCTTCCAGTTCAGGTGGGCAGAGAGGTTGTCCAGGATCACGTAGATCGGGGCGCCGTCAGGACGGGCGGCCCGGATCGACCGCAGGGCCGCCCAGGTGTGGTCGATGCCCTTGCGACGCCGGTTGACACCCCACAGCTTGTCGTCGCCGACCGAGTAGCAGCCGTGGAAGTAGGTGATGCCGTGAGTGCGGCGGTAGGTGGCAGGCAGCCTGTCGGGGCTGCCCTACTTCTGCCAGCAGGAGCCAGCGGTGGGGCGGATGCCCAGCGGCCCGAACTCGTCGAAGGCAAACGTGCGGTCAGGACGCTCGTTGACCGCGTACTCGATCCGTTCCAGCTTGGCGTCTAAGGCCGGGTCTGGGGATTCCTTCCAGGTCTTCGTCCGCTGGAAAGTGATCCCCCGGCGTACCAGTAAGCACCGCAGGGCCTCGCGACCGATCCGGACAGGCCGGGCTATGTTCCTGCGCAGGTGATCGACCAGTTTGCGGATGGACCAGCGGGTGAAGGGCTTGCCCAGCACGGTGGGCCGGGTGGTGGCCGTCTGGATGACGCAGTCCTCGTCGTCACTGCTCAGCAGGCGGGGACGGCCTCCCGCCCACTGAGGGTTGAGGCATGCGAGCCCGATCTCGTTGAAGCGGTGGATCACGTCCCGGACGGTGTCCTCGTCCGCCTGGACCAGCCGCGCGATCACCGGGACCGTGCTACCGCCGGCCGAGGCCAGCAGCATCATCGCCCGCCGAAACCGCACCGAGCTCGTACTGCCCCGCCGAACGATCTGCTGAAGCTTCTGCCCCTCCTGCTCCGTCAGCCTCCGGACCTTGACCGGTGGTGCCACCCCGCCTCCCCTGCTGGTTGGACTCTCAACCAGCACAACGAGCAACCCGGCGAACCTATGCGGTCACAGCACTAGTGGGGCGGGAGCTTGCAGCGGCGGCCCCCCTCACGGGTGACGATGAGCACGGAACCCACTCGACCAGGGCGTGCGGCAGGTCGAGTGCGCAGGATAGGGCACCAACGAGGCTCCTGCTCTGTTGAGTTGAGACGTCGAACACTTCTCTCAACGGCACAGGAGCCTCATGCGTTGCGGAACCTCATCCCGTCACCTGATCAGTGGCCACTCTCAAAGAGCTCAGTGCGTCGGTCCAACTACAGTAGACATCGGCTACCGATCAGCGTCCCTACTCCTACCAGAATGAAGTTGATATACATGATTTTTCGGAAGTGGCGCACACGCTGGGAGAGATAGAGAGGTTGGTGCACCCCGTGTGGCCATCAGCCAGAGGACTCGACACACCATGATCACCCGGAGCCGCGCCTGTGCGAGCCGTCTGCCGACCTGTCGGCATCGCGGCTAACGCAGGCCTCCGGCCATACCGGCAACGTCGGACCGATCACGAGAACAATAGAGTCTCGCTGGACAGCCTTGGACGCATCAGAAAGGGAAACTCATTCATGAATAGCGAATTTGACTCTGCCAGAGTCGCGGATGCCTGGCCACGGATTGTTCGCTGGCTCGAATACAACACCCCCGTCCACGCGGAGGCCTTGAATCTTCCGGCGACGGAAGAGCAGATCACGGCCGCAGAAAAGAGGATGGGCGTTAGATTCCCCTTGGAGTTGCGCACGTGGCTCCTAATGAACAACGGAAGTACGGCGCTGCGCGAAGGCGAAACTTACGCCACCCTCTCACCGCTTCCCCAAGGGTATGCATTTATGGATCTTGACATGATATCTGGGGTCTATGCAGGGAAGCGTGAATACCAGCGCCAGATGAAATGCGCCGGGGACGAATTCATGTACTGGGCTCACAACTGGATCCCAGTTATCCAGGCATTCGACTCAGAATATGGCCTGTTCCTCGACGCTTCTGAAGGAGGTGCGGCCTGCCCTGTGTACAGTTACGGGGAAGATGACATTGTCGAGGTAGGCCACACGGTGCCATCCTTTTCGTCACTCGGTACGTACCTGACGAACGTGGCCGATGCACTTGAGGGAACCGTACCCTGGGGACGAAGGGATGGATACGCCGGGAAGTTTCCTGTTGTACGCGAAGGCACCCTGCACTGGTGACGTGAGGATCGAGGCCAAGGGGCACAGCTCCTTGGCCTCGACCGCGCTTCAGACTAGATGGAGCCAGTGTATCCGTTCAGATCGAGCCAGTACTGATCCTTGTCCATCAGTCTGTTCTGATTCCTGAAGCCACCGAATGGCCGCATGGACTGCGTGTTCTGATTGTTGGAAATCGTTGAGCGCGCACACTTCTCATTCCACGTCGGAAGTGGGTAGCGCGCATCCAGATGAAGCTGCCAGACTCCGTTGCTTCCCTTCTTGGCGTACGTAGTGAGACACTCGTCACCGCTGTCTACCGGATTGAATCCACCAGCTAGTGCCGGCATTCCCGCACTATTGTACGTCGCGGCGAATGCCAGTTCGTCACAGCTGGGAACGTCAGGTTTCTTGGGGTCACCTTCATCCAGCTCCGGTGAGAGCGTTACGTTCTGGTTCCGCTTCCAGGAGTCCGGGCAGATGACGTCCCGGTTGGCCTTACTCTGCTTCTTGTCGGGGTCGTTACGTGACATGACGTCGGGGCCGAGGTAGGTGAGGGGTGAGTTGTGCTTTTTACTTCCGAAGTGCCCGGGCAGCTTCTCTTGAGCCAGCCACGCGTGCGCCGCCGCAGCAGGGAACTTCTGAGAGTTCATCACGTACGTCGGCTTGTACCGATCGAATACGCATCCGGGCGTAGTCATGACCTTCGTGTCGCATCGGATTTGCGCGGGCACTCCGGTCGATATTTCGGCATCAGCCGGGTTGGACAATCCGCCGATTGTTCCGTCCATCTCCCACTTAAGGGCAATGAGGTCGGACTGCCTTCCTTGCCCCCAGTTCCATAGCTGCTGCATGGAGTAGAGGTGACGATCGCCGATCGACCAGTCCCAGTGTGGGTTTCCGGTTTGAGTTCGAGGACCGTTTCTCGTGCAGTCGATGCTGCATGAGCCGCTGGCGCTGAGATAGAAGGGGAGTGTACTGGCTTCGCCTGTCATGAGGGTGGGCATGACTTTGAGGGTGCTGGCGAAGCCGCTTTCGTTCTGGTGAAGCTTGATTTCGTATTGGAAGTCGAAGGTTGCAGTTCCGGTAATCTTTCCGTTTACCCTTTTAATAAATCCGAACTGCCCCTTGATGCAGCCTTCATAGCGGTTGGTCCACACCTTGGTTGCGGCCCCTACGCCGAACGGTTTTGCGCTACACCAGCTCACCCATGTGTTCTTCGGGTCTGAGAATGCCTTCTGGATCTGGTCTGACGGCATGCCAGGGGTCGGCACTTCCGGGGTCATGTCGGAAGGCGTGGTGACGCTACTCGGCTGCGCTGCGCTGACGTCAGGGTCACCGAATGTGATCTTCGTCATTCCGGAGTAGTCACCAGGGACGAAGGCGATGGCATCGAAGGCGATGTCCTTGTCACCCGTACCGCCGCTATTGAAATTCGACAGGCTGACTTCGGGAAGTATGTCGTTGAAGCGGTACGCGCCCAAGTCGACCCATTTATTCGACTGGTTGGCGTCCTGAGATATCTTCTTTGTCTTGGTGCCGAACGCCGTCTTGATCTTGTAAGCGGCCTCGCCGGTCTGCGCCCCGTGGTCCGGGATGTGTGCGTAGACCTTGGCTTGGCCTTCGCCGGGAACCTTCTGCCCGAGCTTCCAGACACCGGTCACCTGCATCCGGTTGGCGGTTCCCATCGTGGATTCCGGCTGACGGGTGTGGGTGAACCAGAAGTGGTTGCCGTATCCGGCGCCAATCTGGTGGGTGTCCATCTTGCCTGGGTAGGTGCCGTTCCACATGTGGTAGTTCAGCGTGAACGTACCGTCGGACTGTACGGGTCCGCAGCCTCGCGACATGGAGCCGGCCGGTGTGACTCCGTTGGGTACGTCGTCCACGATCAGTGCGTTGTCGGGAAGTCCGCTGCTGCAGCGCGGCGGGTAGGAGTTGGCGTCGGGCTGCTCAGGGTATGAGGTGTTGAACCGATGCACCTGGTAGCCGCACTGGGCCAGTTCGTCGCAGCTCTTCCACTCCACCGACTGATTCCACCAGCAGTGCAGCCAGTGGGGATTGGTGTCACTCTCGCCCGCGTCGAGAGTGCAGGCGCCCTGGCCGGGATCGTTGGAGTCACCATCGGCGATCTTGCCGGGATCGCAGGAGTTGGAGGAGTCGCAGAACAGGTCGATCGGCGGCTTGGCCTGCGTGCGGTAGGCCTTGCTGTTCCACCAGGCCGGGCGGTATCCGGCCTGCATGTCGCCGGGCGCGAACAGGGCGGAGATGGGACGTGCTGCCCAGCCGATGACCTTCTCCTGGTAAGGCCAGTCCTGCGGGTGTGCGGCGTCGGCGTAGTTGTCGTCCCCGAGTGAGTTCTCCAGGAACGGCAGCCGGTTGGCCTTCCACAGCGGGTTGGCGGGGTTGTTGGTCCAGCCGACCCCCCAGTGGCCGGAGGAGTCCGCTTCTGCTTGGGGGTAGAAGCCGGAGTTGTAGGCCCACAGGGCGAAGAACCAGTTTTCGATCCACTTCGGGTGGCCGTCGTTGACCTTCATTCCCGCCTTGCGGGTCTGGTTCCACTTCTCCGAAAGGATCTGGGCGCCGGCGGCGATGTTGGCCGTGTAGTCGAGGGCGACGGCTTCCTGCTGGAGGGCCGTCTTGGTCGGCTGGCCGTGGCCGGGCAGGCGCATGCCGTCGGTGACCTGGGTGATGCCGTATCCGCAGTCGGCGTCGGCCCAGTGGATCGCCCATGGGTCCTGCTGCTCGCCGTCGGGGGCGTAGTCGACGCCGTAGTAGTTGCCGATGAGGCTGTTGGCGGTGACTCCGGGCACCGCGAAGCGGGTGGCCTGCCACATGTTGGACTCCTGGGCGGTGACGCCGAGGAGGATCTGGGACGGGATGTGCCAGCGGTCGTTGTCGCCGTCCTCGGAGTCCAGCTGGTCGTTGGGGTCGCCTTCGAGGAGGATGGGCGGGAAGAGGCTCTGTGGTGAGTAGCCGGCCATGCCGGTGTTCTTCCAGTTCGCCGGCCGGTAGAGGTTGAGTCTGCCGACGACGGCCTGGTCCACCGCCCACTCGACCTGGCGGGGGGTGGGCTGGAAGGCCTGCTTCTTCACGTCGTTGCGGGCGACGCTGCAGGTCCGCTCGGACACGTCCTCGCTCGGATCGGACGGCGAAGAGCTGAGGAGCTGTGTACGTGCCGTCTGTGTGGAGACACCGTCGCCAGCTGCGGACGCGCCGGGCTCCGTCTGAGACCTGGCGTTCTTCCGGGGCTTCGGAAGAACAGGCGAGGCCGCTTTCCCCTGCTTCTCGGACGTCTGCCCGCCGAGACGGTCCTTGCCCGGCCTGGCGTCGAGAGTGACGGTCTTCTTCGTTTCCAGCAGGCGCAGGGTGGTGCGTGCGGTGCGCTCGGTCAGTGCTTCTTCGGGGCGGATGCGGGTGTCCTTGCCGTCCGCCCAGGCGGTGGTGACCGCGGCGTGGCCGTGGCTGGAAAGGCGGGCGTCCTTGGCGATGCCGCCCGGGTTCTTCACCTTCTTCGGCAGGGCGCCCTTGTTCTTGGCCTTGCCGGTGATGTAGACGGTGCCGTTGGCCGACGAGGTGAGGTCCCAGTCGGTGAGCTTGCCCGAGGCAACCGTGTCCGCCGTCGCGTCGCGCTTGTTGAGCTGGCCGGCGTTCAGGTGCTGGGCGTAGCTCGTGGGCGATTTCTTGCTGCTGTTGTCCTTGGTGCGGTCGATGTAGGTGAGACCGCCGGCGGAGTCAACGGTGAGCTGGAACGGCACGGACCGGGTGTGGGTGATCTCTGTGAGCTTGCCCTTGGTCCCTGCTTTGACCAGCCAGTTGCCGTGCGCGGCGACCACGCCGTCTTTCGTCGGGACGGCTGAAGTGACCTGACCCGGGAAAGTCAGAGGCTTCGCGGCCTTGCCGGTTTCGGCGTTCACGTTGAACAGGCGGGTCTGTTGTCTGGCGTCGTCCTCGTAGGACAGCTGAGTGAACACGGCCTGTTCAGCGCTGCCGCAGCCGGGGCTGAAGTAGGCCAGTGACGCCTGGAACGGCAGTTTAGTGACCTTGCCGGACTCGAGGTCGACGATGGCACTGAACGCGCCCCGGGCCATGAGTTCGGGCTCATTGGTGAAGGTGCGTGGTGCGTAGGCGACCGCGGCACGCTTGCCCGACTCGGTCAGACAGGCGTTGCCGATCCAGGTGTCGGCCTCGAAGCCGGGCTCGGACAGGGTCGCTGCGGTCTTCCAGGCGTAACCGTCGGCCTCGTTTGCGACCAAGAGGTGGAAGCCGGTGCCGTCACCGGAGGTGGTGAACGCGCGGTCGTCGGACTGCTTGTAGTCGTTGCCCAGCGCAGCAGCCCGGTTCTTGGAGGGGACAGCCGCGGGCTTGTCCACGTCCACGGTGTCGGGCGCCTTGTACTGGGCTGCGCCCTTCGGTGGGCTGGTCGGGTCGGCAGCCTGTGCGGGCATCGTCAGCGGCAGCGTCAATGCGGTTGCCATGCTGACGATGACCGGCACACGCAGCCGGTGCATCGGTCTCTTCACACTCTTCCTCGAGGGTAGTGATGAACGGTCCGCTCAGGCCGGCTCTTGGGCGGCCTGACGGATCTCTACCGCCAGGTCTTCCAGGCGGATGCTGTGAGCGCCCTGGACGCTGATCTCGGTCAGCAGGGTGGCGTCGGGGGCCACGAGGCCGCCGCTGTCGACGGCCCCTTGATGGAGATCCACGGGCTGTCCGTGCGGGCTGGCGTGGATCCAGATGTGTGCAGTGACGACGCGGGCCGCATCGGACGGGTTGGTGAGGGTGACCGGGAAGGTCACCATGTCCCCGTCGCGGGCCGGCGCGTAGACACTCACACTGCCGTCCGCGGACACCGCAGCACGGGTACCGAGCCGCTTTCGCTGGTCTGCCGTGAGCGTTTCGGTCAACACCTCGGCTGACGGCGAAGCCGTCGCCTGATGCGAGGGAAAGCCGTGCGAGAGATCGTCATTCGCGCTGTCTGCGAGTGACACTCCGCCGAACACGGCACCGGCCACAAGTGCTGCACCGACTCCTACGATGGCCACGATGCGTCCCGCGCCCGCCATTACTGCGCCAGCTTCGCGTTCGCGGCGGTCACTGCGCTGCTGTTGCGTGTACGAATATCGCTCAGCTTGTCCTTGTGCTGGGCGATCAGCTTCTTCTGGATCTTCACTTCCTTGGCGAACCACACGGCGACCAGGCCGGTCTTCTTCTTGCAGTCGATCTCTGCCAGCGCGACAGCGATCTCCTCCTGCGACGCCTTCCCCTCGCCGTGCGGTACCGAGTCCGCCGCCTCGAACGGTGTCGCCAGGCCGGCGTAGCCGGCGTCCGTCATGCACTGCGACCAGTCGGTGAGCGCCTTCTTCACCGCCGGGTCCTCCATGGACTGCGTGAAGCTCTGACCGTTCAGTTCCGAAACGAAGGCAAGTTCTTCGTCGGTGGGCTGCACGATCTGCTTCCTGGCCCAGCGGTTGCAGCCGCCTTCGTGGATCTTCTTGCCCTTGTGAGACTCGGGCGCGGCCTTCGCTGCAGCGGCTCTTCCAGCCCTCTCCGAGGATTTGAGCCCGTTGCCTACCGGGCACCGCCGAAGTCTCCGCAGGCGCATTGTCGCCTCCCGCTGTCGGTGTGGGTTTCGGATCGGCGCTGTCGGCGACAGCAACGGCTTGTATAAGCCCAGTCGGAACGGCTGCGGCGGTGAGGCCGGCCAGCCCTGTGCGGAATGATCTCGACACGCTCAACGGGAGGAGTCCTTCGTCGTGTGAACGGAACGGGGGAGCGCGGCACAGCGAACCGGCCGTCATCTACCCGTCACTCATGACGCTTAGATGACGGCCGACGATGGCCGGCTATCTGCTCGAGTCCCGACGGCGGGCCCAGCCAGGTGGCCTTGCCGAGAGACTCATGGCCCTCCCCGCACAAGAGGCCTTGCTGCTTGTTGCCGGGCTACTGCGATGCCGCCTTCGCCATGGCAACGATGGTCTTGGTGCCGGATGCCACCCGGTTGAGCTCGTCCTCATGCTGAACGATGGCGGTCTGCTGCAGTTTGGCTTCCGCGTTGAACCAGATCTTCTCGATCTGGTACTTGTCCCGGCATGCGACGTCAGCCTTGGCCGTGGCGATTTCCGCGTCAGTAACCGTGGACGGATCGTTGAACTGAGGGTCGTCGTTGGCATCCATGGGCTTGGCGTAGTCGTAGCCCTTGTCCTTCATGCACGACGACCACTGAGCGAATGCTGCGACGACCTGGGGGTCCTGTTCGGCCTGGCGGAAGGCGTCACCGCTGATCTGCTGCGCGAGGTCGTCGGCAGGAAGGGCTGGCGCCGTGCCATCGGCCTGGGTCACACAGTTGCGCAGCGAACCCTCGTCGGCGCCTGACTCGTCGACTGCACCTTCTTCCATGGCCGCGTCGTAGGCCTTCTGCTCTTCGGCGTCAGGGTGGTAGCCGCGCTCGGCGGCCTTCGCGGCGTCGTGGATGCCGTAGCGCCAGTCGGTCAGTGTTTTCCCTCCGAGCGCTGGCAGATCGGGGGCCGGTGTCCACTCCGGGTAGCCGGCGTCAGCCATGCAAGCGTCGATCACTTCATCCCGGCTGCTGGACACAAGCCTGTGCTCTGCTCGAGTCGGCAGGTATGCCTCGATGGGCAGTTTCCAGGTGGCCGGGTCGTCAGGATCGCCCATCGTGGCTTTGGCGACCGCCTGCTGCGGCGCGCTGGCGGGGCCCCGGGACTCCTGGGAACTGTCAGGCAATGTCGCGGCAAATGCCACGACTCCGACGGTCGCGGCGGCAAGGACCGGGACCGCGATTAAGGTGGTCTTCTTGTTCTTCTGCTGACTCATGTCACTCTCCTGCCGGCCCGGCCGCTCTTGTCAGGACGATGTCCACTCGAACGATGCGTTTTCGTTGTAGACGTTCCGGAATTGAGCGATGCTCTGTCCGGGGCCCATGACATCCGCCGGGCCCTTGTAGCCACTGTTGTAATGCACATTGGCAATGTACTTGTAGTGATCGTTCTCGGCCGACGCCGCATTGTTCTTAATTCTCTGCCCAGATCCGGGCCACGGGCTGCTGGCACCGATTTGACAGAACCTGAGCGGGTACGCGCCCGGGTCACTCCCGCCGGGCCTCACGGCATTGAAGTCCCACACTGAGTAGCCGATGTTCCGCCACGAGCCGTTCAGCCCGGAGTTGTAGTAGATGTGGAATTTGAAGGCAGAGCTTGAGGGCCACTCCTGACATGCCTCCATGCTGTGGAGGTTGGCGTCATCGCCGCTGCCCGCATGGGCGGAACCTGGCGTGGACAGTGCCAGGGCCACAGCCGCGCAGACGCCCGACAACGCTAAGCGCTTGGATCTTGTAGACATACCGCCACTCTCCTTGACCGTCAATGAGCTGTTTTGACCCGAAAGGGGCTGCGCTCAGGTTTTGCGCGCGGGCACTTCTGCTGAAGCACGGCTTCGAGATCGCGGATCCTCACCCGCAGTCAGACCGGACGCACCCCGGCCGACTGAGGCATCCTCCTTGCAGCGGCCAAGGGAGGGTGCGTCGACGCAGCAGACTCGCACCATCACCACCCCCTCCGTTAACACTTGCCTGGCCACGATCGGTGCAGAGCATATGTAGAACGTGCGTGAATCAATAGAGCCACAAGGTACTCAAAGGCGACACATAGGAAGCGATCGGATGACGCTTTCGCGTCACGCTGTGGGGTGGTAAGCCAGTGGCGGAAGTAGCGCATAGTGCCGCCACCACGCCACATGCCCTGTAGCCAGAGATGCGAGCAGGGCTGTTTCGGCCATGAGGTGGAAGTGACAGGCGACATCGACGAACATATCTGGAGGTCAGACTTCCGGAACGCGCTACTGCAGGCAGCCCCGCCTGCGCTGATTGCGGAGGGCGACCGGAAAAGGGGGATCTGTCGGCTGGACGAACCGGACGATCACGCCTCGGCTGGTCCCGGGGCGGACTGATCAAGAAGGTCCATCTCGCCTGCGTCGGCAAGGTCCGTCCTCTGGCTCTCCTCGTTTATGTGGGGTTCAGCGGGGTGATGCCGGTACCCGCGTACAGTTCGGGTTCCAGCGACAGGACCGTCAGCGGCTCCCCCGCCTTCACCGCGTGCCAGGCGATCGCAGCAGCGTGGGCCACCGGCCAGTCCACGTTTGTCCAGTCCATCGCGTCCACTGCGTGCGCCGCGGTGAATGGAACGTTCTCCGCGAACCGTAGGGATGCCGCGAGCTGGCCGGCGCCCGCAACCTGCCGTTCGGCAGCGAGCACGGACAGGGAGGGGATGATGACGCGGCCGGTGCCGCGCGAGGCCTCGATGTAGAGGCCCGTGAAGAAGGAGTCCGCGCGGTACAGGGCGGCCAGAGCCGTGTGGTCCAAGACGGCCGTCAGGTTCATGCGGCGGCGCCGCCCTGATGAGCGCGGATTCTCGCCCAGGCGTCCTGTCCGACCTGCTGAACCTGCTCGGTGTACTCAATCCCCAGCTCACGGGCCGCCTCGGCAGCACGCTGCTCCCGCTCGACCTCCGTGAGCTCACGCGTGGCGAGCTCCTCCAGCAGCTCGGTGATGGTGGTGCCGCGCTCCTCGGCGAGGACACGCAGCCGATCGCGTACTTCCTCGCTGGTCTTGATACTCGTCGGCTTACTCATACCAGCGATTCTACCGCCGGTAGAATCGCTGGGCCAGAGAGCTCGAGTCATCTGTGACTGGGCGCTTCGCGGCGAGTGAGCGGCTGAGTTGGCGATTGGAGCGTGGGGTGCCGACGGTGTGGTGAGCCGGGACGTGGGTCACACTCGAATCGGCCGGACGGAACGCAAGCGCGGCGGTCAGCGCCGGTGAGCGATGATCGAGCTGTCAGTGGCTGACTCTAGGGTCAGCCCTATGACAGCAGACCTGGTCCAGGATTCATGGAGCCGCATCGACGCGTGGCTGCGCGAGCACGCGCCTCGCACTTTCGCCACGCTCCTGCCGCCTGCGGGAGATGAGGAGATTGCGGCAGCACAGGAGGAACTGGGCATCACCTTTCCTCCGGACCTGATTGCTTCACTGCTCCAGCACAACGGGGCGCTGGACGGACCAGAGGCTTTCCGGTTCAGCACGCACGACCGGCTACTTGGGGTGAGTGGGATCCTCGAGGACACCGAGTTCATGCGCAACGTCGCCGACGGCCTTGACGAGGAGGAGGCCGAAGGCTACTGGCATCACGGCTACGTGAAGTTCGGTTCGTATGGGGTAACGGCGGACGGTCTCATGATCGATTGCCGTTCTGGGCGGGGCTCCTGCGGCGCGATCGGACGGTTCTTCGACGAGACCGGCACCAGTTTCGGGGAGGCCGACTCACTTGGTGGGTATCTGGCAGAGCTGGCTGGCCAGCTCGAGCAAGGCCGGGATGCTGGTGCCGTTACCTTCAACGGCCGGCTGCTCTGGGAGTGGGCTATGCCTACCCACCCGGAGTGGGGCAGTGCCGACGATCCTCTTCCCTCACCGGATGAGCAGCTACCGGAGCTGGACCTCTCCTGCAGTCCCACCGCCCCCCTCCATGCGATCTATCTGGACGGACTGGAGGAACTGGGTGCACTGCTCGCGGTCCTGCCGCGGGAGCGGGTGGCCGAGGCCGCTCGGAAGCAACTGCGCAGACTAGCGGTCGAAACGGGCCTCAGCAAGTACCCGGAGGTCAAGTCAGCCCTGGACGCGTTGGAACGGGGTGAAGTCCCCGCACGGCCGGACCAGACCGACCCGTTGGCCCTGCGACTACGCACGGTGCTCGTGCAGGCGAACGCCCACCGAGACGACACCCGCAGGTGGGCTGCGGAGAAATTGGCACACGGGATCTGGGGCTCGCCTTACAGGTCTGTGTATGAGAGCGCGGGCCTCCGCAGGCGCCTTACGGTCGACTGGCGTTCTGACCTGCATGCAGACCTGGGCCGACCGCCACTGCCACCGATACCCGACGAACAATTCTGGGGGACCCTGCGCAACCCCGCCGTCGACTCCAGCTGGTACGCAGCTCAGTACGCCCAAACCAGGACTGAGCCCAGGGGCTCCGGTTCCGCGTAAGCGCCTCACCTGGCGAGGCTCGCCAGATGAAGCGTTCCTTACCTTTCTGGCGGGTTGATTCCGGTCCTTCGTACGATCGGGAGACCCGGGGGCCTGGGTGTGGCTAGGAGCGCTCATGCCGTGGTTGTGGCTCTGACTGATTGGCCGCCCAGTTTGCTGCCCGTCTTCCGGCGGTCGACCGGCGACGGGCGGTCGCGGCACCCCCTTTTTCGCGCGGACGTAGGAGCCGTCCACGCATGCGCGACTCCGGTCGAGCTCGCCGGCCGTGTTCAGCTCAGCGAGCAGGAGACGGTGTAACCGCTCGAAGACCCCGGCCTTCTGCCAGCGGTTCAAGCGCCGCCAGCAGGTCTGTCCAGAGCCGAACCCCAGCTCTATGGGCAGAAGTTGCCAGGCGATGTCCTGGTGCAGGACGTACAAGATGCCCTGCAAACACAGCCGGTCCGGCACCGGCCTCGGGCCTGGGGACCGCTCTGGCCAAGGCGGCAGCAGTGGTTCGATCCGCACCCACAAGTCGTCATCCACAATCCACGGCCGAGTCGTCACACGACACGAACGGCCAGATCATCACATCGGTTACGTCCGATCAGGGCACCCCGACAAGATTTTGTTACGAGCTCTAAAGGTCGAACTCAAGGTGTTCGATGTCCGTGAAGCGGACCTCCTCCAGGGAACCGGCGCGGCGGCCGTTGTCCTGGAAGTACACCTCCTTAAGCGCTTCGGCCGCGATCTTCTGGAGCCGGGCATCGCTGGCACCCTGCTCCTGGGCGTCGAAGAGGCGCGCGGCGTACTGCGGGGGCAGGGCGACGGTTACTGAGATTTTCGAGTTGTAGTCGGGTAGTGGTGTTCAGTCCGCAGCATCAGCTCCGGCACAGCCTGATAGCCTGCGATCTTTGCCGGTCACCCGGACGGAGTCCCCCGGCGGGTCGCCATGTCACACCATCAGCAGCTCATGACAGCCCTCGATGCACTGGATCGTGCCTTCGCCTCTGAAGAGCCGTTCTCCGTCGGAGGCTGCACGTACTGCTACGGCGAGGAGGACTCGCCGAGCTCTCCGGACCGCTGCACCTCATACCCGACGACATGGTGTCCGCGGCCGCCGGAGAGGTGCCCAGCCACTGGGACGACTTCCCGCGCCTCTACCGCCGTCTCGTCCCACGCATCATCCGTCCCCTTGTCGCCGGTCAGTTCGACATCTCCGAGGAGCTGATCGCCACCCGGCTGGTCGAGGCGGGCTGGAGAACCTGGGACGCGCCCCTGGCCGACGCTCTTCGCAACGTCTGGACCGCATGGTGGCAGGTCACATTGCACACCCACCCCAGCCCAGTGCCCATCAGGGACACCCTCAGCCTCGTCACCGTCGCCACCGACAGCCTGTGCCCCTGGCTGAACATATGGACCGCCACCCGGACACCGGCCGCCGACGCGCACTTGGCGGACCTGATGGTCGACGTCCTGTTCGAATACGAGATCACCAACCTGAGCATGGGGTTCGACAGCGAGTACCACGCCACCGCCGAGCTGGTGAAATGGCTCCTCACCGATGTGCGCGCCCGTGTCACCGACTCCCGTCTCGATGACCCGGTCTTCATTCACGGGAGTGTCCAATAGACGGCGGATCCGATGATCAAGGAGACGCCTGAAGTGAGCGAGACCATCAGCGAGCACGAGTCGGTGGAGGAGCCGGTCGT
>NZ_JBHYOP010000033.1:0-12437 GCF_042745235.1 Streptomyces sp. NPDC058796
GGGCCCGTCCCGCGCGCAGGCCACCGCCTCGCCCGACACGGCCGCACACCCGCTGCTCGGCGGCCGGATCGAGTTGGCGGATCCGCGAGGGCAGTGGTTCGCGCAGGTGTTGGAGGCTCGGCGGCCGTGGTTCGTGGAGCAGCATCAGCTCGTCGGTACGGCGGTCCTGCCGGCCGCCGCGATGCTGGAGTGGGCGGTCGCGGGCGTCCGGGCCGCATCCCGGGGCGAGGCGGCCGCGGGTGTGACCCTGGAGGGCGTCAGCTTCAACGAGTTCCTGCACTTCGGGGCGGACGCCCCCGTCAAGGTCCAGGCTCTGGTCGAGCCGGACGGGGACGGATACCGTGTGCGCTGTTTCGGGCAGCCCGACGAGCCTGCGGACGGCGGCGGATCCCGGACCTGGGCGGAGCATCTGACGGTCTCCCGAGCCACGCCCCTCGGCACGGCCGGAGCCGTCCGGCCGGAGCGGCGGACGGTAGCGCTGGACGATCTGCGCAAGCGGATGCAGACCGCGGACATCACCGGGTTGTACGAGCGGCTGCACGCGATCGGCGTCGAGTACGGCCCCGCGTTCAAGGGGCTCAAGGAGCTGCTGCGCGACGCGGCGGAGGACGAGGCGCTCGCCCTGGTCGAGGTCGAGGCCGCCCGGGGTGACGGGGAGGACGTCTACACCCTGCATCCGGTGGTGCTGGACGCGTGTTTCCACGTGGTGGCCGCGTTCACGGAGGGCGAGGAGGTGCTGCGGCTTCCCGTGGGTGTGGACCAGGTCTCGGTGCACGGCCGGCTGCCCTCGACGGTGTGGTGTCACGCGCGCTGGCACGGGGTCGGGTCGGGCGGCGAGTGTTCGCTGGATCTGGATCTGCTGTCCGCGTCGGGTGAGGTGCTGGTGACCGTGACGGGGTTGCGGTTCCGTACGGTCTCCGCGGAGGCGCTGCGCGCGATGGCCGTCACCCGTCCGCGTCAGTACGAGGTCGAGTGGGTGCCCTGGTCGCCGCCGGAGCTGTCGGCGCGGCCCGCTGACTCCGGTGGCGTGTGGCTCGTCCTGGCGGCCGATCCGGACGGCTCCGGTGCCTGGCAGGGTCGTCTGGCCCCGGTGGGTGACGAGGACGGTGCCAAGGCGGCGGACGCGGATGCGGATGCCGTGTCCGATGCCGCTCTGCGCATCGCGCCGGACTCGGTCCCGGAGGGTGAGCTGGAGCGGTTCTTCGGGGACCGTCTGACCCGGGCGCTGGAGTCGGCCGGTGCGGGGTCGGACGGGTCGGCTCCCCGGCTCGCGGGGCTCCTCCTGGACGCCGTACCCGCCGCGCCGTCCGGCCGCCGCGAGGACGGCTCACACCTCACCGGCACGGACGCCACCGCGGATCCCGGGCTCGACGCCCTCTACCGCGTGGCCCGCCACTCCTTCCTCCTCCTCAAGCACTTCCTCAACGCCCATGCCGAGCACCGGCCGCAGGTCGTCGTCCGCTCGGTGGGGGCGGCGTACGTCCCCGCCGGGCCGGGGGCGCCCGTGCCGGCGCAGTCCGTGCTGACCGGTGTCGCCAAGGCAGTGATCTCCGACTACCCGGACCTGAAGTGCGTCCAGGTCGATGTCGATGCGGACGGGCCGGTGCCGTCGCCGCAGGAGGCCTGGCGGTGCGCGGAGTCGTTCGCGGGGTCCGGGCATCTCGCGCAGCGCGCCGGCCGCTGGTATGAGGCGCGGCTGGCGGAGCGTGAGCTGTCGGGCGGGCGGCAGCCGGT
The DNA here is from genome assembly GCF_042745235.1 of Streptomyces sp. NPDC058796. NCBI lineage: Bacteria > Bacillati > Actinomycetota > Actinomycetes > Kitasatosporales > Streptomycetaceae > Streptomyces > Streptomyces sp. NPDC058796. The sequence continues at coordinate 1,735 of NZ_JBHYOP010000033.1, forward strand.
CGTCGTGCGGCCGGATGCCACGTATGTGGTCACCGGTGGTCTGGGCGGTATCGGGCTGGAGGTGGCACGGTGGCTGGCGTTGCAAGGCGCCCGGTCCCTTGTGCTGACGGGTCGTCGTGTTCCGGAGGACGAGGGGGCGGTGCCGCCTCAGGTGGCGGCACTGCGTGCGGCCGGGGTGCGGGTGGAGCTGCGGCGTGCGGATGTGGCGCGGCGCGGTGATGTCGCGGAGCTGCTGGCGTTCGTGCGGCGGGAGCTGCCGCCGCTGCGCGGTGTCGTGCACCTGGCCGGTGTGACGGACGACGCGGTTCTGGGCCGGCTGGACTGGTCGCGGGTCCGGCGGGTGCTGGATCCGAAGGTCCGCGGTGCCTGGTACCTGGACCGGGAGTGTGCGGCGGAGGGCCGGGAGCTGGACTTCTTCGTTCTGTTCTCGTCACTGACGTCGATCACGGGTGCGGCCGGTCAGGGCGCGTATGTCATGGCCAACTCGGTTCTGGACGCGTTCGCCGCGCATCGCCGGCGGCGGGGGCTGGCCGCGCTGAGCGTGGGCTGGGGTGCCTGGGCCGAGGTGGGCATGGCGGCGCGGGACGGGGCGCTGGAGGGTCTGGCCGCCTCGGGGGTGGACGCGATGCCGCCGCGGCAGGCGTTCGGGGCCTTCGCGCGGCTGGCCGTGGACGGGGCGGCGCCCGGCGGCGCGGCCGCTGGTGCGGCCCTGAGCGGTGCGGGTGGCTCGGGGCATGTGGGTCTGGCCCGGGTGGACTGGCATCGCTATGCGGCGGTGGTCGCGCGCTCGGTGCCGTACACACTGCTGGATTCGGTGCGGCCGGACGGCGGGGGCGGCGGCGTGGCCCGTGGGCCGGCGTGGTCGGTGGACGAGCTGGCAGCGCTGGCGGCCACGGAGCCGGAGCGGGCGCGTGAGCTGGTGCTGGGTGAGCTGCTGGGGATCGTCGCGCTGCTGCTGGGGATCGGTGAGCGGCAGCGCGAGGAGCTGGCCCCGTCGTTCGCCGGGACACGGCTCAATGTGCTGGGGCTGGACTCGCTGACGACGGTGCGGCTGCGCAGTCGGCTGCTGAGCGACTATTCGGCGGATGTGCCGGCGGATGTGCTGTTCTCCGGGACGGGCGGGGATGTCGCCGGGTTCGTGTGCCGTCAGCTCGCGTTGCGCAGTGTCCTGGCCTCGGACGAGGACGACGCGGCGGACTCCGACGAGACCGAGGTGCTGACGCTGTGAGATTCGGCTTTCCCCGCCCGGACCGTGATGTCGGAAGAGAGGTTCCGCAGTGAGCACAGAGAGCAGCACGTGGGGTTCGCCGGTTTCGTCGCTGCTGGCGGAACTGGCGGACCGGGACGTCAAGTTGAGGCTTGTCGACGGTGAGCGGCTGGAGGTGAAGGCCCCGCGGGGCAGTCTGACGGCCGAGCTGCGGGAGCGGCTGGCCCGGCACAAGGCGGAGATCGTCGACTGGTTGGCGCGCTCCGAGCGGGGGCCGGGCGCGGGCGGTGGGGAGTTGCCGGTCGTTCGGCATGATCCGGACCGGCTGTACGAGCCGTTCACGCCGTCGGATCTTCAGCAGTCGTTCCTCATGGGCAGCCGTGAGGGGTTCGAGTTCTATGTGCGGCCGCACCAGTACGGGGAGTTCGAGTTCGACGAGCTGGATGTGGACCGTTTCCGGGTGGCGTTCAACCGGGCGCTGCACCGCCAGCGCAAGAACCTGGTGGTGGCCGGGGAGGACATGCTGCTGCGGACGGTGCGGGACCCGGCGCCGGTGGAGTTCACCGTGTCGGATCTGCGGGGTCTGCCCGTCGAGGAGGCCGAGCGGCGGATGCTGCGGACCCGGGAGTCGATGTGCCGGCAGGAGCCGCCGCACGACCGGTGGCCGTGGCTGGCGCCGCACCTGAGTCTGTACGGCGGGGGCCGGGCGCGGTTCCACTACAACAACAACAATCTCTTCGCCGACGCGCCGAGCGCGTTCCGGCTGCTGAGTGACGCGCTGCACTACTACCACCGGCCGCAGGAGGAGCTGGCGGAGCTGGAGGTGGCGTTCCGGGACTGTGTGCTGGCGCTGGCGGAGCTGGAGGAGTCGCCGCTGGGGCAGGCGTCGAAGAAGTACTGGTGCGACCGGATGGCCCAGTGGCCCGGCGCTCCGGAACTGCCTTTGGTGGGCGGGGCCGAGCGGCAGGGGCGGTCGATGCTGTCGCGGCGCGAAGTGCTGCTGGAGCCGGGTGTGCGAAAGGCGTTGCGGGCCAGGGCGGACGCGCGGGGCCTGACGCTGACGAATGTGCTGCTCGGTGCGCATGCGGAGGTCATCGCCCGGTGGAGCGGCTCGCGGCACTTTCTGCTGAACAACATGATCACGCACCGGGTGCCGATCCATCCGCAGATGCGGGAGATCCTCGGCAACTTCGCGGCGCTGTATCCGCTGGAGGTCGACTGGCGGCATGCGGAGGGCTTCGAGGACCGGGTGCGGCGGCTGCAGGCGCGGGTGCTGGCGGACACGGAGCACACGTACTGGAGCGGCAGCAAGGTGTTGCAGCGGCTGAACCAGGTGCGGCGTACGCCGGGCAGTGCGGTGCTGCCGTTCGCGGTGGGCAGCGCGCTGTTCGTGGGGCCCGCCGATCCGCCGCGGTACAGCCTTCTGGAGACGCCGCAGACGCTGCTGGACACGGAGTTCTGGGAGCTGCGCGATGGGCGGCTGTGGGTGATCTGGGATGTCATCGAGTCGATGTTCCCGCCCGGTCTGATCGACGCGATGCTGGAGGCCTACGGCTCGCTGGTGACCCGGCTGGCGGAGGACGAGTCCGCCTGGCGGGCGCGGGACTTCGAGCTGCTGCCGGCGGCGCAGCGGGAGCGGCGTGCGCGGATCAACGACGAGGCGCTGGCGGCCGCGCCGGAGCCGCCGGCGCGGCTGCTGGGCGAGTTGCTGCCGCGGCGTGCCGCCGTCGCGCCGGACGCGCCGGCGGTGGCCGGTGCGGACGGGGCGCTGACCTACGGCGCGCTGGAGGCGTACGCGCTGCGGGTCGCGGCCCGGCTGGTGGCGTGCGGGTCGGGTGCGGGTGACCTGGTGGCGGTGGCCTTGCCGAAAGGCCCGGACCAGGTCGCGGCCGTCCACGGGGTGCTGGCGGCGGGGGCCGCGTATGTGCCGGTGGATCCCGACTGGCCCGAGGAGCGGGTGCGTTACGTCCTGGAGGACACCGGGGCGGTGGCGGTCGTCACGTCGGCCGCCGTGCGGGAGCGGCTCGCTGCGGCCGCCGGGGTGCCGCTGGTGACGGTCGAGGACTGCCGCAGCGGTGAGGGGCTGTCGCGGAGCGGCGCCCGGCAGAAGCCCACGGACCTGGCATATGTGATCTACACGTCCGGGTCGACGGGCCGTCCGAAGGGCGCGATGCTCGACCACGGCGGGCCGCTGAACACGATCGCGGAGATCAACCGCCGGTTCGGGATCTCGGCGTCGGACGTGGTGTTCGGGGTGTCGTCGCTGTGCTTCGACCTGTCGGTGTACGACGTGTTCGGTGCGGCGGCCGCGGGGGCGACGCTGGTGCTGCCGGCCGCGGCGCAGACGGACCCGGCGTCGTGGGTCGAGACGGTGCGCTCGGCGGGTGTCACGGTGTGGAACTCGGTGCCCGCGGTGATGCAGTTGTTCGCGGAGGAGGCGGCCGCGGCCGGGGTGCGGCTGCCGTCGCTGCGGACCGTGCTGCTGAGCGGCGACTGGATTCCGGTGGACCTGCCGGAACGCATCCGCCGGATCGCGCCGAACGCGCGGGTGGTGAGCCTGGGCGGCGCGACGGAGGCGTCGATCTGGTCGATCTGCTTCCCGGTGGACGAGCAGGACCCGGCGTGGACGAGCATCCCGTACGGCCGTCCGCTGGCGGGTCAGAGCTGGCATGTGCTGGACCCGAGCGGGCGGGACGCGCCGGTGTGGGTACCGGGTGATCTGTACATCGGCGGCCGTGGGCTGGCGCTCGGCTACTGGGGGGACGAGGAGCGCACGAACGCGGCGTTCGTGCGCCATCCGCGGACCGGTGAGCGGCTGTACCGCACCGGGGACCGGGGGCGGTATCTGCCGGACGGGGACATCGAGTTCCTCGGCCGCAGCGACTTCCAGGTCAAGGTCCAGGGGTTCCGGGTGGAGCTGGGCGAGATCGAGCACGCGCTGCTGGACTGCCCGGGGGTCGGCAAGGCCGTGGTGGTGGCGGCCGACGCGGGCTCCGGACGGCAACTGGTGGCGTTCGTCGTACGCGACGGGGAGGGCGACGGCCGCGACGAGGAGGCGTTCGTGCGGGACGTGCTCGCCGAGGTGGCGCGCCGGGTCCCCCGGTACATGGTGCCGGGCCGGGTCGCCGTGCTGGAGGCGCTGCCGCTGACCGGCAACGGCAAGCTGGACCGGCGGGCGCTGGAGGCGATGAGCCGGCCCCGGGACGAGGGGACGCGGGCCCGGGTTCCGGCGCGCAACGAGCTGGAGGCACTGCTGACGGACGTGTGGGAGTCGGTGCTCGGGGTCGGCCCGATCGGGGTGCACGACGACTTCTTCGACCTGGGCGGGCAGTCGTTCGCGGCGCTGCGCGTGCTGCGGCTGGTCGCCGAGCGGACCGGTCACCGGGTGCCGCTGGGCCTGCTGCTGGAGTGCCGGACGATCGCCGCTCTGGCGCAGAGCCTGCAGGAGGTGCGGGGCCGGTGGTCGCCGCTGGTGACGCTGCGCGAGGCCGGGCCGGGGTCCGGCGGGAGTCGCACGCCGCTGTTCCTGGTGCATCCGGCGGGCGGGAACGTCGTGTGCTACCGGGAGCTGGCGGGGCTGCTGGAACGCCCGGTGCACGCCTTCCAGGCGCCGGGGCCGGCGACCGGTCAGGAGCCGCTGGGGACGGTGGGCGAGCTGGCCGGACTCTACGTGGACGCGCTGCGCGCGGTGCAGCCGGCCGGGCCGTATCTGCTGGGCGGCTGGTCCTCGGGCGCGGTGATCGCCTTCGAGGCGGCGCGGCTGCTGGAGGAGAGCGGCGAGCCGGTCGAACGGCTCCTGGTGCTGGACTCGCCCGCTCCGTCGCTGACGCGGGAGGTGGACGAGGCGCAGCTGCTGGTGTGGTTCCTGGAGGACCTCGGCATCGGGCTGCGGCCGGAGCACGCGCCGCTGGAGGAGGTGCGCCGACTGGACGGCATGCGCGACGGCGACCGGCTGGCGCGGACGCTGGCCCTCGCCCGTGAGCGAGGCCTGCCCGATCCCGGAACCCGGTTCGAGCCCGGGGACCTGGCGCCGGCGCTCGCCGTGTTCCGCGGCGTGGTGGTGGCCTGCAACAGCTACGAGGCCAAGGGGATCGACGCCCCGATCACGGTGCTGCGTGCCCAGCTGGGCCAGGTCGGCGAGTTCGCCGGCCACCCGGGCGCGGCGGCACCGGACTGGGGCTGGTCGGCCCTGACCCGGGCGGGCGTGCGGGCGGAGTCCGTGGCCGCCTCGCACCACACGCTCCTCACCGACCCGGCCGCGCTGGCCGCCGTCGTGCACGCCGTCGAACAGCCCTGAGGCCTCGCCGGACGATCCCCTGCGAGACGACCTTCACACTTACCTAGGAGATTTCAGATGGCACAGGAACTCCTGTCCGAGCTGCACCGCAGGGGCATCAAGCTGCGCCTCGCGGGTGAGCGGCTGGACATCGTCGCTCCGGCCGGCACGCTCACCGACGAGCTGCGCGAGCGCCTGAAGCGGAGCCGGGACGATCTGATCGCACTGCTGCGCCGCAACGACACGGCCGGCCAGGGGCCGGGGGTGACGCCGCGCCCGCAGGACCGGCACGAGCCGTTCCCGCTCACCGACATCCAGCACGCCTACTGGGTGGGCCGTGGCTCGGCGCTCGACCTGGGCGGGGTCTCCACGTACCTGTACTTCGAACTGGAGCGCACCGGCCTGGAGATGGACCGGCTGAACGCCGCCCTGAACCGGGTCGTGGAGCGGCACGACATGCTGCGGGCCGTGATCCAGCCGGACGGCCGGCAGCGGATCCTGCGCGAGGTGCCGCCGTACGAGATCGCCGTGACGGATCTGCGGGGCCGCCGCGAGGACGAGCAGCGGGCCGGGGTGGAGGAGGTCCGGCGGGCCATGGACCACCAGGTGCTGCCCACCGACCGCGCCCCGATGTTCGACATCCGCGCCTGTCTGCTGGGCGGTGGTCGCACCCGCCTGCACATCGGCATCGACGTGATGATCCTGGACGGGCTGAGCCTGTTCGTGCTGTTCGACGAGTGGCGGCGGTTCTACGAGGACCCGCAGTGGCGTCCGGGGCCGCTGTCGCTGTCGTACCGGGACTACGTGCTGCACGAGGAGGCGGCCCGCGAGGGCACCCGCTACCAGCGGGACGAGGCGTACTGGCTGGAGCGTCTGGACTCGCTGCCGGCCGCGCCGGAGCTGCCGCTGGCGGTGCAGCCCGGTCAGCTGGAGCGCACCGAGTTCAGGCGGCGGGCGAGCCGGCTGGACCGGGAGAGCTGGGGCGTGCTGAAGGAGACGGCGCGGCAGCGCGGGCTGACGCCGTCGGCGGTGCTGATGACCGCGTTCTGCGACACGCTGCGAATGTGGGCGGCGCAGCCGGACTTCACGCTGAACCTGACGCTGTTCAACCGCCCGGCGGTGCACCCCGAGATCGACTCCGTCATCGGGGACTTCACGACGCTGACCATGCTGGAGACCCGCGCAAGCTCCGGTTCCTCGTTCGCCGAACGGGTGGAGGCGCTGCAGGGGCAGCTCATGCGGGACCTGGAGCACTCCTCGTACAACGGTGTGCGGGTGCTGCGGGAACGTGCGCGGCGGCTCGGCGGCGGTCCCTCCGCGGCGATGCCGGTGGTGTTCACCAGCGCCCTGGTGCTGGGTTCGCCGGACGCTGACCCGGCGGACGGCATCCGGTTCTTCGGGGAGCGGGTACACGGCCTGACGCAGACGCCCCAGGTGTGGCTGGACCACCAGACCTCGGAGGAGCGGGGCGAGCTGCTGTTCAACTGGGACGCGGTCGAGGCGCTGTTCCCCGACGGGCTGCTGGACGACATGTTCGACGTGTACTGCCGGGCCCTGGAGCGGCTGGCCGGGGAGCCGGGGGCGTGGGACGCGGCCGGGTCGCCGGCGGCGCTGCCCGAGTGGCAGGCCGAGGAGCGGCGCCGCGTCAACGACACGGTGACCGAGCTGCCCGCCACCGACAGCCTGTGCGGGCTGGTCGAGGAGCGGGCCCGGCGCAGCCCGGACGCCGTCGCGGTGATTGGCGACGACGGGGAGCTGACCTACCGTGAGACGGTGGAGCGCGCCCGCCGCCTGGCCCGGCGGCTGACGGCGCTGGGCGCCGCCCGGGACTGTCTGATCGCGGTCGTCCTGCCCAAGGGGTGTGCGCAGGTCTGCGCGGTCCTCGGGGTGCAGGAGGCGGGCGCCGCCTATCTGCCGATCGAACCGCAGTGGCCGCGCGCCCGGCGCGAGCAGCTGCTCGCCGAGAGCGGTGCGCGCCTGGTGGTGACGTCGCCGGCGCTGCGCGAGGAGTTTCAGGGGCTCGACGGGGTCCGTGTGGTCACCCTGGAGGACCCGGAGGTGACGGAGGCGAGCGCGGAGCCGCTGGAGTCCGGGCCGTCGCCGGACGATCTGGCGTACGTCATCTACACGTCGGGCTCCACGGGGCGGCCCAAGGGCGTGGCGATCGACCACCGGTCGGCCGTGAACACGGTCCTGGACGTCAACCAGCGCTTCCAGGTGGGGCCGGGCGACCGGGTGCTGGCGATCTCCTCGCTGAGCTTCGACCTGTCGGTGTACGACATCTTCGGGCTGCTGGCCGCGGGCGGCACCGTCGTCCTGCCGTCGCCGGGCCGCGCGACAGAGCCCGCGCACTGGACGGAGCTGGTGGAACGGCACGGTGTGACGGTGTGGAACTCGGTGCCCGCGCTGATGCAGGCCTGGGTGGACTCCGCCGGCGACCCCGCCGACCGGTCCGGCACCAGGGTGCGGCTGGTGCTGCTGAGCGGCGACTGGATCCCGGTGCAGCTGCCCGACGCCGTGCGCGCCCGGCACCCCAAGGCCGAGGTCATCAGCCTCGGCGGCGCCACGGAGGCCGCCATCTGGTCGGTGTACTACCCCATCGGCGAGGTACCGGCCGACTGGACGCGCATCCCGTACGGAAAGCCGCTGGCCAACCAGACCCTCCAGGTGTACGACGTCGGCCTGGAGCCCTGCCCGGTGTGGGCCACGGGCGAGATCTTCATCGGCGGCACCGGCGTGGCACGCGGCTACTGGGGCGACCCGGAGCGCACCGCGGAGCGGTTCGTGATCCATCCGCGCACCGGGGAGCGGCTGTACCGCACCGGGGACCTGGGCCGCTATCTCCCCGGTGGGGACATCGAGTTCCTCGGCCGCAGCGACTTCCAGGTCAAGGTCAACGGCTACCGGATCGAGCTGGGTGAGATCGCCTCGGTGCTGCGCAGGCAGCCGGGCGTGGCCGACGCGGTCGCCGGTGTGGACACCAGCCCGAAGACCGGCCACCGGCAGCTCGTGGCCCATGTGGTGCCTGCGGCGGCCGGGGGCGCCGCTCCCGCCCGGCAGGACACGAGCGCGCTCTGGGACGCGGCCGTAGCGGCCTGCCGGTCCCGGATGGAGCGGGGTGTCGTGGACCTGGCGCCCCGGCTCGCCGAGTACCGGCGGATGCTGGAGACCCTGGAGGAGATCTGTCCGCCGCTGATGGCCCGCACGTTCGCCCGGCTGGGCGTGTTCGGCGCCGCCGGTGAGACGGTGTCCGCCGCCGACGTCGTCGAACGGTGCGGGATCCGGCCGGCCTACCGCGGGCTCCTGGAACGCTGGCTGCGCGTCCTGGTGGAGGAGGGCGTCCTGCGGGCCGGTACCGCGCCGGGCACGTTCACGAGCGCGGCTCCGCTGGATCCCGCGGAGTGGGACGCGCGGGTGCGCCGGATGCTCGAGGCCGCCGAGTTCTCCGGCACCGAAGCCGTCCTGTCCGGCTACTTCACCGCGTGCGCCGAGCACCAGGTGGAGATGCTGCGCGGCAGCACCAGCCCTCTCAAGCTGCTCCTGACGGACACCGGCCACACGGTCACGAACGCCCTGTACGCGGACAACGCGGTGTCGGTCCTGTCCAACACCGCCCTCGCGGAGGCCGTCCGCGCCTACGCCGACGGCCGGGGTGACGACACCCGTCCGGTGCGCGTCCTGGAGGTCGGCGCGGGCACCGGGGCGACATCCGCCGAGGTCCTCACGGTGCTGGCCGGGAAGCCCGTCCGGTACCTGTTCACGGACGTCTCGACCTACTTCACCAAGCGGGCCGAGGAACGCTTCCGGCAGCACACAGGCGTCGAGTACGGCACGTACGACATCGACGGGGAGCCGGGGCCGCAGGGCATCGAGACCGGGTCCGTCGACGTCGTGGTCGCGGCCAACGTGCTGCACGACGCCAAGGACGCGGCGTGGACCCTCACCCGGCTGCGGTCGGTCCTGTCCCCCGGCGGACTGCTCGTCCTGCTGGAGGGAACCCTCAACTCCCGTCAGCAGACGGTGACGGTCGGACTCATCGAGGGCCTTGCCCAGGACCGTGTGGAGCGGCGGCTGCCACTGCTGTCCGTCGAGGAGTGGCGCCAGCACCTGGAGGACGCCGGGTTCACCCGGTTCGAGGCGGTGCCCGGCGCCGGCGCCGGCATCGACTTCCACGGCCAGCAGGTCCTCATCGGACAGGCCCCGGACAGCGGCAGCGGCCGGCCCGAGCCGGAGGAACTGCGCAGGCGCCTGGAGGAGCTACTGCCCGGCTACATGGTGCCGCGGCACATCATGGTGATCGGCCGGCTGCCGCTCACCGCCAACGGCAAGGTGGACCGCTCGGCCCTGCCCTCACCGTGGGACGAGGCCGCCGAGAGCGCGCACACCACGCCGCGCACCGAGGCCGAGCGGACCGTCTTCGAGATCTGGAGCGCGGCACTGGGCCACAGCGACTTCGGGGTCACGGACGACTTCTTCGACCTCGGCGGCGACTCACTGCACGCGGTGACGATTCTCGGCCGGCTCCAGGAGGAGTTCGACCTCGGCGACACTGACGACAACGGCCTGGACCTGCTCTTCGACAACCCGACGATCGCAGAGTTGTGCGCCGCCCTCACGGAGAACGGGCAGGACTGAACCGCCCGGAACGGCGAAGGGGCGCGGCCCGGGATACGGGCCGCGCCCCTTCGCCGTTCCGCCTCGGTCCGTCAGGAGATGCCGAGTTCGTTGCTGATGAAGTCCAACATCTCGCTGTCGCTGGCCGATTCAAGGTGTTCCACGGTCTCGTCGGCCGTTGACCCACGGCGTGCGCAGAGCGTCAGCAGCTCGTTCAGCCGGGCCGCGACCACGTCGCGTGCCGTGTCGTCCAGCTCCTCCCGGGCCAGCAGCGCCCGCAGCCCGTCGAGGCGGGTCAGCATCCGGGCGACCGCCTCGCCCTCACCGGCCGACGCGCCAAACTGGGAGCGTACGTAAGCGATGACCGCGTCGGGCGTGGGGTGGTCGAAGGTCAGGGACGTGGGCAGCCGCAGCCCCGTCGCCGTACACATCCGGCGGTGGAACTCCACCGCCGCCAGCGAGTCGAACCCCAGCTCCTTGAAACTCCGCGACCGCTCCACGGCCCGCGGATCCTCGACTCCGACGACCGCCGCCACCTGCGCCCGCACCAAGGCCGGCACCGCCTCCGGGGTCACGGCGAGTGATTCCTCGACGGAGTCGTCCTCG
>NZ_JBHYOP010000034.1:0-6360 GCF_042745235.1 Streptomyces sp. NPDC058796
AGGACCCGCTCCCGCTCGGCCGGGTCGAGGGTGTCCAGGCGGGCCACGGGGATGTCGGAGTCGGTGACCAGGGCCTCCAGAACCCGCAGCATCCGCCGGCCGAAGTCGCGGGCGTACTCCTCGTCGTAGAGGTCGGGGCGGTAGTCCACGCGGAAGGACAACTCCGCGCCCCGCATCGTCGCGACGACGTTGACGGCGAAGTGCGTGCCACCCTTGATGTCCGCCGAGGCCACCCGGAGCCGGTCGGACTCGGAGGCGGTGGTGAGGTTGCCGTCCTCGACCGGGTAGTTCTGGAAGACCATGGCGGTGTCGAAGAGTTCGCCGTGTCCGGCCCAGCGTTGGATGTCGGCGAGTCCGGCCCACTGGTGGTCCAGGAGGCGGGCCTGTTCGGTCTGGAGGCGGCGGAAGAGGTCGCCCAGGGGTTCGGCGTGGTCGAGGCGGGCGCGGACGGGCAGGGTGTTGATGAAGAGCCCGATCATCGACTCGACGCCGGGCAGCTCGGGCGGGCGGCCGGAGACGGTGGCGCCGAAGACGACGTCGTCGCGGCCGGTTGCCTGGGCGAGGGCGAGTGCCCAGGCGCCTTGCACCACGGTGTTCATGGTCACCCCATGCCCCCGCGCCCAGGCCGCCAGCGCAGCGCTGACCTCGGGATCCGCGGTGAACGACACGTGCTCGGGCGCGGTGGACGCCGCCGACCCGGCCGGGGCGAGGAGGGTGGCCTCGTCGAGGCCGGACAGGGACTCCTGCCAGGCGGTCCGGGCGGCCTCCCGGTCGCGGGCGTCGAGCCAGGCCAGGTACTCGCGGTACGGGCGGACCCGGGGGAGTGCTGCGGGATCACCACCGGAGGCGTACAGCGCCATCAGCTCGCGCAGCAGGACCGGCATGGACCAGCCGTCGAGCACGATGTGGTGGTTGGTCATCACCAGCCGGACGTGGCCGGGGGAGAGCCGGATCGCCGTGAAGCGCAGCAGCGGCGGGCGGCCGAGGTCGAAGCGGCGGGCGCGGTCGGCGGCGGCGAGCCGGTCGGCCTCGGGGCCGCGCTCGTCCTCGGGCAGCGCGCTCAGATCGGCTTCCTGCCACGGCAGGTCGACGTCGTGCAGGACGAGTTGGGCCCAAGCCCCGTTCTTGCGCTGCCGGAACCCGGCCCGCAGGTTGGCGTGCCGGCGCAGCAGGGCCTCGGCCGCCGCGCGCATCCGGGCGCCGTCGAAGGTGCCCTCCAGATCGAAGGCGACCTGGCCGACGTAGAGGTCGGGACCCTCCGTGTGCAGCAGCCCGAGGAACACGAAGCCCTCTTGCAGCGGGGAGAGCGGAAGAATGTCCTCGATCTTGCTACGCGAACGAGACGGTTGCTGGCTCACTGCTCAATCTCCCACTCGGACTCAAGGTCGGACTCGAACTCCTCGATCTCGGACTGACTCAGCGAGTCGAGGGTCAGGTCGGACGGCGTCAGGCCGCCCGCGCCGGGACGGCCGGCGTGTTCCACCAGGGCTTCCAGCGCCCGGAACCAGTGCTCGGCCAGGAGCCGGGCGTCGTGATCGGGGACCAGGCGGCGTGCGTAGGTCCATTCCGCGCGCAGTCGGGGGCCGTCCGCTCCCTCGTGCACGACCGCGCTGATCTCCACCGCGTGGGCCATCGGCGCCGCCGGTCGCGACGCGGCCACTCCGCCGCCGGTCACGGTCCACGGCTCATGGGTGCCGGTGGCCGGGGTGACCCGCCGGCCCAGGTAGTTGAAGCCGAAGTCGGGCTCGGGGAGGCTCGCCAGGCGAGGCCCGGTGGTGGGGTTGAGGTGGCGCAGCAGGCCGAAGCCGATGCCGTCGCCCGGCACGGCCCGTATCTGCTCCTTGACCTGCTTGAGGCCGTCCTGGAGCGCATCACCGTCCTGGTGCAGCCGCCCCCAGTCGGTGACGTCCGGGGCCAGTCGTACCGGATGGAGGGCGGTGAACCAGCCCGCAGTGCGGCTGAGTTCGCTGCCCGGCACGGCGTCCTCGTGCCGGCCGTGGCTCTCCAGGTCGACCACGACGGGCGCGTCCGGGTCTTCGCCGCGCCCGCGTCGCCACTCGGCGACGGCGAACGCGAAGGCGGTCAGCAGGACGTCGTTCACACTGGCGTTGACGCTCCCCGGCACCTGCGTGAGCAGGGCCTCGGTCGTGGGCGAGGGAAGGTCGAGGCCGACGCGTCCGGCTTCGCCCTGGACGTCGCGCGCACGGTCCAGCCGTAGCGTGCCAGCCCCGGCGAGCGTGTGCTCCCAGTGGGTGATCTCCGCCTCGACCCTGGGGTCGGTGGCGAGCCGTTCCAGGGAGGTGGCCCACTGCCGCCACGAGGTGCCCACGGGGGCCGGTTCGGCGCCCCGGTACGCCGTCGCGAGGTCCGGCACGACGATGCTCCACGTCACCGAGTCGACCACCAGGTGGTGGGCGACCAGGACCAGTACGCCGGCCCGTCCGGCCCCGCGGTCCACCAGCACCGCCTGGACCATGCGGCCCTCGGCCGGCGCGAGGCGGTCCCGCGCGGCGCGCGCCACCTCCGCGACCAGGCCGTCGAGGTCGTCGGCGCCCGGCGACCCGGTGACGACGCGGAACACGTCCGCCGCCGGCACACTGCCCGGACCACGCACCTCGGCGCTTCCGTCGGGGCGGACCAGTAGTCGCAGCGCGTCATGGTGGTCCAGCACGCTCTGGAGGGCCCCGGCCAGTCTGTCGCCGTCCACCACGGGCGGCAGGGACACCACGACGGACTGGTTGAAGTCGTCACCGCCCAGACCGAGTTCGGCGACCCGGGCCATCACCGGGGTCAGCGGTACCGGACCGTGCGGCGGCACCTCGTCGACCTCCGGGTGGGCGTCGCCGTCCCGTTCGGCCAGGGCCGCGGCCAGCTCGGCCGTCGACTGGTACTCGAAGACGTCGCGGACGGCGAGGGCCAGACCGGCCGCGCGGGCCCGGCTGACGAGCTGGATGGACAGGATGCTGTCGCCGCCCAGGTCGAAGAACCCGTCGTCGATGCCGACCGCGGACAGGCCCAGTACCTCGGCGAAGAGCGTGCACAGCAGCTCCTCGGCCGGGGTGCGGGCGGCCCGCCCGGTGGACGCCGCCGCGTAGTCGGGCGCGGGCAGCGCCTTGCGGTCCAGCTTGCCGTTGACGGTCAGCGGCAGGGCGTCGAGGACCACGAAGGCCGACGGCACCATGTAGTCGGGCAGTGCCTGGCGGGCGAAGGCGCGCAGCGCGTCCGGGCCCGCCTCGCCGGCCCGGCCCTCTGCGGCCACCACGTAGGCGACCAGACGCCGGTCGCCGGGCCGGTCCTCGCGGACGACGACGGCGGCCTGGGCCAGCTCGGCACGCGTGGACAGGACCGTCTCGATCTCGCCCAGCTCCACCCGGAAGCCGCGGATCTTGACCTGGTCGTCCGCGCGGGCCAGGTACTCCAGCTCGCCCGCCGGGTTGTAGCGGACCAGGTCGCCGGTGCGGTACATCCGCTCGCCGGACCCGCCGTACGGATCGGCGACGAACCGCTCGGAGGTCAGGTCGGGGCGGCCCAGGTAGCCGCGTGCCAGACCGGTGCCGGAGATGAACAGCTCGCCCGGCACCCCTGCGGGCACCGGCTGGAGGTACTGGTCGAGCACGTACGCCCGGGTGTTCCCCGTCGGACGGCCGACCGGCAGGCTGCCACGGGCCGAGTACGGCGCCCGGACCTCGTGCTGCGTCACGCACAGCGTCGTCTCCGTCGGCCCGTACAGGTGGCGCAGCACGGTCCGCGGGGCGTGCTCCAAAACCCGGGCGACCGCGGCGGGCGAGACCACGTCACCGCCGGTCAGCACCTCCCGCACCCCGGCGAAACACTCCGGCGCCTCCTCGGCGACGACCCGGAAGAAGCCCGCGGTGAGGTGGATCGCGGTGATGCCGTGAGCGGCGATCAGCTCGGTGACGGCGGCCGCGTCCAGGTGCCCGGGCGGTGCCACGACGACCGTTCCGCCGGAGACCAGCGGCACCCACATCTCGTAGCAGGAGACGTCGAACGCGTGCGGGGCGTGCAGCAGCACCCGCTCGTGGGCATCCGGCCGCCAGCAGTGGTCGCGGACCAGGTCCACGACTCCGCGATGGGTGACCGCCACGCCCTTCGGCACCCCGGTGGACCCGGAGGTGTACATCACGTACGCGAGATCCTGCGGGCGCAGCCCCACGTCCGGTACGCCGTCGACGTACCCGGACCCGGGCGGGGCGCCGAACTCGTCGACCACCATGACCCGCGCACCCAGTTCCCCGGCCCGTGCCGCCTCGGCCCGGTCGGCCAGGACGAGCGTCGCCGCGGTGTCCGCCACTACGTGCCGCATCCGGTCGAGGGGATACGTGTCGTGCAGTGGTACGTAGGCGCCGCCCGCCCTGCTGATGGCCAGGGTCGCCACCACGTGGGCCAGGGACCGCTCCATCAGCATGACCACGGGCGTCCCCGGCCGTACCCCCTGCTGCCGCAGCACCCGGGCGAGACGGGTGGTGCGCGCGTCGAGTTCGGCGTAGGACACCGTCGTCGCACCCTGCACCAGGGCCGGCGCGTCGGGCGTACGCAGCACCTGCGCCGCGAACAGCTCGGGGAGCGTCGCGTCCAGGTCCTCCAGCGCGGGCCCGGTCCCCTCGCCGAGCAGCCGGTGGCGTTCGGTGCCGGCCAGCACCGGTACGTGGGACAGCCGGACACCGGGGTCGGTGACGACCGTCTCCAGGACCCGCACGAAACGCTCCACCAGGGACCGTGCCGTCGACCGGTCGAACAGATCGGTCCGGAAGTCCAGCGCTCCCGTGAGTCCGGTGCTCCGGCCCTCGCCGTCCCGGGTCTCGGCCAGCGCGAAGGCCAGGTCGACCTTGGCCGCGCCGAGCCGGCTGCGCTCCACGCCGACCCGCAGCCCCGGCAGTGAGAGCGAGGCGTCCGGGTCCGTGTCGGCCGTGCTCAGGATGAGCATCACCTGGAAGAGGGGGTGGTGGGCCAGCGTCCGGACCGGGTTGAGCGCCTCGACCAGCCGCTCGAAGGGCAGGTCCTGGTGGGCGTAGGCGGCCAGGTCGGTACGGCGCGTCTTCTCCAGCAGCTCCCGGAAGGTGGGGTTGCCGCTGGTGTCGGTGCGCAGGACCAGCGTGTTGACGAAGAAGCCGACGAGGTTCTCCGTCGCGCCGTCCGTGCGGCCCGCGACCGGCGTGCCGATCGGAATGTCCTCACCCGCGCCCAGCCGGGTCAGCAGCGCGGCGAGTGCCGCCTGGACCACCATGAACGTACTCGAGTGCGTGCTCCTGGCCAGCTCGGTCAGCCGCGCGTACAGGCCCGCGTCGAGCGCGAACGCGACCCGGTCGCCGTCCTGGTCCGCGAGGGCCGGGCGGGGCCGGTCGGTGGGCAGCTCCAGCTGCTCCGGCAGCCCGGCCAACCGCTCCTTCCAGTGGGCGAGCTGCCGGCCGGCCGCGCTGTCGGCGTCGGCCTCGTCCCCGAGAACCTCCCGCTGCCACAGCGCGTAGTCGGCGTACTGGACGGGTAGCGGCTCCCAGGCCGGCGCGTCGCCCGCACACCGCGCCGTGTAGGCGGCGGCGAGGTCCTGCCCCAGCGGCGTGCGGGACCAGGCGTCGGTGGCGATGTGGTGGATGAGGAGCAGCAGCACGTGCTCCCGCTCCGAGATCCGGAACAATGTCGCCCGCACCGGGATCCCGGCCGTGAGGTCGAACGCATGGTGAACGGCCCCGGAGAGCCGCGCGTCCAGCTCACCTTCTTCGGTGTCGACCACGACCAGCGGCAGCAGACCGGGCTCCCACTCCTGAATCACCTGCCGGGGTCCCTGCTCGTCCTCGGTGTAGGTGGTGCGCAGGCTCTCGTGCCGGGCGAGCAGGTCGTTGATCGCCGCGTGCAGGGCGTCCTGGTCGAGGGCGCCGGTGAGGCGGAGGGTGGTGGGGATGTTGTACGTCGCCGAGGGGCCTTCGAGCTGGTGGAGGAACCAGAGGCGCTGCTGGGCGTACGACAGCGGGATGCGCTCCGGACGCGGTTTCGCGGTGAGCGCGGCCCGCGCACCGTCGGCCTGGTCGAGCGCACCCGACAGCCCGGCGATCGTCGGCGTCTCGAAAAACTGCCGCACGGACAGCTCGACGTGCAGTGCGGTGCGGGTGCGGCTGACGAGGCGGGTGGCGAGGAGGGAGTGTCCGCCGAGGTCGAAGAAGTTGTCGTCGATGGTGACGCGGTCGACGCCGAGTACTTCGGCGAAGAGGGTGCAGAGGATTTCTTCGCGGGGGGTGCGGGGGGTTCGTCCGGTGGTTGTGGGGGTGTAGGTGGGTGTGGGGAGGGCTTTGCGGTCGAGTTTGCCGTTGGGGGTGAGGGGGAGGGCGTCGAGGGTGACGTAGGCGG
>NZ_JBHYOP010000035.1:0-5200 GCF_042745235.1 Streptomyces sp. NPDC058796
CGACCCACGGCCGCGACTGACGGTTTCCCATACCCAGACATACGAGCGGAGAGGCCGACCGTCTCATGATCAGCAGCTTTTGTTAGAGCCAGTTACAGCTCCCGCGGTTTCCGGTCCTACTTGCGGCAACGCGGCATCGCGCACACCATCCCCGAGAAGAACGACCAGCGACGGCACCGGCTAAGAGGTCCTAACAGAGAAGTTGTTGATCATGTGACTTTCGGCTTGAGTGGTCGTTGGTCCGTTCGTGGGGAAACGACAGTCGCGGCCCTGGATCGTGTCGGACGAACTGTGGTCGCTCATCGAGCCGTTGCTGCCCGAGTCGGGACCGAAGCTGGTGGAGGGCAGGCCGCGGGTCCCGGACCGGCAGGCACTGTGCGGAATCCTGTTCGTGCTGCACACCGGCATCCAGTGGGAGTACCTGCCCCACGAGCTGGGCTTCGGCTCGGGGATGACGTGCTGGCGGCGCCTGGCCGCCTGGAACGAGGCCGGTGTGTGGGACGAACTGCACCTGGTGCTGCTGCAGAGGCTGCGGGCCGCGAAGAAGCTCGACTGGTCCCGGGCGGTGATCGACTCCTCCCACGTGCGGGCCGCTCGACGCGGCCCAAAAGCGGCCCCAGCCCGGTCGACCGCGCACGACCGGGCAGCAAGCACCACGTCCTCACCGACGGCCAGGGCATCCCGCTCGCGGTGTCACTGACCGGCGGAAACCGCAACGACGTCACCCAGCTGCTGCCGCTGCTGGACAAGGTTCCGGCCGTGGCAGGCATCGTCGGCCGGCCCAGACACCGGCCCGACGCACTCCTCGCCGACCGCGGCTACGACCACGACAAGTACCGCCGCCTGCTGCGACAGCGCGGGATCCGACCGGTCATCGCCGAACGAGGCGTCGAGCACGGCTCCGGCCTGGGCGTCTTCCGCTACGTGGTCGAGCGCACGATCGCCTGGCTGCACGGCTTTCGCCGACTGCGAATCCGCTGGGAACGACGCGACGACATCCATGAAGCCTTCCTCGGACTCGCCACCTGCCTCATCACCCACCGCCACGTCCAACGCCTTTGTTAGGACCTCTAAGCCCTCAACCACCTCGACGCCGACCTCCGCTGGATGACCACCACGGCCCCCGGCTCACCACACTCACCACAGAGGTCCGCACGGCACGGACGGCATAACGCACAGGACGGGAGCACGGCGGCGGCACCGCCCTTCGCGGCCCGGCACCTTCTTTACTGACTTCAGCTCGTCAGGGTGAATCTCGGCGAAGTCCCTGATGGGTTAGGGGTAGTGAGCCTTTTCCATCTTGATCAGCTGGCGAGTTCGAGGGCGACGACGGGCTCGGACGACCGCGGTGATTCGGGCGGTGCTGCAGCGGAGCTTCCGCAGGAGCCGCCAGCACTTGAGGATCGCCATGGCAGTTCGCCGAGGCTGGGATCCTGGAGTGGTCCCGGTTGTGCCGCCGGCGCCAGTCGCGAAGGTTCTTGCCCCGAAACGGGACGCGGCAGGCAGCACACGCACCTTGGTAAGCCTTGTCCGCCCAGCACTTGACGCCGCCAGCAGCGAGAGCGGCGGGGGTGCCGTGGGTCCGGGCCGCGGTGAGGTCGTGTGTGGCTCCCGGCAGCGCGTCCGATGCCCAGGTCAAGCGCCCGGCCGGATCGGCGATGACCTGCACGTTCATGCCGTGGTGCTTCTTCTTTCCCGAATAGTACGGCCGGTCGGCGGCGTTGCGATCGATCGGCAGCACGGTACCGTCGAGGACCACGTAGGCCTTCTTCCGCACGGTCTGCATGGCCTGGTCGAGCGTGGGCGCCAGGGCGGCCAGGAGGTCTACGGCCTCACCGTATGTACCGGTAGACCGTGGCGATCCCGACCCGGAAACCCGCCGCGAGGCGGGCGTAGGTGTCGCCGCAGCGCAGGTGAGCGAGGACGAGCAGGGCCTGCCGACCGCAAGTAAGGCGTCGCCAGCGGGAGCCGATGCGACGGTGGTGACCTGCGGGAAGGCCGGAGAGGTGCTCCAGGGTACGGCTGGACGGATCGATGGCGGACGGGTAGAGAAGCACGAGCTCCTGGCGGGTTGGCGATCTTGGTCGTGAACCGTCTACCAGGAGCTTTCTTCACGTCGGCCAGCGAGGGGCCCTGATCCAACCATCCGTCAGGTCGGACGAGGTTCAGTGCCCGGCTCATGCAGAAGCTCTTCGTAGTCGCAAACAGGGACGGCCCGGTAGCCGGCCTCCCGGACCGCTTCCAGAACCGTTGCCGTGTCCGGCACGACAACCGTCGCTGAGGCGCCGCGACGAGGTCGGCACACAAGGAGCGAGTGCCAGTCCAGGAACTCCGTGTGAGCGCCAGCGCCTTCGTAGTCGTTATGTTCCCACTCCACTTCGACGCATCCGTACGAGATTCCGCGATCTGGTCCGAGCGACACGTCCAGAGCCGCTGCCAGCCGCTCCATCAACCGATCACGGCTGGGAGCGGCGACGTAGATCTGGCACTCAAGGTCTGCGTTCGCCCCGGCTGGCCCAGCCATACTGTCCTCCATGAGCGGATCCTCCCAGGCCGGGGATTCCTGTGTAACCCGTCACAACCTTGACAGCGCCACCAACGTGGTCAGTGCCACCCTTGAAGCGCGACATGAAGTTGGAAAGGGCTCATTTACACGGTGCGACGCCAGAACAAGGGCTAGCAGACCATCTCATTTGGCTCTGTAGGAAGACTCCGACTCGGCGCTTGATCAAGGACCTGCTCGCAGACAGACTGCTCTTCATGGGATCAGTGGGCAGAGCCACCAGGTTGCGGATCGGAAAGTGCTGATGAGTGCCGACCTGCCCTTCTTCCGCTATCACCCAAATCCCCTCGCGAGCGGGCCCATCCGCGCGTCCACCGAGACATGCGCCTGCTGCAAGGCAGACAGGGGATGGATCTACACGGCCACCTTCTACACTGCTCAGGACGTCAGCGGACGGTTCTGTCCTTGGTGCATCGCAGATGGCAGTGCCGCCGAACGCTTCGCTGGCGACTTCACCGACTCCTACGGGCTCGACGGTGTCAGTGAGGACGTCTTGCATGAGGTCACCCGCCGCACTCCTGGCTTCCACGCCTGGCAGGATCCACAGTGGCTCGTCCACTGCCAGGACGCGGCCGCCTTCCTGGGGGAAGTCGGATATGCCGAGTTGGCGGCGCGTCCCGAAGCACTGGACCAGTTGCGGACCGACATGTGCCTCGACGGCTGGCACGACGAAAGCCGACTCGAACACTTCCTGACCAGCCTGGGCCAGGGGGCAACCGCCATGCTCTTCCGCTGCACCAGCTGCGGAGCCCACCTCGCCTACACCGACGCCTCGTGAGTGCGTTCGATGGTCCAGCGGTGCCGGCCCAGCCGCTGGCCGGAGCCCGTGTCCTTGCGGGCGATCCGCGGTGTGATGCGCCGGTCGCGTAACCGGCGACGCGCAACCGGCTAGTTCGGACGGGCGCCGCCCATGAACGGGCCGACGAGGTGCTGCAACGACTGCTGCACGGGTATCACCGCGAAGGATTCGACGTCGGCCGCCCCGAGGTACTGGAAGAGCTGGGGCCGCTCGGGGCCGGGGGTCGAACCGTTCCTGGTCCGCCGGGCTCGGCGAGACTGGGCGGCTTCGGACGACTGCGGCAGCGCTACAGCCACGGCTGGTCCCTGCGCCGCGCGAATGTCCACGCCCGCCTTATGTCCGACGAGGATGCGTCTGCGGGGTGTCAGACGTGCCCTGCAGGCGCTGACGGGTGCGGAGCGCCTGCTCGACGTTCTCCAGACGTCGCCGTTGCCGACGCATGGTGAGGGGGCTGACCAGGAACAAGCCTGTCACGAACAGCTGGAAGCAGGCATACCCATAGTTGTGGTCCAGGAACTGTGCCACAGCGCTCACCAGCCACAGCAGTGCGACTGCCGCTGCCAGCCAGAGCACCCATCGGCGCTGCTGGGTGTTCACCATACGGCGCTGACGCGCGACGATATCGATCGCGGCCGGCAGCTCGGCGGGATCCTTCGGCAATTCGCCGCGCTGTATCCGACGGCCCACCCGCATGTACCGACTCGCGCTCAACCCGAACTGCGTGGCCCGGCGCCGAGTCCACCACCACACCCCGACGACCACCGCCAGGCCCAGCAGGAGGAAGGCTACAGCGAACAGCAAGCCCCGAGACACGTCCACTTCGTCCTCACCGACGACCACTCCCAGCAGGAAGCCTGCCAGTCCCGCCGCCAGCAATATCGTGAAGAGTACTCCCACCGCACTCGCACGCCCCGTACCCGCGCGTGTTCTCCCAGTCGGCCCGGACACGCCTTTCCCCCTTCACTCATACCGTGCATGACCGGATACCCCCGCCGGCCGCCAACACCCCGCCGTGCACGGGAAATGAGGAACGCACCGGCTCGTCAACGACGGGGAACCGGGCGTCGCAGTCGGGACGGAACTGACCCACCGAACAACCTGCGTGGTGACGTGTTGCGCGTGCTCGGGGTGCTGAAGGTCGCGACGGTCGAACAGATCCAGCAGATCTCAGCCCCGCACCTGAGCTACCGGCACACCGACAAGCCGACGCCGTCTCTCAGACATTCTGGACACCGGTAGTAAAATTTTCGGCGTCGTGTCGGGTTGCGTGTCGGGCGTCGGTGCAGCCGCATCAACCGGAACCATCCAATACGCCGCTGCGGTCGGAGGAGTGGTCGGTGCCGGAGTCGGCAGCGCGGTCGGCGCCGGTGCCGCCGTGGTCGGCAGTTGTGCGTTGGGAGGCGTCGCGGGCTACTACGGAGCCGACATCATCACCTACGGATGACGTTCAAGAATCAGACGCCAACCAGACCATCTACAGGGAAGTGACGTAAGAATGACAGCGAGCGACGCCCCGATGACGGACGCTGTACGCGCTGTGCGGATCTTTTCCATCATTCTGATGGTGGGAGGGTTGAGCGGATGTATCGCGGGAGTCGCGACCGATGACGCTGTTCGGGTGTGTCCAGTCAACGGCTGATCTTGGTTGTTGAGGTTCAGTGGCTGGTGGTGGGGGTGAGGCGTCCTTCGAAGGCGATCTGGAAGGCGTTCAGTGGCGCCTTCCAGCGCATCGTCCAGCGGCGTCGGCCCTTGCCGGTCGGGTCCAGGCTCATCAGCGCCATGTAGACGCACTTCAACGCGGCGGCCTCGTTCGGGAAGTGCCCGCGGGCCCGGACCGC
>NZ_JBHYOP010000036.1:0-3194 GCF_042745235.1 Streptomyces sp. NPDC058796
AACACAGTGGACGCGAGCAACTGAGGACAAGCCCTCGGCCTATTAGTACCAGTCAACTCCACACCTTACGGCGCTTCCATATCTGGCCTATCAACCCAGTCGTCTACTGGGAGCCTTACCCCATCAAGTGGGTGGGAGTCCTCATCTCGAAGCAGGCTTCCCGCTTAGATGCTTTCAGCGGTTATCCCTCCCGAACGTAGCCAACCAGCCATGCCCTTGGCAGAACAACTGGCACACCAGAGGTTCGTCCGTCCCGGTCCTCTCGTACTAGGGACAGCCCTTCTCAAGACTCCTACGCGCACAGCGGATAGGGACCGAACTGTCTCACGACGTTCTAAACCCAGCTCGCGTACCGCTTTAATGGGCGAACAGCCCAACCCTTGGGACCGACTCCAGCCCCAGGATGCGACGAGCCGACATCGAGGTGCCAAACCATCCCGTCGATATGGACTCTTGGGGAAGATCAGCCTGTTATCCCCGGGGTACCTTTTATCCGTTGAGCGACGGCGCTTCCACAAGCCACCGCCGGATCACTAGTCCCGACTTTCGTCCCTGCTCGACCCGTCGGTCTCACAGTCAAGCTCCCTTGTGCACTTACACTCAACACCTGATTGCCAACCAGGCTGAGGGAACCTTTGGGCGCCTCCGTTACTCTTTAGGAGGCAACCGCCCCAGTTAAACTACCCATCAGACACTGTCCCTGATCCGGATCACGGACCCAGGTTAGACATCCAGCACGACCAGACTGGTATTTCAACGACGACTCCACCCACACTGGCGTGCGAGCTTCAAAGTCTCCCAGCTATCCTACACAAGCCGAACCGAACACCAATATCAAACTGTAGTAAAGGTCCCGGGGTCTTTCCGTCCTGCTGCGCGAAACGAGCATCTTTACTCGTAGTGCAATTTCACCGGGCCTATGGTTGAGACAGTCGAGAAGTCGTTACGCCATTCGTGCAGGTCGGAACTTACCCGACAAGGAATTTCGCTACCTTAGGATGGTTATAGTTACCACCGCCGTTTACTGGCGCTTAAGTTCTCAGCTTCGCCTGGACGAATCCAAGCTAACCGGTCCCCTTAACGTTCCAGCACCGGGCAGGCGTCAGTCCGTATACATCGCCTTACGGCTTCGCACGGACCTGTGTTTTTAGTAAACAGTCGCTTCTCGCTGGTCTCTGCGGCCACCCCCAGCTCAGACCGTAAAGATCATCACCAGGAATGGCCCCCCTTCTCCCGAAGTTACGGGGGCATTTTGCCGAGTTCCTTAACCATAGTTCACCCGAACGCCTCGGTATTCTCTACCTGACCACCTGAGTCGGTTTAGGGTACGGGCCGCCATGAAACTCGCTAGAGGCTTTTCTCGACAGCATAGGATCATCCACTTCACCACAATCGGCTCGGCATCAGGTCTCAGCCATGTGTGCGACGGATTTACCTACCGCACGGCCTACACCCTTACCCCGGGACAACCACCGCCCGGGATGGACTACCTTCCTGCGTCACCCCATCACTCACCTACTAACCGCTTGGTTCAGCGGCTCCACCACTCCCCTTTGCCCGAAGGCTCCAGGGCGGCTTCACGGCCTTAGCATCACGATGCTCGATGTTTGACGCTTCACAGCGGGTACCGGAATATCAACCGGTTATCCATCGACTACGCCTGTCGGCCTCGCCTTAGGTCCCGACTTACCCTGGGCAGATCAGCTTGACCCAGGAACCCTTAGTCAATCGGCGCAAACGTTTCTCACGTTTGTATCGCTACTCATGCCTGCATTCTCACTCGTGAACCGTCCACAACTCGCTTACACGGCTGCTTCACCCGGCACACGACGCTCCCCTACCCATCCATACAGGCGTTGGCCCTATTGTATGAATGACACGACTTCGGCGGTACGCTTGAGCCCCGCTACATTGTCGGCGCGGAATCACTAGACCAGTGAGCTATTACGCACTCTTTCAAGGGTGGCTGCTTCTAAGCCAACCTCCTGGTTGTCTGTGCGACTCCACATCCTTTCCCACTTAGCGTACGCTTAGGGGCCTTAGTCGATGCTCTGGGCTGTTTCCCTCTCGACCATGGAGCTTATCCCCCACAGTCTCACTGCCGCGCTCTCACTTACCGGCATTCGGAGTTTGGCTAAGGTCAGTAACCCGGTAGGGCCCATCGCCTATCCAGTGCTCTACCTCCGGCAAGAAACACACGACGCTGCACCTAAATGCATTTCGGGGAGAACCAGCTATCACGGAGTTTGATTGGCCTTTCACCCCTAACCACAGGTCATCCCCCAGGTTTTCAACCCTGGTGGGTTCGGTCCTCCACGAAGTCTTACCTCCGCTTCAACCTGCCCATGGCTAGATCACTCCGCTTCGGGTCTTGAGCGTGCTACTCAAACGCCCTATTCGGACTCGCTTTCGCTACGGCTACCCCACAACGGGTTAACCTCGCAACACACCGCAAACTCGCAGGCTCATTCTTCAAAAGGCACGCAGTCACGACGCAAGGACAAGTCCTTGCGCGACGCTCCCACGGCTTGTAGGCACACGGTTTCAGGTACTATTTCACTCCGCTCCCGCGGTACTTTTCACCATTCCCTCACGGTACTATCCGCTATCGGTCACCAGGGAATATTTAGGCTTAGCGGGTGGTCCCGCCAGATTCACACGGGATTTCTCGGGCCCCGTGCTACTTGGGTGTCTCTCAAGCAAGCCGCTGACGTTTCGACTACGGGGGTCTTACCCTCTACGCCGGACCTTTCGCATGTCCTTCGCCTACATCAACGGTTTCTGACTCGCCCTACGGCCGGCAGACCGTAGAAGAGAGATCCCACAACCCCGCACACGCAACCCCTGCCGGGTCTCACACGTATACGGTTTGGCCTCATCCAGTTTCGCTCGCCACTACTCCCGGAATCACGGTTGTTTTCTCTTCCTGCGGGTACTGAGATGTTTCACTTCCCCGCGTTCCCTCCACACTGCCTATGTGTTCAGCAGCGGGTGACAGCCCATGACGACTGCCGGGTTTCCCCATTCGGACACCCCCGGATCAAAGCCTGGTTGACGACTCCCCGGGGCCTATCGTGGCCTCCCACGTCCTTCATCGGTTCCTGGTGCCAAGGCATCCACCGTGCGCCCTTAAAAACTTGGCCACAGATGCTCGCGTCCACTGTGCAGTTCTCAAACAACGACCAACCACCCAT
>NZ_JBHYOP010000037.1:0-4431 GCF_042745235.1 Streptomyces sp. NPDC058796
GGCGGAGCCTATGGAAAAACGGCAACGCCGCATCCTTTCCCCGGCTTTTCTTTACTTGAGCGCCATCTCTTTATTTCGTCATTCGTGAGCATGTAACGCCCGCCGCAGTCTCACGGCAGGAGCGTAGCGACCGAGTGAGCGAGGAGGCGTCATTTCATCGACACCTGCATTTCGCACTTACGCCCCGCAGCCGCATTTTTTCCCCTGCCACATGAAGCACTTCCCTGAGTCACCACTCCGAACTAACATATTAAGCCAGTATACACTCCGCTAGCGCTACGTGACTGGTTCAGGGCTGCGCCCCGAAACCCGCTAAAACCACTGACGCGCCTGCGGCTTGTCCAACACCGCGCCGAACGGGAAAAGATTTCCCGCCCGTCCCGGCGTTATCAGGAGGCCGGATTGGCAGACAAACGCAGCAAAATGCTCACCATGTGGGTGACCGAAGATGAGCACCGCCGTCTGCTGGAGCGCTGCGACGGTAAACAGCTCGCGGCCTGGATGCGGCAGACGTGCCTGGACGAGAAGCCCGCCCGAACCGGCAAACTTCCCTCGCTCTCGCCGGCGCTGCTTCGTCAGCTTGCCGGCATGGGGAACAACCTTAACCAGATTGCCCGGCAGGTTAACGGCGGTGGCGGCAGCGGGCACGACCGCGTGCAGGTTGTCGCCGCGCTGATGGCCATCGATGCCGGACTCGAGCGGCTGCGGCACGCCGTGCTGGAAAAGGGGGCAGACGATGATCGTTAAGTTTCACCCCCGGGGGCGCGGCGGTGGCGCCGGGCCTGTGGATTACCTGCTGGGCAAAGACCGCCAGCGCGAAGGTGCCAGCGTTCTGCAGGGGAAGCCGGAGGAAGTCCGGGAGCTTATCGACGCCTCGCCCTACGCCAAAAAATACACATCCGGCGTCCTGTCTTTTGCCGAACAGGACTTACCGCCCGGCCAGCGTGAAAAGCTGATGGCGAGCTTCGAGCGGGTTCTGATGCCCGGACTCGATAAAGACCAGTACAGCGTGCTGTGGGTTGAGCACCGGGACAAAGGGAGGCTGGAGCTGAACTTCCTGATCCCGAACACGGAGCTGCTGACCGGCAGGCGTCTCCAGCCGTATTACGACCGCGCCGACCGACCGCGCATCGATGCCTGGCAGACCATTGTGAACGGCAGGCTGGGGCTGCACGATCCAAACGCGCCGGAAAACCGGCGGGCGCTGGTCACGCCGTCCGCGCTGCCGGAAACGAAGCAGGAAGCCGCCCAGGCGATTACGCGGGGTTTACTGGCCTTAGCCTCGTCCGGGGAGCTGAAAACCCGTCAGGACGTCACTGAGGCGCTGGAAAGCGCTGGTTTTGAGGTGGTGCGCACTACAAAAAGCAGCATCAGCATTGCCGACCCGGACGGGGGGCGAAACATCCGACTGAAGGGAGCCATCTATGAACAGTCTTTTAACGCTGGCGAAGGACTTAGAGCAGAAATCGAAAGCGCAGCAGCAGAGTACCGGCGAGATGCTGAAAGCCGCATTCAGCGAGCACGAGAAGTCTGTCAGAGCGGAACTGAGCGAAAGCGAGAAGAGAATCAGCGCCGCCATCCTCGAGCACGACCGGAAGCTGTCCTCAGCCATGAGCCAGCGCACGAAAGGGATGCTGCGCATGGTCAGCCAGACGTGGCTGACCATCGTCCTGGTGTCCGCGCTGCTGATCGCTTCGAGCGCGGCCATTCTGTGGTGGCAGAGTCAGCAGATACTCGACAATTACACGACCATCCGGGAGCAGAAGAGCACGCAGGCTATGCTGTCCGATCGGAACAGCGGCGTGCAGCTCTCGACCTGCGGCGATCAGAGACGCCGCTGCGTGAGGGTGAACCCGGAAGCGGGACGGTTCGGAGAGGATTCGAGCTGGATGATACTGGCGGGGAAATAGCACATGACGGAGCTGGAAAAACAGTTGCTGAGCGCATTAGAGCAGCTACAGCAGGACTACTCGAAAAGGCTGGACGAGTGGGAGAACGCCTTCGCGGAATGGCGGACGATGTCTGGTCTTATGCAACGGGAGAACGCGGCGCTGAGCGAGCGCGTCACGGTCTTGAGCAGGCAGGTGCAGAGTTTGAGCGATCAGCTGCGCCGGTTGTCGCAAGGCTGAACGGAATCGAGGCGCACCGGGAGCAGCAGCGGGCGGCGCAGCACCAGAAAGCGCTGGAGCTGGAACGATCGCAGCGCCAGCGGACGTATGACGGTCCGTCGCTGTAACAAACCGGATAAAACGGGGGGGGCGGCGCAGATCCCCGCCGAAAGCCGGTGCCATTCACCCGGTTGCATGGCTATGCAGTCGGGTGAAATTTATCTGACGCGGAATGCGCGATTTAGTGGGGAGTTTACTGCCGGTTTTACCGGGCTGACGCCGCTTTCGCGCCGAACCCGCCCTGAGGCGGTGCCGGAAAGCACTGTTATGGTAAATGCGGAGTTAATGCATGCTCTTTTGACGTCACTTTTAAACTAAATTGACGTCCTGACGTCTAGTTAGTATTATTATTTTATACAAAAATACTGGATTTATAAACATGTCTTTGGCTCCTGGTGTTGTTCGTGACTCGATAATTGAATGTTTTTTAAGGCTTGGAAGAGAAGCTTCTATTGAGGAGATAACCAACGCTGTTTATTTGAAAATTGGAGAAATTTCAAAATCTTCTGTACGTTCATATCTGAGTTTAAATACCCCTGGTCTGTTCGAACGAGTAGATCGCGGTGTCTATCGCTTAAATGGTGATGCTGGTATTACTCCCTCCTTAGATTTGACGTCTTCACCTAAGGCTGTTGGGAAATCGACGATTTTTTTTGATGATGCAATTGAATGGTTAAAAAGGCAAAAAGATAATTCAATTCATGCAGTTGTAACCGATCCTCCTTACGGATTAGTCGAGTATACAAAACAGCAGACTGAGAAACTAAGGGCAGGGAAAGGTGGTATTTGGAGAAAGCCGCCTTCCTTTGATGGACATAAGCGTGCGCCATTACCTCGCTTTACGGTTTTGCGGGAAGAAGATCTTAGAAATATATCATTATTTTTCAAAGAACTATCCTCGCAAGTCGAAAGGGTGGTTGTTCCTGGCGGGAATATAGTTATCGCATCCAACCCTCTTCTATCGCATATAGTCGCGGACTCTATGTCTACGTCTGGCTTAGAGCTACGAGGTTACATCGCGCGTCAGGTTATGACCATGAGAGGAGGGGATAGGCCCAAAAACGCCCATGATGAATTTGGAGATGTTTCTGTCATGCCACGTTCTCAATGGGAACCATGGATAGTGCTGAGAAAGCCTCTAGATGGAAGGGTTCAGGATAATCTACGAAAGTGGAAAACAGGTGGATTCAGGAGAATTTCAGCTGACAGGCCATTTGGCGATGTCATTAAATCTCATCCGACGCCAGCACATGAAAAAAAGATAGCGCCACATCCGTCATTAAAGCCGCAAAATTTCATGAGGCAATTAGTGAGGGCAGTGCTTCCTTTAGGAGAGGGGATTATTCTCGATCCATTTATGGGGGGCGGCTCCACATTAGCAGCTGCAAACCATATAGGTTATGAGAGCATTGGAGTTGAAATAGACCGGGAGTTCTTTGATTTGGCGGAGAAAGCTATCCCCGCGCTATCAGCCCTTCCAAGCAAGGAAAATAACTAAACTAAATCCTTGTAAACCCAGCTTTCTCTGAGCTTCTTCAACCCTTCTTTGTGAAGGGTTGCTGTTCTGGTTCCTAATGCACCACGATCATTACGACGGAAGTCATTTTCATCAACGTGGCAAAGATATACCTCGGTAAATTTCATCGACTTTCTGTCTGAGGCCGGTTCAGTCTCATTATCTACATTGTAGACAAATACGCACATCCATTGAGATCTTGCCCCATGAGTATCGACGGCACCCCCATTTTTCCTGGTGGTTTTTATTTCAATGCCGTCTTCCCCTGAGGAGATACTGTCATTCGGATACTTGCCTCTAACAACTAGGTCTGGATGTCCATTGAAATGCTTGTTTTCAACAAGTGATCTTGAAAATTTAGCGAGGGAAGCTGTGATCATATCTGAAATGAGGCCAGACATAGCTGCTGGTCTCATCATGTCATCAAGCCTATGCAATCCTTTGTTTGATAGTAAATTGTTCACATCATGGAAGAAGTCATAAATATCTTCCATTGCGTGCTCAAAATCACTAATCCTTAGCGAATACGGCAGATCGAGCTCTGGGTTAAACCCCTGTCGATTAACTACTGACCTGTCTTGCATCTTAGTTCCTTGAATAAGATATAAAAGTTCGAAAGCTCTTTGTCATATCTTACCAAGAAGATCCTTGACGATCATTGTCGTTTGGGCGTAGCCTCTTGAAACGAAAAAACCGCCTGGGGAGGCGGTTTAATCGAAGGTTAAGTCAGTTGGGGAACTGCTTAAC
>NZ_JBHYOP010000038.1:0-4130 GCF_042745235.1 Streptomyces sp. NPDC058796
CCACCACCCACACCGGCATCCCCCACACCCTCGAAGGCATCACCCTCCACACCCCCACCCCCGACACCCCCACCACCCTCCGCGTCCGACTCACCCAGACCGGCGAGCACACCCTCGCGCTCACGGCGACGGATACCGCTGGAGCGCCGGTCGTCTCCGTGAACGCCCTGACCTTCCGGCCCCAGACCCGTCAGGCCCGGCTTCCCCTCCACCACGTGGACTGGATCGCCCAGCCCAGCCCCTCCGGCTCCGCCTCCCTCGCCCTCCCCCTCACCCGCGCCGCGCACCTCTCCCTCGGCACACCTCCCACGGCGGAAGAGCGAAGCGAGGAGCCGATCGCCGCCCTGATTCCGGCGACCAGGCGCTTCGGGAATGCGGACGACCTCTTCCGCGCGCTCGGCGACGGTTCACCGGCGCCCGAGACGGCACCCAAGGCGGCAACCGAGACACCAGAGACACCCGAAGCGGTCCTCGTCTCACTGCCGCGCTCGTCCGAGCCGGCCGACGGTCCAGGGGACGAGATCAGGGACGTACTCGGCGAAGTGCTCGCCTTCCTCCAGCGGTGGCTGGCCGACGAGAGGTGTGCGGACGTTCCGCTGGCGCTGCTCACCAAGCGGGCGGTGTCCGTCGGTCCCGGTGAGGATCCCGACCCCGTCGGAGCGGCCCTGTGGGGTCTGGTCCGCACCGCCCAGACCGAGCACCCGGACCGCATCATCGTCCTCGATCTGGACAGCCACCCCACGAGCCCCACCGCACTCCCGCACGCCCTCTCCCACGCCGTTACCCAGTCCCCCATCGAGCCCCACCTGGCCATCCGCGAGGGCCGGATCCACACTCCCCGCCTCACCCGCCTCGCCGAAACCCCCGCGGCAACCCCCACCACGTGGGACCCCGAGGGCACCGTCCTGATCACCGGCGGCATCGGCACCCTCGCCGCCCACACCGCCCGCCACCTCGTCACGCAGCATCGCGTCGGCCACCTCCTCCTGGCCGGCCGTACTGGCCCGAACGGCCCTCGGGCGCAGGAACTCAAGGCCGAGCTGGAGGAACTGGGCGCGACCGTCACGCTCGCCGCCTGTGATGTCGCCGACCGCAAGGACCTCGACGCGCTGCTGGCCTCCGTTCCCGGGGAACACCCGCTCTGCGCGGTCGTGCACACGGCGGGCGTGGTCGACGACGCGACCCTCGCGACGCTCACCGGCGAACAGCTCGACGCCGTGCTGCGGCCGAAGGTCGACGGGGCGTGGAACCTCCACCAGGCCACCCGTCACCTCGACCTCGACGCGTTCGCCCTCTTCTCCTCCCTCGCCGCCACCGTGGGCTCGCCCGGCCAGGCCAACTACGCCGCCGCCAACGCCTACCTCGACGCCCTCGCCCAGCACCGCCACGCCCACGGACTGCCCGCCACCAGCCTCGCCTGGGGCCCCTGGGGCGACGAGCGGGGCATGGCAGGGCAGTTGGGCGAGGCCGACGCGGCCCGCATCGGCCGTACCGGCTTCCCGCCTCTGAGCGCGCGGGACGCCCTCGGCCTGTTGGACGCGGCGTTGGCCGTGACGGGAGGTGCGGCGCGGCCCGTCCTCGTGTGCACCGCGCTCAGCATCCGTTCGCTGCGCGCGCGGGCCGAGGGCGGGACCCTGCCGCCCCTGCTGAGCAGCCTGGTCGGCAGGCCGGGCAAGCGCGCCGCGGCGAAAGCCCCGAGCGCCACGGCTGCCGGACCCTCCCTGGCCGAGCGGCTCGCCGGGATGGACCCCGCCGGGCGGCAGGAACATCTGCTCGACCTGGTCCGCCGTACGACGGCTTCGATCCTCGCGTACGCCGACGTCGCCGACGTCCCGGCGCAGGCCGGCTTCCTCGACATGGGGCTGGACTCGCTGTCGACGATCGATCTGCGCAACAGCTTGCGCTCCCTGACGGGGCTTCAGCTGTCGGCGACGATCGTCTTCGACCATCCCACGCCGGCCGCGCTCGCCCGTCATCTCGCCGACAGGCTGGCCCAGGACGCCGGGACCGCGGAGCCGGCCGTCCTGCAGGAGCTGCACCGGCTGGAGTCATCCCTGGCCGAGATCGCCGCGGCGGACGTCCCGTTGCGCACCCGGGTCAGGGACCGGCTGCAGGCCCTGCTGACCGCGTTCGAGGGCGGCCCGCAGAACGGACAGGCCGAGGTGACCGACGCCCTGCTGTCCGCATCGGCCGAGGAAGTCCTGCAGTTCATCGACCGAGAGTTCAGTGACACCCTTCCAGCTTCCCGTGAGGCGGTTTCCGATGACGAATGAAGAAAAGCTTGTCGACTACCTCAAGCGGGTGACCGCGGACCTCTACCAGACGCGTCAGCGGTTGCAGGAGCTGGAGGACAGCGCCCATGAGCCGATCGCGATCGTCGGTATGGGCTGCCGCTTTCCCGGCGGGGTGAGCTCGCCCGAGGAGTTGTGGGAGCTGGTCGCCGAGGGCCGGGACGCCATTGGCGAGTTCCCCACCAACCGGGGCTGGGACCTGCAGAACCTCTTCCACCCGGACCCGGATCACCCGGGTACCTCCTACACCCGTGCGGGCGGCTTCCTGTACGACGCCGACCGGTTCGACGCGGACTTCTTCAACATCTCGCACCGTGAGGCCCAGGCCATGGACCCGCAACAGCGTCTGCTGCTGGAGGTCGCGTGGGAGGCGCTGGAGGACTGCGGGGTCGATCCGCATACGCTGGTGGATTCCGAGACCGGTGTGTTCACGGGCGTCTCGGCGCACGACTACGGTCCGCGGGCCACCGATGCGCCGGAGGAGTACCAGGGCTATGTGATGTCGGGCAGCTCGGGAAGCGTCACGTCGGGCCGTATCGCGTACACCCTGGGGTTCCAGGGGCCCACCATGACCGTGGACACAGCGTGCTCGTCGTCGCTGGTCGCGGTGCATCTGGCGTGCCAGGCCCTGCGCAACGGCGAGTGCGGGATGGCGCTGGCCGGCGGTGCGGCCGTACTGCCCACCCCGGCGGTCTTCCTGGAGTTCAGCCGCCAGCGTGCCCTGGCAGCGGACGGCCGCTGCAAGGCCTTCGCCGCCGAGGCCGACGGCACCGGCTGGGCCGAGGGCGCGGGACTCATCGTGCTGCAAAGGCTCAGTGACGCCCTCGCCCAGGGGCGTACGGTGTTGGCGCTGATCGTGGGTTCAGCCGTGAACCAGGACGGTGCGAGCAGCAGGCTGACCGCTCCGAACGGGCCGGCTCAGGAGCGGGTGATCGGGCAGGCGCTGGCCGGCGCCCGGCTCACCCCGGACCAGGTCGACGTCGTCGAGGCCCATGGCACCGGTACCCCCCTGGGCGACCCCATCGAGGCCCATGCTCTGCTCAACACCTACGGCCGGCACCACTCCGCCGAACAACCCCTCTATCTGGGGTCGTTGAAGTCCAACATCGGTCACGCCCAGGCCGCCGCCGGCATCGGCGGCGTCATCAAGATGGTCCAGGCGATCCAGCACGGCGAACTGCCCCGCACCCTCCACGCCGACCACCCCTCACCCCACATCGACTGGACCACCGGCCACATCAGCCTGCTCACCGAGCACACCCCCTGGCCCGAGACGGACCGGCCCCGCCGCGCCGCCGTCTCCGCCTTCGGCGTCAGCGGCACCAACGCCCACCTCATCCTTCAGCAGCCGCCCGCCCCACAGCCCACCTCCACGCCGGAGCCGGAAACGGAGACGACGTCCACAACGGCAGCTGACGAGGAACCCACCGCCGCCGAGGCATCCGGGACGTCCGAAGCGCCCGTCCTCCCCGTGGCCCTGGCCCTCTCGGCCAAGACCGACACCGCACTGCAGGCCCAGGCCGACCGGCTGCGCGCGCACCTGGACGACCACCCCGAGCTCCCCCTGCCGCAGGTCGCCGACGCCCTGGCCGCCCGGGCCGCGCTGCCGCACCGTGCCGTCATCGTCACCCGCGACCGGGCCGAGGCCCGGGAAGCGCTCGACGCCCTCGCCGACGGGCGCCCGCACCCGCTCCTCACCTCCGGGCAGGCCACCACTGGTCCCGGGGAGACCGCCTCGGGACGCACGGTGTTCGTGTTTCCGGGTCAGGGTTCGCAGTACCCCGGCATGGCCCGCACCCTCTACACCACCTCACCCACCTTCCGCGACAGCATCCACGC
>NZ_JBHYOP010000039.1:0-3457 GCF_042745235.1 Streptomyces sp. NPDC058796
GATCAGGTCGGGGTATCAACATATCTGGCGTTGACTTTTGGCACGCTGTTGAGTTCTCAAGGAACGGTCGCTTCCTTTGTACTCACCCTCTCGGGTTTTCCTCCGGGCGCTTCCCTTCGGTCTTGCGTTTCCGACTCTATCAGATCCTTTTCGATCCGATTTCCTCGGCGCTTTCCAGGTTCCCGCTTTCGCGTTTCCCTTTCCGGCGGTTCCGACTTTATCAGAAGTTCTGAGCCGGTCTGACCGGCCGTTCATTTCCGATTCATCGGGAGAGGGCTTCGCCGAATTCTGTGATCCGGGGGAAGCCGATAGTTTCTCGCTGTTGCCGTCCGGGAGGTGAACCCCTCACCAGGCAACTGTTCGAATCTACCTCCCCGCTTGCTCCGTGTCAACGGCTCTTGCGGGAACGAAGAGGACAGTAGCAGCTCGACGGGGGCGGATGCACATCAGGCGGCCGTGGGCACGGTGGCGCTGCGTTCGGACGCCTCGACGTCACCCGTGTCGCCGGCCCGCGCGGCGCGCCCGCCCACGACATAGACGTAGGCGAGGAAGGCCAGCTCGGCGACGACTCCGATGGTGATGCGGGCCCAGGTGGGCAGACCGGAGGGGGTGACGAAGCCTTCGATGGCTCCGGAGACGAACAGGACCAGGGCGAGGCCGATCGCCATTCCGATGGCGGCCCGGCCCTCTTCCGCGAGGGCTGTGCGACGGGTGCGCGGGCCCGGGTCGATGAGTGTCCAGCCGAGACGGAGGCCGGTGCCGGCCGCCACGAAGACCGCGGTCAGTTCGAGCAGGCCGTGCGGCAGTACGAGGCCCAGGAAGGTGTCGAGGCGGCCGGCCGACGACATCAGGCCGAAGCCGACGCCGAGGTTCAGCATGTTCTGGAACAGGATCCAGATGACCGGCAGGCCCAGGAAGACGCCCAGGATCAGGCAGAGCGCGGCGGCCCAGGCGTTGTTCGTCCAGACCTGCGCGGCGAAGGAGGCCGCGGGGTGACTGGAGTAGTACGTCTCGTACTGGCCGCCGGGGCGGGTGAGCTCACGCAGTTCGCTGGGGGCCGCGATGGTGGCCTGGACTTCCGGGTGGGTGCCGATCCACCAGCCCAGGAGTGCCGCGACGGCGGTCGACAGGAGAGCGGTGGGGACCCACCAGTGGCGGGCCCGGTAGACGGCGGCGGGGAACTGCTGCGTCAGGAAGCGGGTGGCGTCGCGCCAGGAGGCCCGGCGGGTGCCGGTCACGGCACTGCGCGCGCGGGCCACCAGCTGGCTGAGCCGGCCGGTCAGCTGCGGGTCGGGAGCACTGGACTGGATCAGGGAGAGGTGGGTGGCCGTGCGCTGGTAGAGGGTGACGAGTTCGTCGGTCTCGGCGCCGGTCAGCCGGCGCTGGCGCCGGAGCAGGGCGTCGAGGCGGTCCCACTCCGCGCGGTGGGCGGAGACGAAGACGTCGAGGTCCATCGGTGTGCCTGCTCCTCGGCTATCGTCGGCGGCTCGTCGTGGATCAGCTTGTCGTACTGCGGCGCGGTGTGTCCTCAGCTTGGCAGACTGGCGGGGACGGGGGCGGTCCGGGGAAGGGTGGCAGGCGTGAGCGAGCTGGTGACGGGCGAGGCGGTGGCGCTGGAGCTGCGCCCCGCGAGGCTGCCCAGCAGGGCGCTGGCCGTCCTGCTCGATCTGGCGGTGGCCGTGGCCGTCTACGTGGCGGTGACGATCGTGCTGGTGGCCTCCACGGCGTCCCTGGACATGGCGGCGCAGACCGCGCTGTCGATCGCGGCCTTCGTCCTCGTTCTGGTGGGCGGGCCGATCGCCGTGGAGACGCTCAGCCATGGGCGGTCGCTCGGGAAGATGGCGTGCGGGCTGCGGGTGGTGCGGGACGACGGCGGGCCGATCCGGTTCCGGCACTCGCTGGTGCGGGGCCTGATCGGGGTGATCGAGATCCTCATGACTTTCGGTGTCGTCGCCTGTATCGCCTCGCTGGTGTCGGCACGGGGGCGACGGCTCGGTGACGTGTTCGCGGGGACCCTGGTCGTGCGGGAGCGGGTGCCGGTCCCGGTGACGGGCTTCATCCCGCCCCCTCCGCCCTGGCTGGCCGGGCGGTTCTCCGACCTGGACCTGTCCGCGGTGCCCGATGACCTGTGGCTCGCCGTACGTCAGTGCCTCACGCGCCTGGGGCAGTTGGATCCCCGGGTGGGCTGGGCGATGGCGGAGCGGCTCGCCGCGGACGTGGCTGCCCGGACGGGGGCTCCCGCGCCCCGGGAGGTGCCGCCTGCCGCTTATCTGGCGGCGATGATGCACGAGCGCCAGGCTCGGGAGGCCCGGAGGGCGTTCGGCAGCGCGCTCTCGGGCGGGGGCGTGCCGACGGCCGGGGTGCCGTCGGTGGCGGAGACCGTGGCCCCTCCCCCGCCGGCCCGTCCCGCGGCCCCGCCGTCGGCAGCACCTCCTGCGGCACCGCCGAGCGCCTCTTCGGACGGTCGGCCCGGTACGGGGTTCGTGCCACCGGCGTAGGCCGTGCCGGCCGCCTTCGGGCGGTGTCGCGGCTGGGGTGGCGGCCGGGGCCTCACGGGAACACGGACGGCGGCGAAGCGAGGTCCTCCAACTCGATTCCGGGGGCCGCCAGTACGACGTCCCCGGCGATGTGCACGGAGTGCTGCTCGCCCGTGTCCAGGGCTGTGACCTGGTATTCGTCCACGGTCAGGGGGCCGTTGTCAGTGGCGTGTGCTTCTCTGTTCACCAAGGCCCAGGACTGGTCCAGGGTGCGGGGGGCGAGGACCGGATCCGTGAGGGCGACGAGGCGTACGCGGGTGGCCGCGGCGGAGGGGGTGAGGCGCAGGAGACGGGTGATGGCGACGAGGAAGGCCGGGGAGGTCCCAGTGAAGGCATGGGCGCGCGCATTGCCTTCGGTGGCGTGGACTCCGGTGGGGTCGGTACGGACCCAGGTGACGCCGTCGATGGCCGCGCCGCGGACCTGCCAGCTCGCGAGGTGGAGTTCGAGGCGGATGGGGCGGCCGAGTTCGTCGAGGGCGAGGTCGACGGAGCCGTGGTGGTCTCCGGCTGATGTGGTCAGCCGGGAGACGTAGCGCCAGCCGGAGGGACCAGGGGCGCACTGGAAATGTTCTTCCGCGAGGGGGGTGTGGTCGTGCGGATCGTGGAGCGAATAACGGCCGCGGGGCATGGAGGTCCTGGGTGGTGACGGGCTGCTGGTCCGGCCGCTGAGGCGCCAACGGGGCAGGCCCCCGACACGGGGGTGCGGGGGCCTGTCTCGAAGGAGCCGACGAGGCTCGGTGGGCTCAGTAGCGGTAGTGGTCCGCCTTGTAGGGGCCCTCGACCTTGACGCCGATGTACTCGGCCTGCTCGGGACGCAGCGTCGTGAGCTTGACGCCGAGGGCGTCGAGGTGGAGGCGGGCGACCTTCTCGTCGAGGTGCTTGGGCAGCACGTAGACGTCGGTCGGGTAGGCGTCGGGCTT
>NZ_JBHYOP010000040.1:0-3442 GCF_042745235.1 Streptomyces sp. NPDC058796
CCACCACCCACACCGGCATCCCCCACACCCTCGAAGGCATCACCCTCCACACCCCCACCCCCGACACCCCCACCACCCTCCGCGTCCGACTCACCAGGACGGGACCGGACAGTCTCTCGGTCACCACGGCCCTTCCCGACGGCACGCCGTACGCCACGATCCGCCGGCTCACCCTGCGCGCCCTGAGCGTCCCTGCCGCCCAGGCACCGGTCCACCGCGTCGACTGGGCCCCGCGCCCCGCGCCGTCCGCCGACGACGACCTCGCCGACTGCGTCTGCCTCGGCCTCGCCGATCACCCCGTCGCGGCCCTCCTCCCGACCTCCCGGCACTACGGCAGCCTCGAGGAGCTGTCCCGGACGCTCGACGACGGCGCCCGCGCCCCCCGACTGCTTCTCGCCGACCTCACCGGTGACCGTGACTCCGGCGACCGGACCGTGGGCGAGTCCGAGGAGGTGCACGACGGCCTCGACCGTGCGCTGGCCCTCCTGCGGACCTGGCTGGCCGACGAGCGTCAGACCGACACCCGCCTGGTACTGCTCACGCGGCACGCCATGCCGGTGACACCGCACGAGGACCCCGACCCGGCGCAGGCAGCCCTGTGGGGTCTGATGCGCTCGGCCCAGACGGAGCATCCGCAGCGGATCGTCGTCATCGACCTCGACACCCACCCCGACACCCACACCGCGCTTCCTCATGCCCTCGCGCTGGCCCTGGCCGAGGACGAACCCCAACTGGCCGTGCGCCAGGGCGAGATCCACACCCCGCGCCTGACGCGCCTGCCCGCGGCCGACCTGACGGAGCCGGCCGACGGCCTGCCCTGGCGGCTCGACCTCACCCGCAAGGGCACCTTCGACGGCGTGTCGATGGTTCCATGCCCGGAGGCGGTTGCGCCGCTGACGGGTGGTCAGGTTCGGGTGGAGGTCCGTGCCGTCGGCCTGAACTTCCGCGACGTCCTCGTCACCCTGGACATGGTGCCGGGACAGGAGGGTGTCATCGGCGAGGGCGCCGGCGTCGTGACCGAGGTGGGTCCGAACGTCAGCGGGCTGGCCCCGGGCGACCGGGTCATGGGCATGTTCTCGCGGGGGATCGGGCCGGTCGCCGTGACCGAACGCGACATGCTCGTCCACATGCCGGACGACTGGTCGTTCGCTCAGGCCGCGGCCGCGCCCGTGGCGTACCTGACGGCGTACGAAGCGCTCAAGGGCCACGTGGAGCGCGGCGAGTCGCTGCTGGTCCACACCGCCACCGGCGGCGTGGGCATGGCCGCGCTCCAGCTCGCCCGGCACTGGGGACTGGAGGTCTACGCGACCGCCGGCCCGCGCAAGTGGCAGGCGATGCTCGACCTCGGCATCGACGAGAGCCACATCGCCTCCTCGCGCACGCTCGACTTCGAGGAGAAGTTCCGCGCACAGACGCAGGGCCGCGGTGTCGACGTCGTTCTCAACTCTCTCGCCGACGAGGCCATCGACGCCTCGCTGCGACTGCTCGCCGACGGCGGCCGCTTCATCGAGATGGGCAAAACCGACATCCGCGACGCCCAGCAGGTCCGGGCCTCCCACCCTGGCGTCGACTACCGCGTGTACGACCTCACGCAGACCGCGCCCGAGCGGATCCACGAGCTTCTCGACGAGTTGGCTCCGCTGTTCCGGAACGGGCGGCTGACGCCTCCCCCGGTCAACACGTTCGGCATCCACCGGGTGCGGCAGGCCATGCGCCACCTGAGTCAAGCCCGCCACATCGGCAAGGTCGTCCTCACCTTCCCCACCGCCATCGACCCGGAAGGGACGGTGCTGATCACCGGCGGTACCGGTGTCCTCGCCGCACACACCGCCCGGCACCTCGTCACCAGGCACGGCGCCCGTCACCTCCTGCTGGTCAGCCGCTCCGGCGCGAAGGCCCCCGGCGCGGCCGATCTCGCGGCGGAACTGGAGGAACGGGGTGCGACCGTGACCGTCGCCGCCTGCGACGTGACCGACCGGAAGGCGCTCGACAGGCTCCTTGAGGGCATCCCGGACCAGCATCCGCTGCGGGCGGTCGTGCACACCGCCGGAGTCATCGACGACGCCACCGTCACCAAGCTCACCGGTGAGCAACTCGCGGCCGTGCTACGGCCGAAGATCGACGGAGCCTGGAACCTGCACCGGGCCACCCGTCACCTCGACCTCGACGCGTTCATCCTCTACTCGTCGCTCTCGGGCACCCTCGGCGCCGCCGGCCAGGCCAACTACGCCGCCGCCAACGCCTACCTCGATGCCCTCGCCCAGCACCGCCACGCGCGGGGTCTCCCCGCCACCAGCCTCGCCTGGGGACTCTGGGCCGACCAGAGCGGTATGACCGGGCATCTGTCGGAGGGCGACGTCGCCCGGATCGCCCGTACCGGGTTCCCGCCCCTGACCACCGAGGACGCGCTCGGCCTCCTCGACGCCGGGCTCGCCGCCGCCGAGCCCGCGCCCGTGCTGGCGCGCGTCGCCACCTCCGCCCTTCTGTCGCTGGCACGGCGAGATGCCCTGCCCGCCCTGCTGCGCGGCCTCGTCCGTACACCCCTGTCGCGGATCCCGGCGGCAGGCAGGCCACGCCCGGCCTCGACCGCCGCAGGGGACGCCCCCTCACTCGAGGAGCGGTTGCAGGGCCTGGACGAGCAAGCCCGCTACGACCACCTCCTCACCCTCGTCCGCACCACCATCGCCACCGTCCTCGCCCACCCCGACCCCCACACCATCAACCCCCACCAACCCTTCAAAGAACTCGGCTTCGACTCCCTCACCACCGTCCAACTCCGCAACCACCTCACCCACACCACCGGCCTCCACCTCCCCACCACCCTCGCCTACGACCACCCCACCCCCCACCAACTCACCACCCACCTCCACCACCAACTCACCCCCCACACCACCACCAACCACACCCCCACACCACCAACCACCCCCACCACCACCGACGAACCCATCGCCATCATCGGCATGGCCTGCCGCTACCCCGGCGACATCACCTCACCCCAACAACTCTGGGAACTGGTCGCCCAGGGACGTGACGCGATCGACGGCTTCCCCACCAACCGCGGCTGGGACCTCGACACCCTCTTCAACGACCCCACCCAGCCCGGCACCTCCGCCACCCGCTACGGCGGATTCCTCTACGACGCGGACCAGTTCGACGCCGCCTTCTTCAACATCAGCCCCCGCGAAGCCAAAGCCATCGACCCCCAACAACGCCTCCTGCTGGAACTCGCCTGGCAAGCCCTCGAACACGCCGGCCTCAACCCCACCCACCTCGCCGACACACCCACCGGCGTCTACACCGGCCTGTCCCCCAACCACTACGGCACCCACGCAGACACAGACCTCGAAGGCCACCTCCTCACCGGAACCAGCCCCGCCGTCGCCTCCGGCCGCATCGCCTACACCCTCGGCCTGACCGGACCCGCCCTCACCATCGACACCGC
>NZ_JBHYOP010000041.1:0-1659 GCF_042745235.1 Streptomyces sp. NPDC058796
GCCTGCTCGGTGATCAGTTCGTGCAGTGGTGTGCCGGGGAGTTCGGTGCGGGGCCCGTTCCATTCCACCAGGACCCGCTCCCGCTCGGCCGGGTCCATCAAGTCGATTGTGCCGATCGGCCGGTCCGGAAGCGCGGTGGCTGCCTCCAGCACCCGGAGGAACCGGTCCGCGATGGCCCGGGCGGAGTCACGGTCGAGGAGTTCCGTACTGAAGTCCAGCGCCGCTTCGATGCCTTGTGGCCGGCGTGACGCGTCGAAGGACTCCGCGAACCCGAACGAGAGGTCGAACTTCGACGAGGTCCGCTGAACCTCCCGGAGCGTGACAGCGAGCCCCGGAAGGCCGGCGATGTCCTTCAGCGCGCCCTCGTGGTCCGTGTTGTTGAAGGTCAGCAGAACCTGGAAGAGCGGGTGATGGGACAACGTGCGGGTCGGGTTGAGCGCCTCGACCAGCCGCTCGAAGGGAAGGTCCTGGTGGGCGTAGGCGGCGAGGTCGGTGTCGCGCACGCGGTCGAGGAGTCGGCGGAAGGACGGATCACCGGCCGTGTCCGTGCGAAGGACCAGCGTGTTGATGAAGAGCCCGATCAGGTCGTCGGCGGCGTCGTCCGTGCGGCCTGCGACGGGCGTGCCGATCGGGATGTCCTCACCCGCACCGAGACGCGTGAGCAGGACCGCGACCGCCGCCTGGATCACCATGAACGCACTGGTGTTGGTGGCGCGCGCCAGCTCCGTCAGCCGTGTGTGCAGCTCCGCCGGCACGGTGAACGGAATGCGGTCGCCCGAGTACCCCGCGACGGCCGGCCGGGGCCGGTCGGTGGGGAGGTCGAGCTGCTCGGGCAGGTCGGCCAGTTGCCGCTTCCAGTAGTCGAGCTGTCGGCCCGCCAGGCTGTCCGCGTCGGTCTCGTCGCCGAGGATGTCCTGCTGCCAGAGCGCGTAGTCCGCGTACTGGACGGCCAGTGGAGCCCACGCGGGCGCTTCGCTGCGGA
Source organism: Streptomyces sp. NPDC058796 (assembly GCF_042745235.1). NCBI lineage: Bacteria > Bacillati > Actinomycetota > Actinomycetes > Kitasatosporales > Streptomycetaceae > Streptomyces > Streptomyces sp. NPDC058796. The sequence continues at coordinate 983 of NZ_JBHYOP010000041.1, forward strand.
CGCGGGCGGTGTAGGCGGCGGTGAGGTCCTGGGCGAGGGGCGCCCGGGACCAGGCGTCGCTGGCGATGTGGTGGATGAGGAGCAGCAGCACGTGCTCCCGCTCCGACACCCGGAAGAGCGAGGTGCGTGCGGGGAGTTCCTGAGCGAGGTCGAAGCGGTGGCCCACGGCCTCGTCGAGCCGGGCGCCGACCTCCTCCTCGGTCACGTCGACGACCGTGAAGGGCGTCGAGGCGGCCTCGGCGGGCAGCACGATCTGGTACGCGCCCTGCTCGTCCTCGGTGAAGACCGTGCGCAGGCTCTCGTGCCGGGCGACGACATCACCGATCGCCGCGCGCAGGGCCTCCACGTCCAGTGTGCCGTCGAGACGCAGCGTGAGCACGGTGTTGTAGGTCGCCGACGGTCCTTCGAGCTGGTGGAGGAACCAGAGGCGCTGTTGGGCGTAGGAGAGCGGGATGCGCTCGGGGCGGGGTTTCGCGGTGAGTGCGGTGCGGACGGTGCCGGAGGTGTCGAGGGCGTCTGTGAGTCCCGCGACGGTCGGCGTCTCGAACAGTTGCCGGATCGGCAGCTCGACACCGAGGGTGCTGCGGGTGCGGCTGACGAGGCGGGTGGCGAGGAGGGAGTGTCCGCCGAGGTCGAAGAAGTTGTCGTCGATGGTGACGCGGTCGACGCCGAGTACT
>NZ_JBHYOP010000042.1:0-1259 GCF_042745235.1 Streptomyces sp. NPDC058796
GGGAGTGTCCAATAGACGGCGGATCCGATGATCAAGGAGACGCCTGAAGTGAGCGAGACCATCAGCGAGCACGAGTCGGTGGAGGAGCCGGTCGTCCAGTCGGCCGCGGAGGCGGTGTCGGACGAGCAGTTGATCTCGATGCTGGTCGACCGGGCCCGTTCCGACGGGCTGCAGCTGACTGGCGAGGGAGGGCTGCTGCAGCAGTTGACCAAGCGGGTGCTGGAGTCCGCCCTGGAGGGCGAGATCACCGATCACGTCGGCTATGACAAGCACGACGCAGCCGGCCGGAACAGCGGCAACTCCCGCAACGGCACCCGTTCGAAGACCGTGCTGACCGACGTCGGCCCGGTCGAGGTGAAGGTGCCCCGCGACACGGCCGGCACCTTCGAACCGCAGCTCGTGAAGAAGCGGCAGCGTCGGCTGACCGGCGTGGACGAGATGGTGCTGTCGCTGTCCGCGAAGGGCCTCACGCACGGCGAGATATCGGCTCATCTCGCCGAGGTATACGGCGCGGAGGTGTCCAAGCAGACCATCTCCACGATCACCGACGCGGTGATGGAGGGCATGGCGGAATGGCAGGCCCGGCCGCTCGATCGCGTCTATCCGGTCGTCTTCGTGGAGGCGATCAACGTGAAGGTTCGCGATGGCAAGGTCGCCAACCGGCCCATCTATGTCGCGATGGCCGTCACTGTCGAGGGCACCCGCGACATCCTCGGCATCTGGGCCGGTGACGGCGGTGAGGGAGCCAAGCACTGGCTCCAGGTCTTCACCGAGCTGAAGAATCGCGGCATTGAGGACGTCCTCATGCTCGTCTGCGACGGACTGAAGGGCCTGCCCGACGCCGTCGAGGCAGTCTGGCCCCGAACTGTCGTCCAGACATGCATCGTTCACCTGATTCGCAACAGCATCCGCTACTGCGCCCGCCAGGACTGGGACAAGGTCGCCAAGGATCTCAAGCCCGTCTACACCGCGCCGAGCGAGGCCGCCGCGACCGAGAGGTTCCTGGAGTTCTCCGAGAAGTGGGGCAGCAAGTATCCGGCCGTGATCAAGCTGTGGTCCGATGCCTTGGCCGAGATGGTGCCCTTCCTCTCCTTCGACGTCGAGATCCGCAAGGTCATCTGCAGCACGAACGCGATCGAGAGCGTGAACGCCCGCATCCGCAAGGCGGTCCGGGCCCGCGGGCACTTCCCGAACGAGGCCGCCGCGTTGAAGTGCGTCTACATGGCGCTGATGAGCCTGGACCCGACCGGCAAGGGCCG
>NZ_JBHYOP010000043.1:0-1177 GCF_042745235.1 Streptomyces sp. NPDC058796
CCCGGCTGGCGGCGGCGTTGACGCCGGAGGTGGACGCGGTGCTGGCCCGGCACCCGCTGCGGGAACTGGTCACCACCTCCGACCCGCTGCCCCTGCTCGTGGAACGCGAACGCGCCCTGTACGGCGCCTGGTACGAGTTCTTCCCCCGCTCCGAGGGCACCCCCGAACAGCCCCACGGCACCTTCCGCACCGCCGCCCGCCGCCTGCCCGCGATCGCCGCGATGGGCTTCGACGTCGTCTACCTCCCCCCGATCCACCCCATCGGCACCACCCACCGCAAGGGCCGCAACAACACCCTCTCCGCCACCCCCGACGACGTCGGCGTCCCCTGGGCCATCGGCTCCCCCGAAGGCGGCCACGACGCGGTCCACCCCGACCTCGGCACCCTCGACGACTTCACCTGGTTCGTCGGCCAGGCCGCCTGCCACGGCCTGGAGATCGCCCTCGACTTCGCCCTCCAGTGCTCCCCCGACCACCCCTGGGTCCACAAACACCCCGAGTGGTTCCACCACCGCCCCGACGGCACCATCGCGCACGCCGAGAACCCGCCGAAGAAGTACCAGGACATCTACCCCGTCGCCTTCGACGCCGACATGGAGGGACTGGTCACCGAGACCGTCCGCGTCCTGCGCTTCTGGATGGGCCACGGCGTGCGGATCTTCCGCGTCGACAACCCCCACACCAAACCCGTCGTGTTCTGGGAGAAGGTCATCGGCGAGATCAACCGCCAGGACCCCGACGTCATCTTCCTGGCCGAGGCCTTCACCCGCCCCGCGATGATGCACACCCTGGCCCAGATCGGCTTCCAGCAGTCCTACACCTACTTCACCTGGCGCAACACCAAGCGCGAGCTGACGGAGTACCTCACCGAACTGTCGGGGGACGCCGCCTCCTACATGCGGCCCAACTTCTTCGCCAACACCCCCGACATCCTGCACGCCCACCTCCAGCACGGCGGCCGCCCCGCCTTCGAGGCCCGCGCCGTCCTGGCCGCCACCCTCTCCCCCACCTGGGGCATCTACAGCGGCTACGAACTGTGCGAGAACACCCCCCTGCGCGAGGGCAGCGAGGAATACCTCGACAGCGAGAAGTACCAGCTCAAACCCCGCGACTGGGCCCGCGCCGCACGCGAGGGCACCACCATCGCCCCCCTCATCACCCGACTCAACACCATCCG
>NZ_JBHYOP010000044.1:0-1111 GCF_042745235.1 Streptomyces sp. NPDC058796
TAGAGGGTGTGGGTGTCGAGGGCGGTGGCTTCGTAGGGTGGCCAGGCGGTTGGGGCGGTTGTGGTGTCGGGGTCGGTCTTCTCGGGTGTGTGGGGAGTGAGGGTGGCGGTGGCGTGGTGGGTCCACTCGTCCTGGTCGTCCTGGTCGTCCTGGTCGTGGTGGTCGTCCTGCGCGTCCTGATCGGTCGACCGCGTGTGAACGGTCAGTTCACGCCGCCCGGTGCTGTCCGGTTCGGTGACCAGCAGACAGAGGTCGAGCGAGGCGTCGTCGGAGAGCACCACTGGCGCGTGCAGCGTCAGGTCGTCGATGTGCGGGCAGCCGAGGTGGGCACCGGCGTACAGGGCCAGGTCGGTGATGGCCGTCGCCGGCAGCAGGGTCGTCTCGTGGACTGCGTGGTCGGCGAGCCAGGGGTGCGTGGCCAGGGAGATCCGGCCGGTGAACACCGTCGCCCGCTCGTCCGGCAGATCGAGCACCGCACCGAGCAGCGGGTGGCTCGCAGCGGTCTGCCCGACCGCGGCGGCGGAGCCGGCCGCCGTCCTGGCCGGGGTCAGCCAGTAGGAGCGCCGCTGGAAGGCATACGTGGGGAGCTTGGGCCGTTTCCGCGGTCCGCTCCGGCCAGTGGTGGTGGGCCAGGTGATGGTGTGGTGGTGGGTGTGGAGGTGGGCGAGGGCGGTGTGGAAGGTGTGGTGGTCGTCGTGGTCGCGGTGGAGGGTGTGGGTGATGCAGATGTGGGTGGGGTCGGTGGTGTGGGTGTGGGCGGTGTCGGTGAGTGCTGGGGTGAGGACGGGGTGGGGGCTGATTTCTATGAGGGTGTGGTGGGTGGTGAGGAGTTTGGTGATGGTGGTTTCGAGTTGGACGGGTTGGCGGAGGTTGTTGAACCAGTAGTCGGCGGTGAGGGTTTGGGTGTTGGTGGGGTTGGTGGTGACGGTGGAGTGGAAGGGGGTGTGGGCGGGTTGGGGGTGGATGTCTTTGAGGGTGTGGGTGAGGTGGTGGTGGAGGGTGTCGATGTGGTGGGAGTGGGAGGCGTAGGTGACGGGGATTTTGCGGGCGTGGATGTTTTGGTGGGTGCAGTGGGTGAGGAGTTCGTCGATGGCGTGGGTGTCGCCGGCGA
>NZ_JBHYOP010000045.1:0-1049 GCF_042745235.1 Streptomyces sp. NPDC058796
TTCTTTGAAGGGTTGGTGGGGGTTGATGGTGTGGGGGTCGGGGTGGGCGAGGACGGTGGCGATGGTGGTGCGGACGAGGGTGAGGAGGTGGTCGTGGCGGGTTTGCTCGTCGAGGTTTTGGAGTTGTTCTTGGAGGGTGGTGGGTTGGGTGGTGGGGGTGGTGGTTGGTGTGGTGGTGGGTTGGGTGGGGGTGAGTTCGGTGAGGAGGGGTGGTGTGGTGTCGGGGGTGAGGTGGGTGGTGTTGAGGTTGGTTGCTGTGGTGGTGGGTTGGTGTGTGGTGAGGGCGGTGTCGAGGAGGGTGATGGCTTGGGTTGTGGTCAGGGGTGGGAAGCCGGTGCGGGTGGTGTGTTGGCGGGTGGTGGGGTTGAGGTGGCGGATCATGCCGGCTTCGTCGTTCCAGGGGCCCCAGGCGAGGCTGGTGGCGGGCAGGCCTTGGGTGTGGCGGTGGTGGGCGAGGGCGTCGAGGTAGGCGTTGGCGGCGGCGTAGTTGGCCTGGCCGGGGGAGGCGAGGGTGGCGGCGAGGGAGGAGTAGAGGATGAAGGCGTCGAGGGTGAGGTGGCGGGTGGCTTGGTGGAGGTTCCAGGCTCCGTTGATTTTGGGGTGGAGGACGGTGGTGAGTTGTTGGGGTGTCAGCTGCTGAAGTGGTGCCATGTCAATGAGTCCGGCGGTGTGGACTACGGCTGTTAGTGGGTGTTGGTCGGGTATTTGGGCCAGGAGTGCTTCGAGGGCTTTTTGGTCGGCGATGTCGCAGGCGGCGAGGGTGACGGTTGCGCCGAGTTCTTCTAGTTCGGTTTTGAGTTTGTGTGCGGTGGGGGTGTTGGGGCCGGTGCGGCTGGTCAGGAGGAGGTGGCGGATGTGGTGGTGGGTGGTGAGGTGGCGGGCGGTGTGGGCGGCGAGGGTGCCGGTGCCGCCGGTGATCAGGACGGTGCCGTCGGGGTTCCATGGGGTGGGGGCTGGTGTGGGGGTGTCGGGGAGGCGGGTGAGTCGGGGGGTGTGGATTTGGCCGTTGCGGATGGCGAGTTGGGGCTCGTTGTGGGTGAGGGCGTGGG